>JBBRXN010000066.1:0-31763 GCA_038248385.1 Bacteroidales bacterium
CTGAGCAATGGTTACTAAAGGAACTTTGTCGAAATACAATTGTAAAACTTTCTGACAATCTTTCCCGAGGTTTACAAAATGCTTTTGATATAATTTGTATCGTTCATTTAAATCAGCTATTTTTTCCAGACTATCATCGTAAATTTCATCGTTGAATTCATGGTTATCTTTGATGTTTTCTTTCTCAATTTTACGTTTCTCCAATTGCTTAAGCCACAAAAAACGACAGATAGAGTATAAATAAGTATCAAACGAACAATCTAATGCCAACTCATTCGCTTTGAGTTTTCGGAATATAATAATTATAGACTCCTGAAATATATCATTTGCGTCATCATCGTTCCCGTTATTTTTCTTGATGAAGAAATTAATATTGGAAAAAAAAGTCTTGTATATATACTGCAATACAATGGTATCATTCCTGAGAATTCCATTAAGAAGATCCATGTTTGAGTATTCAATCATCGCAAAAAATTAAATCGTTTAAATGGCTTAAGATACATCCGGCTATGTTCGCTTTCCCAATTTAGATCCCTAAAAATGAATATAAAAAATGAAATTAGCAAATTATTCTTTGTGATTTTATTTTAATCTCAATTGATATAGAAGTGGCAACAGATATCAGCATTGAAGTTGAATGAAGAAATTGGTTGAATTGTTCTAAAAAACAAAAAGGTAGGTTCAACAACCTACCTTTTCTCTCTTAAACTAACTAACCTAACTAAACCTAAACTTATGAAAAAAAATGTAATACAAATGTATGATATCGAACCCATAAATTGTTAAAATAATTGTTAAATGATGTTAAAGTTATTGTGTATTTTATATCAATAAAATGTTACTGAGCAATAAATTTGTAAGTAATACTGCCTTTCTGAATGGCTGGCGCTTTTCTATCAGCATTAAATACAGTACGTTCAGCTGCCTGAGTCGCATATTCAGTTAGCATAGGGTCAATGGTATTTTTGCCTCCCTTTATTTCTGCCCTGATTACTTTTCCTGATTGGTTTACTTGTATGTCAACTTTTATTTCACCGCCACTTTTAGCCAGATAAACCGGAATTGGCAACCTGACGTGAAATCTGTTTTCCAGAAAATAATGGATGTTGCTTTTCCCGGAATAAATTACATTCTTAATTGAATCCGGATCTTGCCCTTCGGTGGTAGCTTCGGGCATTTCATATTTTTCAGTTACAGGAACTTTTTTCGATAATTGTTTATTTACATCGGCAACCATCTTTTTGGCTTCGTCGATATCGCGCTTATAACTATCATCAAAAAACTTGTCGTTTTTCGATGCATCATTTACAGCTCTGTTACTGCCCGTTTGCTGAATGTTTTTCATTGATTGATCAGAGGCAATGTTCTCTTCCCTTTTCTTCTCCATTTCGGCTTGCTGTATCTCTTTCTTCTCTTCCGGCATGGAGAAATCAAGCAAGATGGCTTCTTCCTTCTGAAATTTGACATTCAGGTTTAACTCAGCAACCCAAAACCCGGTTACCAATAAGATATGAAAGATGAGGGTTCCCATCACCCCGTAAATATTTTTGCGATATAATTCTTTAATCTTAGCCATTCCGGCGCAAATTTAATAAAATCGGGCCGCTATGAATTTTTACTTTCAAAAAATCAAAAATGTAATTGAATTGAATAATCAGAATTAAACTTTAATGAAAACTTCTTTTTAGCTGCACTTATGAAATAATTAAATAAATTTGGAAATTGTGATATGTATTAATATGAAAATCGTTTGGATTATTTTTATACTGCTTTTAGCCTTGCATCTCAATGGCATGGATATAAATATGCTTAAAAATGATACCGTTCGCAATGATACAATAAAGAAAGATCCTGAAATATTCTATGATAGTCTGCAAGTAAAAGCCAACCGGCACCGGGTTACCAAATTGTTATATGATTATATGATGAGCTCAGCCAGCGATTCAGTAAATAAAAATTTGCAATCGTATAAATATTACAGTAGCTTCAAGAAAAAAACCATTGGTTCAATTACAATTAAATCCTTGGATGTATTTGGGCCTGATTTCAGCGATACATCGAAAACTACCACTATCTGGATTGAAAAAATGGCCAATAAAATGCATTCCAAGTCCAATTTGAATGTTATCAGGAAGAATTTATGGATAAGAGAAGGGAATGAATTAGATCCTGACCTGCTTATGGATAATGAACGCTTGTTGCGTAGTTTGCCTTATCTTAAAGATGTGCGGTTTATAATTAAACCAAGAGTGGGAAATAAAAAAATAGTAGATATTCTGATACTTACACAAGATGTTTTCTCTTTTGGCCTTTCAGGTTCAATTGGGAATATTAGCAAAGGGCAGATTGGAGTTTATGATAAAAACATATTGGGTATAGGCCATGAAATTGGTCTTACCCTCTTTGGACACACTGAAAAGAAGCCACATTTGGGACTGGAGGCCTATTATGCGATTGATAATGTGAATGGTGATTTTATAAATTTTGCTGCCGGATATGCAAATAATTATATTCGGGATGAATTTTTCATTTCTCTAGGACGCGATTTTTTAAGACCTCAATCTGTTTATGCCGGCGGTCTCACTGCACTGAGAAGTTTCAGATCGAATGTAATTAATTATAATGAAAACATTACCGGAGATTCAGTGAATTATATATTTCTGGACGGTTGGTACGGTCGCCGCTTAAAACGGTTAATTAATCCAAATGACAGTCGTTTTCAGATAAACATTTCAGGAAGAATTCGTTATACTTCGTTCTATAACCGCCCGATTCCGGATGCTGACAACAATCAGTATTTTGCCAATAGCACCTTTTATCTGGGAAGCATAAGTTTTTCGCACCGTTCATATATTCGCGACTACAAAGTTTACAGCTATGGAATCACTGAAGATATACCCAAAGGATATTTACATGAACTGGTGTTTGGCTTCGACAACAATGAATTTGGAAACCGATGGTATTCGCACTTGTTTTTATCAACGGGGAATCTTGTGAAACAAAAACCGTATTATTTATACACCTCTCTTGGATTAGGAACCTTTTGGCGCGCTTCAGGAACTGAACAAGGAGTGTTTGACGCAAAAATAAATTTTATTTCACCTTTGTTCAATGTCTGGAATATGCAGGTAAGGCAGTTTATAAAATTCAATTATACACTTGGGATTAACCGTTTTGAGATTGAAAATCTGTTTTTGCGAAACCAGATAGGTATCAGGGGTTTTGGAAGCCGAATTGAAAAAGGAAAGCAACGATTGTCTATGAATGTTGAAAATGTATTTTTTCAAAAGAGGTCTGTTCTGAAATTTAAGTCTGCCTTTTTTACTTTTCTTGACATGGGAATCGTTGGTCCGGCCAACCAAACCATCTTTAGTCAAAATTACTATGCCGGAGTTGGTATCGGTCTCCGTGTGAGGAACGAAAACCTTATTTTTAAGACCATCCAGATAAGACTCGCCTATTATCCAAATCATCCAAGCGATGTAAATTTTATTGGCTTTATACTTGATGAAGTCCCGAAATCAAGATTTTACACCTTTCAGCCCAGGGGCCCTGAGCCATTGAGATTTGAATAATTTCTGCTATAAATTATCAGAAAATTTTAACTGAACAAACTCATTATTTCTTCTTCCGTAATCGCGTTGATCGGATTATTTGAACTGATGAATTTTTCAGCCAGCGCTGATTTTTTTGATTTTAGGGTCTGGATTTTTTCCTCGATAGAATTTTCAGTAATAAAGCGGTAAACAAATACTTTTTTATCCTGCCCGATGCGGTGAGCCCGGCTGATGGCCTGATTTTCAGCTGCCGGATTCCACCAGGGATCAATGATAAAAACATAGTCGGCCGAAGTGAGGTTCAGTCCAACACCTCCGGCTTTTAGCGAAATCAGGAATATGTGATTATCCGGATCATCCTGAAATTGATGGATAACCTCCTGACGGTTGATAGTTTTCCCGGTAAGCTTTGAGTATTTCCAGTTTTTTGATTCAATTTTACTTTGAAGCAATTCGAGATGTTTGACAAACGACGAAAATATAAGCACCTTGTGTTTTTCAGCTACCAGGTTTTTTAAATTGCGGTAAATCTCGTTGAATTTCCCTGATTCAGTTTCGGTTTCTTTCGTTACAAGCGAAGGATGATTGGCCAATTGCCGAAGTTTTGTCAATCCCTGAAGGACAACCAGCGCTGATTTTTTGATCCCGTTTGTTTCAATGTTTTTCAGAATGGTATTTCGGATGGCTGATTTTTCAGTTTCGTAAATTTCGTGCTGTTCCTCGGTCATTTCACAATACCTGATTTGCTCGGTCAGTGCAGGTAAATCTTTCTCAACTTCTTCCTTGGTTCTTCTCAGAACAAACGGGCGAATCAGTTTTTGTAATTTTTTCTGTTGGTCCCGGTCATCCTTTTTTTCGATCGGGGTAATAAATTCGCGTTTGAAATAGGGAAGACTGCCAAGTAATCCCCTGTTCAGGAAGTTGAACTGAGACCATAAATCGGACAAGGAATTTTCAATCGGCGTTCCGGTAATCACAAGTTTGTGCTTTGACCTGATTTCCAGAATACTTTTATACGTTTTTGAAGTGGCATTTTTGATGGTTTGACTTTCATCAAGTATCAGGTAAAAGAATTCGAATGAACTGAGCATTTCGTAATCGTTCCGCATGGTTCCGTAGGTTGTCAGTATCACATCATAATAGCGGATGGCCGATCCCATTTTATCAGATTTGTTCCGGAGGGCGCCAACGTGCCTGTACACTTTAAGCGATGGGGCAAATTTATGAATTTCATTCTCCCAATTGTGAATGAGGGAAGTGGGCATCACGATCAGCGATGCCGACTGAACTGCTTCTTCAGGTGAGTTTGGTTCAAAAAGCGAAATCTGTTGTGCTCCATCAATTAAAATTTCAGGAGCCGATTGGAAGGCCGGTTTCTTTTTTAATTTTAACAGGAGTGTCAGGGTTTGCAGGGTTTTCCCCAGTCCCATATCATCGGCCAAACAGCCACCAAGCTGGTTTTCGTAAAGTTGTACCATCCACGAATAACCATCAGTTTGGTAATTTCGTAGCTTAGCTTTTAGTCCTTCCGGTATTTCGGCTTTTTGATCAGTAACTGAATTGATTTGTTCCAGCTTTTTAAAATATATTTGGTCGATGGCTTTTACATTGTCCTGAAGAAGCTGAAAGTGATGTTTTTTAATCTTAATTATATCGCCGTTGAGTTTCGCAAAAGGGAAAATATCGCGGTACGACGAAAACCATTCGAGTGGCAAAATGGCAATTTCTCCTGAAGGAAGTTCAAATTCGCGGACATTGTTTAAAATATGCTTGCGAAGCCTGATAAACGGAATTTGGTGATCGCCAAATTTGACAATGGCATAAATATCGAACCAGTCTTCATTGCTTTTAATCTGAACGTCAAGAATTTGTGTTCCGGTATAGTATTTTTTACCTGGTTTATTCTGTTGTACCACGAATCCCTGCGCTTGTAATTCTAAATGGTTCCGGTTCAACCATTGAATACTTCGGTAGGGATCTTCAATTTCAGGATTCTGTATATCCTCTTTGGAGTTCCAGTATCCGTTTTTATATTTTAGACCCAGTTTTTTGAGGATAGAGAGTTGGTCTTCTTCCCAGATCCGGTCACGAACAAACTTCTTAAATGTGTAATTTCCCTGATTCTTTTCAAGGCCGACAAAGACACTTGAAATAACATCGGCCAGATATTGACTGTTGTCGTACTTGAATTTTACAATTAATACCGGTTGAAGCGACAAGTCCTGTTCAAGCGAAAGTATAGTTCTGCGGGGTGGCTGGCTTTCGATGATCGTAAAACCGGTCGCTTTCACTTTGAAATCCCTGATTGTGTTCAGCACAAAAGTTTCGTAATATTTTTCTTCTGCCTGAAGTGGAATAGAAAGTTCTTCCCTGGTCAGGAAAGGAATGAGTTTTTTCCCTGATAGTTGTTTAAAAACATACAATTGATTGAGGTAAACGAAGCTGCATGGTTGGATCGAAACCATTTTTAAATTTTTATGCAGCAATTCAATCGGGTTCCCTTCGTGAGAAATCTTCAGGTTGTATTTTGTTCCGGTTTCGGTTCGGTTGAAATAAAAAGTGCAATCAGAAAAAGTACGGTTTACTTTAATCTCATCCTCATCATAAAGGTTCGCATATTTTGCCTCCTTGAAAAACATACGTGTATTACCTTTCATCAGTAATAACAAACATTTGTACATGTATTTGTCGATATAAGGGCTGATGTGGTCTTGAAAAAGGTCTTTGTCCATATTCTGAAAAAAGACGGACTGATCCGTTTTTTTTGTGAACTTCTTCATAATCATTTCATCGCTGTAATTCTCGATGAGTTTGAGTAATTCCAGTTCCTGCTCGTTTAAAACCACCTCTCCGCTTTTTACATCGCGAAGTTTCACCGTTTTTTTTACGACGAAATACAGCTTCTCTTTTTCAATTAAAAGCGGTACGAAAATGCTGCCTATTGAGCGGTGTTCTGTATATCCTATTATAAACTCCTGTGCCAATTTCCTGAATTTTATTTGGTGGTTATTCCTTCTGTTGTGTTTTTGATGTACCCCGAAACACACAAACAAAACTATAAAGATAAGACATTCCCAAATAAATCAGGTGATTTACTTACGGAGGAGGTGATTTTAAACCATGATTTAACCTTCATGATGAAGATCTACCGCGTAAAGACCCAATCGTTTTCTTTTGAAAGTTGGTTGTTAAAATAATATCCCTCCAGATCAAATGCCTTTATTTCCTCCGGATCGGAGATGTTATTCTGGATAATGAAACGGCTCATCAGCCCACGTGCTTTTTTTGCGAAGAATGAAATCATCTGATAATTACCATCTTTACTCTCTTTGAAGGATGGCGTAATGATGCGGGCTTTTAGCTTTTTGACGTCGATTGCACTGAAGTATTCGTTTGATGCCAGATTTATCAAAATAGCCTGCTTGTTTTGAGCCAATTCCAGATTTAGTTTTGTCGTGATCTTCGTTTTCCAGAATTCATAGAGGTTCTTTTTTCCGGCAATACCAATTAAAGTGCCCATTTCGAGCCGGTAAGGCTGAATCAGATCGAGTGGTTTCAATAATCCATAAACTCCGGAAAGTATGCGGAGTTTTTGTTGAGCAGTTTCGAATTCAGCAGCCGAAAAAGTTTCTGCTTTTAATCCCTGATACACATCGCCATTGAACATCAGCACTGCCTGCCACGAATTTTCTGGAGTAAAAGGTAGTTCCCAGACCTGAAACCGTTGAAAATTCAATTCGGCCAGCTTGGTAGAAATGTCCATCAGTTTAGCCAGTTGGGCTGGTTTTTTCTTTTTCATCACCGAAATTATTTTTGCAGCTTCAGGCAAAAAATCAGCCTGGAAATGTTGTTCGAGATGAATAGGTGCTTGGTTGTGAAGTGTTTTGGCAGGTGAAACAACGATGATCATAGCATTTATTGATTTGATTTAAGCAATGGAAACAAAGATAAAGAATCAAAGTTGAGTAACCATGAAAAGTAATTATATGTGCATGGGGCATGGTGTAGGGGTGATCCTGTGTGATCACCCTAATATGATGGATAAACAATGAGAAAAAGGCATGGAGCAGGGAGCAAAGGGCAGGGAGCATTCCCCGTCTCGAAATAATGTGTAATATATCATCCTTCCGATAAATTAAAGTCCTACTTTTGCGCAAACATTGATTCAAAACAGTATGAAGCCAAAAATAGCAGCACAATCGGGCACTTTCGAGTCGAGTGATGTGATTGTGCTAATCGAACCACTTCCCGATAATTCAGGCAGAAAAATAGAAATCTCCTCCACAGTAATGCAACAGTTCGGCGCCAGTTTCAAACAGATCGTTGTTGACATGCTCGATCAGTATGAAATGACTGATATCCACTTAATTGCCAAAGACAAAGGCGCGCTGGAACCAACGATAAAGGCCCGTCTCGAAACAGCGATCAAACGGTCGCTCGATCAACAGGAAGGGACATTGAAATGAGCATGATGAAAAAATTCAGGAATCGCAGAACAATGCTGTACATTCCGGGTAATAATCCGGCAATGATTCAGCAGGGCGGAATATATGGAGCTGACAGCATTTTGCTTGATCTGGAAGATGCCGTTGCCCTTAACCAAAAAGATGCTGCCCGTACTTTGGTCAGAAATATGATCAAAGTGACCAATTTTTACGATGCAGAAGTTTGTGTAAGGGTCAATCACCTGAGCACACCTTTCGGATTGGCCGACCTGGAAGAAATTGTCCCGCTGCAACCTTCGGCCATCCGTTATCCCAAAACAGAATCGCCCGAAGAGGTAGCCAATCTACTCACCATTATTGAAAAAATAGAAGACCGGCATGGCCTTCCGCACAATAAAATGACCCTTCATGCGATGATTGAAACCGCCATGGGCGTTCAGAATGTATTTAACATTGCCAGTATGTTTAGCCGGGTTGATGCCATAACCATTGGAGGACAGGATCTTACTGCGGATATGAATATCATTTATACTCCTGATGGCGCTGGAATTGATTTCGCAAGGAAACGGATCGTGATGGCTGCGAAAGCAAGTCATATTGATGTGATTGATACCGTTTTCCCGGATGTGAACGATGAAGACGGTTTACGCATGGAAACCGAATATATCAAAAGGATCGGTTTTACAGGCAAAGCGGTTATTAATCCGCGGCAGATTGATATCATCCACGAGGTATTTACACCAACTGAAGAAGAAATAAGGAAAGCTTACCGGATCGTCAAAGAATTCAGAGCCAACAGTGCGGCTGGCGTTGGTGTTTTTGCCATTGAAGGTAAAATGATTGATGCTCCCATTGTGGCCAGAGCGGAATATTTGCTAAGGCTCGCTAATGTGGAGGTGAAATAAAAATGGCAGTTAGCTACTAACGGCTGGCAACTGGCAGCAAGAAGCAAGCAGCCCTCAAAAAAAATTGGCAGTCTTCAATTTATAACAATTACGATAAAATATCAGCACAATGCTAAATAGTTTAGGAAGAGAGATTCCGGAATATATCGAGGGAATCGGGAAATTGGAACCTTTTGAGGGTGCACTTACCAAACTCAGCAAAGGTTGGATGGATGAGCCTACCATTTCACCTCCGAACAAAGCCTACCTGCCTCACCAGAGCAAACTTTGCAAAACGCTTGAAGAGGCAATTATTCGTAGCAATCCGCACAACGGAATGACAGTTTCGTTTCACCATCATCTGCGAAATGGGGACATTGTTTTGGTTCAAACGCTTACAATTCTTCATAACATGGGAATCCGCGATATTACGCTGGCCTCATCATCGCTGAACGAATGTCACGATCCGATCCTCCCCTATCTGAAAGACGGAACGGTTACCCGCATCTTTTCGTCGGGCATACGAACCCAATTGGGGCGTGCCATTGCCTTGGGTGTGCTCGATACTCCCGTAGTTATTCATTCACACGGAGGAAGGGTTCGCAGTATTCATACCGGTAAAATACAAATTGATTTGGCGGTAATCCCCGCTTCGGCTGCCGATTGCGAAGGAAATGCAACGGGCTCACACGGGAAATCGGCTTTTGGTTCGATCGGCTATGCAGTGATTGATGCCCGGTATGCCAAACAGGTGATCGTTGTAACTGACAACCTGGTTAATTTTCCATGTATTCCACTTTCCATCTCTCAAAACTTCATCGATCATGTGGTGTTGGTCGATTCGATTGGTGATGCCTCGAAAATTGCAACCGGAACAACACGTATCACCAATTCGCCTATGGATCTGCGCATTGCAAAACTGGCAGCTGATGTGATCGAACACTCCGGATTTTTTGTTCCCGGATTCGCTTTTCAGGTTGGAGCCGGAGGCGCTTCACTTGCGGTCGCCAAATTCATCCGCGAAAAGATGAAGGCCAAAGCATTAAAAGGAAGTTTTATGCTCGGTGGCATTACTTCCTATTGTGTTGATATGCTGAATGAAGGACTTTTCGAGACCATTTTTGATGTGCAGTCATTTGATGCAATGGTGAGTAATTCACTGCTGAATAATCGCCATCACATCGAAATTCCGGCAGCTCTTTATGCCAATCCGTTCAATTGTGGCTGTATCACCAATAAAATTGATGTGGTGGTACTCGGCGCACTCGAAATTGATGTCGATTTTAATGTGAATGTAATCACCGGTTCTGAAGGAAATATCCGTGGAGCATCTGGTGGACATTCAGATACTGCTTCCGGCGCAAAATTAACAGTAGTGGTTTGTCCTTCTTTTCGTGGCCGTATTCCGATTATCAAAAAACGGGTGCATACCATTGTTACACCTGGCGAAACAGTCCATGTTCTTGTTACTGAACGCGGAATCTGCGTGAATCCGGCATTCAAAGCGTTGGAAGAAAACCTCAGGAGAGCAGGGCTCAACATCAAAGAAATCCATGATCTTGAAATTGAAGTGGATAAAATAACCGGAATTCCTGCTCCACTCGAATACACCGATAAAATTGTGGGAATTGTAGAATACCGCGATGGGACTATCATCGACGTAATCCATCAGTTGAAGGAGAAATAAGCCATCAAACCACTCCAATCCATATTGGATGCCCGTGAACAGCGGGCTTTTCTGAAAAGGCAATTTGCGATGAAAGGTTTTCCCTGTTTGAGTTTAAGCCTGAATGTTCCCGGTTTTCCGAAGAGCAATCCTATTGTGAAATCCTTTTTCAGCCTTTGTTTGCCCGATCTGAAATACCATTTAAAAGCTCATCTGATAGATATTCATTCCGAAGAAGCAATTGAAAACTGCGATACAGCCGGAGACTTTTTCATCGTCCCGTTCTCTGAAGGAACCAAAACTTTGCCGGAAATTAAACAACTCTTTGAGGATTTTGAGGAGAACCATCCGCTGGGCCGGTTTATTGATGTTGATCTGAATGATGAACAGGGAAATACGGTTTCATCAGGAAAATCGAAGTTGTGTTTTTACTGTGGTGAAAAACCTGCCATCGAATGCCGGCGCGAAAATACCCATGATCCCGAACAGTTGCGATCGTTTATGTTTTCGAAAATGGATGAATACTGCCTCCTGCAAAGGGAAGATTCGATCATTAAAAAACTCTCTTCCCTGGCATTGAAAGCGCTTCTATCTGAAATTTCGCTTACTCCAAAGCCCGGCTTGGTCGATAAATTCAGTAATGGAAGCCATTCCGATATGAATTATGAGACCTTTATTGATTCTTCAGCGGCCATTTCTCCCTGGTTTGGCGAGTTGGTGCATGCAGGTTTTATTTTTCAGGACAGCGATCCCACAAAAGCGCTTCCCATTATCAGGAATATCGGATTGCGCATGGAATCTTCTATGTACGAGGCGACAGGAAATGTCAATACCCAAAAGGGAATTGTCTTTTTAATGGGACTTTCGTTGTTTGCCTGCGGAAAATTATTTAGTAAAAGTGAGACATTCGAAATTGAAGAGTTCCGCAGCATTATCAGGAGTATTTGTAAAGATCTTGTAAAACGTGAACTCACCAATTCTTCGCTATCAGAAAAAAGTCATGGTGAGGCAATCTTCCAAAAACATGGTTTCAGCGGAGCACGCGGTGAAGCTGAAAGTGGGTTCAGAATGGTTTTTAAGTTTGGATTACCTCAATTGGTCGAAGTTTCAGATTTGAATGATAAGGCAATGATCAAAAGCTTTTTGGCCATCGCTTCAAATAATGCCGATACAAATATTCTTTATCGTCGCGGCCCGGAGGTATTGTCCGCTTTTCAGGTAAAGTGTAAAAATGCGTTGGAAAATTTCAACGAGGCGAATTATTTCAATGTTATTGAATACTGCAAAAACGAAAATATTTCACCCGGAGGATCGGCTGATTTGCTTGCAGTATCTATTTTTGTCTGGTCAGTAATTAATAATTTGAACAAATGACTTTTGAAGATACCGATTTTCGGCAGGAGACCCTTGATCTTGACAATCCATTCGATTTAAAGTTGGTGAAGAGTTTTCTCTTCGACCTGGGATTGGAGTTTGATCCCTCTGAGGTTGAATGTACGATGATTGTATATAATCTTAAAGGCGATTTGGTTGGAACAGGTTCGCACCTTGGACGTATTTTGAAATATGTTGCCGTTGCCAAAAAATTTCGCGACACCACGGCTTTTGCGCTGATTGTCACTTATATGACGGAGAAGCTATTAAAGATATACAAGCATACTTTTGTTTTTACACGCCCCGAGAATTCGGTGTTGTTTCGCGGATTGGGCTACACCGAAATTGCCACTGCACCGCCACTTTTTGCCGTGCTGGAGTTCGGTTTCGAGTCGATTTTCACTTATCAGGATTACCTGAAAACATTGATTGTTCCTGCCAAAACATCCGCGGTTGCTTCTATTGTGGTCAATTGTAATCCTTTCACCAACGGGCATAAATTCCTGATCGAAAAAGCAGCTTCCGAAAATGAGGTTGTTTATCTATTTGTGGTCGAGGAAGATCTATCAGTATTTCCGTTTAAAGTAAGATGGGAATTGATCAGGAAAGGAATTGCACATCTGAAAAATGTAGTGATGGTTCGTGGTGGAATGTACATTGTTTCTGGATCAATATTCCCCTCGTATTTTCTTAAAAACGAAGCAATCAGCGATGTGATGCAAAAGCAGGCTGAATTGGATGTCAGGACTTTTGCCAACTATGTCGTTCCGATTCTGGGTATTAAAAAACGATACATCGGAACTGAAAAACATTGTATAACTACTGCGGCCTACAACATAGCAATGAAAATAATCCTTCCTGATTTTGGCGTTGAAGTTGTTGAGGTTACGCGAAAAACAAGCGTTACCGGAGAAGACAACATGCCCAATTATATCAGCGCTTCGAAAATTCGAAAGGCCATTAAACTGGACAAATTGAATGAAGTACTTGATTTTCTTCCCGATTCAACGCGCGATTATCTGTTTTCGGATGCATCGCTGGATGTCAGGTTAAAAATAAAAGCAGGTAAAGGGAGGCACTAAAAATTTACCACACATAAGTTCCAACTGCTCCTTTGTCCAGGTTTGTTGTGACTGTCTTTCCATTAAATTTTATATTGAATTGCTGACCTGTGCTGTTATCATTCAGAACAATCAGAACCTTTTTGCCTTCCGGAGTTTTAAAAGCCACATTGGGCAGATTGCCAGGCAGGTTGGAGTCGATCCTGACCGAACCGGGCCGAATAAACTTTGCAGCGTGTGCAAGAATGTAATAGGCCGGGTTGCGCGTAACCGCGTCGCCATTGATGGTAATTGTTCCCAAACACTGGTCGCATCCCCCGGTTGTGTGGGGATTATAGGATGGGTCGGATGCAAGGTTCCATTCCAGTACATTCTTGCACCAGTTGCGGGTTCCGCCGATAATCAGGGTGCGGACATGCCAGGCCAGATCCTCTTTCAGATTTCCCGGAGCGCCTACCCATTGTTCAGTAAAATACAGGTTTTTGTCAGGAAAAGCGTTGTGAACTTTGCTCAAATCATCAATTGATCCGCCATAAAGATGGAAAGCTGATCCATCTACATATTTGGCTGCTTCCGGATCGTTCAGGATAAGGAGAGGGTAATCAGTGCGGTCGGCATTGTGATCGTAAACTATAATCTTTGTTTTGATGTTTGCCGCGGCAAATGCAGGCCCCAGACTTTTCTTGATAAAATCAGCCTGATCCTGAGCCAACATTAACATACTCGGATTGTTCCCCGGATGCAGCGGTTCATTTTGCATGGTGATGGCATCAATCGTAATTCCTTCGGCTTTCATTTCCTGAATATATTTCACGAAATATTTGGAGTAGGCATCAAAGTATTCAGGTTTTAAACTGCCACCCTTTGTTGCATTGTTTGTTTTCATCCAGCTTGGGGCCGACCAGGGCGATCCCATGATTTTAATATTAGGATTGATGGCAAGAATTTCTTTCAAAACCGGGATTAAATCTGCTCTTTCAGGTTCAATACTGAATTTTGCCATATCAACATCGATTTGCCCAGTAGGTAAATCGTTGTATGAAAATACACGGTCGCTCAAATCGGAAGCTCCGATACTGATTCGCAGATAGCTGATTCCAATATTTGTAGCATCAGCGGCGAATAATTCTTTCAGTATTTGAGTCCTCAATGTATTGTTCATCCGGTTAAGTAAAGTGGCGCTTCCACCTGTCAGGCAATTTCCAAATCCATCAATGGTCTGGTAAGTTTGGGTGGTATCAACAGTAATGGTTGGAAGTTGGTTGGCTGTATTCGCAAAATTCAGACTATTATTCTGTCGTTTAAAAAGAATACTGCTCACCGGGCTGGTCACCCAGGCTTCAACCTGAGTTTTAACTGTTTCATCCGTAGGATTTGGCTTATCAGGATAGTTATCGCTTTTGGTGTTATTGGTACAGCCAAAAACCAGAATCAGTAAAGTGAAAAGGAAGTTCATGTTTCTCATTTTTAGTTGGTTTTATTTTACAATCAAATGGTTTAAAATGGTTCCTGAATTTTTTATCCGTACGATGTATGATCCGTTTTTAAAACTACTGAAATTGATTTCAATGGGAGTAGTTTCAGCACTAAATATTTTTTTACTGATCATTCTGCCGGAAAGGTCAAGAACCGAAACTTCAGTTTTACCGGCGCTGTTGCCTGTTTCAATGAATAGCTTATCCTTGACCGGATTCGGATAGAACCGTTGGTTGGCCGGACTTGGTTCTGAAATCGAACTTGGCCAACCCGGTTTGGTAATTTCAATCCAATTCAGGTTAAATTTTCCGGCATTGGTATATAGCTTTAATTTATGTTTCCCTGAAGAAAGGCGAACCGTTGTTTGAAGTGTATTCCAGTTTTGCCAACCTCCTGAAGAAGGAATTTGAATTGTCTGAAAGGTTGCATTGTTTTCGCGCAATTCCAGATTGGTAGCGGCATTGGCCGATATCCTGAAATAAATGGTATAATCGCTGGTCGTGGGCACTTCGATGTTGTATTCGAGCCAATCTCCGGCATCAATCCAACCTACATTGGCAATTCCGGAGATGTCGCTGGTTGCTTCAATCGAAATGCCCGACATGGCCGAATAACTCTCGGCTTCCAAACGGGCCGGAATTGGGGTGTAGATGTTCGGATCGTGAACCGGATTGTAATTCACATACAATTGTCCCAACTCCGTCAGTTTGCCTGATTGGGAATCAAACAGACTAATGTATGGAGAACTGTTGGTTCTGCTGCCGGTGAACCAGGAATACCGGAATACCATCGGTTCACTTTCGAGATAGTCAAGCGCGCCCAAGATCAGGCCTTTTTGCATGTTGAGCGTGATAGTCGCCTGATCCCAACAGGCAAATTCAGTCAACCATATCGGTTTATTGTATTTTTTGAATTGATTGACATAATCGGTTAATGCACCCGAATAGCACATGTAATTGTGAACCGCAATGTAATCGACCTGACAATTGGGACAGGCGGCAAAGAAGGCATCAAGATAAGCAATGGGATTGGAATAGGTAACCCCGTTTTCAGTAACGCCATCGCCCGAATAATTGACGGCAGGGCCAACAATTTTCAACCCGTAATCTTTGGCAATTTTTTCGAGCTTTGGCCAGGCAGCGGCAGCTTCCGAAGGTTTCATATTGGCCTGCGACATGAAATTGGGTTCATTGAATCCGAGCAGGTATTTTGCGTCGGGATGGGCGGCATAATAGGCACGCAATCCGGCTTCGTTAAACGATCCGCTCCAGGCCATCGGTACGAAGTCCATTCCGTAGTTCTGATAAACCATTGAGACACCACTTTCGGGTTGATAATACCAGTTGTACCACCACGAAACTCCTTTCGAAATGGCTGCCATATCGGCTTCCGAATGATATCCGAAGGCAATTCCCCGCTTTTTGCTTTTCGTTTGGGAAAAGGTTGAGGCTGAAATAAGGATTAGACACAGTGCAAGGATATGGTATTTCAAGATTGACATGAATTCAAATCTATTATTTTCTCTGGTAAACTCTCACATAATCTACTACCATTGTACGTGGGAATATTGTATCGTCAATACCTTGGGCTCCTCCCCAATTTCCGCCAACAGCAACGTTCAGCAAAAGGTGAAAGCGTTTGTCGAATGGCCATACGGGGAATCCTTTCCCTTCGTTATTGAATGTAAAATATAATTTATCATCTACATAAACCCGATATTCATTAGTTTCCCATTCTAAAATGTAATTGTGAAATTCAGTATAACAATCAGAAATGGTGAGAGTCGCATTTTTTTGTGTGGCAATTACATGGTTGTAGGATTGGGTATGTGCAGAGGCAACAATTACATACGGAACGTAACCCACATTTTCCATGATATCGATTTCGCCACTTGCCGGCCAGCCACCGTAAGTCCAATCGGTTGACAACATCCAGATGGCAGGCCACATTCCTCTTCCATCGGGTAATTTGGCTCTGACTTCGACTTTGCCGTATAACCAGTCACCTTTTGATCTGGTTACCAGTCGTGCAGAAGTGTATTTTTTCCCTTCAAAGTTTTCCTTGATGGCGTTGATTTTTAGGAATCCGTCCTTTACTTCTGCATTTTTCAGTTCAGCATTGGTGTAGTATTGAGCTTCGTTATTTCCCCAGCCGGAGGCATTTCCGTCGGTATCGTAACTCCATTTTTTACTGTCGGGCAGTCCACTGTAGTTAAATTCGTCGCTCCAAACCAATTCATAATCTCCGGTGCCAATGCCTGTTCCCGGCTTTACACCTGTTGGTTCCGATTTATTGTCTTTGGTGCAAGCTGACATCGCGAAAAAGCTTACTATCAGATTGATAATCAATAATATTTTCATTTTTTCCGTATTATTTAATACTAAAATTACTGTGCAATCCTTCATCCGAATTTGGTCCGATCCAAACGTCAAATTCACCCGATTCGATTACATTTTCCTTTCCGTTGAAAAACTCAAGCGCCGAAGCCTGAAGTTCGAAAGTTACCTTAACCGTTTCGCGGCTTTTCAGGTGAATCCGCTTAAACCCTTTTAACTCTTTGACCGGGCGGGTAATGCTACCAACCTTGTCGCGAATATAAAGCTGAACGATTTCATCAGCATCCATATTTCCATCATTTAATACTGAAGCTTTGATAGTAAGGTTACCGGTACTGGTCATTTCGGTTGCTGAAAGAGTCAGATTGCTGTATTTGAATGTAGTATAGCTTAAGCCAAATCCAAAAGGAAATAGTGGCGTAAATCCATAATCGAGATGATACGATTTGTAACCCAGCGAGGCTTGACTATTAATAACGGGGATACTATCCATTGGAATCCATGTTTTAGCATTTGCAGGACGACCTGTATTGTTGTGATAATAATAAAATGGGATCTGACCTGAACCTTTTACAAAGGTAACCGGTAATTTTCCTGATGGTGACTCTTTGCCAAAAATAAGATCAGCCAATGCAGGACCTGCCATCGAACCACCATGAAAAGCATAAAATACTGCATTTGACTTCTGAACCACATTGCCAATTGCTAACGGCCTACCTGCCATCACAACTACAATCAGCGGTTTTCCTGTCTTTGCCAACTCTTCAATCAACTCTTCCTGCGCTCCGGGAAGATTAATTTCTCCACGGCTCTGCCCTTCACCAGAGAGAATCCACTCTTCACCTGCAAAGAACAAAATAGCCTGTGATTTTTTTGCTGCTGAAATTGCTTCCGCAAAACCAGACTTACTTTTATCGCGGCTATATTTCAATCCGGTTGCAAAATTAACTTTCGCATCGCCGAGTAATTCTTTTATTGCTGTAAGCGGAGTTACCGAATTTTCTGCTTTGCCATCGAAAACCCAGGTTCCCATCTGGTCGCGTGGTGCATCGGCCAATGGGCCAATAACCGCTACTGATTTAATTTCGGTTGATAATGGAAGTGCGTTCCGCTCATTTTTCAGTAAAACAGCGCTTTGTCTGGCTACTGTTCTGGCGTGGTCTAAAAACTCAGGAGCAAGCATTTTCTTCTCAGCTTCCGGATCAATATATGGGTTCTCAAACAATCCCAGCTTAAATTTCAGGCGCAAAATATTTTTGACCGCTTCGTCAATCATCGTTTGATTTACCTTGCCTTCATCCAGCAGGCTTTTTAGATGATTGCTGTAACTTGAACCTGACATCTCCATATCAACACCGGCTGTAATTGCTTTTAATGCAGCCTCCTTTTCGTCGGCGCAGTAGCCATGCGAAATCATCTCAGTAACCGAGCCCCAATCGCTGACGACCATGCCATCGTATTTCCACTCTTTGCGCAGAATCTGACGAAGAGTGAATTCGTTTCCCGATGTGGGTACTCCGTTTAAATCATTAAATGCCGACATAAAAGTAAGCGCTCCGGCATCTTTAGCAGCTTTAAAAGGTTTGAGTACCACATTCCGGAGAATTGGCTCCGAAATATAGGTGGTATTGTAATCGCGTCCTCCTTCCGAAAATCCATAACCAACAAAGTGTTTGGCACAGGCTGCAACAGCCGTCGGGTCTGTCAGTTTTTCACCCTGAATTCCTTCAACCATTGCTTTGGCGAGTGCTGAGGCCAGATAGGGATCTTCGCCGCAACCTTCTGCAATTCTTCCCCAGCGTGGATCCCAGGTAATATCAATCATTGGGGCAAAAGTCCATTTGATACCCTGCGAAGAAGCCTCTACGGAGGAAATCCGGAATGCTTTCTTTACAAGTTCAGGATTCCATGTAGCAGCCATACCGAGCGGTATTGGGAAGATGGTCCGGTAACCATGAATGACATCTCTTCCGATAATCAATGGAATTTTTAAACGGCTCTCTTCCATCGCGATCTTCTGCAGTGCATTTATTTTTTCGACACCAAAAACATTTAAGAAGGAACCGTATTTCCCTTCGCGAACTGTTTGGTTGATTTGATCACCTGACATTGAACTGGGGTCGATCTGAGACATTTGTCCGATTTTCTCATCAAGTGTCATCTCTGAAAGTAAGGTATTTACCCGACTTTCAATATCTTTTTTTTTAGATTCGGTTTGGTTGCAGGAAGTGGTAAAAAGGAAGGATAAGAAAATATAAAGAACTAAGCAGTAATGTTTGACGAGACGAAAATTCATTTATTCTGAATTAAAAACATTGCCTGCCGGAACAATCCGGCAAGCAATGTTTTGATTTACAATTATTTTAGTGTTGCGGATTTCAATCCTTCCACATGCGGACCTGCAAGTTCATCGAAATAGAATTCGTGTGTGCCGGTTTTTGCTCCCGGATTACACATAATTCGGATTACATTGTAAAAATCCTGATTAAACTTAGGACTAGTTGTAATATCCGAAGTAAACTGATCGCCTGTCCAGTCCCATCCTGCACTAACTCCGGCAAAGTTGTATTCTGCAACTTCCCAGGTATTTGTTTTTTTGATGGTATAAATCAGATCGGCAGTTCCGGTTTGCCATGCGTTTCCGCCCCGGTCGGTATTTTCGAGCTTCAGTAAAATTTTGTCGCCGGCTTTTCCGTAAACCATCAATTTGAAGATGTGCTGTGACCGAAGATCAAACCGGTATCCTGGTTTTAACTGCATGAAAGCATTGGCCCATTCCTGATTTGTTTTGGTGTAGAAAGCCACTTTTGACGACTTATTTGGATAAACTTTTGACGGGTTGTCAACAATGCTTACACCACAATTTTCACCTGCAACCGAAGCCATCGAAACCTCGCTGAAATCGTTGTAAATGACCATCATATCCAGAAGAAATGGTACATAGCCCGGGTGATTGGCAGCTATTTCAACTGTTTGGCTTGCAACCAAAGTTTCATTTGAAGTAGTTACTGTTACCTGGAGGTTATAAGGAGCTTTACGCATATAGGTGTTTGTTAGCGTAGCGTTCTGGCTGGTAGTTTCCTTAACAGTTCCGTCGCCAAAATTTACCTTTATATTGGTAATTGCCAATCCTGCCGGTATTACCACATTGCTCAGTTTTACTGCATATTCGTTGGCATTTGCAGTTGGCAGAACAGATACTCCAAAGGTTACTTTTGGTTTTACATAACCTTTTGGGATCAATTGATAATGCCAGGCATTGCCTTCAACCCGGTCGATAGTGACCAGTTCGAGTACGTTTTCTTCAATTTTCAGAATTTCGTAAGAACCATTTACAGCACCTACATCAAAACATGGGAACATTGGTTTTGAACCCGAAAGTTTCAAATATGATTTACCACCTTTTTCTTCAATAAACCATGATCCGGGTGATGGAGTGAAGTCAACTACAAAATCAGAATCAAACTCAATCGGATTGCTGTAACCTGGGCTGGTTTTTACAAAACCTTTCACATAGCTTTTACCATGATTGGTTAAAGTGGAAACAAAACCGCTGACTTTGAAGTTGATTTCATCGTCATACATAACTTTTACAGCCTTTTTGGCCAATGGATCAGCCGACCACCATTCCAAACCAACTGTTCCGGCAGGTCCAACACCGATATGTCCCTTTGCAAGACTATCCAAAACCCATGTTTTACCGGCAGCCACATTGATTCCGCCACTTAAGAATATAAATTTCGGATCAGTAAAAATAGAATAGTCAGTTTTGGTCTGAACTACCTTTTTTGATTTTGTAGCAGTACCGCCTTTGGTAATCAGGGTCATTGTGATTGTATATTCTCCAGGAAGCGGGTAATTTACAGTGGGCTGCGCTTCGGTCGATTTGCTTCCGTTGCCCAGATCCCATGAAGCGATCCCGGTTACTGTTGAGGTGTTGTTTAAAACAAACTTAAAATCGGTAGTACCCTTGGTAATAGTGAAATCAAGCTGATCTTCCGAAGGGGCTGCGCCAATGTCAACGCTGTCGTCCATCTCCGGAGTACATGCAAACATAATGAGTATGAGTGCTGCCAAGCCGGCAAATTTTTGAATGTATTTTATCTTTTTCATGTGTTTGTAGTTTGTTATTTGTAAGCTGGTACCATTTGTTTTAATACATCCTTGTTTGTATTTCTGATTTCACTTGCAGGAATAGGAAACATACCCCATGTATTTGGGTTATAAGTCCTGACAGCAAAATCAGCTGCGTTTGGAATACCTGAAGGAACATTAAAACTCGAATTGATTTTATCGGCGGCATAGGTTTGACCTCTTCTCAGAAGATCCCATTTACGAAGACCTTCACCTCCAAATTCAACACGTCTTTCATGATAAATATTATCAAGTGTAATATTTGTCAGCGCTGCTGCAGTTCCCAATGAACGGGTTCTGACCTGGTTGAAATAGTTGGCAGCCTTGGCTGAATTATCTGTTAGGTATAATTCGGCAGCCATTAACAAAACATCGGCATAACGGATATCGGTATAATTCCGGGGAAAATTATGGGCCTGATCGCCACCTGAACCAATATATGCGCTGAGGGCCATATATTTTTTGTTGAAGAGTCCGGTATTCATAAAAGCTTTGGTATAGGAGGTCAGCTTCTCATCTGCATTGTAAAGGGTTGCAGCTTTTCGCGGGTCGCCATTTTCAAATTCATTGGCTAAACTCCAGGTTGGAATCGCAAACGACCATCCGGGAAATAGTGACGATCCGTCACCCACGGGGTTACGCACACCTAACCATACCGAGGAGAAATTACCATTGATGTTCCAGCCACCCCAGTCGCCTGATTTAGCTTTATCTGAATACTGTATTTCGAGTATTGATTCTTTGTTGTTTTGTTTTGCCCAATCCCACAGATCGGCATATTTTGGCAACAAAGAATAAGCATTACTTGCAATGATCTGTTCGAGGGCTGCCTGAACGTAAGCTTTGTCGATGGTCGTTTTCCCATCACTCCAGGTCGAAAGACCGATTACCGGTTTTCCAAAACCTTGATAATACAAATAAATACGAGCCAATAAAGCTTGTGCCGCTCCTTTCGAAATGCGTCCTTTTTCGGCTGATGTAATTTGAACCGGCAGTACAGGAATAGCTTTAAGTAAATCGGCAGCTATTTGGGTAAATACTTCTTCAGGAGTATTTTGCGGAAGATTTTTGTAATCTTCAACATTAGGAAGAACCTCTTTAATCAAAGGAACATAGCCATAGTGACGAACCAGATCCCAGTTGAAATAAGCACGCAGAAACAGCGTTTCAGCTTCAAATCTGTTTTTAAGGCCTTCGGTTTTCCAATCAATGTCGGCTTGTTTCTGCAAATACAGATTGGCACGGTAAATTCCTGAATAACAGCGGTTCCATAAATCGCTGGAAGAACCGTTTTCAGGTGTCATTTTAAACATTTCCATTTCGTGCCACTGACTCATGTCGTTCACGTTTGAACCACCGCAAAAAGCATCATCCGAAAAAATATCAGACATGACAGGCACAAATTGCCAGTTCTGCACCGAATAGGCATCATATACAGCGGTTAAAGCCAATAATGCCTGCTCCTCTGTTTTATAATAGTTGGCTTCAACCTGGCCGGTTTTTGGTTCCAGTTCAAGAAATGATTGGTTACATGAAATGCTCCCAATAGTCAAAGCCAAAAATGAGGTCACATATATTAATTTCTTTTTCATATTTCTATTTTTTAAAATTGGCTTCATTAAAATGTAATGTTAACACCACCTAAAACGGTGCGGGCTTGAGGATAAATACCATGGTCGATACCATTTCCAAATACTCCGCCGCCAATTTCAGGATCATAACCTTTGTAACTGGTTAAAGTCAACAGGTTTTCAGCGGTAACATAGAACCGTAAGTTTTTTATTTTCATATAACTGGTAATATTCTTTGGCAATGTGTATCCGAGAGTAATATTCCGAAGTCTTACAAAGCTTCCGTCATGAATAAAGAAGTCGCTCACCGTTTTCATGTTCTGGTTGTCGTCAACAAATGTTACCCGTGGGTAATAATTTGATGTGCCAGCTCCTGTCCAACGGTTCAGCCAGTCGGAGCGGTAATTGGTTCCATTCATATCGTAACGTCTGGTGGCATCGTACACTTCCTGACCCAAAGCAGCGTAGATAAACGCGTTAATATCAAAACCTTTGAATTCAAGGTTCAGATTTAGCCCGCCTGTAAAGTCGGGATAGGGAGAGCCTAATTCAACACGGTCAGCATCAGTAATCTTACCATCGCCGGAAGCATCAAGAAATTTAATGTCACCCGGTTTTGCATTGGGTTGAATTTTTCCGCCGGTAGCGTTCAGATAGCTATTAATCTCTTCTGAAGTTTGAAAAATTCCATCGGTTTTAACACCATAAAATACGCCCATCGAGGTTCCTACCTGAGCAAACAGAATGCCTGCCTGTCCAAATCCGCCATCTCCGCCTTGTAACCTTTTTTCAGAATTCTGAATATCTAAAACTTCATTTTTGTTATAGGCGCCATTGATCGAGGCATTGAAATTGACTTTGCCAAATTGTTTTTTGTAACTTACTTCTGCCTCGAATCCTGAGTTTCTGACCGATCCACCATTGATGATTGGAGCAGAGTTCCCAACAAGCATCGGAACCGGAGCTGTTACTAACCAGTCTTTCGTAGTTTTAACATAGTAATCCAATGTCACTCTAAGGCTGCTTTCCAATGTTGCGAAATCGAGTCCGATGTTGGTTTGTTCTGAAGTTTCCCATTTTAACGATGGATTGGCAATTCGGGTAGGCTGAACACCGTTATATTGTGTTTTACTATCGCCGAAATAATAAATATTCTGGTTTCCAATGATTGAGGTGTACCCAAAGTTTCCAATGCTTTCACTTCCGTTTTGTCCCCAACTTGCTCTTAATTTCAACATATCAACCATCGATGAAGCTCCGCTCATGAAATTCTCTCTGGAAATTACCCAACCTCCCGCTACTGAAGGAAAGTATCCGTATTTGTTTTCAGAACCGAAGCGCGAAGAACCATCTCGTCTGATTGTTGCAGTTAACATGTAACGATCTAATAAATCATAGTTTAACCGGCCAAAAAGTGAAGCGACTGTGTGTTCTGAATAGCCACCACCCGCATTGGCGCTTAAAGGATTTGTTGCATTGTCGATGTAAGCATGTTCAAAATCGTTAAAAATCACATCCGATTTTTCGCCTGAAATGTTTTCGTACATATCTTTAAATGCAGTAGTTCCGGCCATCAGGGTAAAATGGTGTGAATCGATGGTTTTATCGTAAGTCAAAACATTTTCGAAGTTCCATCTCGAATAGAGGTTCATGTTCTGAGAAACCTTGTCGGTAATAGTAAAATGCATGGCATCCAAATAATAAAACGGAGAATAGTTCCGGCTATTTACCAGCGCCATTTCACCACTGTAAGTTGTTTTGAAATTTAGCCCCTTCAATGTTGGGTTGATTTTGCCAAAGTCAATTTCGGCAAACAGTCCACCAATCAATTTACTGGTTTTGGTTTTCGAGTTAACCTGATCGAGTAAGGCTATCGGGTTGGTTATTTCCTGTAAGCCAATTCCGAAATCTTCAGGAGTAGCCCATGTTCCGTCCGAATATTTTACCGGAACAATCGGAGGCATATTGACGGCCTGTGCCAAACCATTTCCGAAATGGCTATTGGTATCAATTCCCTTACTGTCGATGTAAGCGAGGTTAAGGTTGGTGCCAAATTTCATAAAGCCAAATTCTGCAATCGCATTGATACGATACCCGAATTTTTCAAATTCAGATTTTCCTTTGGCTACAATTCCATCTTGTTTAAAATAGTTGAGCGATGAAGAGTAACTAATCTTGTCACTTCCTCCGTTAAAGCCAACAGAGTGGTTTTGTTTTGGGGCATTGTAGTTGAACATTTCGTCCTGCCAATCCGTATTGACTGTATTTGCTGCGATATCAGCGGCAGAAAATTTTGCGATTTGTCCGCCGTTAATTGCAGCTTCGTTGGTCAGCATCATGTATTCCTGACTATCTAACATTCGAAGTTTTCTCCATGGGTTTTGTACTCCATAATAACCGTCATACGTAACAACCATATTTGTAGCTTTTTTACCGCTCTTGGTTGTTATAAGGATAACACCGTTGGCGCCACGTGCACCGTAAATAGCGCTTGAAGCGGCATCCTTCAATACTTCAATTGATTCAACATCATTTGAGTTAAGGAAGTCGGTACCGGCGCCACTCATTGGTAAGCCGTCAATAATGTACAAAGGTTCGGCATCTCCGTTGGTTCCGATACCACGAATACGAATCGAAACCTGATCGCCAGGTTGTCCTGAATTACTTGAGATTACAACTCCTGCTGTTTTCCCCTGAAGAGCCTGGGTGACCCGCATATCAGAAGTTTTCTTCAGGTCGTCGCTGCTTACTTTACTGATTGCTCCGGTAACCAGACTCTTTTTCTGGGTTCCGTAACCAACCACAACCACTTCATCAATATCTGTTTGCTCCGGAGCTAATGTGACGTTAATGACGGTTCTCGTATTCACTTGTATTTCCTGTGTTTTCATGCCAACAAAAGAAAATACCAATGTAGCATTAACAGGTACATTCAAGGTATAATTACCATCTATGTTGGTAATATTACCATTCGTTGTTCCTCTTACAACAACACTTACTCCGGGAATCGGTTGTCCATCATCAGATGATGTCACAACTCCCTTTACTTGAAGTTCCTGTGCGTAAACTGCAAAAGAACTCATCAAAATCAGAAGAGCTAATAATGTTCTTTTCATAAGTAAATAAAGTTTAGAATAGAATTCTAAATAAATTAATAAGAAATCAATAATTAATGGCACAAATCTATTCAATTACTTCACGAGGATACAGTGGAATAGTACAACAATAATACATCAGCACGAAATACGCATTACTTCATTTGTACATCAGGCAAAACGTATAGTGCTTATATACAAATTAATATGAATGTATGGCTGTAAAATATAATACAACATGGAGTGATATCCGGTACTACACCGAATTAAGATCAATTACAAATTGATGATTTTGCTTGTCAGGTTTTGATCGCGGTCGATGTTAAGTTTTTTGCGTACCCGGTAGCGGCATATTTCAACTCCACGAATCGAAATATTCATCAGCGGAGCTATTTCTTTAGTCGAAATATTCATCCTAAGGTAAGCACAAAGGCGGAGTTCGTTTGGTGTAAGATTGGGAAATTGAGTTTTAAGTCTGGTTAGAAAGTCTTCGTGAACTTCGTCAAACGCGGTTTCGAATACTTCCCATTGTTTTTTGTGGTCGATATCTTTGTTGATTTTAGCAATCAATGTAGCTATTCTCTCCTTTAAAGACTCATCGGAACTCGAATTTTTCAACTTTTCAAGTTCTTCAATAATTTTCACCAGAAATTTGTTTTTCCGGATCAAATCCATTGTTTGGTTGGCCAGTTCCTTGTCGCGATGAATCATTTCAATCTTCAGTTTTTCATTTTTCAAACTAATGATTTTCTTTTCAGAAAACATTGCTTGCCTGATATATTCCTGTTCTTTTTGACGGTACGAACGCAGGTGTTTTAACCGCTCTTTGCGTTTTGATATTTCAATGCGTTTCAGAACAATCCGGAAAATCAGAAATACGAAAAAAACAAAAACCAGAAAATAGGCAATATACGCGTAACCGGTTTTGTACCAGGGAGGTCTGATGGTGAATGCAAGATGATCTACCTTGCTCTCAATTCCCATCTGGGTTCGTGCCTTTACATTAAAAATGTATTCGCCTGAAGGTAGATTGGCATATTCGGTGAATGTGGTATTGCTCCATTCTGACCATTTATTGGTCGATCCCGAAAGCTTAAAGCTGTATTCAATATTGTCCTGATTTTCATACGCTGGTGTAGTGTACGAAAACCGAAAGGTATTGTCACGAAAGGGGAAACTGTATTTATTCGGGCCATTTTTTGTTTTTCCGGCGAAACTGTTTCCGTAAAAGAAAATACTGTCGAGGTACAAAGCTGTGCCCCGGTTTATATATGTTGAAAATTCCGGGTTTTGATTAAAATTGGTATTCGGAGAATAGTGGGCAAAACCTTCATCAGTGCCAAAAATAATGTGATCGTCAGAATAGGAATAGATGGATTCGAATCCGCTGATAAACTTTCCGGTAAGTAAAGTAAACGGGGCGCTTACCTCTTTGTAGCTCATATCTTCCTGAATTCGGAAAATACCAGTTGAGTTTTTTGATAAATTCCACGCGATATACCAGATATTTCCATCCTTGTCTTCCTTCAAAAATGAAATATCTTTTAGCGGACTTAGTGCCTGATTAAAATAAGTCGAACGCTCAAACTGGTCATTTTTCGGATTGTATTCAAAAATACCAACATTCGATGTAACAATCACTTTCCCTTTTATTTTGAATACATTCAGATTGTAATCAGTGGGTAGGCCATCTTTTGAAGTATAAAAACGGAATGTTTGAATACTGTCAAGAGTTTTACCGATGGTAACCTTATAGATACCTTTAAATCCGTGACTCATCCAGATATCGCCATTTTCATCTTCCTCAAAAACACGAAACGATTCATTAAACCCATTTATTTTGCCTGAATATACCCAACTTCCGTTTTCCTTTTTAAAGTAAATAAGTCCGCTGTATGTTCCGCAAATCAAATGACCGGGAAAACGTTTGAGGGCATGAAACTTCCATGCTCCCGGGATTTTGCTGATCTGTTTCGCTTTTTCACCCGAAATAATATAAGTGCCATTGTTGTGACCACAAAGCAGTTGGTCATCATGAATCCCCAAATACCAGACCTGTCCGTTGGTGCCGGGGATCAGCCTGAATGAATTACTTTGATAATCGTTACCCCAATCTTTTACGAACAGTCCCTGATTGGTTCCAAAATAAATTTTCCCCTTGTAAATAATTGTAGTATATCCCGCTCCAAATCCGTCAGATTGCTGAAGAAAAGTGATGGGCGAATTGACATTCACGTAGTCTATTCCATTGTCGAGACCGAGCCAAAGATTGCCCGACCGGTCGGCAAAGGTTTTTAAAATGGTATTATTTTGCAGTCCTTTCTGCCGGTTTACATGCTGTAAAATGTTTCCGCGTTCGTCGATGATCATTACACCATCCTGAATGGTGCCAATAGCATAACGCTTATCATTGATGAGGGTAGCGCTGAAAATCTGTTTCTCTTTAAAAATAGCGTTAACCGATACCGACCACTCCTTCAATTCATTGCCGTGATATATGAAAATACCCTTATTCAGGGTGCAAATCATTAAATCAGTACCATCGTTATAGGGCAATACCGACCATATCTCTTCACCTTTGATTATCCCGCAATTGGGCAACTCTTTTAAGGTATGGCCAGAGAATTCCATCAGTCCTTTTTCAATATCATTAAAATACAACCGCCCATTGAGCTGAAAAGAATTTTGAAACCGTGTCGGAGCCTTTATTATTGAAACTGTTGAATCGTTTGTGAACAGGAAAGCACAATTGTACGTTTGATAAACAATTTGATTTTCATAAGTGGTGATATTCCAGATATCGTCAAAATTGAAATAATCTTCCGGAATGTATTTTTTTAATGACCTGAATTCCATTTTTCCGTTTGTGCCGACTTCCATTTTTCCAAGGTCATTGTAAGCACCGATGTAAATCTGTCCGTTTTTGGTCAGATATATTGATCTTACAATGGATGAATTGGGCATCCGGTGCAATTGCCAGCTACTCCCGTCAAAAACCAACAATCCTTCGTTATTCCCAAAATACATGAACCCTTTTTCATCCTGCGAAATTGACCAGTTTTGCGTACCGGCTTTGTATTCCTTTTTCGTATAGTTATGAATATAGGGGACGCCGATATTGTTTATTTCGGCTGAAAAAACAACAGTTGAAAGCAAAAAAAAGAAAATGACGAAATGGATAAGTCTTTTGTATATATAGGTTGATATTCCTTGCATAATCAGTGAATAATAAACATTTGGCAGACTTCAAACCCCTGAAAACGATTTAAATAAAAAACTAAAAAGGATTGGGCATAATCTTCGGTTCGCTCATCAACATAACGGGATTCTCCTTTTTAATCTCTTCAATTGCTTTCTCTATTTGCCCGAGGGTGAAAGGCATAGTGGCAACCTGCAACATGGTTTTTTCGCCGGTCAGACGGTTATGACTCACCGTTTCGATATTGGGATCCGTTTCGGCACATCCCTTTTCCTGTGCCAGTTTCAATGCCGTCTCGCATTCAACTTTCTTGCTTTGCATTTGATTGATTTGATATTTTTTGCAAGGTAAGAAATTAAGTACCGGGGAAACAATTTGGAAATTTTCCTACCGATTGTAATTCTTCGTTATTTCCCTCAAAAATATCGGGTGATTATTCCTAATCTGCAGCCATGTGAACCGCCAGGTCCAGTTTCCCGAAGCTGTTCCCGGAGTGTTCATCCGGGCTTCGGTGTCAAGCCCAAGAACATCCTGCATGGGTATAATTGCCATCATGGCTGAGGATGCCCAAATAGTTTCAATCATTTGGCGAACCAGTTCTTTGCCATTGCCTTTCAAATACTTCCGGAGCGTCTTTCTTTCGGCCTTTTCAATCGAATTAAACCAACCTAGCGTGGTATCATTGTCATGGGTTCCGGTATAAACCACAAAATTCGATTCATAGTTGTGCGGTAAATTCTCATTCTTCGGATCAGATCCAAAGGCAAATTGCAATATCTTCATTCCAGGCAAGCCAAAATCGTCACGGAGTTTTTCTACTTCCGGAGTGATCACACCCAAATCCTCCGCAATAATGTTCATCTCACCGAATTGTTCCTTTAGTTTTCTGAACAGTTCATGACCTTTTGCCGGAAGCCACTCTCCCACTATCGCCGTTTTAGCTTCGGCGGCAACTGCCCAAAATGATTCCAGACCGCGGAAATGGTCCACGCGCACCTGATCGAACATCCGAAGGTTAAAATTAATCCGTGCCAGCCACCAATCGAAATCGCGTTCGGCAACCCGTTCCCAGTCGAAAACCGGATTTCCCCATAACTGACCGGTTTCGCTGAAATAATCTGGCGGAACTCCACCAACCTGTGTTGGTTTTGAATCCTCATCAAGTAGAAATATATCCTGATTGGCCCAAACATCAGCGCTGTCCAGTGAAACGTATAGCGGTATATCGCCGATAATTATTACACCTTTCGAATTGGCGTAGGTCTTCAGTTTATACCACTGCCTGAAAAAAACAAATTGAAGAAAACGGTGAAAATCGATTTCAGCATGTAATTCAGTAAAGGCCTCCTGAATAGCTTTTTTATCGCGCGTTACCAGATTCTTATTCCAGGTATTCCAGACTGTTTCTCCATTTTTGGTTTTCAGCGAACGAAACAACGCGTAATCGTCGAGCCACCAGGAATTATGGCTCATAAAGGTTACATATTCATTTTTGTAGCGGTCAAAATTCTTTTTGAAACCTTCAAATGCTTCATGGAATAGGGTTGTTTTCCACTCTTCTACCTTTTCAAATTCAACTTTTTTAGCCTTGAAATGCTGATCGGTCACCGAGCTTTTTAAAATCAGCCGGTCGGTTACCAATTGCTGAATATCAATAAAGATAGGATTTCCTGCAAAAGCAGAATAACACTGATAGGGCGAATTACCATATCCAACCGGCCCAAGCGGTAAAATCTGCCAGACTTTCTGCTTTGTTTTAGCCAGAAAATCTACAAACTGAAAAGCATTTTTCCCCATGCTTCCAATGCCATCATCGCCCGGAAGCGAACTGATATGCAACAAAATTCCGCTACTTCTTTCCATGTTTTATTTTGTGTAACTTCAATTTAAAATGAAATATCAATTCCGTCTGAATGAAATTTAATGCGCTGATTTACAGCATATCGCTGATGGTTATTTCTTCATAAGTTTTAGGAATGAATAAATATCGCAATTTTAATTGTTTGAATACTTTGACTCACCCCTTAGCATCTACGATGCTTTTCCCCTCTCTTTTAAAAAGAGAGGGGGAACGTCCGCTTGCGGACGTGGGGTGAGTGAATTTTAAATACAACATTAAATCGTTTCACATACATTCTATTTCGATCCTAAACGGAACTAAAAAACGACCCCAATTACCTTCCTTTGTATCCCATTTATTCAAATGGGTGCGGTATGTTTTCATTTCCGGCTAATTAATTTTCTGTAACCTGTCAGAAAACCTGCTGTTTCTCTAACTAAACGCTGAACGGCCAGTCCATGTTTAAGATCGGGCACAAATGCTTTTTGATCACCGCCAGTCGTAAAAATATAATGAGCATGTATCATTGAACGCAACCAACCCGGAGGAACGTGGGCTGAAGGAAAACTGCTGATTGGCAGATAATTGCTTCCAACAACCTGTTTGGTCCATTGTCCGGTTTCTTCCAGATAATACTCAAAGTAATCAGCCGACTGCGACGAATACCTCAACATTCCCTTTTCGGCATAAATTTCGAGCGACACCAGATCGCCGGTTCCGGAGCTGATACGACTGGCAGACAAAGTACCAGCAGCAAAATTATCAGGATGAACCAACGACAATGAACTGAACAAATCTGAATCTTCAGGAACATCGGCCAAGCGGCCGGCTTGAAAAGCGCTGGTAATTTGCAGGTTTTCGCCCAGAAATGCCATCAGTAAGCTGATACCGTGTGATCCCAAATCAGCCATTGCGCCACCATCGGGCGCAGGCGTGAGACGAGTCACTCGCTTGTCACGGTATGACTGTTGCAAATAATCGCCATGGTAATATTTCAGGTCAAAATGAATGGGTTTTCCAAGTTTTCCGGAGTGCCAAAAAGCCAATGCTTCACGCACCGATGCTGTTTGCAAATATTGAAAACCAACCTGAATCTGGGTGTCATTCTCATTAGCCAACCTTAAC
>JBBRXN010000067.1:0-30937 GCA_038248385.1 Bacteroidales bacterium
AGCAGGGAGTATGGAGGAAAAATGGCGAGTTTTCGAGCAAAAAAAGGGAGGCGAAGCCTCCCCTTTCAATCACAGGTTGATTTGTGATTCAACGTCGCGGATTTTGATATCCAACGTGCGTTTCATTTCATCAATCACAGACGTGACAACGGCTGAGTTTGAAGTTTTGAACTCGTTCCCGTTTGCATCGCGCAATGCGACAACCGAACTCAGCGAATCGGCCCCAATTTGGAAAGTTTGCAACTTGCGTCTGGAATCGTTCAGGGTCTTCCACCGTTCGATCAGCATCGACAGGTCTTCGACCTTCTGTATGCGTTCTTCGAGTGTTAGTTTGCGGGCTGCTTCTTCAACCTGTTCTTCGCGAACTACTGTCATAGTTGGAGCCACCGGGCTAACTTCTACAACTTCAGCAACTGGTGCTGTTTTTTCTGCAATATTTGATTTACCCATAATAATTTGTCCATGCCTTTGGATCTTATTTTGGCTTCTGGCACGCCGGTTAAAATTAAATTACGGGTAATACACATTGAGCCAGGCGGATTCTAGTCAAGGGCGGCATGTCAGGTTTTTGAACGACAAGCCTCTCCCCAGCCCTCTCCAAAGGAGAGGAAGCCCAAAAAGGTGACCGAGCGCGAAGCGGTGTTTTGGTCAGGGAAGTTATGAGAAGCACAACCCCTTGACTTTTCCGGCTGGCGATCAATAACTTCACCCGAGAATTTGAGTGTAACAAGGTTTTCTCTGTAATTTCAGTCGAACATGAAGCCTTTTTAATCGACCAAAAAAAGGGGCAAACAGCCCCTTTGAATTACAATCCCGGATCGGCATCTGAATGACACTCATAATCTTGCTCATAACAATCATTTGTGCAATCGTCGCAGCAATCAGGTTCAGTGTTAAACCAACCTTCATCGTATAATTCCTGATTTTCGTCATCAAGATTAAACCTGCTGCCGCAATGGATACATCTGAATCTACCGTACTCTGAATTTTTCATATATGTTTGCCGGTGCCTTCCGGGCTTATTTGGGCATCTGGCACGCCCGGTTAATTAATGTAATTGATTTGCTGTTACGCTTTTGGTTTCGATCCTTTGCGAACCGAACATCTCGCGCATTTGGTCCATCGAGAGCAGCTTGCCCGACTTCTTGGAGTATTCACCTTTGTGCCAGTACCAGGCTGTTTTGGCGTGGCTGAACATGAAGCCCAGCCCTTTGAGCGTTGACCGGACCGGGAAAGTATTCCCTGTTATCCAGATCCAACCTCCGATTACTTCTATTTCAACGCCTTTGAGGAATATAATCCGGTCGATCATTTCCCTTATTTCTTCGGAAACCTGCTGTTCGTAATGTTTCCGGGCTTCTGAAAAATCGGTATTACCGCTGATCAGCTTCTTTGAAAGCCGGTCGTACTGCTCGTTGATTATCTGCATGATGGACGTATCTCCACCTTTATCAGGATGATACAAAAAGGCCAGTCGGCGGTATTCTTTGCGCAGGTCGTTAAGGTTTTTAATGCCTTCGAAAAATTTCATGTGATTCACCGGTGCCTTCCGGATTTATATTGGCTTCTGGCTCCCCTGTTTAAAATTGTATAATCCTGATTTCTTTATTTTGATTGATTGCATTTGTGATCATGTGTGAAGTACCTTTAGATTCACCGTTCCAAAAAGCAATTACATGAGTGGCAAATGATAATAACTGGTTATTCCTGATCATTCCAGCACTTCTTCCATGTGTTTGCCAGTCTGCCTTAACAACTATGATTGGAAGTTTAAATTCAGCGGCAAATCGTTCCGCAAGACTATCAGCTCCTTTTGCGCCACCGGAAATGATTGTAACATTCTTTGACTTTGAAAGCACCCTTAAACACTTATCTTTAAGCAGTTGATAATTTGTAAAAGTGCGAGAACCTATTATTGCTACATACATAAGAAATTACTACTGCCCTGTAGATTTATATTGGCATCTGGCTCGCCTGTTAATTTTGAGCCAACCACCATTGAGCCAGGCGGATTCTTGTCAAGGGCGGCATGTCAGGTTTTTGCAGAGCCATGGGTCTAGGAGCAGAGGGCAAAAAGGTGACCGAGCGCGAAGCGGTGTTTTGGTCAGGGAAGTTATGAGAAGCACAACCCCTTGACTTTTCCGGCTGGCGATCAATAACTTTGGGGCAAAATTGTAGGAGAGAGAGTTTTCTATGATTTACTATTAGAAGTAACAATCAAGATAAGACTGGTATTCGAAGTTAACCAGTTCCTTATCGAGTTCTTCGGAAGCGCCTTCGAAATAAACCGAATCGAGGAATTCTACGAAGGCTTCCCATACAGTGTTGGTTTCGTTAATCTGCGCGGCGGTTTTTAATGTGTAAGTTTTCATCGTGTAGTTTTGTTAAAAATTTGCGCAGGTTTGATAGGCTTTATCTGAATACACAAGGAGGAACTGGAATACCGCAGTTCGACAAGCTCACCGAGCGGAGAACAAGGATATGCCGGGAAAATCCTTGGGTAGCCTGCCAGAGCAGTTCAGAATAAAGACTATACCTTAGCACTGATTTTTCGGTACAAAACCACGAATGAAAACCACCGAAAAATAGCGCAGACTTAGGAAACCGTATGGGAAGATTTTTGCAGCAGACCGTTTTATTCGCGGAGGCGCATTTTTAACCAGGGAACTAAAACAACTTATACCAGTTTTTTAGCTTGTTTCAGGAAAATTCAACATTCCATTGATTCGGAATTTTGGGCTATCGACAAAAAAAAGGGGATGTAAATCCCCCTTTTTCTTTACGATGCCTTTGATACGGTCAAATGTTCTCCTTTTGAAACATCAATTGATTTGAGGTAAGCCGCTTTGATCAGTTCGGTAAGCTCTTCAGTTTCAAGGTCAACTGATTCGATTACCCGGAACCAGTTCCAAAACAAATCAAATTTTTCCTGATCGGCTTCGTCTTCTGATTCCTCCAGCGAATCAATGTAATCACGGTCGTACCAAAGCACGATTTCCTGATAATCGCCAAAGTCGTGATGAAATGTTTTTACTGAGTAATACGCCAGTGTTTTGAATTTCTGTGGAATGGGAAATGTGTGATGAAAGTGGTCTGACAATACCCTCATTTCAACTTTCAGTTTTTCGTAAAACCTGGGATCGCCCATTTGGGCAAAACCATTTGAACCTAAGACTAAATAATCCATGATAATTTGATTTAGTTTGATTAATCGTAATGTAAGGGTTGATGATGTTCGAGTTTCCAGTGAGCTGGCAGCATACCTACAATTTCGTTGTAGCTTTCGGCCAGTTCGAACAACCAGGGCCGTTCAAGAATTGCTCCTCTTTCATCAAGATAAGGGCCGAGTGTCCAAAGCATTCCATTCAGAAGACGGTCGGTGGTTTGTATATCAAGTTCAAGCATAAGTAAATGCCCATGCCTTTGGGACTTGTAGGGGTATCCTTCGATAAACTCAGGACTGGTCTGGCACACCCGGTTAAACTATTTATTCTATTGAAGTAATCACCAGTTTGCCGTCGGAAACAGCAACCCTGATAAGTTTGGAAGGATGAAAACCAGCCTCCTGAAGCCAATTTCCCTGTAAGGTAAGTTTGGGGACAATCCTGGAAAAGTTTTCGTATTTCCGCTGCCTGTAATGTGGCTGAAGTTTGATGATCCTCGTCATAGCTAATCCTCCCCTGGTTTCATGATAAAAATGGCAGGTGACGGATCGTCAAAATCCTGTGCCTGGATAACTGATTTTAGTGTGACCAGCCGCATCGTGCGGTTACCATCCATGTCGGGATCCAGCTTTTCGTTTGGTTCCCAATCTCCTTTGTCAGCTAGTACCACATTCATCTGGTAGGTAAGCATGTTACCGGAACAAGCTCTGGCGGCGACAGCAAACATGTACAATACGTCCCACAGCCGACCATCGATGGATTGGCCAGCATTTAGTACATCGGGGACTTCAACGTATTTATCCCAAACCGCCCGGGTCAGGTAAACCGGGTACTTGATACCGGCTTCCTTCGAAATCTTTTGGTCAACTTTGACCAGAGACCCTTCTTCTACAGCATCTTTGGTACTGAAAGAAAAAATCAAATCTTCTTCTGAAAATAAACTCATGAGTGTTCACCGGTGCCTTCCGGATTTATATTGGCTTCTGGCTCGCCTGTTAATTTTGAGCCAACCACCATTGAGCCAGGCGGATTCTAGTCAAGGGCGGCATGTCAGTTTTTTGCATGGGGTAATGGGCATGTAGCATGGGGCAAAAAAGTGACCGAGCGCGAAGCGGTGTTTTGGTCAAGAAAGTTATGAGAAGCACAACCCCTTGACTTTTCCGGCTGGCGATCAATAACTTTGCGGCAAAATTGTAGGAGAGAGAGATTTCTATGTACTATGTCCTATGTTATTTTGAACAAATGACGTTTCATGAGAATATCGTTCCATAAATCAGCAAATCAGTGTACCTGATTATATACTTCTGCTCCCAAAAAGAATAGCCAATTTAGAATTTTGCACATCAATAAAAAAAAAAAACGATGTGAACCCAAAATATTTTCACTATTTGATCCCGGAATCCTAAAATTTGATTATAATTGCATCAATATGTGAGTGTTAACTCGTCGTTCTTCCATTTGTGAACCATTAGGTGACCTTGATCAAAACATCATACACAACCTACTGATATAATGACATTTGCGGTTTATAATTAAAATCCGGCTACCCCGACTCATTGGTACTGAAATACAATTGGCTACAGACTCATGTACCGGCTCATGTACCCAAATAATAAAAGGTTGACAAAAATGTCAACCTTTTGTTATTACATGATCATGTGCAAATGAATCTGAAAAAGTATAATTTTTTTTGATTTGTTACGATATTGAATACAAACACAAATTAAAGAATCCACCTCTTAGAAGATGGACTTAAAAAATCCCTATAATGGGCCAAATTCAGATCATTGTTGCTTTTCATTGCGTTCATACTTTTCTTGGTAGATAACATGTTCCTTGATTTATCTTCGTCGAGTCCAATTGTGTCAACGCAATATCCTTTTGCCCAAAAATGTCTGCCACAATATGGCTTCCTTATCAATTAAGGATAACTTTTGAAAATTTTGATCGCAGTTTTACGTTTCAAAATGCCAGAAGATAAGAAAATGATATTTTTGGAGGAACGCTAATTATCAAGTGAATGTGATCTATTTGAAAATTCATTTCTATCAACTCACATGATTTCCATTCCAACAACATTTGGATATTTTTGGTCACCAATTCCTTGACAAGACTTTCAAGAATGCGAAATCTGTATTTGGGTATCAATACAATACGATAGGTATATTGATAAAGGACATGACTTCATTTAAACAGTCTTTAAATATTTCACTAATCCTTTACCAAGTCCAATTCAATTTCGAAAAGCAGATTGTCCCGGCAAATGGAATTTTCGCTAATTACCAATGGGAATTGATATTTCTGATTTTCGTTAATGAATGATTGAAGGACATGTATTGTATTTTTGTCTTTCAAATAAGCGGTTGCGCGAACAACATCTTTGAAAGAATATTTTTCCTTAAATATAATCCCCTCAATAGCTTGAAAGCTAAAATGGATTTGCTTCTTCAAATCATTAATATTTGTTGTTTTACCGTTGGGTAAAATACTAGCTGTTCCGGAAATACTTATCCATTCCTTTTCATTGGAACTAATTTTTATGGCTCTGCTAAATGAGCTCCCATATTCCATGGCCTCATTTTGAATTGGTGATGCAATTGATTCAATGGTCATCTGCATATTCTTAGGCTGGATTGCAAGCAGTTCCATTGTTAAAGTTGAACTTGTTCCATTTTTGCCTCCAACCCCAGTGCTAGCTGGAATACGATTTGTAATGACACCGTTATTTTTGAAGAAATCAGTTCTAACTTGATTAAATTCATCATACCAATCTAATATATCATCTAAATAATACCAAGTACGGACTACATTTTTAAAAGAAAAGTCGTAGTTCTCCAGAAATAGGTTCAATTTTCCCAAAATCACAAAATAACCTTCATCAGGTAGTCTGGCAGGGTCTGACTGAATATGACCAATATACATGTATCTGGCATTTTCATCCTCAAAGTAACTGGCACAAGCATTAAAGTCAGTAGTGTGATAGCTTATTTCTGATTCTGTAGCCCAAAGTTGTAGCCCGTTCATGAAAGCATTGGTGCAATTTGCACCTTCAACCCAGGTAAAAGGAAAGTATCCGTGAATATATTTTCTAATTTCTGTTTCAAATTCCATCTGATATCTCAATGAACCAAAACAAACCACTTTAATAATTTTGTAATTTAGTCCTGTAATTTTACTCTCTAAACGCTCACAGAAACCAGTTATGCTTTCATTTTCAGATGGTAATAATTGAATATACAACTGGTTTTTGGATTTGCGGAAAATTTCTTTCTGGTACTTTTATTTATTCATCGGTGTTTTTGATTTATTTCGTCCACCTGAAGACAATTTCTAAATGGCTTTCATTCTCTCAATTTCCGCTTCTAATTGATTTCTGGCCTGTGTATTCGTGGAAACGTAACCAATTGTCTTTTTATACAATTCGATAGCTTTTCCCTTTTGTCCTTTTTCCACATAGATATTACCCAACAGAAAAACCGACTGCAAATGATCAGGAAATTTCTTTATCGTTTTTTCGAGCTGCGATATTGCAGCTGCCGCTTGCTTATTTTGATTTAAAAAATAGGCATAAGTATAGGCAAATTTCGGATCGTCTGGAGTGGCGTCCATCGCCTGTTTGCTCAGCTTACATGCTACAGCCATATCTTTCGATGAAACAATCACACTTAAATTGTACGCAGCTGTCGAATTTTTCGGATTCACCTTTAATACTGTTCGGAATGACTTTTCAGACTCGTCCATTCTTTGCATTTCAGCCATGAGCAGGGCATAATTCAGGTTGGCAGCCTCGTTTTCAGGTTCAACACTCAAGGCTTTTTTCAGGTTAATTTCAGCCTTTGTCTGGTCTCCGGAAATGGAATATAAAAAGCTACTATTTATTAATGGCATGATCGCTTCAGGATAAATTTTGATGGAATTGTTGTAGGAAGCGAGTGCCTGTGCCGTATTACCCATATTTTGATAATGGTTTCCCAAATTATAATAAGAACTCCAATCGTCAGGCCGCGACACCAATGAGGTTTCATATTCAGCATTTACTTTCCGGAACAATTCGGTCTGCGCCGGATTAAATTCCTGCTGCTGCAATGTAGCCAGCGACTGGGCAACTGCCAGACGAACCAAACGATATTCATCATTTGCTGCTTTAAACAAGACAAGTTTCGCTTCTTCAGTTTGGTGGCCAAGCAATCCAAGTGCAGCCGAACTGCGCGATAATGGCGATTGAAGATTCATGGCTTCAATCAATACCGGCCATTTTTTCGGATTGTCACAGCTGGTCAGAATCCGAATCAGCGAATTGGTGAAAACTTCGCCATACTTATTGGTCTGAATAACTTTCAGCATTTCATCCAGTCGTTTCCAATTACCACCGCGGGCTTCATCAATCAAACCGCCGATGTAAAGCGTTTCTTTCTGGTAGTCGTCTTTGTGCCACTTTTTTACGTTTGTATTGGCCCATTCCGGCGATTCGTCGGTATGACAAAGATTGCAGGCATTGGGCGATTTAAATTTGATGGTAGCTGCTGGCATTGGTGGCCTGAACGAATGATCGGAACGATTCATATTTCCGAAACGGGTGGTCGGCATGTGGCATTGCACGCATTTTGGACTGGTATTATCCAGCGGATGGTGGGTGTGCACTTCATAATTTCTGCCGTTTTCTTCGTGACAGGTGGTACAACCCTTATTGGCCTCCACCAGATCATTGTTTTTAAAGCGGTATCTTCCTGATGAAGTATGACAGCTCACACAATGTAATTGACTATTTTGTTTACACGAATTCATTTCCCAGCTGGTCATGGTATAGTTTTCGCCCAAATCGCGGCCATCGGGATAAAAATCCGGATTTTCGAGTGTAATCAGATCGAAATTGTCGTAAAACCTATCCCCCGGAATGTACGAGGCGGTAATGGGTCGCATTTTGGCATGACAAGTAGCGCAGCTCGAATTATGCTGTTCCGGAGTGAAAGTTTTAGTTACAATTAGTTTGATAGAATCCAACTTTACTCCTTTTTCTTTGGCAATACGGGCAGCTTTGATATGCTCCTGAGCTGGTCCATGACAGGTTTCGCAATTAATCCCAGCTTCTTTCCATTTGGTTTGATACGTATTTGTCGAAAGATCGAAATTGTTTTTCAACTGACTCACATGACAGCCATAACATGAGGTGTTGAAAGTATATTGCCGATCGCGCCAACTCAAAGCCGAATCCGCCATTCCGCCCTGCACAATCGTTGGGAAATGACGCACAGCCGAAGCCGGATTGTTGTACCACAATTTGGTATTCACATCATAAGCCAGCGGCAAAGTTTGTAGTCGGCCTCCCTCCCACTCGGCCAGAAAATAATACACATTCTTTCCTCCCAACGCCCAAAGAACCTGATAGTCCTTTGTCTCACCAGCTTTCTTCTCCTGAATAAAAAGCGAAGTATCTTTTTGAATGGCCTGATAGGTGGCACCTTCCATCACAATCCCATCCTGACCAAGAGTTACCAGATTTTTTATAAATTCGGCAGTGATCGGTCGCATGGCCAGTCCGTGATGTGATGGCGCCCAAAGGTTGTAAAACTTCTCATGACACTCGATGCAACTGGCTGAACCCGTAAAGTTATCGCTTACATTTGATTTTGAGCCGGAAGGATTATTGTTGCAGGAAGCAATTAAAATGAGCAAGCAAAATATTCCGAAAGAAGATGTAATTCTATGAATTGGATTTTGAATAATCTTGCTTATAAATTGTGATCTAACTTGTTTGCTTTTCATATCAGGAGAAATTGTGAATATGGTATAAAAAAATCAGGTCACTAATGTATTAAATAAAAAGAGTCCATACTATCCGTTATTGAACCATTAATTCCGTCCAAAATCAAACTATTTCAATTCCAATTGTTGAATCGTTGGATTTTCGCAGCCCCGAAGTGTTTCAAATGCTTTTTGCATTTCCGCCAGCTTTTCAGGATTGGAAGCTGCCAAATTATTCTGTTCGCCAACATCTTCCTTCAGATTGTATAATTGATATTCGGATGAATTACCAAGTTCAATATTCACTTCTTTGGCAACAGCAGGTCCTTTATATGGAGGAATCATTAACCAATCCCCTTTTCGCAATGCAGTTTTACTTGAAGCTTCAAGTATGAGCGATTCGCGTCCAACTGTGCTTTTGCCCATTAATGCATCCAAAATATTCTGACTATCGGTACTTGTTACTTCTGCACCTGTTAATTTAGCCAAAGAAGCCAACAAATCCAACTGACAAACCAAGGCATCAGAAACCTGAGGTTTAATTGTTCCTTTCCAGTAAGTGATAAATGGAACATGAGTTCCTGCGTCAAACAGGCTGTATTTTCCGCCTCGAAGCGAACCAGCAGGTTTGTGGTTTCCTAATTTTTCAACCGCATCATCGTAATAACCATCATTCAGCACCGGACCATTATCGCTTGAAAATATGATCAGGGTATTTTCCAACAGACCTTCTGCTTCGATAGTTTTCATAAATTCACCAATACACCAATCGGCTTCCAATATAGCATCGCCGCGTGGACCCATTCCTGATTGGCCTACAAAACGTGGATTCGGTGTACGTGGAACGTGAGGTTCATTCAGGGCATAATAGAGGAAGAATAGATGTTCCTTATGTCCTTTCACATATTCCTGAGCCTTTGCCAGAAAATGATCAGCCATGTCAATATCTGTCCATTTAGCTTTTGCTCCCCCTTTCATAAAACCAATACGGGGAATTCCGTTCACAATACTATTATTGTGCCCATGATGCCATTTCATCGTTAACATTTCAGGATGATCGATGGCGGTGGGTTCACCTTCAAAATTCTTCTGGTAATTAACTTCAATCGGATCAGCAGTATCAACGCCAACGACATTCCCATTGTCAATATAAACAGTAGGTACACGGTCTTGTGTTGCTGCCATAATGTATGAGTAATCGAAACCAACTTCATTTGGTCCGGGGGAGATATGTTGATTCCAATCAATCTCACCAGTGCCAAGTCCCAAATGCCACTTCCCAACAATTGCAGTCTGATATCCGGCAGATTTGAGCATTTTAGGCAATGTTTGCTGTTCTGTGCCGATCAGTAAAGGAGCTGTTCCCGGTAAAATTTTAGCGTCTTCGTTGCGCCAAGGATATGCTCCGGTTAACAAGCCGTAACGACTTGGCGTACAGGTTGCCGAAGTAGCGTATCCATTGGTAAAACGGATACCTCCATTTGCCAGCGCATCAATATTCGGAGTTTTCAACTCGGTTGCGCCATAAGAACTTAGATCGCCATAGCCCAAATCATCGAGGTATATGACCACGATATTGGGTTTTGATATATTTTCAGTGGCGTTCTTATTACCTGACTGACATCCCGTTAATAACAAGGGTGTTAAGGTAACAAGCAAACTGATATTTCTATTCTTCATAATTTCATCCTTTAGGTTGAAAAATAAAAAGCATCCTGATTTAGTTAGGAAACCGTTACTTTCTTTGATTAATTATTCGACAAAATCATAAACCAACACTGGTCGGTATCAGCGATTTCTGAAATTGATTTTTTAAAGATACCTAAAACTTTGCCATGAAGTAAATCAGTAACTTTAACTTTACCTGTAAAGCCAACATCTTTAAAATTAAGTCTTATTTCTTTTTTCGCTGACTTATCTAAATTTAAGAACATTACAGCCACTTTGCCATCTTTCAAATTCTTTGCCCAAATTTGTGCATTTTCTTCATTCTTAATCAAACATCCCTGTTCTGTTGGATCCTGATTTACTGCGATCATTTCTCTATTCAGGATAAGTTTTTTTTCAAATGGGCTCATTGACCGGGGATCGTTTCCCAGAATTAATGGTGATGACATGATACACCACAATCCAAAATGTGATTCCTGCTCCAGTTCTGACATTCCTTGTTTTCCTGTAACTAACATATCAGGATCATTCCAATAACCATTGCCTGCAAATTCAGCTGACTTATTATTGATTTCAGCAATTTCCATCACACTGTCAAAAGTCTTTTTAAGATCTGCCGGGGGATTAAATAAGGCACCCTGAGGGGTATTGCATTTTGCGGTAATATCCCCTGTGGTACGCGCCATTTGTCCAACTTCAGGATACCAGCTTCGGTATTCATAAGCACTGATGCTTAAAATAATATCCCGACCACAATTATCCAGCAAATTGCGCCATTTGGTATAGGTTTGTTTCAACACCTCCTCATTCCATCCATCAGCAAACTTGCATTTGTCCAGCTTTATAAAATCGAGCCCCCAATATGCAAATTGTTTTATCTGAACCTCTTCATGACCAAATCCGCCAACCAAATCACCACCACAGTCGTGTGTTCCCGGAACAGTATGCAAGCCAAATTTAAGTCCTCTGGAATGAGCATAATCAGCGAGTGCTTTCATTCCATTAGAAAACTTCTCTGGATTAGCATAAAGTTCACCATTGGGACCAAGTTTCGTATCGCGCCAACCGCCATCTATTATAAAATATTCATATCCGGCCTCCAACAAACCCTGATCAACTATGGCATCCATACATTCTTTCATATTTTGTTCGTTGATTTCATTTTTGCCGAACCAGTTCCAGCTGTTCCAACCCATTGGTGGTGTTGGTGCCAGATTCTTTTTGTTTTGACTGAAGATTGTCGGAGAAAATAATAACAAGATCAGAATTAAGCTTAATTTCATAGTCCAGGTTTTAAACTTATGTTTTTAAAAGTCTTTTTCAAAGTCACTTTCATTCACCCAATCTGCCTTCACTTTTTCTCCCGAAATATACCGGTTGTAAAAATTTCGTGCTGCTCCTGAATAGGGATACTTATCAAAAATATCACCTTTACCCAAAATCCGCGGGTCTTTCTGGTCAGTCAGCTTTTGGGTCATCTCTCGACTCATTTGCTGTTTCAATATGGCATAGTTTTTATCTTCAGCCAAATTTTTCATACAAAAAGGATCGGTAGAAATATGGTAAAGTTCCTCTGCCTGACGTTTACCGAAATTCAGTTGCCAGTATTCCATTTGTCCCTTTTTTCTTCGGGTATCTAAAATATAGGTCTTGGTTGGGCTTCCATCGCAGTTTAAATACCCGGTTTCCGGATTTCCGGCCGGCCATCTGTCGGCTTTAAAGTTCCGGATGTAAAGAAATTCGTCTTTGATATATCCGCGAATGGGATAACCTTCATCATTGGGTCGGCCAACATCATGCCGCTCTTTGCCAATCAATACAAAATTACGGTCAGGATTTACAGTGCCAGCCTTTTCTGAAAACAAAATATCGGTCAAGCTTTCGCCTGAAAGAGCCTGCATTCCAACTTGTTCAGCATTTAAACCTGCCAATTCAAGATAAGTAGGAACAAAATCAATAAAATTCACCAGATCGTTAACAATCCGTCCCGGATTTTTAATGCCATTTGGCCACATAATCGCCAGTGGCAAGTGATTGGAATATTCGTATTCCTGACCCTTTATTCGGGGGAAAGGCATTCCATTATCGGCCGTAACGATTACAATCGTATTTTGCAATTCGCCCGACTCATCCAGTTTTATCAGCATTTGCTGAAGCTGCTTGTCGAAGTATTCAATTTCGTATGCGTAATCAAGCATGTCAGTCCGAATCGAATCCACATCTGGCCAAAACGAAGGAACTTCATCAATTTCAGAAATATTTTTCCCGCCCTTTTTTATTCCTGAACCATATTCGTAAGGCCGATGTGGTTCATGGCCTCCATACCAAAAACAAAAGGGTTTATCTTTAGGTCGGGCATCCATGAAAGCATCAAAATTTCTTGAATAATTGATATTTGAAATCCCTGTAGTTGGTGGCTCAAGTTTAAAATTATCATATTTTTTCCCGGCAAGTTCTCTCGTTACTCCATTTATTTTCCCGGGATTACCTGGAGACCATCCTTTACCCGTACTTCCTACAAAATATCCGTTTTCGCTTAATGCTTCAGCATAAGTTTTAAACTTTTCAGGAAAAAAAGGCGAATGATTGGCCGCTGCCTCTAATTGCCAACTATTGCGTCCGGTTAAAATACACGATCGCGATGGAGCGCATTTGGCATTTGGAGTATAGGCGTGGGTAAAAAGGATTCCTTCGCGGGCAACACGGTCGAAAGCAGGAGTTTTTACCCAGTTGCAACCGTAAGCGCCAAAATGTTTCCACGAAGCATCATCGGCAATTGCAAATAAGATATTCGGCTTTTTCTCTGGCGATTTGCCCGATAGACAGGTTGAAAATAAAGTTAACGCTGCAAGTGCAGAAGTTTTTGCTAATTGTTTCATTGTTTTAAACTTAGTTTTTTTAGTATTTTGGCACAGCTTCCTTTTCCCAGGCATCCAGGTCTTTCTGAAGTTCCGATGCAAGTCCTGGCTTGTTAAAAATAAGGTTACTTACTTCGCCAACATCTTCCTTTACATTATATAATTGCTTTATTCCGCTGTGATATTTTATCAATTTCCAATCTCCGGAAATAATAGCTTCGTATTGATCTTCATAAGAGCGAAACAAGAAAAGATTGCGATCTTCCATTTTATCTCCTCTCAGGAGCGGAAGCAGGCTTTTCCCTTGAATTTGCTTGTCGGTGCATGGTTTTCCTGAAGCGATTTCCAGCAAGGTAGGAAATACATCGATAGTTCCGATTGGTGTATCGCTTATTGAATTTGCAACAGTTACACCCGGATAATAAATAACAAACGGAACGCGCGTACCGCCTTCACCAAGCGTATTTCCACCAGTTTTATTCCCTCTTAGCGGAAAGTTGGTGAAATATCCGCCCTGATCGGAAGTAAACAGAATGATGGTGTTTTTTTCGAGACCTTTATCTTTTAAAGCCTTTCGGATTCGGCCCAAAGATTCGTCGGTGGCAGTCACCATTGCACCATAGTCGACATATTTTCCCTCCCACCCTTTTGCCTTGTATTGAGGCATCAGATCTTCACGTCCTACCTGAGGACCATGAACTCCGTAATGGAAAAGAGACAACGTAAATGGCTGCTTTTTATCGTAATTCTGAATAAAATCAACCGTTTTATTGGTCAGTACGTCAATCAGGTAATCGCCTTTTTTATTTTCCGGGAATGCGCTTACATCCTGAAAAAATGGGTAATAATAACTTTTTGGGTGTCCAAAAGGAGTAACCCCGATTTCTTCATCGAATCCTTGTTTAGTCGGATAAAAAGCTTTTCCTCCAAGATGCCATTTGCCGATAAAAGCATTGTAATAACCATATTCTTTTAAACGTTCGGCATAAGTAATTTCTTCTAAAGGCAACCAGTTGCGCGATGGCATTTTTACAGGGTCGGTAGGCCATTGATTAAATTCTTCAGTGGTATTATCCGGATCTTCGTTCTCGATATGCCGGGGCATCATGAATCGAACCGGTTCTTTTCCAGTAAGCAGCGATGCGCGGCTCGGACTGCAGGTTGCTGTGGCAATATAAGCCCGCGTAAATTCCATCCCGTCTTTCTTCAACTTATCCATGTTGGGGGTTTTAAACTGGGGATTATGTACACCCCAATCGGCCCAACCCATGTCGTCAACAAAAAAGATAACGATGTTTGGTTTCTTATTTAAGTCGTGACTATCTGAAATAAATTTCTCTTGGATTTGATTTTGCTGACTAAAACAAAGAATTCCATTTAAAAGAAAAGTTGCTGTCGGTATTATGCGTAAGTTCATTTCATCGAGAATTTAAAATATGTTATTCACACGATTTTCATTTTACTGAAAAATTAAGTTTCCCTGGCTTCAGGTATTGAGTTTTAGCATCAACTTCTACTTTATTTCCTGTTTTCCCAATTCTAATCAGTGCTGTAGCGATCCCAGCCTCGGCCACAATCGTTTCAGGATTTAAAACCTTTGCATCTCCCTTAATATGCACAGTTACTTCCTGATTGAAATCGGGGACAACTGTTCCGTTAGCATCGATAGCAGCAACATATACAAAAAGCACATCGTTACAAGCTGATTGTGGCTTGCGGCCATTCTCGTCGAGCCAAATCTTTAAACCAACGGCTTTCCCCGGAGTTTTCACAAACTGTTCCGCTACTTTTTCCCCTTTAATAATTCCTACCGCTTTAATAGTTCCAGGTTTGTAGGGCCCAGCTTTAAAGGTAAATGGAGGATGTTTCAGGTTATTTGAATTATTGTTTTTATCCGGGAACTGTTTGGAAATTAATTGATCATTCAGATAAAACTCTACTTCTTCACAGTTACTGAAAACTTTTACATCTGTTGCCGATTGAGGAGTCCAGTATGAAGCGATATTCAGAACTATTTCTTCGTCAGGATCGCATTGACTTTTATAAAAATAATAGGCGAATTTCGGTAAGCGGTAAATATCCATCAAACCGGAAGATTCCAAATCGTCGTGATAGCCCCGGTTATAATCGAACATGACCCAATAGCTATCGGAAAATGCAGGAGTATTCAAATTATCGTTGTGTGCTTCCTCAACATTGGCTGCTTGTTGCAGCAATCGCTTTTCGCCAAAACTCCTTAACTGCCGGCTACTTTTTTCAATCCGTTCATTTTTAGGCATTTTATCCTGATTTAAGCCGGCATCGTTTGAATAATATTCCCAATCACCATACTCAGAAACCGAATATGGTTTTGTCTGAATCGGGTCAAAATGCTTCAACTGGTGCTGACGAGCCTGCAAATAAATATCATAGACTTCGTTCATCCATCCACAGGAATAGACATTTTTGCCTGGAAATTGCTCATGTACAATCTGATTCAGCTTTTCCATAAAAAATTTCGGCATTTTCGTTTCGTTCAGCGAAACTTCCCAGGCTAGCACACAAGCATGATTACGATCCCGATAAATCAATTCTTTGGCTGAGCGGTAACAAAAATCACGAAACTCATCGTTGTCGGCATAATACTGCCAGCCTAATATGGCATCGATAACAACCAACCCCAATTCGTCACAAGCATCCAAAAAAGCCGGCGATTGCGGATAATGTGATAAACGCACATAATCAAATCCACCCTGTTTTATTTTCCAGGCATCCCGATATTGTGCATTATCGGAAAGTGCATATCCCACAAAAGGATATTCCTGATGGCGGTTTACGCCTCGTAAAAAAGTCTTTTCGCCATTGATAAAAAGCTGATTATCTTTAAAAGTAAATTCACGGATACCAATTTGATTATCCTCCAGATCAACGACTTTACCATTCACGACAACAGATGTTTCCAGACGGTATAGATTAGGAAATCGGGGTGACCACAAAGCAGCATTATCTACCGAAATCTGTTGTACCATTTCCAGATCTTTTCCGGACTCAATAACTGTAGCAGCAGACTCTATCTGACTAATTTTTTTCTCTTTAAAAAATAATGACTGAAGCAATTTTACTGACTGGGAAACCTTTCCTTCATTCAGAAGATGAGTTTTTACTTCAATTGTTGAATGTGTTTTTGATACTTCAGGGAAAGTGACAAAAACTCCACCACCCGCTACTTTATTTGCGAGCAAGGGTAGCGAAATATGAACATCGTTTTTTATAATAAGCCAGGCATTTCGGTATAATCCGCCATACATATTAAAATCAAGAATCTTTAATGGCTTCGGACCTGTAATCGGATTGTCGGAATTATCGAGCCGAACAGCAACAACATTGTCTTTCCCTGACTTAACATACGAAGTAATATCAATCACAATCGGAAGATATCCACCGTGATTAACAGCAATCTGCTCGCCATTCAGCCAGACAACAGCTATATTCATAGCCGCTTCAAACTCCAGATAAATCTTTTTATTGGTTAAATCACCGGGAGGCCGGAATGATTTTCGATACCAGCAAATTCCTTGCCACTGATCATTAACAATCATGGGCTCAATATGTGCTGTGTGAGGTAAACTCACCGATTCCCATTTGGAATCGTCGAAAGCAACGGTTTGAAAATCTTTGTCAGAAAAATCCGGAGATTTCAAGAGCTTAAATTTCCAATCGGAATTAAAACTGGTTTTATTCGCCAGCGCCACATGAAATGATTCCAGGAATAAAAAAACAGAAAAGCAGATGCTTATAAAACTTAATCGTTTCATGATCTATTTACCCAAATGGTTACACAATCAATTTCTTAAGTTCTACCCAACGGCTTCAAGAAAAAAAATTTGTGAATTTCAATCTGAAGATGGAGAAAGAATCCATTTTGATATCTCGAAGGTCTGAGAATAATTTGGCATCTGACCATTATCCCACATTTCTTTATCGCCAATGGTATAATACCACAATGGTTTACCATGAGTTTTGCTCCATTCTTCTGTTTTTGCAACTAATTCGCGGAGCTTTTCAGGAAATCTTCCACTCAGATCGTGATGCTCACCAATGTCCTCTTTAACATTAAACAACTGCCAGGGCTCATTACCCATTCGCAAAGCTTTCCAATCGCCTTCACGTGCACCAACATCACAATATCCAAAACGATAACGCAGAGCAAAAATTGGTTGATTTTCTCTGGGATTTTGACCATTTTGAACACTTTCAAAAATGTCTTTGCCGTCCAGAATTTTATTTTCGGGAATTTTTGCTTTAGCCAGATGGGCAAAAGTCGGATACAAATCTAGCGCCGACACCGGATAATCGAAGTGTTGGCCGGCAGGAATCGATTTTGGCCAGAGAAAAAACATAGGCACACGATATCCACCTTCCCATGTATCGCCTTTTGTTCCTTTCAACGGATCGTTATTCGCGCCATGATCAATATTTCCACCATTATCACTCAGAAAAACAATCAATGTATTTTCAAATTGGCCATTTGCTTTTAAAGCTTTTACAATTTCACCTACACCCCGATCAACCGCATAAACCATGGCTGCATAAGTTTGCCGGTCTTTATTCTTAATCGATTCAAATTTCTTTAAATCCTCTGCTTTTGCCTGTAATGGCACATGAGGGGCGTTGTAAGCGAGGTAGATAAAAAAAGGTTGTTTCTTCTTTGCTGATTCAGTGACAATTCGAACCGTTTCGCGCGAAAAGGCATCGGTCAGATATTGAGTTTCTTCAACTTCCTGCTCATTGTGTAAAAGCGGTGTAATATATTCTCTGATTGGTAGCTTTCCTGATTTTTTTTGTTGCAGATAGGCAGGACCGAATTTATCCGGAAAATAATCATGTCCTCCGGCAAGGAAGCCATAAAATTCATCGAACCCACGATGGTTTGGCTGAAACCGAGTTGAAAAACCCAAATGCCATTTTCCTATTGCAGCGGTATAATAACCGGCATCATGCAGAACATTGCTCATAAATGTTTCGCTCACTGGAACTCCATCATCAGTCCGGCTTCCATCATCCTTCAGATTGAATTGCGCACCAATACATTGAGGATAACGTCCGGTCAAAATGCTTGCCCGGCTTGGTCCGCAAAATGGATGTGAAACATAGGCCGAAGTAAAAATTGTTCCGGTATTTGCGAGTCGGTCAATTTGTGGCGTAATTATATCTTTCGATCCATTAAAACCAACATCACTGTACCCCAGATCGTCGCATAAAACTACCAGAATATTAGGTTTTTTTACTGGGGCTTCATTCCGTATTGTTTTCTCCTTAGCATACGAAGCCGTAGTTATCATTGAAAGAGCTAATCCACATGCATACCATTTTGTAAAATCTCTATGTATCATATCTTTTATCCTTAGTTTAGTTTAGTTTAGTTTAGTTTATTTCAAATACCCGACTTAGCCTTACTCCATTCTTTATTGAACTGAACTAACAGCTTTTTCTCCAGTTCCGGCCGACCATTCGCAATATTGACCGTTTCATCGGGATCTAAAAGATGATCGTAAATCTCAACGAATAGCGGTGTTTCGTTTGGTCGTCTTCTGTCTTTCCAAACAACTACGCGGTAACGGTCAGTCCTCATGGCATACCCCATCACAAAATTCTCAAATGTATTTCGATCCCATTTGTCGCCCATCTGAGCCTTTATTCTAGCCTCAATCTTTTCAATTAAAGGACCGAAAAACGATTGACGGAATGGAGCTGTAAATGGTCGGGCGGCCCACTCTCTTAACGCAGGTGTTGGGAATAAACTAAAAGCGGCATCCTGCCATTTCTTATCAGGATTTTTTAATACAGGGACAAGACTATGCCCTTCTAACTGTGCTGGTTCTTTCAATCCAGCCAAATCACAAAGTGTGGGGAAAACATCAATCAGCCCAACCAGAGCGTCCGATTTTTTACCTTTTACTTTATCGGTAACCCCTGGCGCCACAATAATGAAAGGTACACGGGTTGCTATTTCATAGTTGGTTGCTTTGCCCCAATACCCCATCTCGCCCAGATTAAAGCCATGATCGGACCATAAAACAATAATGGTATTTTCCATCTCCCCCGATTCTTTTAAAGCCTGAACCATCTTACCAATCTGTGCATCGATGTAGCTTGTGCAGGCGAAGTAACCGTGGCGTAAGGTTCGTTGCAATTTAGGAGAAAAATCACCTACTTTCGGGATATTTGCACTAACGCGAACTTCCATCGATTCGGACAAGCCAAATGCAGCACCATCCTTTGGAGGGTTGACCTGGGTGGCAATCGGCAATTCAGCCTCATTGTACATGTCCCAGTATTTTTTCGGTGCAATCCAATCCAGATGAGGTTTGTGGAACCCTAAAGCCAGAAACCAAGGGTTATCTTTTTTTTGCACCATATCTTGTAATGTAGCAATGGCCGAATTTGTGTTATATCCATCTTCGTAGGTATCGTCAGGAACATCGGCACATTCGTAGCCTGGACCTTTCGCCAGCCAGTTTTCTTCAATAAGTTCCTTCCCGTATTGTTCTTCCAGATTGATCTTATTTTGAATAAAAATCTGCTGACTTTCTTTCAAAGCATAACCTGCAATTGTTTTAGGCGCATTCGGGTTGTGTTTTGCCAGAACAGGTTTTCTACTCCACGACATTTCATCGTCTGTTTCATTCGGATGAAAAACTTTACCCAGAAAAACTGTTTCGTATCCATTTCCGCGGAAGTGTTGCGGTATTGTAATAATGTCAGGCCGATTAGACCTGAAATCCTGAAAGAGATCAATCACATTAATGGTTTCGGGATGAACACCGGTCATGATGCTTGCACGTGAAGGTCCACAAATGGCTTCCTGACAATATGCCCTGTTAAACAGCACGCCTTGTTTTGCTAAAGCATCGATATTGGGCGATTTTACAATTGGTGAACCATAACAGCCTAATTCTGTACGCAGGTCGTCGACCGCAATAAACAGAATATTGGGTTGTATTTTAGTCTTTATATTCGATTGCGGACTCAAGCCAAATGCAAAAACAGGAAGTAAAGAAATACCTAACAGCAATTTACTTTTATAACTATTTTCCAGCATTTTCATTAATTTTTGGTTTGATATTTTTTAAATTACCAAAGAATTGGCAAGAACACGGTCATTTCGGAATGACCTCTGTTACTCCATGCGAAATAAGGTACAAGCTGCGTTTTGTATGTTTTGAATTCTGGCTTGCTTACTGCCTTGTACATGGCTGTGGAATTGTTGTTTTTACGTATCAGTAATTCCCCGTCGATGGTTGATACGCCATCCAAAAAGTTCGGCTTATAATTCGCTTTCAAAGGCAATTTACTATTCAGGTAAACATCTGTTATTTTAGTTCCTTTCGGAAGATCAACTCCTTCAACACAATACACAATTGGGCCACGTTTTACAGCTACCTGATTTCGGGTTTCTTCGATCCGTGTATTACCTTCCACAAATTTCACATCCATCGGCATATCCAGCGCAATTACATCACCCTGTTTCCATTGACGATTGATTATTGCAAATTCACCAGTAGTTACTTTTATTCCTGCCTCTTTTCCATTCACTGTAATTTTTGAACCATCAGCCCATCCCGGGATTCTCAGCATCATGTCGAATGCTTCCTTTTTACATTTATCAATAGTAATCTTTACTGTGCCTTCCCATGGATATTTTGTAACTTGAGACAATTCAATTGCTGATCCATCAAGTAAAGTTGTAACCAATTGATTTCCTCCGTAAAGGTTAACTGCGATCCCATTGGCCGATTTACTGTAAGCCCATCCCGAAAGTTTTGCAACAGTTCTTACAAGGTTTGGAGGACAGCAAAAACATTCTAAATACGACTGACGATCTGGAAATTCGGTATTCATTTTCTTGTAATTTCTTGTTCCATCAATTGTTCTGAGCGGATTGGCATAATAATAATGTTTTCCGTCGAGACTAATTCCTGAAAGACCATTATTGAAGGTAACCAACTCCATGATGTCGGCATATTTCGATTCACCATGAATTCCCAGCATACGATAACTGAACATTGAATTACAAATATTTGCACAGGTTTCGTTATATGCGGTCATATTGGGCATCATATATTCATCGATAAACCCTTCTTCAATCATTTGACGGTTAGTTGAAGCTCCATAGTGTGTCTGTCCAACTGCTCCGGTTACATACATCTTTTTTTCAGTCACATTTTCCCATAAACGGTCCAGAGCGTCAATCAAGGCTTTTTCGCCTGTTTCTGAATAAACATCAGCAGCACCCGCATAATAATACAAGGCAAGAACCGCGTGGCCAACGGCTTCGGTAGATTTACGCAATGAAGTAAATTCCTGAACCATATCTCCAACCGGATAACCTTTTGTTTCGGGAGTTTCTTCGATTCCATATTTACCACGGTTATCAATGAATTTTTCGGCAAGTCTTAAATAACGCTCATCTCCAACAGTACGGTACAATTCAACCAGACCCATAATTTGAGTCTGATTAAATCCAAAACGAACATATTTTTTATCATCAGGCATAAAATACGTGCAAAGCACATTTGCAGCTTTAATTGCAATATCAAGGAAATTACGTTGGCCGGTTACTCGATAATGAATGCTAGCGCTGGTAAACAAATGTCCGTAATTATACATTTCGTGGTACTTCCGATTTGAGAAGCGATCAATCTTTGGATCAATTTCAATCTTAGTATGAATATATCCATCCTTTTCTTGGGCTTTTCCAATGATGGCGATTTCGTCGTCAAGTTCTTTTAATATTTTGGGATCTTTATCCTGTGCATACATGTATGAAAGTGCTTCCATATACTTGTAAAAATCGCCATCGTGCCATGGAAAACCTTCATGTTTTCCCTCCTTTTCCCCGGCTGCAATTTTGAAATTATTCAACCCGTGACCTACATCGCCACATAGAACTTCGCCCATGTATGGCAACATCGTTTCTTTACAAACTTTAAATTTATCGGCCCAAAAACCTTCAGTCCAATGGCAATCGCCAATATCGATACTTTTAAGTTTTACATTCGGACTCTTGGCATTGTTTATTATTCCATGCTCCTGAGCAAAACCCAGGTTTATCAGAAAGATGCAATAACTGAGGATAATTAGCTTTTTCATATGTTTAGAATTTATCTTATATATCTATTCATTAATCTGTCCATACAAATAAAAGAAGAATCTGAGGTTTTAAGTTGCCTAAATTTACCAAGTATTTGCAGTATTTTACCCTTTACTAGCTTTTTGTTAATCACAAAAAACGATTCAAGCAAAGTAAAACATAGCTGTCAAACTGGAAATAATATTACCTTGCCGGACACAAGAAAAATACCGGGCAGTTTTTGCCCGGTATCTGATCAAACTACACCAAAAGAGATATTTGATGAAAAAAACTAAATATTTTTGCTGACTAATAATCAAAGTTTTGTTTCAATGAAGGTGATTTTTCTACTTCGGTATTTGGTATTGGTAAATAATAATGTTTTTTGAACCAAGGGCGGGTAACCACTTTATATTCAACAAACGAAACAGTTCCAGTTACAGCTTTTGTCCATTTATGTCCCATAATGTCGAAACCTAAATGATCTTCCTGCATCCATCTCCGTTCATCAAAGAAACTGTGACCTTCAAAACAAAGTTCAACTCTTCTTTCACGTTTAATTGATTCTAAAAGGGCTGCTCCACTTGCTGTAATAGCTGGTTGAAGCGCTCTGGTTGATACTTTATTTAAAAACTCACGAGCAACATCTTCTTTACCCAATTGATATTGAGCTTCAGCATAATTCAAATAAATCTCGGCCAAACGATATGAAATATATGGACGTTTTGCTGAAATACCGCCTGCTACAGATACACTTTCATCCTGAAATTTGCGGATATTATAGCCTGTTTTTGAAGAATGCTGAACGTTTCCTAAACCTTTTGGTGAATCGAGACCGTCAGGATTAACTTTAATATCAGCTGATAAAAAGTATTGAACATCACGCCCTCTGAATTGAGCACCATTATATACTAAATTGGCATAGAAACGCATCTCCCTGTTATCGTTCGGTTTTGTTGGATCGTACGATGCACCTTTAACGCTATTTCCATCTTTCATATTAAATTCCCTGGTAAAGTTGAGTGTTGGAGAAGATAATCCCCAGCCACCATAACCACTAGGTGATTGTGTTAGATCCCATAATGAATTCGCATCAGTTCCAAAATCGTAATAGGTAGATCCAAAAGGTCTTGCAAATAAAATATCCTGATTTGGTGATAAAAACAATTTTTGATAGTCAGTGGCATTCGATACAGCAATCAAGCTGCGGGCACCAACGATATCGATAATAGCCTTTGCCGCATCGGAAGCGTCTTGCCATTTTGTTGTCTTTGTATAGACATACAATGGATCGTTGCTGGGAGCAAAAGCCGGATCGTGCAGTTTGCTGGCAGCATATAACAAGGTACGTGATTTTACTGCTAAAGCAGAAAGTTTTGTGGCTCTTCCAAACTCACTATCCGGACGGGTAGCAGGAAGAACTGCCGCAGCCTCATCCAATTCCTTAACAATAAATCTGACACAATCTTCATAACTGTTGCGCACCAAATTAAAGTCATCATTTAAACCTAAAGCATGTTCCATAATGGGCACACCTCCATAATACTTGATGAGTTTGGAGTATAAGTCAGCTCTCAGAAACTTCATTTCTGCTTTCAATATATTAACTTTAGCTGGATCTAATTTCATGGCCTCACTATTATCGACCCGGTCAAGAAATTCGTTGGTTAAACGAACGTAAGCAAAATAATTTCTCCACTGTTCTGTAAAAAGTCCAACACTGCTGGGTGTCCAACCTGCCCTATCTTTAAATAAATCCTGATCCTGAAAGTTAAACTTAGCTTCAAAGGAGGCTGCTTCGATATTAAACCGTCGTCCCCACCATTGGTTACGATTCACACTCCAACTATCAGTTTCATTGTAGGCTGTGAAAACTAATTTTTCGACCTGGCTTGGATCACTGTAAATCAGATCTTCCGCGAAAGCATCTTTTGCTTCGGTATCCAATACTTTTTCGCAACTCATGGTAGCAAAAAAAGCGAATACTACTAATATCAATTTTATATTTTTCATTTGTGCATTTTTTTATTTTAACATAAATCAGTCATACTAACACCTGACTTTATAATTAAATCTATCTGTTAAAAAGAAAGGTTTAAACCTAAAGAATATGATTTAAGAGATGGATAAGTACTTTGTCTGAAATTGTTATACCCATTTGCTTCCGGATCTAAGCCTAATTTATAGACGTCAGAGAACATGGTTATCAGATTATTTCCTCTGGCAAATACTTTTAAATTTCCAATCTTGATTTTCTCTTTTGAGAAAGAGTAAGCCAATTCAAGTTCTTTTAATCTCACGAATGAAGCATCGCGTAACCATAAATCGGCGGCCTGAAAATTATCGGCTGTGTTTTGATTTCCGCTAAATTTATCATCCTGAGTAAAAGCTCTGGGATATCTTGAATCCCGGTTTTCCGGAGTCCATCTTTCAGTAAATACATATTCTGGTTTAGCACCCGACTGATCGAAGAATACCAGAACTTTAGCTTTGGCCTGTCCTTGAAATAAGAAATTCAGATCAAATCCATTGTAGCTAAGTCCACCTGAGAAACCAAACTGAATTTCAGGAACATTGGAGGTATAAGAACGGATACGATCATTTGAATCAATCTTTCCGTTGCCGTCTGTGTCAATATAAATAGGTTCTCCTTCAACAGTTCCTGTTTTCTTAACTTTTGTTGCATCAACTTGAGCCTGATCGCGGAAGATTCCTGCTGTTGGATAGACAATGTATGAATCCATTGGATGTCCTTCCTGTTTTCTCCATTCAGGAACATTGGCAGCTTCATCCATGTAAACTACTTTATTTTTTGCCTGGGTAAAGTTCATTCCGATATTGTAGTCAACTGCTCCAATTTTATCCTTCCAGTTCAATTCGAATTCCATTCCAAAATTATCAACTTTACCTAAGTTTTCCTGAGGTAAGGTAAGTCCTGCGGCATCAGGAATAGAGGCATTTCTGGTAATCAAAATGTCTTCACGTTTTTGGTAGAAATAGTTAACATCTCCTGATAATTTACTATGAAACATAGCGAAATTAATACCGATATTTTTCATATCTGCTTTTTCCCAGGTAATGTCGGGATTAGGAACATTGGCACTTGTATAACCGTTGTACCGAACACCATTTGTACCAAGAAGGTAATAATTTGGACGGGCGACATCTGTTACGCCACCATAATTATATCGGGTTAAAAATTGGAATGCAGGAATACGGTCGTTACCCATAATAGCCCATGATGTTCTTATTTTTAGTGAATTCAGCCAGTTTTTTGTACCAGACATAAACGATTCATCGCCAATCGACCATGAAGCAGCTGCTCCCGGGAAAGTACCAAATTGGTGTCCCTTTCCGAAGTTACTTGAACCATCGCGGCGTAAGGTAAGATCAATAAAATATTTCTTCTTGTAATCGTATGACATTGCGCCAAAGTAGTTTACTCTGCCCCATTCAGCTGAGGTACCATAAGATTGTTGCCCTTCATCACTTCCAGCGAATAATTCAGGGTGAAGATTACTTGGAAAATCTTTGCGTGAAGCCCAGAAACTACGTTGATTTGATGTTGTTTGTTCATAACCCACAAAACCTCTAACTGTATGATCATTAAAAGTCCGATCGTAATGAACAGTACTATTTAGCATTAACTCATCGTATTTCCAGAAACTTTCTTTTAATATACTTTTATTTCCACTTTGAGAATAGCCCAAGGAAGGTACATACTCTTCTTTTCCAGCCTGATAAGTATTTACTGTCCAAGGCGTGTACCACGATTTCTGATCGTTACTCATTTTCCGGATACCGGCAAAACCTTTCACACTTAGGCCCTGGGTTAATTTGTCCAGTTTCCAGTCAAATGAAAGTTTACCTCTTAAATCATTGTCATTTCTTTTTACAAAACCAGACTTTGAACTTGACATGATATATGGATTTGATCCATTCTCACCTCCCCAGGCAACCAAACCATTTGGATAAACTCCAACCTGAGTAGGTTCATTGGTATAAATATGCTTGTATATGTAACCGGCATCAACACCAGGTTCATTTGCTTCTCCAAATCTTCCGGATAAATCAATACCTAATTTAAAATCTTCTGTAAGTTTAATATCTAAATTCGAACGAACCTGATATTGTTTGAAATTTAAATCACCTGATTTATACATCCCTACCTGATCCATATAATCACCACTAACAAAATAATTTACTTTGTCAGCACCGCCAGAAATCGAAAGTGATGTTCTTGATTCTGGTGAAGTTTTAGCAAAAGTTAAATCGGCCCAATCTGTACTTGGAAAATTTATCGGATCATTTCCTGCGGCATACTTATTAATCTGATCTTGAGTAAACGGAAGATTAATTCCATTACGTGCTGAATATTCATTTTGGTAAGTAGCATATTGTGCTGACGACATTAATTTAGGACTATTCGAAAATGAAGAAACGGTATAGGAAGAAGATAAATTAATATTTAATTTACCCGATTTACCGCGCTTGGTAGTAATTAGGATTACACCATTTGCTGCGCGAGCTCCATAAATTGCGGCCGCACCATCTTTCAAAACCGTCAATGACTCAATATCCTGAGGCGACAAACTTGAAAAATCACCGGCAGTAATACCATCAATAAGGATCAGTGGTTCGTTGTTGTTCAAGGTAGATTTCCCCCTGATCAGAATACTCACATTATCGCCACCGGGATATCCTCCGCGGTCGTTAACAATTAAGCCCGGAACTTTTCCTGCAAGCGATTTTTCCAAATCTTTATTGGATGACCGTTCAATAGTTTCAGAATTTACCGTACTGACAGAACCTGTAACTTCACCTTTTTTTCGGGTAGTATATCCCAGTGCAACTACTTCTTCAAGTCCGATAGATTCTTCTTCTAAAGTAACATTGATATTCAACTGTTTTCCAACAACGATTTCCTGTGTTTTCATTCCTACAAACGAAAATACCAGTGTCATACCTTCCGAAATGCCAGGTAAGGTATAAATCCCGTCTTCATTGGTAATTGTTCCGGCATTTGTTCCTTTTGCCATAATAGTAACACCGGGCAATGCCAATCCGGTTTTATCTATAACTTTCCCTGAAATAGCTTTTTGTTGCATGCCAATTTCAGTTGAAGTTTCGATATTTTCAGAATTCAAATTCTGCATAAATTCTGCTGTTTGCGCTGCCTTAACCGGCGTCAGACTAATTAAAATGCAAAATCCTGCGAATCCTAATATTCGAAAGATCTTTTTAAAATCTAAACATTCTAATTCCTGAAGAACAACTAGTTCCTTGGATTTTCGAAATTTTTTCATAAGTTTACCATGTTAAAGTGAATAATTAAGAATTTGTTTTTTGTTCTAAATCTTAAAGGAAAGTGGCTTCAACACTTTCCTTTTTTTGTGTTATATTATTTATCTTAAAGTCTATATTTCCTTTCAGAATAAAGCTTAATTCATTTCTATACCTGCTCATATCCATTGATTTTAATTGCGTTGAATAATACATCACAATTGATACATACAAAATTAATCAGATAGGACGACTTGCCTGTATGAAATTTATCCAGACATTACAGTATTTTACCCTTTTTAGGTTTTATGGGTAAAAAGCAAAAAACAGGAGGTGATAAGATTAAATAGTCTGACGATAGTCTTTGGGAGTAGTACCCACAATCTGCTTAAACTGCATGTTGAAGTTGGTAATCGACTGATAACCTACCATATAACAAACTTCAGAAACGGGCAAATCTTCCTGAACCAGCAAGCGAGCTGCATTGCGGATACGTACTTCGTTTAAAAATTGAGTAAATGATTTATTGGTCATTTTTTTGAAGAATCGACAAAAGGAATTAGTTGTCATGCAAGCAATATCAGAAATTTCAGTAAGATCGATTTCGTTAAAATAGTTATCTGATATATACTTAATTACCGTATCTAATCGCTGAGAATGTTCGGTGGTGTACTGACGCATATCAGTCGATGATAATACCGTTCTGTTATCTGTTAATGACAGACGGCAAAGTAAATCAAGAAGTTTTATTAATTGTTCAACCGGCGACAGATCAACAATGCCGAGCAAATCATTGCGCAGCTTTTTGCTTACCTCTTCACCAAAATGAACTCCGAATCTGGATTGCTCCAGTAATTGATTGATGGCTGAGAATTCAGGTTTGTTAAAATTACCTTCTCCAATAAAATCTTTAGTGAATTTGATTACTATAGTTTTGACTTTATTGGTATCGTCCGCCTTGTAATAGGAAGGGTCATTTCGCCACAAATGAGGCAAATGGGGACCTACCAATACTAAATCGCCCGGCGAAAACTGGCCAACACTATCCCCAACAAACCGTATTCCGTAACTCTTTGATATATACAACAACTCATACTGGGCATGATAATGCCAGGAGGAGTCCAAACATGGAATTTCCTTCCGGGTAATATCTAACCGTTCATTAACTACGCTATCCGTATTTTTTAAGATTAATTTCATCAGAGACTCCTATCCCTCTTTGTTAATTTCAAAACTATTTCGAAACCATTCCAAAACTAATAATTTAAATCTCGTTTCAGACTTAAAAAATAATGGACCTTTGAATTTTTTGGCTGCATAATACGAAATTTAAACAATCAGAAGAAAGGAAATGTTTAATTTACATCGATGTTTATTTATTGTTAAGTATATCACATTTAGCACTTCACCCGCCTTAAACTATATGCTTTATAAGCAATTTTTATTCTCACGCATTTAATTTTTTAAAGGCAACTTAAATTTAAAAACACTTCCCTTGCCTAATTCGCTCTCAACCCAAATTTTTCCGCCATGTTTTTCCACAAATTCTTTACAAAGTATTAAGCCCAATCCTGAACCTTTTTCGTTTGCTGTTCCAATGGTTGTTTCGTTTGTCTCGAGACTGAATAATTTATTTCGGATTTCTTCATTCATACCAACTCCATTATCAGAGACTGCAATTTCAATAAAATTGTCGTTCTGTAATGCAGTAACATCTATTTTACCATTTGAATTCGTGAATTTTATAGCGTTGGAAATAAGATTTCTCAAAATCGTTTTAATCATGTTCTGGTCAGCAAAAACAATAATTTCTTCTAATTGAAAGCAATTTAGTAATATGTTTTTATTTTTTGCGCTTGAATTTAAAAGTTCAAATATTTCTTGAATAATAGAAGATAACACAACTTTTTCTGGTTTAAAAATAACTTGCCCGGTTTGCGATTTTGCCCAGTTTAATAAGTTGTCAAGTAATATAAGCGTGTTTTTAGCTGATGAATTAATAATGTCTAAATACTTTTCTGACTCTTCAACCCCCAAATTATTAAGGTTTTCAATTAACAGTTCAGTAAAGCCTAAAATACTGTTAAATGGACTTCTTAAGTCGTGTGCTATTATTGAAAATAGTTTGGCTTTTGTGCCATTTAGTTCTTTTAATTCCGCTTCACTTTGTTCTATTCTTTTTTCAAACTCCTTATTTTCAGTAATGTCTCTTATATTAACAACAATAGCTTTTATTGAAGGATCATCGAGAAAGTTCTGGGCTACAGCCTCTAACCATACAAAACCTTTTTCTTTGTGTTTATGCCGGTATTGCACCCTGTAAGTCTGTTTAGGGTTTGATATCACATCATTCGAGTGCTGCAAAATAATATCCAAATCATCGGGATAAATCACATTGGCAATGGGACCGATTAATTCTTCAGAAGTATATCCGGTAATATTCGTAACTACATCACTTATAAAAAATTGCTCTCCTTTTCCATTCGCCAAAACTAAAATATCATTTGAGTTTTTTATCAACAGGCGAAATTTTGCTTCACTTTCTTTTAGTGCTTGTTCAGCTTGTTTCTTTTCAGTAATATCATCATAAATCGAAACAATTTCGCCACTATTAAGCTTAAATATATAGTTTTCTCTCCAGCCCGAAATTCTTTTAAATGATAATCCGCATGAAGACCTAGTCAAAAAAGATCAAATATCAAGCGGGTTGGGTTATTAATAATGTCTTAAATAATTTGCATAACTAATTGATATTCATTATATTTACATCACAGAAACATTACAAATCACATCATGAATATCATCAATTTTAGCTCTCAATTCCCTGATGAAATCTCCTGTATTGCGCATTTCAAAGCGCAAAGAGACGCAAAGGGGGTAGTTTGCCCCAAATGTGGCCACAAACACCATTACTGGCTCCAAAACAAGCTGCGTTACGAATGCAAACAGTGTCATTACCGTCAGTCCTTGCGATCTGGAACGGTGATGGAGTACAGCAAACTGCCGTTTCTGTACTGGTATATTGCTATGCACTTGCTCACCTGCACAAAAAAGTCATTCTCGGCAGCAGAACTGCAACGGCAATTGGGGCATAAACGTTATCAGCCTAT
>JBBRXN010000068.1:0-29788 GCA_038248385.1 Bacteroidales bacterium
AGCTATCAATTTTGTAAGTTACAATTTTGTAAGTTACAAAAATGATAGCTATTTAAAAAATTGACTTATAGATTGTTGAATAAATTAACCAGCAATTCTACAAAAGTGAATCTTCCTTTAAAGGCTGAACCTGAAACCGGTAAAACCTGACCATTTACTGATATTGAACGATGGTTTTACCATTAGATTAATTTGCTCATCGGTTGATAGTCTGTCTGTTAAAACGGACCTTTTTTTTCGATCATAAATAGCTTCGGCGATTCACAAAAACTCAGATCAAAAAATCTATAAAAACGGAATATCAATAGTAGTTGTGGGTTCTGATGTTATTTTGGTTCTGTTGCTATAATACCACCACAATCCACCAATAGCAATTACCTGTAAAACAACCGATAGAATCGAACCTTCGAATCCAAAAGAGCCGCCATTCCAGAGATTATCGACTGAGCGTGTTTGGTTGATCAATGAATAAGTTACGTGACCGCTCACATTGAACCCGAAAATAGTACCCTGGAAAAAATTCCAACTAAAATGAAGTGCAATGGGGAGCCATAGGCTTTTGGTGTAAATGTATGGTAGTCCTAAAAGGATTCCGGCAAATAAAATATTCCAAAAGCTGATCCAGGAAAAGTTCGCATTAAAAATATGCATCAGCGAAAAGAAAACGGATGAAACGAGTAATGCAACCATTCGGTTCATTGATAACATCAGGTTGCTAAGAATGTATCCACGCATAAATAATTCTTCGCCGACAGCAACCGAAATAAAAAGGAGAAAACCAAACAAAAAGTTATCTGGCTCAAGAATTATTCCTACCCACCGTATCTTGTTTGTCAGGATAAGAAAAACAAATCCAAGGGACAATATGAAGGCACCCAAAGAAAGCCCAAAGATTAATTCTTTTTGAATGCCAGTAGAATAAAATCCTAAACTACGGAAATTCTCTTTGTCGATAGAATGACGGAAAATACCGATAATTACAAATGTTCCTAACAGTGTAAACGTGGAAATAACGAGGCTTTGTAGAGGTGTTTGTTCGAATTGATCATTCAAGGGATCCAAACCCAAAATTATATAGCTGACCATCTGAAAGATTCCAGCAAAAATCATGTACGGTATCATGATCAATAATGGTCGCGCCCATCCTTCTATGGACGAGTGGTTCTCGGTTTGGAAAGCATTATTTTCAGTCGTTTTTATACTTTGCATACAGATTTGCTCCATGAAACTTTAGTAAGGGATTGTTCGGAAGCTTTAAAATGATTGAAAAAGAGATGATGTCAATTCCTGAACCAATTAGATTATAAAGTGCAAAATATGCTACAAATTCGCTTTTTAAAAAAAACAAGGTAATAATTGGAAAAACAGTAAGTACAATAAGCGGAAGCAGAGATACTAAGAGGAAACGATTTTTTGAAAAAATCTCATCAGTTGAAATAAAAAAAATAAACTTGCGCCACGAATAACCCAATGTGCTATTTTTTATGTTTGGAATTACAATTAGATGAAATAATTCATGTAATGGAATTATCAATAAAAATAGATATAATTTTTTATAAGCTTGAAAATCAAAATTATCCATTAAAATAAATATTGAAATCAATGAGGACGTAATGCCTGTTAAAACAACTCCCAAAACGATGCCCCATATTAATATTTCTTTGATGCTGGGGAATTGTGTCACTAATTTCCATTCATTAGAATCAATTTCATTAAGGCTGCTTTTTATCGTATCATCTAAAATAAACTTCATAGTAACAGATTTAAAAATTAGTCTGTACTTAATTCAGGACAGACTAAAAATTTAATTAAAATATTATTTGTAATAGCTTCGACTGCCCATTCCCATAAACTCTATCTGATGCTCCATCAACATAGGATTCAACTGCTGCAGTCCAACCAGTTTTAACAACGTCGTATATAATTCCTCCCAAAATTGCTCCAGCAAAAAAAGCTCCAACAGCCAAAGGATTTCCACCATCAACCCCCATTAATTCATTTTTTTCTAAATCTTTCATAATCTAAAAGTATTAAAATTTTCCTACTCTGTTCTATAGGCTTTTCGGAATCTGCCTAAGTTTTTGTGCATTAAACTTTAGGCTAAGAATCCACCTACTCTCAAAAAAAGAAGTGATGAGTTTATTTAACGGATAATCGATAATAATTCTTTGTCAGATTATTAATTCAGCTTATTATTACAAATTTGAATCCTGGACTCCAACCATATTTTACATATATCGAAAATAGAAAAGTATTAGATTTGGTGAAGATAGATTGATACAGCTGTGATATTCATAAGTATGTGAGTAAGAATGCATATTACAAATCCTTTTTCATAATACATTCTTGTATAAGAAAGAATAAATCCCATTCCTAATTGTGGAATAATAAGTGATAAACCCAAAAAATACTGACTAGTATTTGTATATTCGAAATTGCTCAAATGACCCAATCCAAATAATATGGACAATGAATAAAAAATATATTTGAAATTGCTATTCCAAAATGTAAAAAGACTTGCTTTGTATCTAAAAGTTAGTTTATAAATAAAAAGAATTAATAGAAAGAAAGTAATGGCTGTGGCAATTTTGGAGGATGAAATATTGAGAGTAATTAACGCAATAAAACTTGAAATAGAGAAAGTTACATAGATTGGTCTAAAAATAAGTGGTAATCTAAACATGATTTCTTCTGTAATTGGCGAAATAATCCCAACCATCATGAAAAATTTCCATTGATGTTCCTTTAAAGAGTCTGGAATAATTAATGACACATCACAAGGTAATTCAAAAAACTGACTGAGGATAGTATTATTTATAAAATTTATTGATCCAAAAAAAAGAATTATTAACATATATATTTTTAAAGCCGTTGTATATATATTTGTTTCTTTTTTTTGAATAATTTCGTACTTCGGATATTTAATATAACGAAAAAAGGCAGCTGGTTCAAACATGATAATGAAATAATTAAACACACGCTTTATTTTAAAATAAAGCGTGTGTTAGAAATTAAGCAAATGCAGCTAAAAGACTCCATAATCTTTGAAGGCCTGATAATTTCAGTAACCCATTAATTGTGTTTCCGACGATTTCTCCTGCGGCTTCTCCAGCAGCCTTGCCTGCATTGTAATCTTCCTGTAACGTGCCACCGTTAATTTGCATCAAATCGGACTGGCTGATTTCTAAAATATTATTAGTATTCATGTTTAAATGTTTTTAGTAAAACAATTTTTTGAATAATGATGAAAAAAAGCCATCAATAAAGCCAAGTGCAGCAGCTCCACCTGAAGGTGGTATGGCAGGGCCAAGACCAGCAATATAGTTGGACTGTAACGCTCCTCCATCAACTTGCATTAACTCATTTTTTTCTAACTCTTTCATAATCGTAAATGTATTAATATTTTCCTACTCTGTTATATAGGCTTTTCGGAATCTGCCTAAGTTTTTGTGCACTAAACTTGTAGGCTAAGGTATTTATCTACAGTGCATAAAAAAAGCACTCTGCATATTAAATCCGGAATAACCACCAAAAATTTCTTTTATTTTTTCTTGTGAGATTATTTTTAACGAATAACTGAGTTCAATTTCATGCCCATTCGAAAAATAATAGGTATTACGCAGTTTCGAATAATCTATTTGTACTCCCATTGTTCTGAAGTCGTCTAAATGTTCAAACAGCCGCCTTTTGCCTATATGTAAGCGGTTTGCAAACTCTTCCGGGGTTCCGGTTTTTTCCTCTTTAATCAAACGGTTCATCCGTTTTAGTCGTTCTAATTGCTCAAATGCTTTCATAGTTTGTAAATTTTAAGCCCCATCCAAACCTCCCCCAAGGGTGAGGCTTAACACAGGTTTTGAAGATTGGCGCTTTGGTTATTCGATATTGGTTATTTGTCTTTTATTTTTTTTATTCCCCTCCTTCGGAGGGGTTAGGGGAGGCCATCGGCATTTGCCGTTTCCACATTCGGTAGTAATAGCCTTTTTGTGCATACAAAGCGGCATGTGCTCCATGTTCAATGATTTGGCCATCTTTTAATGCAACAATTTCGTCGGCATCAACCACAGTGCTTAGGCGGTGGGCAATCAATATCACGGTTTTGCCATCGGCTACCAATTGCTGCATGGTTTGCTGCACCACCAGTTCCGATTCTGAATCAAGGTTCGAGGTGGCTTCGTCCATAATCAATATTTCGGGTTGGCGATACAGGGCGCGGGCAATGGCCAGCCGCTGTTTCTGTCCGCCCGATAGTGTGGCCCCGTTCTCACCAATGTAGGTGGCAAAACCATTGGGCAGTTTTTCAATAAATTCTATCATCCCCAATTGTTTGCAAACCGCGAATAACAGTTCCATATCGGGAGCAAGTTCGCCTACTGCAATATTTTCTATCACACTTCCGGCAAACAGTTCGAGGTTTTGCGGCACAATGCCCACCAATCGGCGAAGACTTTCGGGACTGGTATATCGTATGTTAATATCACCAATGCAAATCTGACCTTTGTTTAAAGGATATATCCCCTGGATAAGGGCAGCGATGGTGCTTTTCCCAGAACCGCTTTCGCCGATAATGGCTGTCAACCGGCCTTGTTGCAATTCGAAGTTAAAATCCTCGAAAACATCAGTCCGGGTTCCATAACTGAACGAAACATTCCGGAAAGTGATATTGCCCAACATATTCTGGTTGATTTCGACTGTATGCTCCATGTCATCGTCGCGTTCTAAATCCATGATCTCGAACAAACGATCGGCTGCAATTTGGGCATTCTGGATGGTTTTGTTCATCCCGATTAGCGAACTTACCGGTCCGGTAAAATATCCGATGATGGCATAAAACGACATTAATTCTCCGGGGGTAATGGTCTGGTCGATTACCAAATAACTTCCAGCCCACAATAAAATGATAGTAAATGAGCGGGTAAGTAATTGCGAGGCATTGCCAGTGAAAATATTGTTCAACCCCGATTTGTAAGTACTATCCAACAAGCGCATAAAACGGGTTTCGGTTTTCAGGTTGTTAAAACTTTCGAGGTTCAACTGCTTGATGGTTTTGATTGAATTGAGTGACTCAACCAACTGCGTTTCCAATTCGGCTGCGTTTTCCATGATTTTTCGTTCCCTCTTTTTGTTTAGTTCGTTAGTAATCCAATAAAGCAGGGCATAAAGTGGAATGACGATCGCCATGATCAGCGCCAGTTTCATGCTGTAAATAAACATCAGTGTAAAAGAAAAAAAGATGATGAAAATATTGACCAAAATGGTGATCATCGTATCGTTGATAAATGCGCGGATTTTCACGGCATCATTGATTCGCGAGATGATTTCTCCTGTGCGCATGGTATCGAAAAAGCGCTGAGGAAGCTGCAACAGGTGTTTGTAATATCCCAGAATCAGCCGGGCATCAATCAACTGGCCTGTTTTTAAGATGAAAATAGTTTGGATAGAACCAATTACCATTTGCAGCATCAGGATAATCACCATACCTACACTGAGCAGGTTAAGAAGGTTGCGGTTTCCGTCGGGCAACACAAAGTCGGTGATTTTCTGGATATAGATAGATGTTGACAAGCCGAGCACCGTATAAACAATGGCGCCTACCAAAGCCTGAACCAGTACTTTTCGGTGCGGGGCAAGCAGAAAACGGAATCGGGAAAACACCGGCACTTTTTCGTTGCGGGCGATAAACTCGTTGTTGGGCGATAACAGAATGAGTACTCCAGTCCACTCTTCGGCAAATTCGGCATGGGTTTTCCGGTGGATTTGACCATCGCCCGGATCCATAATTTCCACATAATTTTTCGTGAACTTGTAAATTACCACGTAATGTTGCAGTACTTTTTTTACAATTACATGTGCAATGGCAGGAAGTGGCACTTCATTCATGGCTTCTATTCCGCCTTTCACCCCTTTGGCCGAAAAGCCTAATCTTTCGGCTGCTTTAACGAGACCCCAGGCATTGGTTCCTTTTTTATCGGTTCCGGCCCATTGCCTGATGCGCGCAATCGGAATCTTCAGGTTATAATGAGCTGAAACCGATGCCAGACAAGCAGCGCCGCAATCGGTAATATCGTGTTGTTTGATTTTTATTGTCATAAAAATTTGTTTTATAAGCCCCATCCCCTTCCCTTCCCCGAAAGGGAAGGGCGATTGGGTTCCTGAATTATGATCATTTTTCGGTTAATATTTTGGGGTTTAGCCAATCATCGGTTTTGTCGAAAAGCAGGTCGTATAAACTCCGGCGGTTAACCAGAAACCGGGAAGTGAGTGTCAGCCCATTCTTCAGTTTCCCCTGATAGCCAGACTTTAAGAAAAGACAATCCTGATTCAGCTTGCATTTTACCTTGAAAAACACCGATTTATTTTCCTGATATGGTTGATTTGAAATGTCAATAATTGTTCCGTTTGCCAATCCCCATTGGTTATAATTGTAAGCATCAACCTGAAAAGTAGCTTGTTTGCCGATTTGTAAATAACCGATATCGTTGGGGCTGACATAACATTCAACAATCAGGCTGTCGGAAGGCGATATGGTTGCAATGGTCTGGTTGGGAAAGATAAAACTTCCAGTTTGTACCCCGGCAAAATTTGAAATGTATCCATTTGCTCTGGCAATCACCACATAAAAACGCTCTTCAAATTTTAGCTGATCACGGTTATCATTCAGTGTTTGGAGTTCGGTCTTATACTGAAACAATTGTTGGTGCCAACCCGCTTTTTTCTGACTAATGTAAAAGTCTCGTTCCTTGATGAGTTGGTTCAATTCCAGTTCCTTTTTCTCAAATTCAGCAGCTGCAATGACTTCCTTTTCAAACAATGACTTTGTTCGCTTGAAATCTTTGGTAGTGGTTTCAATCTGCCCTTGGTATTCTTTCAACTTTTGAGCGTATTCTCCGTAACTGCTTTTCAGTAAGTCGCTTTGGAGTTGGGTTACTCTTCCTGAAGAAAGGATTTCAAGATCGAGAATATAGCCTGAATACAAGGAAATTTTTGCATCAAGCATCTTTTGCTGATCGTCTATCTTTTCAGGAGCCAGTTGGATCAAGGTATCGCCTATTGATACTTTCATATTCTCGCGGATTCGGATATCCTTTACCTGTCCGGTAACTGATGTTTGTACACTGGTTGGTTCTGCCTGTGACCGGATCATTCCTCTGGATTGAACCGTAATATCAAGCATCAATAATGGGAGAGAGAACAGGCAAGCGACTACCATAACGATCAGCAAGAGATAAATCGCTTTCGAACGGTGCGAAAATCGGGAATAATGGCTTTCTATAGAGAACTTGATAATCTCTTTGGGGTAGATATTCCTGTTCATATAGTGATAATTAAGTGATGAATAATTGGCTAATCATCACTACTAAATTTACACTATTTAATTTATATTTTCAGATCAAGGTCGTTAAATGAACATTAAAAATACTCATATTAAATATGTTTAAAAACAAGGATGCAATTCAAAAAATACAATTGTTTTTTCGTAAATTACGGAATCAACTATGATAATAGTTTCAACATATCTATAAGTTGAGTGCAAACTTCCAATTGATTCCAATTAAGAATTAGAATTTCGATTTATAGAATAGTTTATCCATTATTTATATTGGAGTTTAGCGAAACAGGTCTCCAAAATCAAATAGAGATTCTAAATGCAAAATTTTTCGAAAATAATTCTTCATCTGCAAACGTTTGCAATGCACCTTTTTCATTTCAAGAGGCTACTTTGCCAGTGAAATAGAGCAGTTGGGCGGATTCTGGATTTGGAAATATCAAAAATCCTTCGTTATATTTGTGCAGTTAATTCCGTTTTTTGTAATTCCACTTTACGACTTCATTTAGTTTTCCCGAAAGAATTTCAGGAATAACTGTTATTAATCCCAAACATTTGAGAATGTATTGCTCATTAAAGATTTTGAACATTGGTTAATGTTTTAAATCTGAAGCAATAATCCGTACTTTGGTTTCTATCAAAGTATCTAAACATTCAATCAAATAAACCGGTTAAAACGAAATCAAATGAAGAAGAAACCTGCTTTAAGTTTTTGGCAAATCTGGAACATGAGTTTTGGCTTTTTGGGTATTCAGTTTGGCTTTGCCCTTCAGAATGCCAATGTCAGCCGTATCTTCGAAACCCTTGGCGCCAAAGTTGACGACATTCCGATTTTATGGATTGCCGCTCCGGTGACCGGGTTGATCATTCAGCCAATTATCGGTCACATGAGCGACAAAACATGGAACCGTTTCGGAAGGCGCCGTCCTTATTTTATGGTGGGTGCAATTCTGGCATCATTAGCGCTGCTATTTATGCCCAACTCGCCGACTTTGTGGATTGCCGCCGGAATGTTGTGGATGATGGACGCATCGATCAATATTTCGATGGAGCCTTTCCGTGCATTTGTAGGCGACATGCTACCCAGCGAACAACGCACAACCGGTTTTGCCATGCAGAGTTTTTTTATCGGGACAGGCGCCGTAATTGCTTCGGCTTTGCCTTACGTTTTAACCAACTGGTTCGATGTATCAAACGTCGCGGCGGTTGGAGAGAAAATTCCTCAATCCGTAAAACTTTCGTTTTATCTGGGAGGCGCTGTTTTTCTACTGGCCGTTCTTTACACCGTATTCTCAACAAAGGAGTATGCACCCGAAGAACTTACTGAATTCGAAGCTGAGAAAAATCAGTCGTCAAATAGGGTTGAAAAACCTGTTTCTTCATCACAGAGCTTGTTACCAACTTTTATCCGGAGTGGTTTTATCTTTTTACTGGTTGGAATTCTGGGCAGTTTACTGGTTTTCGAAATGGGCTGGGAGAAGGAATTGTATGTTCTTTCGGTCGGTCTCGGATCATTTGGGCTGATTCTGCTTGTTTCGGCATGGTACACCCGTCAAGGCTTGGTTAATAACGGCTTTGTTGAGGTGATTACTGATTTATTGAACATGCCCAAAACCATGAAGCAATTGGCTGTCGTTCAGTTTTTTTCCTGGTTCGCGTTGTTTGCTATGTGGATTTATTCTACATCGGCTGTTACCAGTCACATTTACGGAACCAGCGATACGGCTTCAAAACTCTATAACGATGGCGCCGACTGGGTGGGAATTCTTTTCTCCGTTTACAACGGATTTGCTGCGGTAGTCGCTTTCGGGCTTCCCTGGCTGGCCAAATGGACCAGTCGTAAAATAACCCATGCCATCGCATTGGTTTTCGGCGCATTTGGTCTGGCTTCTTTTTACATTGTGAAAGATCCTCACCTGCTGGTGATTTCCATGTTGGGAGTTGGGTTTGCATGGGCCAGTATTTTATCAATGCCTTATGCGATTCTGACTGGTTCGCTGCCTGCTCAAAAAATGGGAACCTACATGGGAATTTTCAATTTTTTCATTGTAATCCCGCAGATTCTGGCAGCCAGTATTCTTGGATTTTTCACCAAAGTATTGTTCCATGGCCATGCTATTTATGCCCTGATTTTAGGTGGCGTATCCTTATTGATCGCTGCTGCCAGCGTATTATTAGTTGATGATGTTGATCAGAAATAAACAGCCCCCTTCCCGTTCCCCCGAAGGGGGAAAGCTTTTTGGGTCGCGATAAGCATTCATTATTGCTTTGGATGAAAAAGTTGATACAAAAATGGGGATCTTGATAAAAGCATTATCCTTTGCCGTCCCATTTATGGGACGGACATGTGATGAAAAACAAAAACTGTCCGAAGTAATTTGACGAACAAGGAGTTAAGCTCATTTCGGACGGAATTCCTGCCTGTCGGCAAACTGGGAATTAGCCTTTAAAATTGAATTTTAAATTAAAAATACGTGATTAAGAACGCTATACAAGCTTGCATTTTTGACCTCGATGGGGTGATTGTTGATACCGCCAAATACCATTTTATTGCCTGGAGAGCCCTGGCTGAAGAGTTGGGATTCATTTTTTCGGTGGAAGACAATGAGCGGTTGAAAGGTGTCAGCCGGATGCAATCGCTCGAAATTTTGCTCGAAATTGGAGGAAAACAATTTTCGGAGCAGGAAAAACTCGCGATGGCAGAAAAGAAGAACACGCTTTATGTGAGTTATATCGAAAAAATGACTCCCGAAGAAATCCTTCCGGGTGTTCCTGAATTTCTTCAGGAATTAAAAAGAATGGGAATTAAAACGGCACTGGGATCGGCGAGCAAGAACTCACCGATGATACTTGACCGGATTCAACTTTCAGGAATGTTTGATGCCGTGGTCGATGGAAATTCCATTACCGAAGCCAAACCCAATCCTGAAGTGTTCCTGAAAGGTGCAGAAAAACTGGGTGTTGAACCTGAGCATTGCGTGGTTTTTGAAGATGCCATTGCCGGTATTGAAGCCGCCCGGAATGCAGGAATGCACTGTGTTGGAATTGGCGAACCAGAGACACTTGGATTGGCTGATTTTGTAATTCCGGGATTCGACGGATTTACTTTTGAAAAACTGAAAGCTCCTTTCCAGTTCCCCCGAGGGGGGAAGGCTTAGGGTAATGATTTGCCATCATTTTTGCCCTGAAGGGGCAGAATATCAACAACCCGGGGTAAAGTGACGATGGAACGTCACCCCGGGTAAAAGAAGAAAACAAAAACCGTCCGCGAGTAAAAATTGGGAAAAGCGATTCCCTCGTTTCGGACGGAATGGAGTTGCCGATTGAAAAAAATTATAAATAGATCGTTAGTTTGATTACAAAGCAATTTTAACGAACATGCGGACGATTAAAAACCTACAATTCAAATCGCAGCTTTTTTTAAGCCTCCCCATTTGGGGGAGGTTTGGAGGGGGCTACTAACAAAATAAAACGTATGAAAAACTATATCATACACGACGAGTGGAAAATTATCGAGGAAGGCTTCCATCGGGAGGAAAACCGCATTACCGAAAGCTTGCTGAGCATTGGCAACGGACGGAGCGGACAACGCGCCAACTTCGAGGAAAAATACAGCGGCGACAGCCTTCAGGGCAGTTATGTGGCCGGTGTTTATTATCCCGACAAAACGCGTGTTGGCTGGTGGAAAAACGGTTATCCCGAATATTTTGCTAAAATACTGAATGCCACCAACTGGATCGGAATCGGTATTAAAATTGATGGCGAAGAACTCGACCTGGCAAAAGCTGAAATCATTTTGTTTTACCGTGATATTGATATGAGATCGGGTCTGCTCACACGCCATTTTGTAGCTAAATTGTCTTCGAAGAAGCAGGTTGAAGTTCATTCCAAACGATTTCTTAGCATAGCCGATCAGGAACTTGGAGCCATTCGATACACCGTAAAAGCCTTGAATTTTTCAGGCAAAATTACAGTAACACCATACATTGATGGAAATGTGGTTAACGAAGATTCGAATTACGATGAAAATTTTTGGATCGAAAAATCCATCAAAATAAATGGTTCGGCAGGGTTCGTCTGTATGGAAACCAAAAAAACAGCATTTCAGGTTTGCACCGGAATGAATTTCAGGACTTGTTTGAATGGAGCTCGTATTGAACCCGAACTGTCAGTAATACAGACAGAAAAATATATTGCCTCGGAATATACCATTGAGGTAAATGAAGGAGACGAGATTTGCATCGAAAAATATGCAGCCATCATTTCTACCCTTTATTATCCTGCAAATAAGATTCAGGAAGCAACCGAAAAGGCAATTAAAAGAGCGACTGATGCCGGTTTCGACAAACTGTTTATCGCTCAGGAAAAAGCATGGAAGAAACGGTGGGAAACCAGCGACATCCGAATTGAAGGTGATGTTGCGGCCCAACAAGGAATCCGCTTCAATATTTTTCAACTCAACCAGACTTATCTGGGCGATGATGAAAGATTGAATATTGGCCCCAAAGGTTTTACCGGAGAAAAATACGGTGGCGTAACATACTGGGATACTGAAGCCTATTGTTTGCCTTTTGAGCTCGGAACTGCTCCTCAAATGGTTTCGAAAAACCTGTTACTGTATCGTTACAAACATTTGCAAAAGGCCATCGAAAATGCCGAAAAACTTGGATTTACCGACGGCGCGGCGCTATACCCGATGGTGACTATTAACGGAGAAGAATGTCACAACGAGTGGGAAATTACCTTCGAGGAAATTCACCGGAACGGCGCTATTGCTTATGCCATTTATAATTACATCAATTATACCGGCGACCGCGACTACCTCGCTCCTTACGGATTTGAAGTTTTGCTGGCTTTGTCGCGTTTTTGGAGTCAACGGATCAACTGGTCGGAAGAAAAAAAGAAATTTGTGATGCTGGGAGTGACTGGTCCCAACGAATATGAAAACAATGTAAACAACAATTTCCACACCAGCTATATGGCAGTCTGGACTTTGAAATATACGCTCGAAGCCATTGATTACCTGAAGAAGGAACATCCACTTTTGTTCGAGGATTTGGTGAAAAAGCTCAAATTTAATGAACTGAAAGAAACAAGCCGCTGGAAGAAAATCATCAGTGAAATGTATTTCCCCTACGATTTTAAGCGGAAAATTTACCTTCAGCAAGACGGTTTTCTGGACAAAGAACTGATACCGGCAAGTTGGTTGAAACCTGAAGACCGGCCAATCAACCAGAAATGGTCATGGGATCGCATTTTGCGTTCGCCATATATCAAACAGGCTGATACATTGCAGAGTATATTCTGGTTTGAAGACGATTTTGATCAGGAAAGCCTTGAGCGGCATTTCGATTTCTACGAACCGCTTACTGTGCATGAGTCATCCCTTTCAAGTTGTATTCATTCCATCCTGGCTGCCACATTGGGACGGCAGGAAAAAGCTTACGAAATGTACCTGCGAACGGCTCGGCTCGATTTGGACGATTACAACAACGATACCTGCGACGGGTTGCACATCACCAGCATGGGTGGAACCTGGATGGCTTTTGTTCAGGGTTTTGGTGGAATGAGGGTCCGCAACGGACAATTGCACTTTAATCCGTTTATTCCTGAAGGCTGGAATTCGTATTCATTCCGGCTGAATTTCCGCGGAGCCCACCTCGAAATCTTTATGGACAAGAACCAATTTAAGATTGTCAATCATTCCAAAGTTGCTGCTCAAATAGTGGTTGACGGAAAGGAAATGGATTTGACCTCAAAAAATCAAATAACAATCGAAAATTAAACTTCGAAAGCCTATAAAAATGATCTTCGAGCGAGCTTGACTTTAAACATTTGACTTTAAACTTTAAACTTATTCTATATGAGATTTCTAACAATATTGCTTTTTATCCTGATTAGCTTTTCAGGATTTGCCCTGAACGTTGACCGCGTTGAACCGATGAACTGGTGGGTGGGAATGAAAAATCCATCTGTTCAGCTGATGGTTCATGGCGAAGGAATTGCAACGAGCGAAATCAGTTTGAATTATCCGGGTGTAACAATCAAATCTGTCAGTCGCCAGGATAATCCAAACTATGTATTTATTGATCTGAATATTTCTCCTGAAGCAAAATCCGGAACTTTCCCGATACAATTCAGGAAAAGCAAAAAGGATTTTACAAGCTATAATTTCGAGTTACTGCAACGTGAACCCAATTCGGCAAAGCGCAAGGGTTTTGATGCTTCGGATGTGATTTACCTGATTACACCCGATCGTTTTGCCAACGGAAATCCGGCCAATGATGCAGTTATTTCCGAAAAGGAAAAACCAAACAGAACCGATAAAAATGGAATTCATGGAGGAGATATTCAAGGGATAAACAACAGTTTGGATTATATTTCGAAATTGGGGTTCACATCTGTCTGGCTCAATCCTGTTCTGGAAAATAATATGACCCAAGTATCGTATCACGGATATTCGACCACCGATTTTTACAAGGTTGATGCCCATCTTGGAACCAATGAAGGATATCGTGAACTTTGTCAGGCCGTTCATCAGAAAGGCATGAAACTGATGATGGACATGATTTTCAATCACATTGGCTCCGAACATTGGTGGATGAGCGACATACCATCGGCTGACTGGCTGAACAATTATCCGGATTATAAAATCACGACTCATCGCCGGACTGTGAATCAGGATCCACACGCTTCGGAAGCTGATAAGAAAGCGATGTTGAATGGTTGGTTTGTTCCTACCATGCCCGACCTGAACCAGAGAAATCCATTCATGGCTAATTACCTGATTCAAAACAGCATTTGGTGGACCGAATACCTGGGATTGGACGGCATCCGCATGGACACCTATCCTTATCCCGATAAATACGCAATGGCTGATTGGACGCGGCGAATGTTGGAAGAATATCCTGATTTTTACATGGTGGGCGAAGAATGGACCATGAACTCTGCGATTATTTCCTACTGGCAAAAAGGAAAGATTAATCAGGATGGTTTTGTATCTGAGCTTCCCGGACTGATGGATTTTCCCTTGAATGATGCGGTTATTCAGGGATTGAAAAATCCTGATGTTGGAGGATTAAACCAGATGTACGAAGCATTGGCCAACGACTTTCAATATCCACATCCCGAAAAATTAGTAGTATTTCCTGATAATCATGATATGCAACGGTTTTACACTCAGTTGGGCGAAAACTTCGATTTGCTGAAAATGGGAATCGCCTATTATGCTACTACACGTGGAATTCCACAATTTTTCTACGGAACAGAAATACTGATGTCGAGTCCGGGACCAAAAGATGATGGTATTATCCGCTCCGATTTTCCGGGAGGTTGGAACGGAGATCAGGTGAATGCTTTTACCGGAGCCGGTTTGACTGCCCAGCAAAAACAAGCACAGGATTTCTTCGGAAAAGTGCTGAACTGGCGAAAAACCAGTGAAGTTGTACATTCAGGAAAATTGATACATTTTGCCCCTACCGACGGTGTTTATGTATATTTCAGAACAAATGAAAAAGAAACTGTGATGGTAGTCCTGAATAAAAATGCTCAGGAAAAAACCATTGATACCAATCGTTTCAGCGAGGTAATGGGAAATTGTACTTCGGGAAAAGAAGTGATTTCCGGAACAACAATTACAAACCTGAAAAACCTGAAAGTAGCTGCCATGTCGGCCTTGATTATTGAATTAAAATAGAAAATAAATTTATGACTAAAAGAATATTCATCGTATTTGCCTTATTCTGTCTGTTTTCTCATGCATTAATAGCCCAACAGATAAAGTCCCCTGATGGCAATTTGGCTTTAAGTTTCGAACTAAAAAACGGAACACCTTTCTATAGTTTGACTTACAAGGAAAAACCCGTCATCAAACCAAGTTCGTTAGGTCTCGAACTTTTTAACGACAAATTGGGGCTTACGCAAGGTTTTTCATTGACAAATAGCGAAAATGCTTCATTTGACGAAACATGGAAGCCTGTATGGGGAGAGTACAAACAAATCAGGAATCAGTATAACGAACTGGCTGTAACGCTTACCCAGACTGAGGCTTCTCGCCATATTATTATCCGTTTCAGGCTATTTAATGATGGTTTGGGATTTCGATACGAATTTCCGGAGCAGGCAAACCTGAGTTACATGGTGATTAAAGAAGAACGGACACAGTTTGCTATGACCGGCGACCATAAAGCATTCTGGATTCCGGGCGATTACGATACTCAGGAATATGACTACACCGAATCGAAACTTTCGGAAATAAGGGGTTTGATGAAATCGGCCATTACGCCCAATGCATCGCAAACGCCATTTTCGCCTACCGGAGTGCAAACCGCGCTTCAGATGAAAACGGCTGAAGGTTTATATATCAACCTTCACGAAGCAGCTTTGGTCGATTATGCCTGCATGCACCTCGAACTGGATGATAAAAACTTCATCTTTCAATCGTTTCTTACTCCTGATGTTCAGGGAAAAAAGGGCTATTTGCTGGCTCCCTGCACTTCGCCATGGAGAACCATTATTGTTAGCGACAAGGCAACCGACATTTTACAATCGACCCTGACTTTAAACCTGAACGAACCTTGCAAATTAGCTGATACATCGTGGATTAAACCGGTTAAATATATCGGAGTTTGGTGGGAAATGATTACCGGGAAAAGCTCCTGGGCCTATACAGATGTTCCGTCAGTGAAACTTGAGTCGTTTGATTACTCGAAAACCAAACCAAACGGAAAGCACGCAGCAAATAACGAACACGTAAAATATTACATCGATTTTGCTGCCAAAAACGGATTTAGCGAAGTACTGGTCGAAGGCTGGAATGTTGGCTGGGAAGACTGGTTCGGAAAATCAAAAGATTACGTGTTTGATTTTGTTACCCCGTATCCCGACTTTGACCTGAAAATGTTGCAGGCTTATGCCAAATCGAAAGGTGTCAGGCTAATGATGCACCACGAAACTTCGGGTTCAGTACGAAATTATGAAAGGCATATTGACAAAGCATATCAGTTTATGGCCGACAATGGTTATAATGCGGTAAAAAGTGGCTATGTCGGAAATATTATTCCACGTGGCGAAACCCATTACGGACAATGGATGGTGAATCATTATCTGTATGCCGTAAAAAAAGCTGCCGATTATAAAATCATGGTCAATGCCCACGAAGCGGTCAGGCCAACAGGTTTGTGCCGTACCTATCCAAACCTCATCGGGAACGAATCGGCCCGCGGAACAGAATACGAAGCTTTTGGTGGTAGCAAACCTTTCCATACCACCATTTTACCTTTTACCCGCTTGATTGGCGGTCCAATGGATTATACTCCCGGTATCTTTGAAATGGACGTGTCTAAATTGAATCCGGATAACCATTCGCATGTAAACACTACATTGGCGAGGCAGTTGGCCCTTTATGTAACCATGTACAGTCCGTTGCAGATGGCTGCTGATTTACCCGAAAATTATATGCGTTTTGCCGATGCATTCCAGTTTATAAAAGATGTGGCTGTTGATTGGGACGATTCGAAAGCCCTGGCAGCCGAACCGGGCGATTATATTACGATTGCCCGAAAAGCAAAAGGAACAAACAACTGGTTTGTTGGAACTACAGTTGATGAAAATGGATACCTGTCAAACCTGAAATTCGATTTTCTGGATCAGGAGAAACAATACATTGCCACCATTTATGCTGATGCACCGAATGCTCATTACAAAACAAACCCACAGGCCTATACAATCAGTAAATTTTTGGTTAACAGCAAATCGGTTTTGAAACAAGCTTGCGCTCCCGGTGGAGGTTATGCCATCAGTATTGTGGAACTGACTGATCCGGCAAATGCCAAAGGATTAAAAAAACTAAAATAGATCTTTATCATGAAAAAACTAAACCAATTACTTCTGCTACCATTTTTTTTAATGGCGATTTATTCGTGTCAGCCGGCAGCCAAAAAGTCCACTTCACCAACTCAGGCCGGGCTTGCCAATTTTCCGGAGTGGAGCAAAAATGCCGTGATGTACGAAGTAAATATTCGCCAATATACACCTGAAGGGACCTTCAAAGCTTTTGAATCTCATCTGCCACGATTGAAAGAAATGGGTGTTGATATACTTTGGTTGATGCCAGTTTATCCGATTTCAGAAAAAAACAGAAAAGGAAGTCTCGGTTCGTATTATTCGATTCGCGATTACAAAGCTATAAATCCGGATTTTGGAAATATGAAGGATTTTAAAGAACTGGTAACCAAAGCACACGAAATGGGTTTCAAGGTGATACTCGACTGGGTTGCCAACCACACTGGCTGGGACAACCAGTGGATCGTTGATCACAAAGACTGGTACACACAGGATTCTTTGGGTAATGTAATTCCTCCCAATCCCGATTGGAGCGATGTGGCCGATCTGAATTACGACAATCAAGACTTGCGCAAGGCCATGATTGATGCGCTGAAATTTTGGGTAAAAGATTCGAATATTGATGGTTACCGCTGCGATATGGCAGGGATGGTTCCAACCGATTTTTGGAATTCTGCCCGATTGGCTCTTGATTCCATTAAACCGGTTTTTATGCTTGCCGAAAACCAGGATCAGATGGAATTGCTTTCCAAGGCATTTAACTGCAATTACAGCTGGACCTTTCATCACTTGATGAAGGCAGTTGCTCAAGGGGAAAAAACTGCTCAGGATATGGATTCATTGCTGTTAAAAACAACTTTGAATTATCCGCTTAATACCTGGCAACTTCAGTTTACATCAAACCACGACGAAAACAGTCACAATGGGACTGAATACGAACGATTGGGTGATGCTGTTAAGGAAATGGCTGTCCTGACTTTTACAATTCCCGGAATGCCTCTTATCTATACCGGACAGGAAGCCTCGCTGAATAAACGTTTGTTGTTTTTCGAGAAAGATCAGGTTGACTGGAGTAATTTGGACAAGCAGCAATTCTACCAGAAACTGATAAAACTTAAAAAAGATCAGCCAGCCTTGTGGAACGGTTCGGCAGGTGGTCCGATAACAATTGTACAAACATCAAAACCGGCTAAAGTTCTGGCATTCACACGAGATAAAGACGAAAGTCAGGTTCTCGCCGTTTTCAATTTATCGAATGAACCTGTTGATGCAATTATTCAGCTGGCTCAAGCTGGCGATTATCTTGAATATTTTTCAGGAGATACAAAAACATTGGAAAAAGGAACGACTGTAAAACTTGACAAATGGGATTACAAAGTCTTTGTCAGGAAATAAAAATTTGGTTTTAGGGGTTTATGGTTTGGTTTATTAGGTTAAAGCCTGTCTGTAATGGGCAGGCTTTTTTATAAATTTGTAATCACCTTTTTTAGTTCAAATAAATCTTTCCGTCTGTCTTTCATGTTTTTAACACTTCCGTAATTGTGAAGTTCGTTTAAAAGATCCACATCCACATCAGCAATCAGAATCATTTCAGTATTTGGAGTAGCTTCCGAGCGAATTCCATTGGTTGGAAATGCAAAGTCGCATGGCGTGAATACCATCGATTGGGCATATTGAATATCCATATTGTGCACGTTGGGCAGATTGCCCACACTTCCGGCAATCGCCACATAGCATTCATTCTCGATGGCTCTTGCCTGTGCACAGTAACGCACCCGCGAATAGCCATTTTGTGTATCAGTCAGGAAAGGAACAAACAATATTTTCATTCCTTCGTCGGCCAATAGCCTTCCTAACTCCGGAAATTCAACATCATAGCAAATCAATACACCAATTTTTCCGCAATCGGTATCGAATGTCTGTAATTTATTTCCACCCTTGATTCCCCAGAATTTTTCTTCATTCGGTGTCACATGAAGCTTTTCAAATCGTTCAACAGAGCCATTTCGTCTGCATAAATATCCGGTATTGTACAAAGTATTATCAACCACTTCAGGCATGCTGCCGGTAATGATGTTAATATTATATGAAACGGATAATTTTGAAAATTCCTGGACCAAAGGCTGAGTGTATTCGGCCAGCTTTCTGATCGCTTCCGATTCGCTTAAATGGTTGTATTCTGCCATCAAGGGCGCATTGAAAAATTCAGGAAAAAGAGCAAAGTCAGACTTATAGGCGCTCAATGAATCGACAAAGAACTCTATCTGCTGTATAATTGAATTTAAATCCTTATAAGGTCGCATTTGCCATTGAACCAATCCGAGCCGAACTATTTTTTTTACAAAATTGGCTTTTGAGGCAGGATTTTCATAGTAAATATTGTGCCATTTCAGCAAAACCGCATATTCTCTTGATGCTACATCGTCATCAAGATAACCTTTCATTATTTTGACCGGATGAAACTCATTGGACAACTGAAAATTCAGTACCGGATCGTGTATTTCTTTTGACCTGACTTTGTCGATGTATTCCTTGGGACTTATTTCTGCCGAGTATTTGTGGTAATTGGGAATCCGGCCACCAAAAATAATTCCCTGCAAATTCAATCTTTCACATAATTGTTTACGGTATTCGTACAATCGCCGTCCCAGACGAATCCCTCTGAACTCGGGCAGTACAAATACATCCACACCATAAAGCGTGTCACCGCTATCGTCATGCGTGCTAAATGAATAATCGCCTGTAATTTGCCTGTAAGTATGAACTCCTTCATACTTTTTATAGTCAACTATAATCGACAGTGCACAACCTGCAATTTGTCCGTTTACGGTGATAATAACCTGTCCTTCCGGAAATTTCTTTAATAAAGCCTTGATCTGGCGCTCTTCCCAATATGAATTGGGCATTGTATGATAAGAGTTGATCATTACTGCTTTCAACTCGTTGTAATCATTGAAAGTTAGCAGTTTAAGCTCAACGTTCTGAATATCTTGTTCCATGAATTAAATTTTCTGCAAAAGTAGTTATTAATGTGACTTCAGTAAAGTGAAGTGTCCAATTCGCTTACCGAACCAATTATTTTATAATGAATATTATCCAAAGCGTCAAAATGCTTCCCTGCACAAACAAGCTTCATTGGTTCGCTATTTTTTATTTCAGCAACGAAGTAACTGCTGGTTTCACAGCCGTCTTCCTTTTTAATGATTGCCCAATCAGGATGATAGGTGCCAATCGGAGTTTCTATCCTGAAGGTTTTTGGCAGCTTCACGTAGAAAAGAATATCATCTCTTGAATCGCATTCTTCAGCAAATTTCTTTTCATCCGGGTTGATTGAATCGAGGGCTATATAGTTGTACAAAGTTTTGGCCGGATTCTTTACTATTGTCAGGTTTTCCAGGTACTGATCCGTCTCAGCAGTTTCAAACAACTTCATATCATATTCCAGTTTTTCAACTTTTTCGTAATGGATGCCATCAATTTTGATCTTGTCAAACTCGCGTTTGATGAGCCGAACAACCGTATCCATAAACAATTGCGGATTGTTGAAGATTTCGCCCAAGCGGTCCGATTGTAAAACGATTTGGGAAATCGTTTCTCTGGTGAGTTCTGTTTTCGATTGGATGTAAACTACAAAATCGGGAATTCCGTAACTGGTATCTTTTACGGTTATTTCTTTTGAACCTGTTTGTACACCGCCCAATCCAAGCAAGTTGCCTTTACCATCCCTGATAAACCTGGCTGCATTCTTTTCCCTGAAAATAACCGGTTTCTCAATGGTGGGCATTGTTTTCAAGGCCGCAACACATCTGCCGATCAGCTCCTGAGTGCTGTAACTGACTGAATAACTGGTCCGATATTTAATTCTGTTCCATAACTCAAGAAAAAGCGGATCTTCAAACCATTTTTCTTTCAGAAGCACTTTTGTTCTGTTTCTTGTATTTTTGATGCGCCCTTCAAACTTCACCCCGCAATCTTCCTCAATTTCGTGCTGCAATGCTTTCGAAAAACTTTCATAAGCTTCATTGGCGATGACCGTCAATCGGTTTACCTCTCTATCCAGATTCCGTGCGCCCGACTGGTCAACACAAAGACGAAGTCCCCGGCCTATTTCCTGCCTTTTCTTCATTTCCGACTTTGTTTCGTTGAGGGTACAAATCTGGAATACATTGGGATTGTCCCAACCTTCGCGAAGCGCCGAATGGCTGAATATGAAGCGAAGTGGGGTAGCAGTGTCCAGCAACCTTTCCTTGTCCTGCATAATTAGCCTGAAGGTTTCATCATCCGCTTTTGTTGATTTTCCTTCTTTGCTGTCTTTCAGCCTGCCTTTATCCTGACTAAAATAACCGGCATGAACTTCTTTCGGAGAATAACTTAATAAGCCTCTGAATTCAGGCATATTTTGCCACCGTGCATAGCTTTCTTCAAACCAATGTGCGAACTTTCCTTTTTCAGGATTGTCCTGATCTTCATATCTGCGGTAGTTGGCAACCCTGTCGATGAAGAACAATGAAAGCACTTTAATTCCTTTGCTTCTTAATTCTTTTTCTTTCCTGAAATGATTCTCAACGGTGGCATCGATCATTTCCTTCAGAATAGCATCGGTAAGGCCTCCGACAGCCTGACCTTTATAAATAATTGTTCCTCCGGAAAGCGTGATACAGCCCTTTTCTGCATCCAGCTCATTGATAACAAAACCTTCTTTGTAAATATCCCATCCCTTTGAAAGCTGGTATAAATTATCGCCGATTTCAGCTTTAACCTGTTTCTTTTGAACTCCCGTCCTTTCGTTTACAAATAGAGTAAGCTTTGCTACAATTGACTGTTTGGCAACTTTAATACTGTCAACGCTGATAAAAGCTCCTGAATTATCATTTTTTGCGATCACCGAATCGACTTCAATCTGCTTTACCAAACCTAAATCGTAAGCCATCACCGGATCTAACTTGTAAACAAGGTTATAGAGGTTCTTGTGTGTGGCCGAATACCGAAGGGTAAACAATGGATGCAGGTTCGCGATTGCCTTCTTACGGATCTCCGTTTCCATGTTTTGAGGTTCATCAATGATGACGATCGGATTCGATTTCTGAATAAATTCAATCGGCTGAATACCGGTTTCCCGAACCTGATTGATGATATTGGCATCTTTGGTAAACGAATCAATGTTGATTACCAGTATTTGAATGGCTGTACTTTTCGCAAAATTGCCTAACTCGGTCAATCGGCCCGAATCATAGACTTTGTACTCTGCCGGTTGGTTTTCGTAAATCTCCTGTAAATGTTCAAAGGTAATTTGCAGGCTCTTTAAAACGCCTTCGCGAATGGCAACCGAGGGAACAACAATTACAAACTTTTTAAAGCCATAAACCTTGTTCAATTCATAGATTGTCCGGAGATAAACGTATGTTTTGCCAGTGCCTGTTTCCATTTCCGAAGAGTAATTCGGAAAATCAGTTACCACAGTTTTTGCTTCAGAATTGCCTTTATTTTCAGAAATATCATTGTACCACAGTTTTTCCAAAGCGATTGAAATTTCATCCGGCCGGAGTTGATTTGCTGTTTGGACTTTCACCAAGTTGGCCAGCAATTCTTCTTTAGACAAGGCCAACTGATTACCAACACCTGCATCGGTAAATATTGTACTTCCATTGCCAGAATCAGTAATAGAAAACCCGAAGTCGGAATCATTTAAATGCTGACCCTCAAACAGATCAACAATTGATTGAATTGCTTCAAGCTGGTAAGGTTGGTTTTTGTCGAATAATAGCTTCATCGGTACTATTTTTATAACAGTGCAATCAGTTCGTCAATATCCTTGTAATGAACCGCCAATTCGGTTTCGTAATTGTCAATCTGACTTTTTGTGCCAAAACGGTTTAATGTACCGGCTTTGATTATTTTGCAGGTTTTTATCAGCTCTTCAGAAGTAAAACCGACAATTACCAGTTTCTTCAGGCTTTCAATATCATTCACATTATCAGCGACATAATAGGAAAGGATCATGTAATCTTTGCCGGGTTTGTTGGCCTGCACCAAGGGGTACATAAAATCCCAGCCTAATTTTGGCTCTTTCTGTGTCAACGCTGTTTTGACATCTATAAAAAGAATTGATTTTGCCTTTATAATTTCCAAATCCCACTGATCGTAGAACCAGGAACGAATATATTGAACGTCTGCAACGGCTTTCGAGTCGGTTTTCAAAATCCTTCTGATGCGGGAAATGTCAAACATGCTTTCCCAGTTGTTTACTTCAATACCTTCTGCTGAGTATTTGAAACGAATATATTTCCGGAGAAAATACTCGGTAATGTACCCTATAAAACTGTCATGGGCAACTACCGTAAATTTGTCGAAATTCAGTTCAAATTTCGAAAGATAACTTTTACTGCTATTCCGGAGTTCCTCAAAACTATGGGCAGCAATTATCAATTCCGGTGAAAGTTTTTGGTGGATGGCGATCATTTAAACTGTTTTAAATGAAATGTTTGCGGCTTGCAGTTTAAGATGGATATTTGTTTTGCGGCTGTCATCATTGGTAAATGCACTGTCGAGGCAGATGAAAACAGTTGGCTTTAACTCCAGAATTTTCTCCACTGAACTTTGAGTGACGGCATCAAACGCGAAAATGTATTGATGCTCGGGTAGGTGGTACAATTGGGAATCAGAAGTTGAAATCGTTTGAATATTTGTGAACAAGGGAAAACCGTTTTTAAGAATCAGTTCCCATAACATGTTCAATTCTTTCGAACCTTCAAGTTGAGGGACTTTGAACAGGTTTATTTGCTCAATAAGTTCAGTCTCTGAAGTAATTTTACTCTTTTGCCATATCTTGAAATTCGATGCACCCAACATAAAAGCCCGGAAGCCAATGTTGTTTTTCCTGCCTGAAGAATACAGGTTTTCAATAACTAACTGAATACGCTTCAGGCAAATGTCGGCAATGGTTCGATAGCCCTGTTTAAAGGGCAAGCTTTCATTTTCCAATATCTCCGGAAGTTGGATGCAAATAAATTTCCGGGTACCATCATCTTCAGCATTTAAGTCTAAAACTGCCTGTGCCGTTGATCCGGAACCTGCAAAAAAGTCAAGAACAATGTCGTCTTTATCTGTGCCTAATTTCAACAGGTGTTTGATTAGTTTGGTAGGTTTTGGTGCCGTAAAAAAGGCATTCGAGCCGAACAATTGTTCAATCTCTTTTGAGCCCATCTCGTTCGTGGCAATTTCATCGAGCCAGGTGTTTGGCAACAAACCGTCCAATTCAGAAAAAAATATTTTCAGCCGGGGCATTCCTTCGCCTCCTTTGGGAATGTAAAGCCGGTTTTCCTGAATATACCTGACAAATGTATCGGGCGAGCAACTCCATCTGGCAGTTATTTTCCGGCCATTCGGTAATTCTAATTCATATTTTGGATTGGACGAATTGTCGGGTTGCGCCAAAGGTCTGGTTTGGTATAATCCCCTGAAATCATTATCAGGATTGGAAAACGTTTTGTCGATAAACGCTTTGCTGTATTCCAGCTTATTGAATTTCAGTTTTTCAATATTTTTGGCAAAACAAAGAATATAATCATGAACGGGTGAAATGAACTTAGATAAATTTGCCTGCGTTTTTCTTCTGCGCCACATCAGGGAAGCCACAAAATTTTCTTCGCCAAAAACTTCATTTAAAAGCAACCGTAAATCGTTCACTTCATTATCATCGATGCTGATAAAAATCAGGCCTTCTTCCTTCAATAAATTTCTGGCAAGAAACAACCGGGGCAGCATCATCGACAACCAGTTAGAGTGAAATTGCCCATTCTCTTTCCTGTTGGGCCGGAACAAATCATCTTTTACCAAACGACCTTCCGCATCTTTGTCTCCGACACGCTTTAAATAATCTTCCTTCGTCTCGGTAAATTTATCCGGATAAATAAAGTGATCTGAACCTGTATTGTACGGAGGATCAATGTAAATCATTTTAATCTTGCCATAGTAGGATTTCTGCAGAACCTTTAAGGTTTCAAGATTTTCGCCTTCAATAAAAATATTTTCAGAAGGTTCCCAATTTACAGATGCTTCAGGATTTGGAAAGAGCGTTGAAGTGGTGGACGTTTGCAGAACCTTATAAGCCTCAGCTTTACCAGCCCATGAAAGCTGATATCGTTCAGCATCAGTATTGACAGTCTCTCCCAATATTTGCCTGAGCTGTTCAAAATTGATTTTATCATCGGAAAATGCACCGGGGACTATTTCTTTCAGTTTCCTGATGATGTCCTCATGGCTGTTAAGAGAAGTTCCTTCCATTTATTCTGAATTTATTCTTTTTGTTGAGTGTGAAATGACTGTATTTATTTTTTTTGAAAAACTCTGACATAGTCAATCGCCATTGAACGCGGGAAAATTTGATCGTCAATGCCTTGAGCGCCTCCAATGGTTCCTCCAACTGCAACATTTAGTAAAAGGTGAAATCGTTTATCGAATGGCCAAGTTTGAAAACCGGTTCCTTCGTTTTTGAAAGTAAAATATAGTCTTGAATCTACATAAGCCCTCCATTCACTGGGCTCCCATTCCAGTATGTAATTGTGAAATTCGGAATAACAGTCAAGGATACTAATTATTCCGCTCTTATGAGTATTCTGATCATATCTGTAAGATTGAGTTTGAGAGGTTGCAACAATAAAATAAGGAAAGTATCCCAAGTTCTCCATGATGTCGATTTCACCGCTGCCAGGCCATCCGCCATAAGCCCAATCTGTTGGCAACATCCATATTGCCGGCCACATTCCTATCCCATCAGGTAGTTTGGCCCTTACCTCAATCCTCCCATATAACCACTCTCCTTTTGTTCGGGTGACTAAGCGTGCGGAGGTATATTTTTTGCCTTCAAAGTCTTCTTTAATGGCATTAATGTATAGATAACCATTTTTTACTTCGGAATTCTTCAAACGTGAACCTGTGTAGTATTGTGCTTCATTATTTCCCCAGCCAGTTCCGCCGATATCATAGCTCCATTTAGATTCATCCGGCAAACCATTGTAATTGAATTCATCGTTCCAAACTAATTGATAATCAGCTGGATTTTCGGGGTCTGGTGTCGTGTCAGAAGGATCTGATTTGTCAGCTTGTGCACAACCACAGAAAGATAGAGCAATCAGAACAATAGTAAATAAGTATAATGGATTCATTTCTGAAGTTTTTTAAATTAATTCCAGGGAATCATTTTGTAGCTGACTACCGGAAGGAAAATCGATTTTCAAACTCTTACTATGTTTTACTTTCAAATATACAGCTTCCCTTCAATACAAGGTGTGCTGAAAACAAATTAAAATATTTTACTGACAGAAAAGTTTTATTCACCTGTTAAAAAAAATAAAGCCACTGAAATTCAGTGGCTTTGCAACTAATTTTACAATAGCTGTATTCATTTCCTTTTAGCTCTGGCGACTGCGTTTTTATCAGTCTTATTATTGGGCGATAATGCCTTTTCGTTTAAATCACCTTCACCGGAGTTTATATCATTGGAAACAATGTTCTCTGCGTTATTGCTTCCTGATGAATTGTGAGATTGTGGGTCATTCTGAAGATTTGAATAATTCATGTCCGACTTGGCCATGTAATAGTCATAACCCTTTTTGCCCATAGTTCCAGCTTTAGCCGGATTGGCGACCGTGGACTTGTTGGTTTTTGATGACTTGTGGTCCTGTGCTTTTGTCACTGAATTTGCGGGTGATTGATTGTTTAATTTCTGCGAATTCTGACAAAAAGTGAATTGGATAGCAAGCAGAAACAGGAAGATGGCTAAAAAACTAATTTTTGTTTTCATCGTTTAAATTTTTAAGGTTTACTAAAAACTTAAGGTAAACATGATCGACTGGTCAACCAAGGCCGTTTCAGATAAATTCAGATCATGAACCTGATGATAATTGTATTCGATTCCTACCTTTTTAAAGAACAATCCCGATCTGACAAGAATTGACCTTCGGCTGGCATCAAAATCCTGGAAGAAATTCTCTCTCGACAATGCCACTGCTTTGGCATTCAGCACAAAATTGATCGTTTCAGTTACTTTCGAGTTAATACTGAAATCAATAATACCACTAAATCCGGATTCGAAACTGGAATTATTTCCGGCTAGATCCTGTTCAATTTTGAAATCTTTATTCAAGGTTTGCTGAAATGCGTAACCAACTCCATAAGTCAATTCCCAGGTTGTTTTGTCATCCTTTTGATAAGAGTAATGCTTTTGCCCGACAAACAATGTTTGATACAGAAAGACAGGATCAAGAAAGCTGGTTGGATTATCGTTGATGGTTCCTTTTCCCATATTTGTTTCGGCGGTAGTTTCAAGGAACAAGCGCAGCGGTGGAAGTTTTATAATCGGAATAGAGGGTGTGACCGACAAAATGAATGCATCCTGAAGTTTTACCGGATCCTGACCCTGTGCTTTACTTTGCCCGTATTGCATAAACAAAGTGGAGCTCAAATCAAATTTTGAACTGATAAAAGTGAAATCAGAATTAACTTGGCCAGCCATTGCAGGTTGGTAATCCTTTCTCCGTCGGCATTTGAATCGCCAAAAGTCAATCCCATACTGGGCCGTATATGGAATTTTACGATCTTTTCAGTCTTTTCAACTTTAACCGAGTCATTTGATCGAACCATTTTTTCATCTGCTGCCAGCGCTGTTGCTTTGCCGGATATTCCGGCAAACAGTATTAAGATAAATAAAATAATCTGATACCTCATGCTTTTATTTGTTTGATGCACCTGTTCCCTTCGTGTTAATTGCCATACAAGCACCATTTTCAAGCGTTAATATAAAATGGCATGAGCAATAGGTTTTTGAGCTGCCTGAATTGGATGCGCCCCAACTCCATGAAAGGATTAAATCATAATCGCCATCAGGACAGTCGTCTGGCAGAGTAAATTGTCCATTGTTTACCATGATGTTATTAAACTGATTGCCTCCGGGATTTTTTCCTCCTTTTACAATTATACCGCCAATTGGAGTTCCGGAACTTCTTTTCCCCGAGGCCTGCCCGGTAGCGATATCTCTTGGACTTGTAATTTCGGATACAGAATTATCGCTGGAACTAACATTAAAACTTATGGGCTTGTGCATTCTTTTGCCAGTTGCCATTCCCGAACCCGCCTCCCTGTTTTTTGCTGATTCATTCATGAAAACTACGTCACAGCCAGTTTCGGTACTTTCTATTTTTACCACACAAGCCTCAGTGTTTTGAGCGCTGCTTTTTTCGTTGGTATTATTGCTTTTCGTTCTTTGTTTTGTAATTGACTGTGCGCCTTCCTGAGCGAATACCTGACCTGATATACTCGTGGCGAAAACCAATGCCAAAGCGAATGAATTAAATTTTTTCATGATTGGTTGAATTTTTAAGTTTTTCATAAGGATAAGTTTTTAGTTCTTGTAATAATATAAATTAAATATAAGACAAAAATGTCTTTTATTTGTTTATCTTCAGGTCAGTGATTTTCAGGTTTTTTTTAACTATCAGCTATTTTGAAATAAATTTTTAAAGAATAGTTTTTCAAAGAATGTTTCAATATCTTTGGTAAGTTCATATACCACTTAAAAATATTTGCAGAAATGACGGAAAAGAGAAATCCTAACATACTCATAGCGGAAGATGTAGAGTCAAATTATCTGTATTTAAAAGCAGTTTTAAGCAAACTGAACGCGAATGTTTTTTGGGCGAAAAATGGGCTTGAAGTGATTGATATTTGCGAGAAGGAGGAGATAATGGATCTGGTTTTGATGGACTTGCAAATGCCCGAAATGAATGGTTATGAAGCGACTCAAATACTAAAGGGAAAATACCCTAAACTTCCGGTGGTTGCACAAACAGCCTTCGCTATGTCGGACGATCGAGAAAAGGCTTTGGATGCCGGATGCGATGATTATCTGGCGAAGCCCATCAAATCAAAAGATCTTCTGAGCATTGCCGAAAAGTACCTGAAACTTTAACCCCACTGAATAAATTCACTACAAAAACGTTCATCTGAATAAAGATGGACGTTTTTTGTAATGTGTTTCGCCCATCAAATACACATCAATGATTACTTTTGAACCAGATAACCAGGATTAAAAAATTGAGAACTGAAGCAATGGAATTTACAACGAAGGAAAATAAGCAATTTCAGCTGGATCAGCGATATCTGAAAATGGCCTCTGTGTGGGCACAGAACTCCTACTGCAAACGAAGGCAGGTTGGCGCTTTGCTTGTGAAAGACAAAATGATCATCTCTGACGGATACAATGGCACGCCATCGGGTTTCGAAAATAATTGCGAAGACGAAAACAACCTTACCTTTCCGTATGTTTTACATGCTGAAGCAAATGCCATTACCAAAGTGGCGAAATCAAACAACAGCAGCGACGGGGCAACTTTGTATGTGACTTCCTCACCATGTATGGAATGTTCGAAACTTATTATTCAGGCCGGAATAAAAAGAGTGGTTTTTTACGATAGCTACCGGCTCGAAGATGGGATTAATTTGTTGAAGGAAGCCCATATTGAGGTGGTTCAGGTTGATTTGAAAGATTAATAATAAAAGGTTTATAGAAATGAAGAACATTAGAATTTATATTCCTCTGCTGCTGGCATTGGCGGTAGTTACAGG
>JBBRXN010000069.1:0-29289 GCA_038248385.1 Bacteroidales bacterium
GAATCCACCGGCAGGAATAACCTTGAGTTCAAATGTTTCATCCAAACCTACTTTCACTGCTCCTGAAGTTTCGCAAGATACACCTTATACCTTTTCTCTAATTGTGAACGATGGAACAGCTAATTCACCTGCCGACCAGGTCGCAATTACAATTAAAAATGTGGATAAGACCCCTTATGTAAAAGATCCAATTAAAAATGTATCGGTCGATAAAAGGGCTCCCGATCTAATCATCGACCTTAAAACCATATTTGCCGATGATGATTTGGAGGATGTATTAAGCTACCTCCTTACTTCAAATACAAACGACCAGGTAGTGATTGCCAAAATCGCCGGATCGTTTCTGACATTAAACTTTTCAACAGAAAATTCCGGATTATCAGAAATAGTGATTACTGCAAGCTCAAACGGGAAAGCAGCTAATTCGAAGTTCAAAGTTGAGGTTAAAATTCCAACGGGAACAGATCCATTCATCACCGTTCAGAAAATGATTATATATCCGAATCCTACTTCAGGAAAAGTTAAAGTGGTTTTTGATCAGATTCCTAAAATCGGAGTGATTCTAACAGTGTATGATGCAGAAGGAAAGACTATACTCAAACAATTTATTCAAAACAAAGAAGAATGGATTGATTTAAAGGGAAATCCTCCTGGATTATATTTTATCAAAACCAATTTGAATGCCATGAAAGTTCAAAAGGTGATTTTAAAATAATGAGTTTCAAATCCCTCAACAAACAAAACCTGTTGGGAGATTTTTTTCTTTCAATATTTATCCTGCTTTTATTAACGTTTGTCTTTTCGGAATTCCTTTTCAGCTATTTTTATGGCACATATTAAACTGAAACGATGAGCGGATTTTTTGGCAGTATTTCTAAACATGATTGCTTTGCCAATGTTTTCTACGGAACTAATTATCATTCCCATTTGGGAACAAAAAGAGCAGGTCTGGCCTTTTACTCCGAAAAAAAATTAATTCCCAATAAATCAATCATAAAAGATACGCGTGGAATTTTTCTTGAAGACTCTATCGTTCGCGGAACTCAACTGAAAGACAACGTTCAGGACTTGTACCGTGCAGGTATCCGTAAAGTGCACATGCGAATTGCCTGTCCATCGCTAACTTATCCCTGTGAGTTCCTGAATTTCAGCCGGTCGCAGTCGAACCTTGACCTTGCAACTCATAAAACAGTTGAACAGTAGGAAGGAAAAGAAAACACAGACATGGCTGAGTATTCTGATAAAAACAACCCGAAATACCACGCAATGGTTAAGCAGATTCATAAAAATCTGGATATGAAAACCCTGAAATTTCAGAAACTGGATGATTTGGTCGAAGCCATTGGATTACCCAAAGAAAAACTTTGTACTCACTGCTGGGATGGATCAAGCTATTTTCAAGGAGATAATTGCGCAAATTCTAAAAATCGTCCAATGAAAATTCTTTTGTTGGATGATTTCTATTATGAACCGAATTTAACGAGCGAATTTACGGGATACAAACAGATAAAGAATTATTCCAGTGATCACCCCAATACTGTTTGCAAGAATATCATAATATGAAAAGGAACGGCCAGCATGCATTTCCAATTGAATCAACTCCATTAAAATCCCCCATCCTATTGTAACTGGTAAAATTAACCATACGCCATATCTGTTCTTTTCAGCTTTCAGTGTCCAACCCCCCAGTATTGAAAAGATCAGGTACATCATAAAATGGATCACTTTATCAGCTCCCTCGAATAACCTGACTTGAGGCAAATCTTGCGGCGGCAATAAAGATAACGCCACAATACAACCAATATAAATGATTAACAGCACAAAACGTAAAGATTGACGAACAGATATCAGAAATGAAATCATACAAAAGAAGTTTGTTTTTTAAATTCAATAAACCATAAACGACTAACCAAAGTTCAAATTTAACTAAATCAAAGATCGGACTTTTTTCCAAAATAGACCTTATTCAATTCGATTTGATTCAAATTTATTAACAAATCAAGTTAAACCAAACGTCTTTAGATTTGTCAATAAGGTTGATTTAATGAATATTAAACGGGAAATAAAAAGATGTATTGCAAAATCATAAATAGAACCAGAAGTTTTCCAAAAATTAATTGACGGTTATAATGATAAATTTCATTCCTTTATTCAGCTAAAAACAAACCAAATAAAACATGCAACACGCTTACATGCAGGTTATTAATTTCTTCAACAGAAATTCCAACCACAAATTTTCAAATAATAATCAGCCGTTTTCTGCGATTGTTATATTTTCCCCGGCCGTTTTGATCGTTTGTTCCATAATAGCGCTCGGAATGATGGGTTGTAACAACAAATCCTCCAACAAAGTTGAGCAGAAAGGGAAAAAGGGAGGTTCCATTCAGGTTGAAATAATGGTAGTACAGCCAAAATTGCTGCTCAACACCGTTTCATCCACCGGATCAATACTGGCCAACGAAAAAGCCGAAATCCGTCCTGAAATTTCAGGAAAAATTATAAAAATTCTTTTTGAAGAAGGCGCAATGGTGCAAAAAGGTAAATTGCTGTTGAAAATGAACGACAGTGATTTGCAGGCTCAATTAATCAGAAACGAAGCCCAGGGAATGTTACTTAAAAACGACGAGTTTCAGAAAAGCAAATTACTGGAAATTAAGGCTATCAGTCAGGATGAATATGATGCCGCAAAAAGCCTGTACCTCGTCAATCAGGCCGACAAACAACTACTTCAGGCACAAATTGCCAAGACTGAAATTTATGCGCCTTTCAGCGGAAAAGTTGGACTTCGCACCATGAGCGTTGGCAACTACATCGCGAGCAACACATTGGTAGCAACCATTCAGCAACTCGATCCGATCAAAATTGAGTTCGATGTTCCGGAGAAATACAGCCATTTTATTAAACCGGGATTGGGAATTGAATTTAAGACGGATGCTTCGGACTCGACTTTCGCAGCTAAAATTTATGCAGCTGAATCAACCATCAACACCGATACCCGTACTTTGAAAATCAGGGCCATTTGTCCAAATCCCTCCAATGTGCTGAAGCCGGGAGAATTTGCCAGAGTAAACATGATTCTTGAACGTTTCCCTGATGCACTCAAAGTTCCTTCGGAAGCTGTAGTTACTGTATTGGACGGAAATTCAGTTTTTATCAGTAAAAACGGCAAAGCCGTTGCAGTTCCGGTTACCACCGGAATCAGGACCGACAGTGAAATTCAGATAATAAATGGAATTTCGCCTGGCGACAGTCTGATCACCACCGGACTTTTGCAAATTACAAACGGAACTCCTGTAATGGTAAAAAAATAAAAATATGAACTTTTCAGGAATATTTATAAAACGACCGGTTTTGGCAATGGTACTTTCCATTTTGGTGGTACTGTTCGGGATCATCGGTTACAGCTTCTTAGGTGTGCGCGAATATCCAAGTATCGATCCTCCTACTGTAACCGTCAGCACTTCCTATCCGGGAGCCAATGCCGATGTCATAGAAAGCCAGATTACCGAGCCGCTGGAAGAAAGCATCAACGGTATTGCAGGGATCCGCACCCTTACTTCCTCATCGCGTGATGGAAGCAGTAATATTACTGTTGAGTTTCAGATCGGAGTTGAAATGGAAACAGCGGCTAACGATGTTCGCGACCGTGTATCGCGTGCCCGGAGCAAACTTCCTTCCGATGTCGATCCTCCAATCGTTGTAAAATCGGATGCTGACTCAAGTCCTGTTTACGTGATGACCGTTCAAAGTGATAAGCGTAATCTGTTGCAATTGTCGGAACTGGCCAATAATGTGCTGAAGGAAAGGCTCCAGACAATTCCGGGTGTGAGCGAAATTCGTATTTACGGAGAAAAAAGGTATGCCATCAAATTATACATCGACCCGTTGAAACTGGCCGCATACAAACTAACTCCATTGGATGTGCGTGATGCGCTGAACAGGGAAAACGTTGAACTGCCTACCGGCAGGATTGAAGGCTACGGTTCTGAACTTTCAGTTCGCACACTGGGAAGAATGACCTCAGCCGATGATTTCAACAACATGATTATCAAAGAATCAGAAGGAACTTTGGTGAAATTCAAGGATATCGGGAATGCTATTTTGACTGCCCAAAATGAAAAAAGCGTCATGCGGGGAGCTGGTGGCATCCAAATGTGTGGATTGGCACTTTCGCCTCAACCGGGAGCCAACCATATCGCGATTGTTGATGAACTAAAAATCAGAATAGAACAGATTAAAAAAGATTTACCTGAAGATATTACACTCGGCATGATGTCCGACACTACCATTACCATTCGCAATGCCATTACCGAGGTTCAGGAAACCATCCTCATTTCATTTTTATTGGTTGTGATGGTAATTTTCCTTTTCCTTCGCGAATGGAGAACCACGCTTATCCCGGTTTTTGCCATCCCGATTTCGCTGATCGGAACTTTTTTCCTCATGTACATGGCCGGTTATACCATCAATATTTTAACGCTGCTAAGCATTGTACTTGCAACCGGATTGGTTGTTGACGATGCCATCGTGGTGCTCGAAAATATTTACAGCAAAATTGAGAAAGGCATGAAGCCCATTGAAGCAGCAATGATCGGATCAAAAGAAATTTTCTTCGCCATTGTCTCTACTACAATTACGCTGGCTGCCGTTTTTCTCCCCATCATTTTTCTGGAAGGGTTTACCGGTAAATTATTTCGTGAGTTTGCCATCGTAATGGCTGGCGCTGTGATTATCTCAGCATTCGTTTCGCTGACACTGACCCCTATGATGAGCGCGCATTGGCTGCGGCATAGTGATCATCACAGTAATTTTTATGCTCGCACCGAGAAGTTCTTTGTGGCAATGAATTCGAGATATAACCGGTCGTTGCAACGGTTTCTGAAATACCGGTGGCTGGCATTCCTAATCATGGGTATTTCCATTGGCCTGATCGTAATACTTTGGCCAATGATTCCTTCGGAACTGGCTCCGATGCAGGACAAAAGCCGAATCATGGTCAATATAACTGCTCCTGAGGGAGTTTCGTTTGAGAAGATGGATGAATACATGAAGGCAATAACTGTTATTGTTGATACTATTCCTGAAAAAATTTCCTTTATAAGTTTAACTTCTCCGGGGTTTGGTGGATCTTCAACCAACTCAGGATTCGTCCGAATCACTTTGTCAGAGCCGGGAGAACGCAAACGGTCACAGTCTGAAATTTCGGATATGCTTACAGGTATTACCCGGAAAATGACTTTCGCCCGTGCAATTGTGAGCCAGGAACAGACGATACAAGTTGGAAGGGGTGGCGGGTTACCGGTTCAATATATTATTCAGGCGCCAACTTTGGAAAAATTGAAAAGCGTATTGCCTGAATTTATGGAAAAAGCTCAGGCTGATCCTGCCTTTCAGGTGGTTGACCTTAACCTGAAGTTTAACAAGCCTGAAATGACCATACAAATTGACCGCGAACGGGCCAGAACTTTGGGAGTCACCATCCGCGATATTGCTGAAACGCTACAATTGTTCTTCTCCGGACAGCGAATGGGCTATTTTATATTCAATGGAAAACAATACGAGGTAATCGGACAAGCTGATCGTACTTTCCGGGATAATCCAGCAGATCTTAGCAGCGTTTATGTCAGAAACCGGAAATCGGAACTGGTACAACTCGACAATTTGGTGCAGGTAAAATACAGTTCGAGTTTACCGCAACTTTACCGGTTCAACCGGTATGTTTCGGCTACTGTTTCGGCCAATCCAGCCAATGGTTATACGCTTGGACAAAGCATCGAAGCCATGAACAAAATTTCTGCGGAAGTACTGGACGATACATTTTCAACCAGTCTTTCGGGTCCTTCACGCGATTTTGCAGAAAGTTCGAACACGCTGCTATTCGCTTTTGGACTTGCACTGATACTGATATACCTGATCCTTTCGGCACAGTTCGAAAGTTTCCGCGACCCTATGGTTATCATGTTTACTGTTCCGCTGGCTGTTGCCGGTGCATTGATTTCCCTGATTTTATTCGGGCAGACAGTAAATATTTTCAGCCAGATCGGGATGATCATGCTGATTGGAATTGTCACAAAAAATGGAATATTGATTGTGGAATTTGCCAACCAGAAGAAAGAAGCCGGGGCCAATCTCTTAAATGCTGCTATTGAAGCATCATCACAACGATTTCGGCCTATCCTAATGACAAGCCTTGCCACTGTGCTCGGTGCAATGCCAATCGCTTTCTCTTTGGGTGCCGGGTCGAAAAGCCGGGTTTCGATGGGTATTGTTATTATTGGAGGATTGATGTTTGCACTGGTATTGACCTTATATGTTATTCCGGCGCTTTATACTTATTTCTCAGCGAAAACAGTCCATACGAAATCCATGGAGATTGAGGAGGATGCAGCTGCTAAGCATATCAGGCACATTGAATAAAATAACCAATATCCAATAAAAAAAAGAGACCAAATCAAATCCAAATAACGGTGTTATAGTCTTGGAATTTGAAATCTGGAACTTGAAACTATAATAAAGATGAAACTTCGTACCACAATAACCGCATTAATCATTGTTCAGGGAATAATGACCTTTGCTCAGGATACACTAAAGCTGAACGATGCCATTGTATTGGCACTTAAGAACAACTATTCCATTTCGCTGGCTGAAAATACAGTTAAAATATCAGACATAAACAATTCGGCAGGGAATGCCGGAATGTTGCCAAAACTTGACCTGAATGCCACGCGGTCGTTTGCTCTCAATAATTCGAAGGCCACATATTTTGATGGAAGGGTTCGCGATGTGCCCAAGGCCAAATCCAACAATCAGAATGCAGGAATACAATTGTCATGGACTATTTTCGATGGTTTAAACATGTTTATTCAGCGTGATAAGCTAAATGAATTAGAGCAATTAAGCAATACGCAACTGAGAGGTGTGATCGAAAACACAGTGGCTCAGGTGAGCAGGATTTATTTCGACATTGTGGTTCAGTATGAAATACTTGATTTATACCATGAAGCACTTCAAATCTCGACTCAACGGAAACGATTTGCCAAGGCCCGGCTCGATTTGGGAGGCAGTTCTGAATTAACCGTTCTTCAGGCTACGGTTGACATGAACGCTGACAGCGCCAATTATATGAAGCAATTGTCGGTAGTCAAAAATTTGAAATCAGACTTCAACCTGATCCTTTGTCGTGATATATTGACCAATGTGTTAGTAGAAAAAAACATACCAGTAAATGAAACATTGATTTATGAAGAACTATGGAATAAAGTTCAGGAACAAAGTCCTGATTTACTTGAAGCCCGGAGTGCAATTAATCTGGCCAGCCTCTACACCAAAGAAATAAAATCAGTGCAGTTACCCCGTCTCAGCTTAAACTCAGCCTATTCATACAATAAATCACAAACGGATGTCGGAACATTTACAAGTAACCGGAATCTTGGTTTTTCAGCGGGAGTTACACTCAATTACAATATTTTCAACGGTTTTACCAATAACCAAAAGATCAAGATTGCCCATATCAGGGAGGAGTCAGCTGTTCAGGATGCCGAATTGCAAAAACTGACACTTGAAGCCAATTTGCAACAGGTTTATACTGATTTTCAAACCAACCTGAAACTGGCTCGTTTCGAAAAAGGAAACATTCAATTTGCCCGTCTCAACTGGAATATTACACAGGAAAAATACAAACTGGGTGCCCTAAATGATATTGAACTCCGCGAAACCCAGAAAAAACTGTTGGATGCCGAAAATCGTCTTTTGCAATCACTTTTCATCTGCAAATCAGCCGAGATCGAATTGCTTCGCCTAAGCGGACAGCTTTCAGAATCGGTTGTTCCTGCAAAGTAACTGTAATTGATTGGTGAGACATTTCCTTATAAATTACCTTTCAAGACTAATTGCGACTACCAATTGCCGGCACTAGTTCTGCTATCCTGACGATTACTTCCACTGCTTTTTGCATAGACAGAACCGGAACAAACTCATAAGGACCATGGAAATTATGCCCTCCGGCGAAAATATTGGGGCACGGAAGTCCCTTCCACGAAAGCTGTGCCCCGTCGGTTCCGCCACGGATAGCAATTATTTTGGGAGTGACACCTACATCATTCATCGCTTTTTCAGCCAAATCAACAATGTATTTCACCGGTTCAATCTGCTTTTTCATGTTGTAATACTGATCCGCCATTTCGAGCGTAACCGTTCCTTGTCCGTACTGAAAGTTGATCAGACTGCATATTTCATTTAACAGTTTTTTCCTTTCTTCAAATTTCGCCAAATCATGATCGCGGATGATGTATTCGATCCTGGTTGTAGAAACATCACCGGTGAAAGCTGTCAGGTGAAAAAACCCTTCGTATTTTTCTGTGTGCTCGGGTCGTTGAGTGGGCGGAAGTGCATTAATTATTTGTGTGGCCACCAACATCGAATTGACCATAGTATTCTTTGCCGATCCGGGATGTACACTTCGTCCTTTCACCGTTATCTTTGCACTGGCAGCATTAAAATTTTCGTATTCCAGTTCTCCGATTTCACCTCCATCCAAGGTATAGGCAAAGTCGGCACCAAAATGATTAATGTCAAAATGTTTGGTCCCCTGCCCTACTTCTTCATCAGGAGTAAAGCAAATCCTGATTTTGCCGTGTTTAATTTCCGGATGACGGATCAAAAAATCCATGGCAGTAACAATTTCAGCTATTCCTGCTTTGTCGTCAGCGCCCAAAAGGGTTTTGCCATCAGTAGTAATCAAATCCTGACCAATGTATTTTAATAATTCAGGGAAATCAGCCGGACTTAAAACCATATTTTGTTCGGCATCCAGCACCAAATCCTGTCCCTGGTATTTTTCAATCAATCGTGGATTTACATTTTCTCCTGAAAAATCGGGGCTGGTATCTATATGCGAAATGAAACCGATAACCGGCACCTGATGATCAATATTGGATGGCAAAGTGGCTGTAACATAGCCGAAAAGATTGCGGACTACTTCATCTAATCCAATGGCACGCAGTTCATCAGCAAGCTGATCGGCAAAAACCAGCTGCCTGGAGGTACTCGGAAATGTGGTACTTTTAGGGTCTGATGTAGTAAACACCTGTACATATCTTAAAAATCGGTCGATAACTTGTTCCATTTGTCTTGTCTTATATATCGTCTGAATTAAACTTAAAGCCCAACCGTTTACCTGTCTGGATGCGGGAATGATTGATTTCCACCTGCATTTGCTCAACGGTGGCAATCTTTACCTGATCATAAGGAGGAACCAGTAAGTCAAAATCAATTGCATATTTGATAGCGGTTTCTATAATTTCTCTAATGTTTTCTTTTGACAATTCATCGCTTCCAAAGTCTTTCACCAATTCTCCCGATTGTCTTTTACCTTCAACAAAGAAATGATTTTCATGGTTCACGAAAATTCGCGCAATCAGGTAACCCAAATCCTGAAAACGGTTGTATTTAAATGAATCGGCCAGAAAATTATAAATATTAAACACCCCGCAATAAGAATTCAGCGGATTGGCTTTTATGTATTCCAGTTTCCAGACCGGATGCTCGCGGCTAAAAACAAACACATTGGAGTGCATGCTAAAAATAAGCACATCGCCCCCCAGCTTAAATTCAGCTTCGAATGGCCCTTTTTCCTGAAAGTTCGGTAATATATTATCCTCAACCTTACCTTTTAACTTTTCCCGATATTCGGCTGATAATTCCCTCAAAACATCTTTCAATACATCAAACATTTTTACTGTATTCCGGTAAACTTCCTGTTTGAGGTTTGTTTTAATAATCAGACCTTCAAATTGGTTGTCAACTTTTTTGTTTTCTGAATCCATAACCATCGTATTAATTATTTTTTCATAAAAATAAGTAAAGCAGTCAACTTTGACTGCTTTACTACTATCTGAATTTTTACTTCTAATATGACAAAGCAAAAATAACCCGCCCCTTTGATGGTTTCCCCGAATACATGCAAGTTCCTTCTTCCGGAACCTGGTCAAACGGAATACAACGAATGGTGGCTTTGGTTTCATCCTTGATGATCTGCTCGGTTTCTGAAGTTCCGTCCCAATGCGCCAGAATGAATCCACCTTTGTTCTGGAGTACTTCCTTAAACTCAGCATAAGTTTCAACAGGAGTAGTCATTTCTTTGCGGAAAATAAGTGCTTTATTAAAGATATTTTCCTGAATATCATTCAGCAATTGCTGAATAAATAACTCGATATTGTCCATCGGAACAACTTGTTTTTCCAAAGTATCACGACGGGCAACCTCAACAGTACCGTTTTCGAGATCACGCGGTCCGATTGCAATACGAACCGGAACACCTTTTAATTCATATTCAGCAAATTTCCATCCCGGTTTTTTATTGTCGTTGTTGTCGAATTTTACTGAAATGCCCAACGATTTCAATTTAACCACTATGCTGTCCACTTTTTCAGAAATGGCGGTCAACTGCTCTGCATGTTTGTATATAGGAACAATAACCACCTGAAAAGGCGCCAGTTTTGGAGGAAGTACCAATCCGTTATCGTCTGAATGGGCCATAATCAGTGCACCTATCAGGCGGGTAGAAATCCCCCAGGAGGTACCCCAAACAAATTCTTCCTTTCCTTCTTTGGTCGCAAACCTCACATCAAATGCCTTTGCAAAATTTTGTCCAAGATAATGTGAAGTTCCTGACTGCAATGCCTTTCCATCCTGCATCAATGCCTCGATAGTATATGTTTCGAGTGCTCCGGCAAAACGTTCGTTGGCTGATTTAGATCCCATTATTACCGGAAGCGCCATGAATTTTTCTACAAATGTTGCATATACATTTACCATTCTATCAGTTTCTTCAATTGCCTCCTGACTGGTTGCATGTGCTGTGTGCCCTTCCTGCCACAAAAACTCGGTTGTGCGCAGAAACAGACGGGTGCGCATTTCCCAACGGACAACATTGGCCCATTGATTAACCAGAATGGGCAAATCGCGGTATGATTGCACCCAGTTTTTATAGGTGCTCCAGATAATGGTTTCCGAAGTTGGCCTGACAATTAACTCTTCTTCCAATTTCGCATCCGGGTCAACAATGATTCCTTTTCCATTGGGATCGTTCATTAACCGGTAATGGGTAACTACGGCACACTCTTTGGCAAAGCCTTCGACATGGCTGGCTTCTTTGCTGAAAAATGATTTGGGAACAAATAAAGGGAAATAGGCATTCACATGTCCCGTTTCCTTAAACATTCGGTCCAATTCAGCCTGCATTTTTTCCCATATTGCATATCCATAAGGTTTAATCACCATGCATCCTCTTACCGCTGAATTTTCGGCAAGATCAGCCTTCACAACCAGATCATTGTACCACTGTGAATAATTTTCGCTTCGGGGAGTCAATTCTTTTGCCATTTCTTTACTTTTGGTATGGTATTTGCGTTTTTTCGTATTAGTTTTATCGGCTACAAAGAAAGTAAATTTATCAAACATTATAAAGGAGGGTGTGCTATGAAAACCAAACTTCCATTCATCGCAGTTGTTGCAATATTAGTCAGTGCGTGTACCACGGGAACACATCTGACCAGAACTTACGATGATGATATCTATTTTTCCCCCGCAGATGTACCACCAGTTTCGATGGTTCAAAATAATGCTCCTGACAGGGAAAATCCAACCAGAGCAAGCAATTCCAATGCCGGAAATCAAAGAATTGTGATGAGCCAGATGGAAAAAAATACCGATGGTTCTTCAACCTTGAACAATTACATTTATCAGCCGGACGAAGCTGATCAAAATTCAGGAAATCAAGACTACAACATGGATCAACAGGATCTGGCTGAGTCTGATACTACTGTTTATTACAACGACGATGAAGTAAAATACGTAATAAACAATTATTACGACGATAACGATAATGACATTGATTTCGCTTATCGTATCAATAGATTCCACCGTCCATACTATTACAGCCCGTTCTTTTATGACGACTGGAATTATGGGTACTATTCTCCATTTTACTCCGGTTATTACGGCGGGGGCTGGGATCCCTGGTATTCCGGCGGTTGGGGTTACCCATACTATGGATACTATTCGCCATACTCATTCGGGTTTGGGTTTGGAGGATACTGGGGTGGAGGATATGGCTATGGTGGTTATTACAACGGATACTACAATGGTTACAATAACGGCTATTACAGTGGCGGTGGCGGTGGCGGTTTCTACAATGATCGTCAGGTTGCTAGAAGAAGATCTACAGAAATGAATGTACCGGGTAGCAGAGATGCAAACTTAAAAAACAGCAATCTGTCAAGTGGCAGCAGAACTTCCGGCGTTAGAGACAGATCTTTTGGAAATTCTTCAGAAAGTAAATTGCCGACAAATGGTGAAATCTCCAATACCTGGGTTCAAAACGGCCACGAAAGAAGCCGTACCATTAACCCATCAGGGAATAATCTGGATACAAAAAATGCTACTATAGTAAACGATCGCAGGATCAATAACAATGTTGACGGAAGAAGAACTATCAACACTGGGGGGAGTCAGATTCAGAGTGAAAATGGCTCACCATCTCAGGTTGCCCGTCCGGCTACCGGCACTCAGGGAAATGTTAGAAGATCTTATGAACCTTCCACAACCGGTAGAACCTATGATCATAACGGTCCTGTCAGACAGAGTCAGAATTACACTCCAAGTTATAACAAACCCAGGATTGTAAACCAATCGAATTATAACAATAACAGCTATACCCGTCCTCGTACGACTGAAAGCAGCAATCAACAACCTGCAATTAGAAGTGGCAATTCCGGAACCCAGACTTACAGCGCTCCAAGAAGTTCTTCAACCATGAGACAAACATATCGTTCGAGCTCAACCTATTCAAGTGGATCCAGCTCATCACCAACAAGAAGTTCAAGTTCAGGTTACAGCAGCCCATCTAATTCAAGTCCAAGCTATAGCGCACCGGCAAGAAGCTCAGGTTCTTCATCCGGAAGCAGCTCCAGCGGAAGTTCATCCGGGAGCAGTTCAGGTAGCAGCTCCGGCGGAAGTTCAGGTGGTGGTTCAGGTGGTGGTTCAGGTCACAGAAGATAAAATAACTTGACAATATCAGGATCGAATACAAACAACTATTAAATACCGAAGTCATGAAAAAACTCATTTATACAATCAGTATCCTGCTGATAACCTTTAGCGCTTTTGCTCAGGATTTGACAGATGCTTTACGCTATTCAACTTATCATACAAGCGGTACAGCCCGATCATCAGCCATGGGAAATGCTTTTGGCGCTTTGGGCGGCGATTTTTCTTCATTGGGGATTAATCCTGCCGGTGCTGCCGTTTACCGTTCCGGCGAATTCACCATTACACCATCCTTCGGGAATACCAGTATCGATGGTACTTACCTTGGGAGTAAGGTTTCCGATTCAAAGTACAATATCGGCCTTGATAATCTGGGTTATGTCACCACTTTCAAAACCGGTGAAAACAGTGAATCGGGTCTGGTAAGCATCAGCTTTGGTTTGGGTTACAATAAACTGGGCAGCTTTTCTATGAATCGTTTAGCTGAAGGCGCAAATGCACAAAGCTCTCTTTTAGGTTATTTTACGAATAATGCAAACAACCCGAAGATAGGCTTTAGTGATTACTACGAACAATTGGCATGGGATGTTGATCTGTTACTCTATGATGATAACAACAAAGAATATTTTAACGATATAACAGATAACGGATATGGTCAATCACAACGCAAATCGATCAGTAGTAAAGGTTATATCAACGAATATGTACTTTCGGTTGCTGCCAATTTCAATCATAAATTATATGTAGGAGCTACCCTCGGAATTCAGGATGTACTTTTTAAGGAAAATGCCAATATATATGAATGGGATGCAAAAAACAATCTTCCGTTTTTCAACGATTTCAATTTCAACACCGATTTAAAAACAACAGGCAACGGCTTTAATTTCAAAATCGGAGCCATTTTTAAACCTATTGATCAGCTTAGGCTGGGAATTGCTGTTCATACACCAACATTCTATAAATTGAATGATTTGTACGACAGCAAAATGGAGTCATCAATTACCTATAACGATGGTGTAACTGAAAATACTTCATCCATACCTGATAAAGCCGGCGTTTATGATTATGAAATTGAAACACCAATGAGGTATATTTTAAGTGGCGCATACATAATCGGAAAATCAGGATTAATTAGTGTTGATTATGAAATTGTTGACTATTCAAGCTCCAAGATAAAAAACGGGAGCGACGGGCATCCCTTTATCCAAGAAAACAAGACGATTAGTGCCGCTTACAAAACAACGGGGAACCTTCATGTCGGAGGCGAGTACCGTGTAAATAAGAATTTTAGTTTGAGAGCCGGGTACGAAAATTTTCCAAGTGCCAGTAAATCGAGCTATATAAATAACGACAACTTGAAAATAGAAAATCCAAACAGCAATACTTCTTATTCAACCATTGCAGGAGGTTTTGGATTCAGACAGGGCAGCTTCTTTTTTGATGCCACAGTAAAACGTATCATGAATGAGGAGTTCTTAAAATTTTATCCCGATCCAAGTGCTGCGGAAATGGTAAAATATGCTACATCGCAAAACAATGTGATCTTTACCTTGGGATTCAAATTTTAAAATCCATTGAATTCTGAAGAAAAGCCGGTTAAAAGAATTAACCGGCTTTTCTTTTGGAATAAATGATAAACTTTCAATTTATACCAATGTGAATTATTAATTAATCCAAAGGTATTACTTTTAGAATGCCGATGGATAGAAGTGTTAGGCCAATCGAGTATGCGAAAATTGGGCTATTACACTTCTCCAATCGGTATTACACCTGCAAATCATTTTTTGTAAACTTTTTCTCACCATAACTTAGTTAAAAATAGTTTTATTCTCAAAGACAAAAAATATGTTTTAAATTTGAGCAAAAATTTGCTGAAGTTTAATTCAGGAAAAATTCATATATGAATCTACTCTTTGATGACCCTATCGGTCGGGCTATATATGACTATCATTTCAATTCAGTCAATCAACCAATAATTGTCCATTCCGATGATTTTGATGATGATACCATTGATACAGGCTACCTTTTCAGGTCCTTCAAACAAATGCCGGCACTCGACAAAAAAGCATTGAGCTTGTGCAAAGGCACGGTACTTGATGTTGGTGCAGGTGCAGGTACTCATTCTGTTTACCTTCAGGAGAAAGGATTTGAAGTGACTTCACTCGAAACTTCGGAACTATGTTGCGAAGTACTTAAAAGCAGAAATATCAGGAATGTCATTCAGCAGGATATTTTCAAATTCAGCAACCAAACATTCGACACCATACTTCTGTTAATGAATGGTACCGGAATTGCAGGAACCCTTGCCGGGCTTGAAATCTTGCTGCATCATCTGAAAACCTTGCTCAATCCCGGCGGACAAATCCTGATCGATTCGTCTGATTTGATCTATTTATTTGAACAAGAGGACGGTTCTGTATTATTAGACCTCAATTCCGAAAAATATTACGGTGAACTGGTATTTCAAACAGAATATAAAAACTGGATCAGTCAGCCGTTTCCCTGGTTATACGTCGATTTGAACAACCTGGAAAATGCCATCGAAAAAAATCGGTTAAAACTTAATAAAGTGTTCAAAGGGCAGCATTACGATTATCTTGCCCAAATAACTTTTTAAATATATACGACTTGAAAAACTTGCAGGAATACCGGACACTATCTCAGTCTGAAAAAGAAATACTAAAGCAGCAAGGCTGTTCTTCAGTCGATTGGGATCAAATCAGTGTTAGCAATGGTTTTATCCCGGAAAATATCCGGAATGTACAATTCTCCGGGATAGTCAGGTTGGGAGACAACTCAGGAACAGTTGCGTTTACTGGCGGAATTATACGAAATTGCGGAATTTACAATGCAACAATACATAACTGCACTATTGGCGATCATGTCTATATCCATCATATTTGCAATTACATTGCCAATTATGATATAGAGGATCATGTCGTCATGGAAAATATTGAGTTGTGCTTCATCGAGGGGGAAACCAGCTTTGGCAATGGAATAAAGGTGTCCACACTTGATGAAACCGGTGGGCGCAGGGTAATGATTTATGACAAACTATCAGCACATCTGGCCTATTTTCTTGCATGGTACAAGCATCGTCACTGCCTTATACAGGAACTGGAATCAAAAATCACGAAATATGCCGAATCGGTTAAAAGTAGCAGAGGAACAATCGGAGCTCACTCTGTAATCCGTAATTGCCGGCAAATAAAAAATGTAAAATTTGGACCGTATAGCCAGATTTTCGGCCCTACGAGGCTTGAAAACGGATCGGTTAACAGCAATGAATTTGCCCCGATTTTGCTGGGTGCCGGAATTTTAGCAGAGAACTTCATCGTGTCATCAGGAGCTGAAATATCTGATGGAGTCATTGTTTCGAACTGTTTTATCGGTCAGGGCTGTATCCTTGGCAAACAATATTCGGCCGAAAATTCCCTATTCTTTGCCAATTGCCAGGGATTTCACGGCGAGGCCTGCTCTATTTTCGGCGGACCATATACCGTCACCCATCACAAATCAACCTTGTTGATTGCCGGTATGTTCTCTTTTTGTAATGCCGGCAGCGGATCGAACCAAAGCAATCACATGTATAAACTGGGTCCGATTCACCACGGAATTGTGGAACGCGGATCAAAAACAACCTCAGACTCATATATTCTCTGGCCTGCTAAAATTGGCGCTTTCACACTGGTAATGGGTCGCCACTACAAAAATACCGACACTTCTGATCTTCCGTTTTCGTATCTGATTGAAAACAAGGATGACAGCTGGATTGCACCGGGTATAAACCTTCGCAGTGTCGGAACCATTCGCGATGTAATGAAATGGCCAAAACGTGACCGACGCAGTGATCCGGAAAAACTGGATTGTATCAACTTCAACCTTCTCAGTCCGTTTACCATTCAAAAGATGCAGAAAGGACTGGACATTTTGAATCGTTTGAAAGAGCTTTCAGGAGAAACAACCGAAGTTTTTGCCTACCGGAATACTTTGATAAGCAGAAGTGCCCTCGAAAAAGGGATGGATTTGTACCAAAAAGCCATCTATAAATTTCTGGGAAACTCAGTTATATCCAGGATTGGCAAATGCAATGTTCAAACATGGGAAGAACTTCAGGAATGCCTGAAACCACCTCACACTATCGGTCAAGGCGAATGGAGCGATTTATCAGGATTAATTGCTCCTAAAACAGAGATCAGCAAAATGATAAAGAGTATTGAAAAACAAGAATTGACAAGTCTGGAAGAAATTGAGCAGGAATTTAAAAGACTTCATACCAACTATTACGAGTATGAATGGACCTGGGCAGCCGAATTACTCGTTCAGCAAAAAGGCAAAAAGATTGAAGCGCTGAAAATCGGCGATATCATCAGCTTGATAAAGAAATGGAAAGATAGTGTGATTGGACTTGATCAGTTGCTTTATGAAGATGCAAAAAAAGAATTCAGGCTGGATTCAATGACCGGATTCGGGATGGATGGAAATAAAACCACTCAAAAGCTTGATTTTGAGAAAGTAAGAGGTAATTTTGAAAGCAATGACTTTGTAAAAGAAATTGTAAACCATATTCAGCGAAAAACCGTTTTGGGCGATCGCATGTTGGAAAAATTGACAAACATTGAAAAAACCCTTCAGGAACAAAAAATATGAGACTAATTATTCAGGCCAACCATGAGTTGACTTCAAAGTGGGTGGCTAATTACATCGCCAGAAAAATCATTCTTGCTTCTCCCACCAATGAGAAGCCATTCGTTCTTGGTTTGCCAACCGGTTCATCGCCACTTGGAACTTATGCCGAATTAATCAAATTATACAATACAGGTAAGGTCTCCTTCAGGAATGTAGTAACTTTTAATATGGACGAATATGTGGGCATCCCCAAAAACCATTCTCAAAGTTATCATACCTTTATGTGGAACAATTTATTCAGTCACATTGATATTCAGGAGAAAAATGTAAATATCCTGAATGGAAATGCTCCTGATATCAAAGCTGAATGTCAGGCTTATGAAGATAAAATAAAAGCAGTTGGCGGAATTGATTTATTTCTGGGCGGAATTGGACCCGACGGGCATCTCGCGTTTAATGAACCCGGTTCATCGCTCGCATCGCGTACACGTGACAAAGAGCTGAATTACGATACCAAAGTTGCCAATTCCCGGTTTTTTGATAATGATGTTAATAAAGTTCCTTCGTCGTCATTGACTGTTGGTATTGCCACTGTGATGGATGCCAAAGAAGTGCTAATCATCGTAAACGGTTATAATAAATCACGCGCATTACAACATGCAGTTGAAGAAGGCGTAAACCACATGTGGACCATCAGTGCCCTTCAACTTCACCCGCGCGGAATGATTGTTTGCGACGAATCTGCTACCTACGAACTGAAAGTGGGAACCTACAAGCACTTTAAAGATATAGAAAAGAAAAATTTGAATCCGGATAGTTTGTTGAACTCTGATTTGGTTTGGTAATCGAAAATATTCTAAGTATTAGTATGGGTTTCACTCAAAGTGAAGCCTTTACTTTTTGTTTCAAAGCTTAAATACAACGATAAATGGATAAAAAAATAATCTCATTAAATTTACTATTAATACCACTTGCCGCCATTGCCGGATGGACATTGTCAAAAGCAACAATAATCGGGAAAGTTGGAATTCATTTTTTGCACAGGGAATATATGTTTTTAAATTCCTGGTGGAAAGGGGCCTTGTTTATCTGGGGTGTATGGATTGTTATGGAAATCGTTCAATACCGTATTTGGAAAAAGTACCGCCCAAACATCAACCGTGCCGTGCAAATCAGTTTTATATTTCTGGCCGTACTTGGTCTGTATTTCACTTATTTAGATTTCAGGACATTCTCTCACGGATTATTGGGCGGGCGCTTTCATATCGGTGGATACCTGTTTTGGATTGGTTGGTGTATCATCAGCATCTTTTATATAAAACTCCGGAACGACAAAATCGCAACTATAGAAAACCAAGACTCCCCAACCAATGAGCCTGATTTGCACTCGAAATCAATTCCGTCAGCTGAAGCAGACGGCAAATGATATTACCGCTTCGATTGATAATTGAGCTGTCGTTCCCAGCCCGTAAGCAGGCGTGGTCTTTAGGCAACGGAAATGCAAATTTTCTAAAATGCATCAATCATTCCTCAATGCCTGCACCAAATTCTGTTTCAAAGCCAGGCGAATTGCAACTAAACTGAAGATAGCACCACTCAAAATAACCAAACCAGAGATTGCAGGAAGCCAAACCCAAAGATTGGAATAGAGCGACGACATCAGCGAAGGCAGCGCGCTGAGAACTGCCGGGATAATGCCGATGATGACTGAAACCAACATTACAAAAAGCTTTTCGCGCATCACCATGCTGAAGATGGTAGATTTCGTATAACCGAGCGCTAACAACAAAGCAAATTCAGGTATCTGCTCGAAAGTGATCCTGAAAATCAGGATCCCCAAACCCAAAGTGCCGATTAAAAGCCCGAGCGCACCAAGCATCAGAAAGATATTTAGATAGGTATTCTCAACAGTATAAAAAGCCAGCAAACGATCGGTTGTTTTGCTGATTTCGGGGCCGTAATTTCGTATTCCATTTTTCAGATCATCCACATTCACATCTCCTTTCGGGTCATCAATGAGGAAAATACCGGTACCGCTCACCGATGGGAAAGCCTGTGTAAAATGACTGTCAGCAATAATTACATTTCCCTGAAAAACAGAATTCGCCAAACCACCAATCAGTTTCAATTTTAGAATCCGGCCATCTTCGGTTTTATAATTCAGTGTATCACCAATTTGTTTGATCAATCCCCACTGAATCACCGTTTGGTCAGCAAATGCAGGAATCACATCATTGGCGAGTGTTTTATTGAGCGACAGCCATGGTTGTTGCGCATCCAGATCGTTGGTTCGGGTTATAAAGGTAAATGCTGATCGCTCATCGAAAGCCGACGGATTGCATGCAATGATGCGAGGCCGTGAAATACGGTTCAGGTTCAGGCAACTGGCATCGTCGCCAGGCTGCGACTGAAACTGCACCACTTGCACATCTATGGGCCAGTTCAGCTCTTCCCTACCCTTCTTACTGTTCACATCAAAAAGCACAGGCATGGTTGTTTCCACAAAATAGTCGTAACCACCCGTTCCCGATGAAGCCAGTTCTGCATGTGAAGTCAAATCTTTGCGGTTCAAGCCGGTGGAGACCACCATAAATACGCCCACCGACAGAAAACTCACGATCATCACCGTTTGTTTTCGCTCGCCCGACAAGCGTTTCAGCAATAATGAACGAAATGAGAATGCCGAAGAATTTTCGTAATCGGAAATTTTCCGGAACAGGTAACTGAACAGCAAAATGAGGGCTGGCAACAGTCCAAATCCGCTGATAAAAAACATTTCAGGATTAATTTCGCCACTCCGAAAACCACTCATCAGCAAAACAGCCAAAGATACAACCAGCAAGCCAAGGCCAAGCCACAAGGTCAGTCGTCCGCTTTTCATTTTTCCTGAAGTGGCTTTGCGTTGCAAAACGATCACCTCATTTTTCAGGAAACGACTCAGAATCCAGTAAATAACCCCAATCGAAAGCACGGCGATGATCAGGCTACCCAGGATGATGGATTCAGGACGAATGGAAATATGGACGATGGAAGTGCGGACAATGTCCACCCAAATGGAATTGATTGCTTTTAAAATGAGCTGATTGTAGCCAATGCTGAACGGAATACCGAGCAGGATTCCGGCTAAAACAAAAACAGAAGCTTCGGAAACAAACAGCTTACGAACAGTGCCAAAAGAAAATCCGAGCGCGGTCAATGTTCCGATTTCGGTTCTGCGGAAACCAAGATACAGTTTGAAAAGCAGGAAAGCCAGCAACACCGCGGCAAACAATACGAAAAAGCTAAGACCAATAAAAAGTCCTCCAAAGTCGGTTCCGTTGCTGGCTGCAGAAAGTCCGTCTGATTTTGCATTGGTCACTTCAAAACCCATTTGTGAGGGCTGCAATCCGGCCAGCAATTCCTTTTCAAATTCCATCTTTTTCAAACCCGGTAAGCGAATGGCCGTTGACTGACCAAAGCGGTTTCCCCAGAGTTTTTGAGCTGTTTCGAGCGACACAAAAGCTTTCGGAGTGCCTTTGTAGTCTTTCCAATACGCTTCATCTTTCGGGCGGATTTTCTTCAGATCCACAGGCACACCTGCTTTCCAGTCGCGGCAATTGCCGGCATCAGAAAGCCCCGGTATCACTGGCATCAGATTCTGATCAGCCTTTGCTCCAACTAACGGATAGATAGCATCAACCACAAAGGAAGTGTCTTTTAGAACTAATTTCCGCAGAGGCCCTACTTCGAAATACGAAAGCCGGACGGTATCATTTACCTTGATGCTAATGTCGTCAGCCAACCATTGGCTTACTTCTATCTGGTTGCCCGAAAGCGCGGGATCAGAAGAAACAAACGAATAGGGCGTTTGCCTGCCGTTAATGATAAATTCGTTGATAAAATAACTGAAAACTGCCTGCGAACCGGGCAGGTCTTTGGTACAAAACTGTTCAACGACCGGCTCTACAAAAACACGATCAGAAATTAATTCTGTATAATTTAATTCCGAATTTTCGCGGACTTCCAGATTCACATCTTCCAATGTCCAGCAGGTTTGCAGGTTTTTAATCAAGTCAACATCCGAAACGCCGTCACCAACCAGCAGCACATTGGCTTTTTGCAGCAGTCCCATCTGTTGGTTGAGCCAGTCCAGATTCACAAATACATTGCGCGGTGCTGATTGGATATTTCGGAGGTTAAAATTCCCCAATTCGTCCGTTTTCACGATTCGGGCAACAGAAACAAGAAAAGAAACAGTTGATTCCTGTTCGGAAACAAAGGGCGTATTGGCAGGAAAGGTGTTCAGCTTATCCACCCGAAGCAGAAATTCGTCACCTATCTTCAAGCCGGAAAGCGATGAAAGGTTTTCATTGATCGCCACTTCATTGTTCTTCAGTTGAAACGATTCAGGATAATCAGTAAAATTACCCATTGTTGCATTTACTCCCCAAACGGACAGTTGATTCACCCGAACTTCACCACCATTGATCACTCCAAACCCATTGGCGCGAAGCAAAGCAGCTGTTTCAATGTTACTTTTTTTGGCCAGTTCGTTGGCCAATTGCTGCCTGAACAACCGTTCACCTGCCGTAATCACCTGAGAAGTGTTTCCCAATCGCTGAACTGTAATTTGCTGCAAACTGTACTTCACCGAATCGCCAATGATCAATGCACCAACCAGAATGGCCGTGCTAAGAGCAATTCCCAATACAATTGGAAGATTCAGCTTCCGGTAAAACCAGATGGATTTGAATATGAGTTTGTAAAGCGACATGTGTTTGAAAGAGAAATTAGATATTAGATATTAGACATTAGACAATGATAATTCGTGTAATTTGATGACAGTTTTCCAGTTTCGGGTGGTGGCAGTTGTGCCCAGCTTGCTTTCGAAAAACTGATTGGTCAGTTTTGAATCGCTATAACCAGTCGAGCAATAGACAAATACATCTTTTCCAACAACCTGAAAATTATCAGGAGAAAAAACATGGTTCACTATTTTCATAAGCTTTTCCTGCGCTGGCATCTCTTTCAGAAAAGTTAGATGAAGTCTGTCGATATCAGCGTTTTTCTCCTTCCAGAATGGATTATTGGCAATAGATTCAGCCAATTCGTCTATTGTTTTTACTATTACAGGAACATCAAAATGGAAGGTTTCATTAATAGCTTCCTGAATAAGCAGTTCCAATTCAGAATCAGATTCATTCTTATCAGAATCGAAAATTACATTTCCACTTTGAATATAGGTTTGAATATTCGAGAAACCCAGTTTTAAAAACAGATTTTTCAAGTCCACCATTAGTATTTTTCGATTTCCGCCAACATTAATTCCGCGTAAAATGGAAATGTATTTTGCCATCAGATAAAAGTATTAGAATATCAGAATCTTGAATCTTGAGTAGCTTTTTCATTCGCCATTCAAGATTTGAGACTCAAGATTCCTTCAGTTTGCCGTCTTCCAATTTGTAAATCCGATCCATTTTCTTCGCCACCTCAATTGAGTGGGTCACCACGATTAGTGTAACTCCTTCTTCCTGATTGAGTTCAACCAGCAAATCAGTCAGATTGAAAGCCGATTGTTGATCTAGTGCACCGGTTGGTTCATCGGCCAAAATCAATCCGGGACGATTTATCAGCGCCCTTGCAACTGCAGTTCGCTGGCATTCGCCACCTGAAAGTTCGGAAGGTTTCTGGTGCGCTACTTCAGATAATCCCATTCTTAGAATCAGCTTTTGAGCGCGATCAAGCGTTTCTTTTCCCTGAAATTTTTTGTCGGTAAGGGTGGGTAAAAGTATGTTTTCAAGTAAAGTAAGTTGTGGTAACAGATGGTGCAGCTGGAAGACAAAACCGATTTTTTCATTCCTGAACTTTGCCAACTGCTGGTCACTGAATCCGGTTAAATCCCGATCTTCGAAAATCATTTTCCCGGTATCCGGACGATCCAGCGTTCCAATCAAGTTTAGTAAAGTAGTTTTTCCTGAACCCGATGGCCCAACAATGGCAATTCGTTCACCGGCATTAACTTCCAGATCGAGTTGGTCGAGAATTACCCTTCCATTTGGATTATTTCCGGAGGAATAGGATTTGGAGATTTTTTCAAGTTTTAAAAGCATGTGTTAAAATTTATTATCATAACCGTCAGACTTCATTGTGTGCTCAGTCGAACACGAAACTGACAGCAAAAGATATCACAATTCGAATAATTACAGGTACTATTTATTGGCTGCTTCTTCTAAAACACTTTCATACACCTTAACCATCTTTTTTGCCTGAGCATGAATATCGAAATGTTGTTTCACACCAGCAAGTCCGGCAGCACTATATTCCTGAAGTTTTTCTTCATCTAAAATAAGTGAGGCCAAAGCTTCGGCCAACTGTTCTGGTGCATTTTCAGCATAAACCACTCCACCTCCGCTCGTTTCGATCACTTCAGGGAAAGCGCCCAAAGCTGGTTGAACCATTGGAATACCGGAGGCCATCGCTTCCAGCATGTATAATCCAAAAGCTTCGCCATTCAGTACAGGAACCGAAATCAGTCGAACAGAATCGAAGAATTTCTGGCGCTCTTCTCCTTCAAATTCCTCTACCCAAAACACCATTTCATCCAAACCGGCTTTCGATATTTTATGTTTTTGTTCTTTGATAAAATGCACATCATCACCGGTTTTTCCTCCGGTAATTTTCAATTTTACAGCGCTGAAATCCTGATTTTGTTTCAGGAGAATAAAGGCATCAACCAAGACAGCCAAGCCGTTCTCTTCACACATCCGTGAAATGTAACCGATTACAGGTTCTTTTTCGGTTATATTTTTTGGTGAATAATCAGCAGGATCAACACCGATATGAACTACATGCATTTGCTCTTTCAAAACCGTCATTTTCTGATGAATCTCATTGGCATAATAGCCACTCACTGAAATAAACGCATCCACTACCTTACCGCGCTCACTCATCAAGTCCCATACTTCTTTGCAATAATGGTCGGGCATCACATCCACCCAAACATCTTCGTCCTGAAGCGAGCAAACCACCGGAATATTCATCCTTTCTTTTATACGATGCGCCAATCCAAGCAACAGTGCATTCGAAAGATGCACCACATCAGGCTTAGCCTCATCGGCCAGCCAATCAACCAGCCGCTCAAGTTCATCCTTTTGGCCGCCATCTTCACCCAACAACATCGAAATGGTCATTTCTTCCAATCCTTTCGCACGCGTTGAACCAGCTTTTCGGGCTGCCATTTCCAACACACCTTTCGAATCAAGCGCATGTTCAATAAACGCGGGCATGTGCCTGAAAATGGGAAACTGCTGTTTGAGATAGAGGTTTACCGCCCCGTAAAAAACAGGAACCTCATCCAAATCGTGGGCATCGTCGAAAATGGGCAGATACAATGGCACTTTGATCACCTGATGTCCCAAATCTTTTAAAGCTATAACATATTTACTGTCGCGAAGGCAGTTTCCGCAGTAAAAACTACCTCCTGAACCTGGTATGATGTGTGCGATTTTCATAGGAGAAGCCCCCTCCAACTCCCCCGCAGGGGGAGCGTAAAAATGCTCTGTTCCATAATATTCACTTATATAGTTGAGATACTTTTCAAAGTTGCGTTTTTAAGCCCTCCCCTTCGGGGAGGGTTTGGGAGGGGCTTCTTTATCCAAACACATAAATCCGTCCGTCGCCGGCACCCACCACTATTTTTCCTGAAACGACTGCAGGACTCCCGATGATGGGACTTCCCAACTCGTATTTCCAAAGTTCTTTCCCGGTTTTCAGATCATGAATGTACAACATTCCATCCATAGTTCCGGTAACCACTTTCCCGGAAGCAATAACTGAAGACGACTCAACCCGGGAACTGGTTTTTACTTTCCAGACCATTTTGCCTGAATTTTTTTCAAAACAGTATATAAAACGATCCTGATTGCCGATCACGATCAGGTTGCCACTTAAGGCCGGCGATGCAATAAACGGCAGGTTTTTATCCGGTTCGTGATAAGTCCAAACCACTTTGCCAGCTTCCAAATCGATACAGAAAAAACGGCCTTCGTAATCGCCTACAAAAGCATGTTTCCCGTCAATAACCGGTGAAGAAGCGACATAAGTATCGAGTTTTATTTTCTTAAACACTTTCCCTGTTTCGATGTTCACCAGATGAACAAAACCGTCGCAACCACCAAAAACAGCATATTTACCGTATATGGCCGGAGCGCCATTGATATAATTATCTGATTCATATTGCCAGATACTGTCGCCTTTGGCAAAATCTACACAATGCAGGTTATAGTCGTAACTTCCCACTACAAGGCGGATCTGTTTTCCAACTTTCAGCCAGTTGGCCGATCCCATGATCTGATTGTCTGTAGTGTATTTCCAGATTTGTTTGCCTGTTTTCTCATCAAGGCGGAAAAATAATCCATCGAGTGAGCCAAACACAACCGATCCATCTAAAAATAAGGCAGGCGCTTCAATTGAGTTTCCACAGTCAAATTTCCATTTCAGCTTTCCGTCGAAACCAACGGCATACATTGTTCCATCTGTCGATCCACAGAAAATGGTTTGTTCCGATACAACAGGTGAGGCTTTTATATCATCACCTGTTTGGTAAGAAACCAACAAATTGGGTTTATCAGGAATAATTACTGAAGTTGCTCCTGAGAGCTGTTGATTTCCGCGAAATATAGACCATGAAGATTGTGCGGAAAGTTGATAAATTTGTACTAAAAGCAAAACTACAGGTAAAAAGATTTTTTTTAAAACCATTGGATAAGAATTTCTATAATACAAATGACAAAATAGTAAAACACTTATTTTACTATTATCCTCAATTTATTTTTTCAACTCAAACTTTCTGCTCGTTGACTCCATTGAAGTGGGGAAATCTGCTGGAACAGTTTGTGTAACTTTACCAGTCGCAGCCCATTCGACTCCACGGGTAAAAGTTGTAATAAATCCTACCCCTTCGCAGGAATAGTCATCGTGCCCTAATGTAGTGTGAAAAATACGACCTTTTCCATAGGTCAGAACCATCAGAATTGGTTCGTGCCGATCGGTTGGAGCTTTTCCCGACATGTCTTTTCCTGTGGCAAGAATGATCATGTTCTCGCCAGGTCCACGTAATTTGGCATAACATTCATCCTTTGCAGTCAGCCAAACATTCGGTAATCTTTTCGTTATAGGATGATCAGCAACACGAATTGTAACCGGGATGATGTGCTGGGGCCCATGTGCTCCGGCACTGCCCGGCGAAGGATCACGGACCAATTCGCCTTCATTTGAATAATAAACATACGGACCATCTTTCTCCGATCGGTCTCCCCATCCGCCAAGTCCTATCATCTTATTATACTCAAGCCAGTCGGGGAAAGAATTGTCAGCAGCATGTACAGAGACAAAACCACCACCAGCTTTCATAAATTTCTGCAGAGCCTTTTGAGTAGCATCAGGCCAATCGGCAGCTTTCCAACCAAAATTGGAAACGACCACATCGTATTTTTTGAAAGATGGAATAAAATCAGGATCCGTTTTGGGTTCTTTTAAATCCTGTGTTTCACCCACACCGGCCAATGGAAGAAATGCTTTTTCACGTTCTCCTTGCCAGATGAATTTTGTACGTTGGATATCCACAGAAAACAAACCCGTTTCTTCCAGATATTGCTTCATCATAATGGTCGATTTGGGCCAGACCTCATGATTATTCTGTCCGTCAACGATTAGCACTTTAATTTTGGCTTCCGTAGAAAACGATACCAACAGAATACAAATAATACTTAGCAGACTTGTTTTCATAGTAGATTTTTTAATGAATTTAAATACCAATTTGCAATACTAAAGAAAGCAAAATTATACCCGAATCAAACCTGCTCCTCTACTCCAAACATCGCCAAAGCTCCTGTAGGGCATGCATTTGCAACAATTTGTGCCGTTTTCTCCAATCCTTTTTGAACGCTTTCGTTAAACGGAACACCTACTTTAACATCGAAGCCCCGACCAATAAAAGTAAACCCAAATTCTTCCTGATGCTGGCGAGTCAAGCGAACACAAATACCGCATTTGATGCACTTTGCAGGTTCGTAAACTATTCCTTCACGATGAATGAATTTCTCTACATTCTGACGCACTTCGCTTTGAAACCGCTTTTGAACGGCATGATACCTATCTGATAACTCGCGCAATACACACGATTCCGGATTACGGCAATCGCAATGCATACAGCGTTTTGCCTCGCGAATAGCGGCTTCTTTGGAGAATCCTTCCATGCCAGCCTTTTGCCTTGGTGAGGTTTCCGAATCTTTTTGATATTGTATAAACTCCAATTCAGCCAGTCGCCCGAATTTAGAATTAAAACGTTCCGGATAACCTAAAATTTCAGTTGTTTTAAAATAATTGTCGATCACGGTTGCTACCTCTTTCCCATGTCCAACCGATCGCACTGCCAATTTTGATGCCCGAAGTGAATTTCCGATAGCAAATACTTTTGGATTTGAAGTAAGGTAACTCGTTTTATCAGTAACAATTCCGGTTTTGGTCACCTTTAATCCAAAGACTAGGGAGCTTTCCTGAATGGTTCCAACTGCCACAACAACTGCATCAAACTGATCCTGCAATTCAGCAAATCTATCAGCATTGATATTTTCGTTAAGATTAATTTGAACACCAATTGCAATTATTTGTGCCACTTCCTGTTCAATGACATCAGCTGGTAATATTTCATTATCAACTTGAAGCAATTCTCCTCCAGCCTGACTATTTTTATCAAAAATCACTGCCTGATGCCCTTTGATCTGTAAATAATAGGCAGCAGCCAATCCAGCCGGACCGGCGCCAATAATAGCGACTTTCTTTCCTGAAAGTGGAGCCAATTGCGGAAGATAAGGCTTCCCGCTTTTTAGATCCTCATCGCCAACATATCTTTTTAGCAGACAAATAGAAACAGCTTCATCCACTTGTTTGCGGCGACAACCGGCCTCACAGGGAGCCGGACAGATGCGTCCAAGTATGGAAGGCAAAGCAATATCGCGTTTCACTACTTCCAGCGCTTTTGCAAAATCGCCTTTGGCAATCAAACGGTTCATCAGCGGAATATTCATGTGCGCCGGACAAACCAGCTGGCAAGGAGCTTCACAGTCGCCTACATGCTCGCTGAGTAAAAGTTCCAAAGCGACCCTGCGCGATTCAGTGGTTTCTTCATCATTGGTAATAATGGATTGTCCTTCAAAAACCGGTGTTGAGCAGGAAGCAAAAAAACGTCCGTTTTTGGCGTCTTTCACCAGACAAATCATACAAGAGGTAAAATGTTCGGTTCCTTCGAGATAACATAAGGTTGGTATATTTATTCCGATGGATTTGGCGGCATCCAAAACGGAGGTTCCGGGTTGAACCTCAATGGTGTGGTTGTCTATGGTTAGTTTTATCATCGTTGTTTTTTATTCTTCCAGGCCAGATTGGTCTTCCTTGGTATCGTTAATTAGTTTTTTGGGATTTTGACGGTTATCGAAGATTGTGACAATATTGATCGCGTTGTCTGAACTCTATTTCATCTCCGATGTTTTTTTATGAAATTCTCATAATCAACAACATCTCCATTACCAATTTCTTCAATCCCATTAAGGATTTCATCTTGTTGTGATTGTGGCA
>JBBRXN010000070.1:0-29276 GCA_038248385.1 Bacteroidales bacterium
ATTGCAGAAGAAAAGCTAAAAGAAAGCGAAGCACAGTTTAAAGACTTCTTTGAGAAAGCGTCAGATGCTATTTTTATTGCAGAAATTGAATCAGGGATCATCGTCGATGCCAATATAGCTGCTTCGCGATTGCTGCTAATGCCATATAACCATATTATTGGCCTTCATCATTCACAGCTACATCCAAAGGACAAAGCGGTGTACAGCAACGAGACGTTTACCGGCCATACGCTCGAAGCACAACAAAAAGGATCTACTCATCCGTCTGAAAATGAAGTTGTTCGTTCTGATGGTTCCCTCGTACCGGTAGAAATATTGGCTGCGGAGGTAACATTAAAGGGAAAGCATTGCCTGATGGGAACTTTTCGCGACATTTCCGCGCGAAAACAGACAGAACAGGCACTTCAGGAGAGTGAATTTTTCTTTAGGGAATCGCAACATGCTGCATTCATCGGTTCCTATAAGTATGATCTCCTCAACGATTCCTGGACATCATCTGAAGTCCTTGAACAGATTTTTGGCATTGATAAAAGTTATTCCAAAAATTTTCAGAGGTGGTTGGACATAACACATCCGGATGACAGAGAAATGATGAACCGTTACTTCAACGAAGAAGTTTTAGCGAAGAGAAAGCTGTTTAATAAGGAATACAGGATTATCCGCAAGTCGGATGACGAAATCAGGTGGGTACTCGGTCTGGGCAAACTAAATTTCGATGCTGAAGATAATATCGTTGAAATAATGGGAACCATTCAGGACATTACCGAGCGGAAACTGGCCGATGAATCATTACTTGAGAGCAACGAGCTTAATAATTCGTTGATGCAAACCATCCCTTTTGGAATGGACATCGTTGATGAAGAGGGAAATACTTTATTTATCAGCAAGAATATGGAGAAATATTTTGGCCCTGACTCCATCGGAAATAAATGCTGGAATCTTTATCGTGATGATAAAACCCAGTGTTCTGATTGTCCGTTGCATTCGGGTATAAATATTGGAAATACAGATCTTTACGAATCGAATGGCGTTTTTGGGGGAAGAACTTTCCAGATTAGTCATACAGGCATGGTTTTTCGGGGAAAGAAGGCCATGCTGGAGATATTTCAGGATATAACTGAAAAGAAGGAAGCTGAAACTGAATTGATTGCCGCCAAGGAAAAAGCGGAAGAAAGCGACCGCCTGAAATCGGCCTTCCTGGCCAATATGAGCCACGAAATTCGCACACCGCTGAATAGTATCATTGGATTTTCCGAATTGATGTCTGAACCTGATTATACCCATGAACAGCAATTTCAATTCGCGCGTTTCATCAATGTCAGTGGGAACAACCTACTTACCATTATCAGTGATATCATGGATATTTCAAAAATTGAAGCCGGTCAGGTTCAGGTGAAAAAGACAATATTTTCAGTGAATCAATTGATTATCGACATTGAGAAAGAATATTCGTTCAAGGCAATTGAAAAAGGAATTGAATTAGGAATTGATTTGCCGGGTAGCAAGAATGAAATTTTCATTGAAACCGATAAGGACAAATTAAAACAAATTTTGGTCAATTTTGTAGGTAATGCCTTAAAATTCACCAGCGAAGGGTACATTGAGATAGCCTTCAAAATGGCAGGAGACGCTGTTCAATTTCAGGTAAAAGACACGGGAATAGGTATTTCAGCTGAATTTCATCAACAAATATTTGAACGTTTCAGGCAGGTCGAACCTGCTCATACCCGCAAATATGGAGGCAACGGGCTGGGACTTCCTATTTCAAAAGCGTTGATTGAATTATTGGGAGGAACAATCTGGTTGGAATCGGAACAGGGAGTTGGTTCAACATTTTATTTTAAAATACCAAAATGATGAAAATCCTCGCAATCGACGATATCAACGATAACCTGATCAGCTTGAATGCCATTATCAAAGATGCTTTCCCTGATTCTACCGTATTTAGTGCGCTTGATGGGTCAAAAGGAATTGAACTCGCCATTGCTGAGGATCCGGATGTCATTCTTCTGGATATTGTAATGCCCGACATGGATGGATTTGAAGTTTGCCGGCTTCTGAAGCAAGACCAACGTACACAGGATATTCCGGTGGTTTTTATAACTGCTTTAAAAGGTGACAAGGAGAACCGCATTAAAGCGCTTGACGCAGGTGCCGAAGCTTTTCTCTCCAAACCTATAGACGAAACCGAACTAACTGCCCAGATCAGGGCAATGGCAAAAATAAAAGTAGCCAACGAACAGAAACGCGATGAAAAAATCAGACTCAAAAGGCTGGTTACCGAACGGACTCAAAAACTTGAGTTAAGCCAGATTGCATCGATCAACTTGCTGAACGAGTTGAAGGCGGAAAATGAAGCCCGTAAAAAAACAGAGGCAGCACTCAGAGAAAGCGAATACTTCTTTAAAGAATCGCAACGTGCAGCATTTGTCGGGTCTTACAAGTTCGATTTCATCAACGATTTTTGGACATCATCCGAAGTGCTTGAACAGATATTTGGAATTGATAATACCTACATCCGAAGTATTCAAGGATGGTTGGACATTGCGCATCCCGATGACAGAGAAATGATGGATCGGTACTTCCGTGAAGAAGTTGTAGCAAAACGAAAACTTTTTAATAATGAATACCGGATTATCCGCAAGTCAGATGGCGAAATCAGGTGGGTGCTCGGTCTGGGTAAGCTGGTTCTCGATGCTGAAGATAACATCGTTTCGATGATTGGAACCATTCAGGATATTACTGAACGCAAGCAGGCAGAGGAAGCAATACACAAAAGCGAAAAACGCTATCGTCATTTGGTTGAACAATCTCCTACCGGTATCGCGATTTATCAGGAAGGAAAATTCGTCTATGTAAATCCGGCAGGGGTAACTATTTTCGGTGGTTCAAATATGCAAGAACTTGTAGGAAAATCGGTTCTATCAATAGTACATCCTGATTCAAGGGATGAAGTTATCAGACGGATGAGCCTTGTTTCTAATGGAATTTCTGTTCCGGTCTTAGAAGAAAAACTTATTCGGTTCGACGGAAGTCCATTTTATGCAGAGGTTATTGCACTTAATACTACGCATAATGACATGCCGGCAGGGCAAGTCATTGTCTGGGATATCACCAAACGCAAACGGGCTGAAGAATCGTTGCAAAAATTAAATTTGGCAATCAGGCAATCTCAGGAAATCATCTTTATGACAGATAAAGAAGGAATAATAAGCTTTATAAATCCTGAATTCACAAAGACTTATGGTTATTCCGCCGAAGAAATAATTGGGAAAGTTACTCCACGTATATTAAAAAGCGGTTTTCTTAGTAAAGAAGTTCATGAATATTTATGGATGAAAATTCTAAGTAAAGAGAGTATCAAAGCCGAATACAAAAATAAACGCAAGGATGGAAGCTTGATTGATATTGAAGGTTCAGCAGATCCTATTCTTGACGAGAATGGTGAAATTATTGGATTTCTTGGGATACATAAGAACATTACTGAGCGAAAACAGGCAGAAGTGAACTTAATTGCAGCCAAAGAAAAGGCCGAAGAGAGCGATCGGCTTAAGTCTGCTTTCCTTGCCAATATGAGCCACGAAATACGCACACCGCTTAACAGCATCATTGGTTTTTCAGATTTAATGCTTGATCCGTTTTTCGGATCAGACCAACATGCTGAATTCGCGGGTATAATTAAAGAAAATGGCAACAACCTGCTTGCGATTATCAGCGATATTATGGATCTCTCGAAAATTGAAGCTGGTCAGGTCCAGGTACAGAAAGCCATCTTATCAGTCAATCAATTAATTACTGATATTCAGAAAGAATATTCATTTAAAGCAATTGAGAAAGGAATTGAATTAAGGCTTGACCCTTCGAATCCAAAAGAGAAAATTTTTATTGATAGTGATGAGAACAGATTGAGACAGATTTTGGCCAACCTGGTAAGTAACTCGATAAAGTTTACGGAAAAGGGATTTGTCGGGATTGGCATCAGAATAACCAGGGATTTCATTCAATTTCAGGTAAAAGATACTGGCATTGGGATACCAAAAGAATTTCAGGAACAAATATTTGAACGTTTCCGTCAGGTAGAAACCGCTCATACCCGTAAATATGGTGGAAACGGGCTGGGACTTCCTATTTCAAAAAGTCTGGTCGAATTGTTGGGTGGAACCATCTGGATGGAATCGGAACAGGGAAAAGGATCAACATTCTTTTTCACTATTCCCTGTTAAAGTTGTTCCCATTATCAAAATACAGGGAAGCCATAAATATGGAAGATTAAAATTCGATCGAACGAGTTTCGCTTCGACAAAAAATAACGGAATAATTAAAATTGAAACCTTGAAAAAACAATCTGTATCAAACGAGATTTACAAATCCTCGCTAAGGCTAATATTGACATTTGTGATTGCAATTTTTACCATTGAGATAGTAATCATGCTTCTATTGCAATTTTTACCACAATTTTCATCCAGAATTACAGCAATTTTCGACAGCCTTCTTATGGTTTTTTTACTTGTACCGGCTTTATATTTCATCCTATTTCGACCTATGGTCAGGTACGTGAATGAACGAAGGAAGATTGAAGAAGAATTAAAGGAAAGCGAAAAAAAATACAATGATCTGTTTGAGAAATCTGAAGACGGAAATTTAATTATTGTTGATGGAAGGTTTACTGAGTGCAACCATGCAATTGTAAAAATGCTGCGTTATAAAAAGAAGGAAGACCTGTTGAATACCCACCCTTCGGAATTATCTCCTGAAATTCAACCCGATGGAAAATCATCGTATGAAAAAGCAAACGAAATGATAGATATTGCTTTGGAAAAAGGGAGCCATCGTTTCGAATGGATTCATAGAAAGGCCGATGGAGAAGTTTTTCCTGTCGAGGTATTGCTGACAGTTGTTAATAGTGAAAAGAAAATGATCCATACTGTTTTGAGAGATATCACCAGGCGTAAACAAGCCGAGTTGGAGTGGCAAGTTATGTCAGAGATTACCCATGGAGTAACTACTACAGCAAATCTTGATGAATTGCTGAAGTTGATCCATAACTCACTCCGGAAAGTATTATATGCTGAGAATTGTTTCTTCGCACTTTATGATCAAAATACTTCGCTTTTTAGTTTCCCCTATTTTGTTGATCAATTCGATTCAGCTCCGTCTCCATTGGCCCTTCAGAAAAGTTGTACCGGGTTTGTTTTCCGGAAGGGGGAATCGATGTTGATTGATAATCATTTATTTAAGCATCTTAAAGAACAAGACGAAGTTGAATTGGTTGGTTCAAATTCGCCGTCATGGATAGGTGTGCCCTTGAAAACATCTTCAAGAAAAATCGGAGTTTTGGTCCTTCAGCATTACCAAAAGGAAAACGTGTACGATGAAGATAACCTTCGGTTTCTTGACTCAATAGGAAGTCAGGTTGCCAATGTGATTGAGCGCAAGAGGGCGGAAGAAGAACTGAAGGAAAGTGAACAAAAATTCAGAACATTTTTCGAGAAATCACCAATTGGAATTGAAATATATGATGCTGCCGGGAATCAAACTGATGCGAATCCAGCTTCATTGGAAATGTTCGGTATTGAGGAAAAAGGCAACGTCTTGGGATTCAATATTTTTGATGGTACAAGTTTAAGCATGGAGTTAAAAGAGCAATTACTTAATGGAAACCATATAGATTACACTTCTTCTTTTAATTTTGATAAAATCAAAGAGCTAAAACAATACAAAACTACCAAAACAGGGAAGGTCGATATGCAATATTCCATTACTCCAATGAAATCATTGGAAGGCAAAATTATTATGGGGTATTTGCTTTTAGTTCAGAATATTACCAAGCGGAAACGGGCGGAGGAAGCATTAAAAGCAAGTGAAGCCAGTTTACACGAAATGAATGCCACCAAAGACAAGTTTTTCTCCATCATTGCACACGACCTGACGAATCCTTTTAATGCAATTATTGGTTTCAGTAATATTCTGACAGAGCAGATTCGGGAGCAGGATTACGAAGGGATTGAGGAATATGCAGGGATTATCAAGGATTCATCACAGCGGACACTAAATTTGCTTTTAAACCTTTTGGAATGGTCGCGATCACAAACCGGAAGAATTGCATTCAATCCTGAAACGATTGATATTGGTGAATTAATCAATGAAGTGGCTGAATTATTGGACGATGCAGCCCGGCAAAAATCAATCACTATTTCCAGGTTAAACCTTCAGGATAATACTGTTTTTGCCGATAAAGCAATGATTGGCACTATCTTAAGGAATCTGATTTCGAACGCGGTAAAATTTACCAATCCTGGTGGAGAAATTGTAATTTCAGCAGAGCAAAAACATGACGAATTGATATTAATTGTAAGCGATAGCGGAGTTGGAATAAAAAAAGAGGCAATTGATAAGTTGTTCCGTATTGAAGCAAGCTACTCAACAATGGGCACTCAAAATGAACAGGGAACCGGTTTGGGTTTGATCTTGTGCAAGGAATTTATTGAAAAACATGGAGGTAAAATCTGGGCAGAAAGTGAAGTGGGGAAGGGAAGTCGGTTTTATTTCACAATTCCAAAAGGAAAAATCACTGAATAAAAAAATCGAAAATGCAGGTTTACATGGTTCTCAGATGGCTTTAAAAAATCAAAAATAAACGATGCAAAGTATTTAATATAAATTCGATGCAATATATTATCTTTGTTATTGAGAAGGGTATTTTAATATGCCACTGTGGGGTGAGGAGATCAAAAATTATAAATAAACCGCTATGATGAAAATCCTCGCGATCGATGATAATAATTTTAACCTGATCAGTCTGAAATCCATCATCAATGATTCATTTCCTGATTCTACACTTTCTACTGCACTCAATGGCTCAAGAGGAATCGAACTTGCCATTTCGAATGACCCCGATGTAATACTTCTGGATATTATAATGCCCGAAATGGACGGTTTTGAAGTCTGCCAACGTCTGAAGCAGGACGAATTGATGAGCGATATTCCGGTGGTTTTCATTACTGGAATGGCAGATGATAAAGAGAACCGGATTAAAGCCATTGAAGTTGGTGCAGAGGCTTTTCTCACCAAACCCATTGATCCAACTGATCTCACCGTTCAGATTAGGGCAATGGTGAAGATAAAATCGGCGAACAGATTAAAACGCGATGAAAAGGAGCGGCTTACTAAATTGGTGGCCGAACGCACCTATGAGCTTGAACAGAGCCATGTTGCAACCTTAAGATTGCTGAAAGAGCTGAAATCCGAAAATGAATCCCGTAAAAAAACAGAGAAGGCGTTAAGGGAAAGCGAGGAATTGTTCCGAAATATTTTCGAATACCATACTGCGGTGAAACTGATCATTGATCCTGATACCGGTAATCTAATTGATGCAAATCATGCTGCCGAAAGATATTATGGATGGACGAAAGAGCAGCTCAAGCAAATGAATATTCAGGAAATAAATACGCTTTCGGCCAAAGAGATCAGAGGAGCCATTGATAAGGCCATTAAACGGGAACAGGAATTTTTTGAATTCCAACACCGGCTGGCTGATGGTGCTATTAGGGATGTAGAGGTATTCAGCAGTAAAATCGAAGTGAAAGGGAAAAGTCTGCTTCACTCTATTATACACGATGTCACCGAACGTAAAAGGATAGAAGAGGCAATCAAGGTGAGCGAAGCACGATTAGAACGGGCGGAACTTGCTTCAGGATCAGGCAATTGGGAATTCCATCTTGATTCACAAAAAATCCATGGTTCTGAGGGTGCGGCTAAACTATATGGTGTAGATAAAGACCATTTTGATTATTCAGTTATTAAAGAAATTCCATTACCTGAATACCGTCCGTTGCTCGATAAGGCCCTGAAAAATTTGGTGGAAAATAACATTCCTTATGATGTTGAGTTCAAAATAAAAGCTATTGATACCGGCGAAATAATAGATATACATTCAGTGGCCATCTACGACAAAGAAAAAAGAGTTTTATTCGGTATTATTCAGGACATTACCGATCGTAAGCAAACTGAGGAAAGAATAAAAAAATCGGAAGCGAATTTAAATTCACTGATAAACAATCGGGATGAATCAATATGGTCAATCGATAATGAGTACAACATTATCATTTTTAATAATTTCTTCCGTGATGAATATTTTGCCTCGTTTAACCTTGAGATAAAAAAGGGAATGAATGTGCTTTCTATGCTTACACCAAAATGGCGAAAATTTTGGAAGCCGAAATACGATCTAACATTATCGGGGAAGAGAATTATTTTTGAATATTCCAACCAGGTGGGGGATATGCTTCATTACTATGAAGTATTTCTTAATCCGATTATTTCGGATGGAAAAATCACCGGAGTAACAGCATTGAGCGTTGTTATTACCAAACGAAAGTGGGCGGAAGAGGATCTAAGGGAGAGCGAAGCTCGTCTGAACGAACTCAATGCTACCAAAGACAAGTTCTTTTCCATCATTGCTCATGACCTGAAGAGTCCATTCAATACAATTATGGGATTCAGTGATCTTCTGGCTGAACAGGTTCAGGAAAAGAACTTTGAAGGGATATTGGAATATGCCGGGATTATCCAGGATTCATCCAAACGTGCAATGGATTTACTGATAAACTTGTTGGAATGGTCACGATCTCAAACCGGGAAGATGGAGTTTAGACCCGAACCTATTAAAATAGTTGAATTAATCAATGGTGTCACTGCGTTGTTAAATGACTCTGCAAATCAAAAATCAATAAGCATTTCAGTAAACTCACCGCAAAATTCACTGTTGTTTGCCGACAAACCAATGATTAGCACTATTTTAAGAAATCTGATTTCAAATGCTGTTAAATTCACCAATCCCGGTGGTAAGATTTTGATTTCAACCGAACAAAACCATTTGGAATTGCGGGTAACCATAACTGACAATGGGGTCGGAATGAAAAAGGAGACGGTTGAAAAACTGTTCCGTATAGATACAAGCTACTCAACTAAGGGCACACAAAATGAACAGGGAACGGGCTTGGGTTTGATTTTGTGCAAAGAATTTGTTGAAAAACATGGTGGTAAAATTTGGGGCGAAAGCGAACCCGGCATAGGAAGTAAGTTTTGTTTTACAATTCCACGAAGTTTGAAGAATTGAAGATTCGGCAATTAGAAAATGATAATAGGAGAATGAGTAGGAGCGGGAAATGAGATGATGAGAGGAGAGGGAAAAAAGCCCCATTGCTTTGAACTAAGCGATGGGGCTTCTTTGAATTTATTTATCGGATAATCGGTATTATTTCAGAAATAATTTGCTCCAGTTTTTCAGGGAACGGTTTTTCCAGGTTTCTTTGTGGTAAACATAGCTAACGATTAAAGGAAGCACTGAAGTTGCTTCGGCAAAAACCATTTGTTCGTCGGTTACCTGAACTTTTCCCCACGAGCTGGCTTCTTTCAGGGTTGACGATGAACAAGCTCCGTCGCGAACATCAGCAACAGTAATCTGAACAGCATATTGGTGCATCGGAACTTCCTTACCCAGAATTTCGGCACAAACAACGGTATCCTGAGCAAAATTCTTTGGAACACCGCCACCAATCATAAACAATCCGGTAACGCCGGCTTCCATTTTTATTTTTGTCAGTTCCAGAAAATCGGCTACCGAGTCAATCGAAACATGTTTCTCTGGATTTTCCCACTGGTGCTTGGCCAAACCAAAACCTGCGCTGCTATCAGAGAAGGCAGGGCAGAAAATCGGAACATTGTTTTCGTAACAAACCTGGATAAGGTTGTCTTTTTTTACTGAATTTTCGGTCAGCCATTTACCCATTTCCCAAATAAATTCACGTGAAGAGTAGGGTCTTTTTTCCAGTGAATCAGTAATATCTTTGATGGTCCCATCACAATTCTGAAGTTCTTCTTCGTCGATGAAAGTATCATAAATACGGTCAATATAAAGATCGCGTAAAATTCCGTCGTTTATTTCAGTTGTACCGCGGTAGTGCTTGTGTCCCAATGCTTCGAAAAAATCCATGTCGATGATGGATGCTCCGGTAGCAACAATAACATCAATCATTTTATTTTTCACCATGTCAACATAAACCTGCATGCAACCCGCTGCACTGGTACTTCCGGCGAGGGTCAGAATGTTGGTACATTCGGTATTGCTAACCATTTTCAGCAAAATATCGGCTGCGCTTGCGGTATCGCGCGAAGTGAATGACATTTTGCGCATTGAGTCAATAATAGGAGTTGAATCGAATGACTTAATGTCGATGTGTTCGATGGTTTCTTTTAATAAATCTGATTTTTTCATCTTCTGGATTTTACTTGCTAACAATTGTATTTGATTATAAATTAGTTAGATACACTGACTCTTTTTCCTTAAAAAAGCGTGCAAATATAGTATTAAATATTTGGTTCTGTCAAGCTTTCCGGCTAAAATATTTTTGAAATGGATTCAGGTATTCATTCATTTACCTCCGGTTGAGGTGAAGGCAATTAAATGTAAAAATGAACGATCTATGCGCCAGTGCCAGATTATTTCTTTATCGGGATTCGTACAACTGTCAGCGAATAAGCATCCAGATTCAAAACTATTTTCTTGACTGAAATCTTCATTTTTCTTTCAACAGGTGTGACCACTTCAGGTTTCCCAATATGGTTGTATGCATTCAAATCTGCATTTGTCAAAACCTGAAGGTTAATTTCGTTGGCTGATACTTTACGACCTTCGAGCGACAAATTCAAATTTGCCGGCTTCTTCGCTACATTCACCAGTTTCACCACCAACTCCGAAGTTTTTGAATCAACACTGGCACTTGCATATAAACTATCCTGACCGGTCAGCGCTTTCCCGTCAACCAAAGCCGAAACCACATTGCTGCCAGAATTGGTTGAGAAAAGTTTTTGTACGTAATAATTGGGAGTTGCGACCGATTTCAGGTTATCGAACCAAATGAGGTCGGGACGCCACTGCCAGGCATTTACATTTCCGAAAAGCGGTGCGTACGAAGCCAAATGCACCACATCGGCATTGCGTTCCAGCCCGGTCATAAATGCGGCTTCTGCCAAGGCGCTTTTCCAGGTATTGCGCGACACTGCATCTTTCCCTTCTTTATCGTGCGCGGCATATTCACCGGCAAACACTTTTGGCCCTTTGCGGTCGTATAAGTCATATCGGGCAGCATTTTTCAGAAACCAATCCGGGCTGCGGTAATAATGCTCGTCCACCAACGGAACGTTCAGCCCGCGCATTTGTGTCCACAGGTATTCAAAATCCTTTCCGTCAGGCGATGGGCCGGCGCCACCCACAAAGCTGATTTCAGGATGTTTTTCATTCAAAACTTTCAGGAATATTTTCAGACGATCGACATATTGAGTTCCCCACTGTTCGTTGCCAACCCCAACCATTTTCAGGTTAAACGGAGCCGGATGGCCCATTTCAGCGCGCAATTTTCCCCATTTAGTGGTAGTTGTACCGTTGGCAAATTCAATCAGGTCGAGTACATCCTGAATGTAAGGATCGAGTTCATCAAGTGGAGCAAGTTCCGAAGTGTTGTACTGGCAAGCCATTCCGCAGTTAAGAATGGGTAGCGGTTCGGCGCCTAGGTCTTCGGAAAGCAAAAAGTATTCATAAAATCCCAATCCATAAGACTGAAAATAGTCAGGGGCATTTCTGTATGAAAACTCTGTATTCCAGCGATTGACGATCAGTTGGCGGTTATCAACATTGCCGACAGTTTTTTTCCACTGGTAGCGGGTTTCGAGTTCGTGGCCTTCCACAATGCACCCACCGGGAAAACGTAAAAAGCCAGGCTTCAGGTCGGCTAACTTTTGAACAAGATCAGCACGTAAGCCATTCATGCGATTCTTCCAGGTATTTTCAGGAAAAAGCGAAACCATATCTATTTCGAGCGCTCCTTTTCCTGAAAGGGTAATACGCAGATTGCCTTTTGCATCGGTTTTTGAACAGGCAAACTTCGCTTCGTATTTTCCCCATTTTTCTGAAAATTTTTTCACTTCAGTTTTTCCAATCACAACTCCGGATGAATCGAGCAATTCAACTTTCAATACTGAAGAGCCTTCACTTTGGCGGGCAAGAACGGAAAAAAGGTAATTCTCACCTGTCTTCACGCCCATTCCGCGGAAACCTTCGTTGGTCAGGCTTAGCTCTTTTCCCTGAAGTGATTCGAGTCGCAGAAAACGGGGATTATCTTCGCCGGGGCGACTAATGATTTGGAACTGACCGGCATATTCTTCGCCCGACTTTTTCCAGCCCATCAGCGGTTTGTAAAACTCGAACGAACGGTTTTTTACCAATTCGGCATAAATTCCACCGTCGGCTGCAAAATTGATGTCTTCGAAAAACAGACCCCACATGGTTGGCTGAATCGGTGCAATCGGAATCCCGGCTTTTATGACCAATGTTTTTGGTTGTGCTTCTGCCCGGGAAATTCCGGCAAGCAAAAGGCACATAAGGAAAATAGAGAATTTTTGTTTCATATCGCAGAGAATTTGATTATTCTTTGATTGCAAATATAACTGTTCAAAATACGCATAAATACAAATCAGAAGGTGAAAGTATAGCCGGGGAAGGCAAAAGTTAAAACAAATTGGAAATAAGCTTTTTACACATTGCAAATTTCCTTATGTCACGTACGAAACAACATAAAAAAAGCCGGGATGGTTATCCACGGCTTCTTCTGTTTGCTGTTTAATTGTTTTCATGTTTCAAGCAGGTAAGCAGAACCTGCAACATTTCAATAACGGTTCAAAACACTATTTATTTTCATTGGGGGCAGCTTCTACATTAATCTTTTTTTCATTTTTTTCTTCAACCTTTATTTCCTTACGGATGATCTTCCTTCGTGGCTCCCCGTTGTTAAATTCATACCTAAAATCCGGTGGTTCTGGAGCCATCATGGAATCTTCGACTTCAACATCAAAGGTCAAATTTTCAGGCTGTTCCGATTTTTTCCGGATGATCTCAATCTTTTCGCGGTCGCCACTCAGGTTTTTTTTCTTGTATGAAATGATATTCGGATCGTTTAAATCTATGACTTGTCCTGAAATCGGACCTTTAAACATTCTAATAGGATGCGGCATTGGCGGCATTGGTGGAAAGTGTTTCATGTTTGGCCCGTTCAGATAAATCATACGTTCTTCTTCTTTGCCGTCTTGGCGGTCAACATTTACATCAATATGGTGCATTTTATCGAATCCTGAAGGATTGAACTTTTTGATGTGTTTCTCCGGATTAATGGTATCGCCGTTCCAGACAAAAACATCGTCGCCGGTGAGTAAAGTGTCGAGCTCCATTTTTTTACCGTTTTCGATTTTCATCATTTTAATGTGCTTTGTTTTTTTTGTGTCCGGAGTTTTTTGAGCAAATGCAGCCGAGGACAATATAATTGCTGCTAATCCCATTCCGAATAATGCCAATGTGTTTTTCATGTTGTTATAATTTTAGTGAATATTTTCTTAGACAAAGATACGTTTGCTTCTGCCAAACAATCAGTTAAGGTGCGGTTAAAGTCTGTTAACAAAAAGTTAAAGTCCTGAAATATTGTCTTTTAATGATTATCTTTGATCCATGAACAAAAAAGTTTTCACCGGACTTATTGCACTAATGGGATTTTCGATTCTTGGAATCGTCATTATTCAATTGGTTTGGATGAACAACGCCATCAGGGTTAAAAATGAATTGTTCGACCGCAACGTAAACGAAGCGTTGACCAGCACTGCCAACCGCCTCGAAAATATTCAGGATTTCAGGATGATTAATCATTTTGCATTTGGCGATTCAACCCATTTCCGCAATTTTCCTCCAATTCCTCCGCCTCCTCCAGGAATTCGTGGTCGTAATCCAAATCGCAACTTTCTCCCAAGATCACCTCGAAACCTATCGTCTCAGCAAATAGAAATGATTGTGAAAGCCGGAAAAAGCAAAAATAGTTTTCAATACCGGATTTCTACAAAAAACAATGGGTCAGACAAAACAAAGGATGAGCGTGTTATAGTTATCAATGCCGACAGTCTGGTTAAAAACCTTGATTCAGTGTACACCAAGGGAATAAGCCGATTTGATTCGCTGGGCGGACAATTTGATCAATGGACGGATTCGGCTTCCGGAATAAAAAGAAGGTTTGAAATTAAAACCCACAAGTTGAAACGTATGGCCAATAAGGTTGTTCAGGAAATTTCGACATGGGAAGAAGATGTTCCAATCGATCGTGTGAATGAGGTACTTAAAAAAGAACTTGAAAACAGGAACATTCCAATTCCGTTCGAATTGGGTATCATTAAAAATTCAATTTTCAAGGACAAATCGGCCAAAGCCGACACTTTGATCCTTGGTAAAAGTAAATACAAAACCAATCTGTACCCGAACGACATTTTTCAGAAAAACGCACTCATTTCGGTCTATTTCCCTGAAAAGGAATCGTTTATCTACAAAACGTTGTACTGGCTGTTGCTCATTTCGCTGATTTTTTCGATCATTGTATTGGTTACTTTTGCTTTCAGTATTTATTTTATCCTGAAGCAAAAGAAAATTTCGGAAATGAAGTCAGATTTCATTAACAACATGACACATGAATTTAAAACACCCATTGCCACAATTTCGGTAGCTGCGGATTCGATAATAAATAAAAAAATCATAGACAATCCAGAGCGGATCAGGTATTATACCGAGATGATCAAAAAGGAAAATGCACGGATGAACCAACAGGTCGAAGACATTCTGACCATTGCCCGTCTTGAAAAGAAAGACTTTGAATTTAAATGGGAAACTATCAACTTACACGAAGTGATTGAAGATGCCATTCTAAGCATTGTGCTTCAGGTTGAAAAAAGAGGAGGCTTGGTCACAAGCGATTTGATGGCTGACAATCCTGTGGCAACCAGCGATTCCAGTCATTTTGCCAACCTGATTTATAATTTGCTCGACAATGCCAATAAATACTCTTTAACAACTCCTGAAATAAAAATCTCAACCCGCAATACCGATAAAGGAGTGCAGATTTTGGTGGAAGACAAAGGAATTGGCATGACCAAGGCAGTACAAAGCCGCATCTTTGAGCGTTTTTACCGTCAAACCAGCGGGAATATCCACAATGTGAAAGGTTTCGGACTAGGATTAAGTTACGTGAAAGCTGTACTCGAAGCGAACCACGGAAGCATCGACGTTCACAGCGAACCCGGGAAAGGTAGTAGATTTGAAGTTTTTATCCCGTTTATCAGATAACATCATGGCAAAGCCCCACATATTTTTAGTAGAAGACGATCTCAGCTTTGGAGCAGTCCTGAAATCCTACCTCGAAATCAGTGATTTTGAAGTAGATTGGGTGGACGACGGGCAACATGCAATGGCTCAATTCGCGAAAAGTGGTTATGATATCTGCATCCTGGATGTAATGCTCCCCAATATTGATGGGTTCACCATTGGCGCCGAAATCAGGAAAATAAATTCCGGAATCCCAATCCTTTTTCTCACCGCTAAAAACCTTCGGGATGATGTTTTAAAAGGTTACCGGATTGGTGCCGACGATTATATCACCAAACCATTCGACACCGAAGTGCTTATTTTTAAACTTAAAGCCATTCTAAAAAGGCAGTCGGGAGTTCAACCGAAAGAATCAAATTTTTATCAGATCGGCAGCTATTTGTTCGACTTTAAGCTGCGAACAATCGTTCATGACAAAAACAAACAGAAGCTGTCGCCAAAAGAAGCCGAACTGCTAAAAATGCTGTGCGACAATCAGAATGAATTACTTCCCCGCGAAACTGCATTGAAAAAAATATGGGGCGACGATGGTTATTTCACGGCCCGGAGCATGGATGTTTACCTCACCAAACTCCGAAAACTTTTCACTGAAGACCCTTCAGTCGAAATTCGAAACATTCACGGAAGCGGTTTTATGCTCGAAATTAAAAAATTCTGATTGCCATCTTCTTGTTGTTCAGTTTTTATACCTTTGCGCCCTCGTATGAAACGAACTTTAGATGGCACAATCTGATTCCATTGAAATTAAAGAATTTGACACCATAGTCGTTGGGAGCGGTTTAGCTGGTCTGACGGCCGCTTTTCACGCATCTAAATACGGAAGTGTTGCCATCATTACCAAATCTCAACTCGACATCAGTAATTCTTATTACGCCCAGGGAGGCATAGCTGTTGTGACCGATGAAAATGATTCCTTTGAATCCCATATCCAGGATACATTAATTGCCGGTCGCGGGCTTTGCGATCTCGATGCAGTAAAAATACTTGTCGAAGAAGGCCAGGATTGCGTGCAGGAACTGATTCGTATCGGAATGCAATTCGATATGGAAAATGGCCATTTTGTTCAAGGTCTGGAAGGTGGCCACAGCTTTCGCAGAATCCTTCATGTTGGAGGTGATGCAACCGGGAAAGGTCTCACCTGCTTTATGCTGAAAAAAGTTCAGGAACAAAAAAATATACAATCTTTTGAATACACCACCGTTGTCGAACTTTTAGTTAGCAATCAGGTTAGCTCCGGAGTTCAGGCATTCGATTTTGTAAGTGGAAAAAACATTGTATTCAAATCAAAAGCAACCATTATTGCAACCGGGGGATTGTCGCGCATTTACGACCGTTCGACCAATCCTCACACCGCGACCGGCGACGGGATCGCTCTGGCTTATAATGCCGGTGCAAAACTTTCCGATATCGAATTTATACAATTTCACCCGTCAGCATTGTATATTCCCGGAGAAGAGGCATTTCTGATCAGTGAGGCAGTCCGTGGCGAAGGAGCCTGGCTGCTCAATCCAAAGGGAGAAAGGTTTATGCAGCATATTCATCCGCTTGCCGAACTTGCCCCACGTGATGTGGTTGCTTATGCAATATACAACGAATTGCAAATTCATCAGGCCGATTTTCTTTACCTCAGCTTAAAACACCTCAATCCTGAATTGATAAAAAAACGATTCTCGACGATTTATAACACATTGCTCAAATACAACATCGACATTACCACCGATCTGCTGCCTATCTCTCCGGCAGCTCATTACATGGTGGGAGGCATACAAACTGATTTGCACGGTGAAACCAATATCAAAGGGCTTTTTGCCTGCGGCGAAGTTGCTTCGACCGGTGTTATGGGAGCCAACAGGCTGGCAAGCAACTCTTTGCTCGAATGTTTAGTCTTCGGCAAGCGGGCAGCTGAAAAATCAATGCAAAAGGAAAAGCTTCAGGATGATTTAACTGAAATAAACAGTATTCATGTTGATCAGGGAAACGAGACACTTTTCCTTGAAACAAAAAACCGGATTGCTACACTGATGAGCAAAAAGGCAGGAATTGTCAGGTCGGCAGTAAAACTCACTGAAGCGATTACAGAACTCAACGAAATAAAAGAGCAATTGCCTGAAAAAATTAATGAATACAATCTTTTAAAAATCAAACACATTACTGATATTTGCACCCTCATTTGCGAATCTGCTTTAATTCGGACAGAAAGTCGTGGCGGGCATATTCGGGAAGACTTCAAAACAGAAGATCCCTCCCTCTGCGTTCACTTGGTTCAGCAAATAGGTAAACCATTTAATTTTCAGGAAATCAGGAAGTAAAATATGAACAAAAAGGTAACAAAAGCAGCTAACATACTCATTGACCTTGCATTGGCGGATGATGTGGGTGAGGGTGATATAACCACCGACAACATTATACCGGCAGGAACAAAGCGCAAAGCCAAAATGGTTGCAAAAGCCGATGGCGTAATTGCCGGACTTCCAATAGCCGAAATGGTTTTTAAAAAACTCGATCCTGATATGATCTGGAATGAATTGGTACAGGAAGGAGATAGAGTAAAATACGGGGATGTGCTTGTCGAGTTTGAAGGCACCTATCGTGCACTGCTTACCGGTGAACGAACAGCTCTGAACTTTTTGCAGCGTTTATCAGGAATTGCAACCATGTCAGCCAAATATGCCGATGCGGTTAAAGATTTCCAAACTGTAATTCTGGATACCCGAAAAACTTTGCCAGGCTTTAATAAACTTGATAAATATGCAGTAAAAACCGGAGGTGCCAGCAACCACCGCCATGGACTGCATGACATGGCTATGATCAAAGACAATCATATTGAAGTGGCTGGTGGAATTACTGCAGCAGTAAAAGCAGTCCGAAGCAAAGTTGAAATGGGAATTAAAATTGAAGTGGAAACCACAACTCTTGCTCAGGTTCAGGAGGCGGTTGCTGCAGGAGCAGATATCATCATGCTCGACAATATGGACAATGAAACTATGCGCAAAAGTGTTGAATTGATTGCTGGAAGGGCAAAAGTGGAAGCTTCAGGAAACATGACCTTCGAACGTTTACATGATGTAGCAGCAACCGGAGTCGATTTTATTTCAATAGGAGCGCTTACCCATTCGGTTACTGCATTGGATATTAGTCAACGCATAGAAGATTAGCCATTGATAAACCTGGTAATAGATATAGGTAACAGCCGTACAAAGATCGCTTTGTTTAATCAACACGACTTGATGTTCAATGTTCCTATGGATAATCTGACAGCCGATCATGTGAGAATGCTGAAGAACGAACATCCGCAATTGAAAAGGGCAATCCTCTCTTCAGTAAAACCATATTCAGAAGATATAAAGCGTGTTTTGTCCGGGGAGTTTGATCAGTTTCTTGAACTTGACCACCTGACAGAACTTCCGATTGAAAATTTGTATGAAACGCCGGAAACGCTTGGGAAAGACCGTATTGCCGCTGCAATTGGCGCAAACGAACTTTTTCCCGATCAAAATCTCCTGGTGATCGATGCAGGAACAGCCATCACTTATGATTTGGTTTCAGAAAATAATCAGTTTATTGGCGGAAATATTTCTCCCGGACTCGAAATGCGGTTTAAAGCGCTGAATCACTTCACGGGGAAGCTGCCACTCGTTACTTGTAGCGACGAATTTGAGTTGATTGGAAGAAATACAACTGACGCGATTCGTGCAGGGGTTCAAAATGGCATTCTTTACGAGATGGAGCAAAATATTGATTTCTTTAACAAAAATTATCGAAATTTACATATCATTATGACTGGGGGTGATTCTAATTTTTTTGATAAAAAATTAAATTATTCCATATTTGTACACTTTAATTTAACCTTAATTGGTTTAAACAGGATTCTGGAACACAATGCGAAAAAGAAATAATGCACTATCAGTCGTGATGGTTTTGATTCTCTGCGGATTATCTGGCTTTGCGCAAAACAACAACACCACTTCTCCCTTTTCCAGATATGGATTGGGCGATCTTCATCATTACGGCTACGGTCGAACTGCTGCTATGGGAGGAGCCTCGTTGGGCAGCCGGCACGCTGTGCAGGTCAATTCAGCAAACCCGGCCTCCTACACAGCCAATGATAGTTTGTCATTTATCTTCGAATTTGGGCTGGATGGGACTTTATCAAATTACAAAAGTAATTACGGATCGCTCAAAACCGATGACATCAACTTTCGTTACTTTTCTTTAAGCTGGCCGGTTACCAAATGGTTAGGCGCAGGTATGGGAATTCAACCATTTTCGGATATGGGGTATGAAGTTGGGTTTGCCGATAGCCTTAGCGGAGTTGGAAATTTTTATAACAGTTATTTTGGCGAAGGATCTACATCAAAAGCATTTTTTGGAACTTCAGTCAGCCCGTTTAAAGGACTTTCAATCGGAGCAAATCTAAATTACATTTTCGGACGGTTAAACAAAAATACCAAGTTGGAATTTGCTGATCCGGCAGTTTTCTTCTTATCGAAAACCGAAGGCACCCGTCTTCGCGACTTTACACTCACCTACGGGCTTCAATACGATTTAAAGTTGAAGGAGAACCAATATCTGACTTTGGGAGTAACCTTTGAAAATAAATCTGACTTTACTGTGCTATATCAATCGCTTACTTATAAAGAAATAGTGATCGGATCTAATAAATATAAAGACAAATTGGATACTACTTATGAAGTGGAAGCAAAAAATACAATTAAAATGCCATCAACATTCGGAATCGGTTTATCTTACAATCAAATTAATAAACTCGAAATTAATGCTGACTTTTACCATGCCGGATGGAGTAAAACTACCTTCTTAGGAAAAAGTGACGAATTAATTACTGACCGTAACAGATTTTCAGCAGGATTTGAGTATATTCCCGAAGCTTTCTCGATAAGAAGTTATTTGAAAAGATTGAAATACAGGGCGGGTATTCATTACGAGAATTCTTATCTGAAGTTGAACAACCATCAGATTAATGAGTTTGGCATAAGTTTTGGAGCAGGGTTACCGTTCCCGAAATCGAAATCGACTGCAAATTTCGCAATTGAGTTGGGGAAGAAAGGAACAACAGTTGATAATCTGGCTAAAGATGAGTATATAAAATTCAGTTTGTATTTAAATTTTTACGACTATTGGTTCATGAAGCGTAAATTTGATTAGAGGAAGTAAAACCAAATAAAAATAACTATAATGAAAACGATCAAATTAAAAACAGTTTTTCTAACACTGCTGATGGCTGTGATGGTTTCTTATGCAGCAGTAGCGCAACGTGTGATAACAGGTACTGTTTACAAGGATGGAAAAGTGCAGGCAGGAGTGACTGTTGAAGCGCACCGATCAAGCGAAAAGATGATGACCAGTTTTGACGGAAAATATTCCATTACAGCACCTGATAAATGTAAATACCTGAAATTCACTTTTATTACCGATGCACGGAAAGTTGATATTGAAAACAATTCAAGCAATGTGATTGATTTCAGCTTTGATGGTGTAATCCCTGTAGAAGCCGAAGTCTCTGAAGCTGGAGCAATCCTAAAAACATCAGCTGAATTAGTTGCTGCGAAAGACAAGGATTTTATGAGCACTTATACGCTCGAGAAACAATTTTACGATCAGAAAGACTTTAAATCAGCATTAACCCAATGGAGAAAACTTTACAAGACGTATCCAATGTCAACTATAAATATTTATTTACATGGTGTTAACATGTACGAAAGTCTGGTTGAGGGAACAAGCGATCAAAAATTGAAAGGCCTGTATGTGGATACATTAATGCGTATTTATGATCGTCGTATTAAGTATTTCGAACAGAGAGGTTACGTTTTAGGACGTGAGGGAACAGATTATCTGAAATATAAAATCGGTGATGAAAATTTAACTGACGATCAGAGAAAACCGATCTTAAAGAAAGGTTATAATTATCTTGAAGAGGCAGTTAAGCTGCAGGGACTTGAAACTGAGGCTCCTGTTCTTATTCTGCTCATGCAATCAACCCGCGGACTTTTTGGCCTTGGCGAACTTGGAAAAGAAAAAGTAATTGAAAATTATGACATTTCGTCAAACATAATCAGCAAGGCACTTCAAAAAGATCCGACCAACAACAATTATATTATTGCACGTGATGCCATCGATCAGGTTTTTCAAACGAGCGGCGCTGCTGATTGTGATGCATTGATCAGTATTTACACACCTAAATTTGATCAGATTTCTGCTAATGTCGAAGATTTAAAGAAAATGGTCAGGATGCTTGACCGGCAGAATTGTGATGCCAGCCCTTTGTATGCAAAAGCTTCTGAAAAATTATACCAGATGGAACCATCAGCCGAAGCAGCTTACAACATGGCCCGGATGTTTGTAAAAGCCAGTCAGCTTGATAAAGCCGAAACCTACTACAAACAGGCCATCGCGGCAGAAAAGGATCCTTTGAGCCTTTCAAAATACTATTACGAAATGGCAACTTTGAGTTTTACATCTAATCCTCAAACCTCCAGAACGTATTTAAAGAAATCGATTGAAAACAATCCTAATTATGGCAAACCATACATTTTGCTCGGCGATGTATATGCGCATAACAGCAAATCGTTTGGAGAAAATGATTTTGAACGTTCAATGGTTTTCCTGCTTGCTGTTGATTATTATAACAAAGCCAAGAAGTTTGATTCTTCGGTAGCTGCTGATGCCAATGAAAAAATTAACACATATTCTCAATATTTTCCGATTAAAGAAGATATTTTCTTCAATGGTCTTGAAGAAGGCAAATTATATCAATTAGGAGGCTGGATTGGAGAAAGCACCATCATACGTGCAAAAAAATAATAACCTCATTTTTGTCTGATTTTATGAAAAGCATTGCGTTTCTGTATCAAGGAAATGCAATGCTTTTCTTTTATTACCTTTTTATTCATAGCTTTGAACGATTAAACAGGAAATAGAATTTCACGAACATAGCTATGCTGTTTTTCTTTTAAACGACAATGAACTTCAGGACAATTATAAAAAGACTATACGCATCCTCCGGATTAAATCAAAGCAAAAGGATCATCCCGGCCTTCATGTTAGCCGCAATTTGCTGGGTGGCTGTTTCGTGTGCGAATGACATTGAGAAAATAAAGAAATTCGCGAACAGCGAAGATTTACCAAGTATAACTGCCGAAGGATTTGAAATGCTTATTTCCGATTCAACCGTCATACGGTCAAAACTTCAGACTCCGGAATTGATCAGGCACGACATGGAAAAAGAACCTTATACCGAATTCCCGAAAGGCATAGAGATTATACAATACGATGCCAATATGAATGTGATTTCAAATATTACAGCCAATTATGCCAAATATTTTGAAGCCGATAAAAAATGGGAAGCTAAAAACAATGTGGTGGCTGTCAATCTGAAAGGGGATACACTGAAAACTGAATATATGATCTGGGATGAAAAAAAGGCGAAGATTTACTCCAACCAATTTGTAAAAATCATACAAAAGGATAAAGTTTATACCGGAACAGGTTTCGTATCCAATCAAGACTTTACTGAATACAGTTTTAAAAACCTGAAAGGTCAGATGTACCTGGATGTTCAGGAAAAATAAAATTTAATAATGGATTTGCTTCTTGTAATAATATTAACTACCATTCTTTTTTCAGCCTTTTTCTCAGGAATGGAAATTGCATTCATTACAGCCAATAAACTCAGGCTCGAATTGGATAAGAATCAAAACTATGTCTATTCAAAGCTAATTACCATTTATACACAAAATCCGGCGCAATTTATTGCCACCATGCTGATTGGAAATAATATTGCACTGGTGATTTACGGTATTTCTTTTGCCAAACTGCTCGAACCTTTTCTGAACGAATACCTGCCAAACTCTTTGGTATTGCTTGTGCAAACTCTTATTTCGACCATCATCATACTGGCAACTGCAGAATATTTGCCGAAAATGATTTTCCGGATAAATCCAAATGGCCTTTTGAAATTCTTTACCATTCCAATTTCGGTATTCTACTTTTTATTTTATCCTGTTACCAGGTTAACAATGGGCATTTCCAAAATAGTGCTGAAAGTATTTTTAAATGAAGAGATTAAAAACGTGAACGAAAAGATTGTTTTCAGCCGTATCGATCTCGATCATTTTGTAAATGAACCTGAAAATAACAGCAACATCTCGCGAAACAGAGAGGAAATTGACAATGAGATTAAACTTTTCCGCAATGCCCTTGATTTTTCGAAAGTTAAATTGCGCGATATAATGGTGCCACGTACCGAAATGGTGGTTTTGGATATCAATTCCACTGTCGATGATTTACTTCAGAAGTTCATTGAAACAGGTTATTCGCGCATCTTGTTTTATGCTGAAAATATCGACAATATAGTCGGCTTTATTCATCATTCGGTTATTTTCACCAACCCCGATTCGATCAAGTCCAATTTGCGCAAAGTATTGATCGTGCCTGAAACCATGCCTGCAAGTAAACTTTTAAGTAAATTTATACAGCAACGGCTCAGTATTGCCATTGTTGTTGACGAGTTTGGCGGAACTGCCGGAATGGTGACAAGTGAAGATATCCTGGAAGAAATATTCGGGGAGATAGAAGATGAACACGATACGGTTTATCTAATTGAGAAACAGGTGGCGCCTGATGAGTTTATTATTTCGGGTAGGGTAGAGCTTGACGAACTGAACGAAAAGTTTAATCTTGATTTTCCTGAAAACGAAAATTACGAAACACTGGCCGGATTTATCCTGTTCAATTACCAAAGTATTCCGAAAATCAATACCGTTATCAATGTCGGTGAATACCGCTTCAAAATATTAAAAGTAACCAATACCAAAATAGAGTTGGTACACCTTAAGATATTGGACAATAACTAAAATAAAAAATGAATTCGGAGGTTTAATATTGAAAATTATTATCTTCGTACCGCGAAAATTTAAACAAATATTATAATAAAATAACAACAGTCAATGGCCACATTACAGAACATAAGGAATCGGGGAGGTTTAATGGTAGCGATCGTGATCGGTCTTGCCTTAGGTGCATTTATTCTGGGTGATATGCTTACTTCAGGCAGTAAGTTGATGAAACCCAGTCAAATGAAAATTGCGGAAATCAATGGTGAATCCATACAATATCCCGATTTTCAGAAGAAAGTAGAAGAACTTTCAGAAATCTACAAAATGAATACCCAACAAACCCAAATTGACGAAAATACCTTGGAACAAATTCGTGAACAAGTATGGCAGGGGTATCTTCAGGAAAATATTTTAGGTAAAAATATTGAAGAATTGGGCATAACTGTAAGTGCTGATGAATTGTTTGACCTGGTTCAGGGAAACAATCCCCATCCGATTATTCAGCAGCTTTTCAGAAATCAGAAAACCGGGCAAGTTGATAAATCAAGTATTCTTCAGTTTTTAAAATCGCTTGAAACAAATGCTACGCCGGAACAAAAATCATACTGGCTGTACATCGAAAAGCAAATCATTCAGGATAAACTTCGTACGAAATACAATAATATGGTTTCGAAAGGACTGTATATTACCAGCGAAGAAGCCAAAAAAAGTCTGGAAGCCAAGAATCAAAACGCTAACTTTCAGTACATTGTTCTGGATTATTCGTCGGTAGCTGATGCCGATGTAAAAGTTGCTGACAGCGAACTGAAAGATTACTACAACAAACACAAGGACGAATACAAACAGGAAAAAAGTCGCAAAATAGAATATGTCACTTTTGATGTTCTCCCATCAGTCGGCGATAACGCAGCGACTCAAAAATGGATAACCGATTCAAAAAATGAATTTGCTACAGTTCAGGATAATAAACAATACATCAGTGTTAATTCTGAATCTCCGTTTGACCCTTCCTATTTCAAAAAGGAAGATCTTTCGCCAACTTTGGCCGAATGGGCTTTTACAGCTCAACCAGGTGATATTTACGGACCATACTTTGAAAACAACGCATATAAACTGGCCAAAATTGATCAGTTTAAAATGCTTCCCGACTCAGTTGAGGCAAGTCACATCCTGATCAGCCCGCAAACTGCAGGAAGTGCACAAAAAGCACAAGCATTGGCTGACAGTATCAAAAAGCTGATTGATAACGGCGCCAACTTTAGCGAATTGGCCATGAAATATTCAGAAGATAAAGGCTCCGCAATAAAAGGTGGTGATCTTGGCTGGTTTAAACGCAAACAAATGGTTCCTGAATTTGAAGAAGCTGCTTTCGGCGGTGAACTCAATAAAATCACCCTTGCTACAACACAATTTGGTATCCACCTGATCAAACCAACAAAAAAAGGCAAAGAGACCAATCAGGTAAGAATTGCCATTCTTTCAAAGAATGTGGAACCAAGTACCGATACCTATCAAAAAACTTATGCTGAAACCAGCAAGTTTGCAAGCGAAAACACAACTATTGAAAGTTTCAATAAATCAATTTTGGAACAAAAGCTGGATAAAAAGATTGCAACGCTCAAAGAAATTGACCGCCAGATTACCGGACTTGAATCATCGCGACCATTGGTACGTGCTGCTTTTCTGGCTGATAAGGGCAAAATGATTGTAAGCACCGAAGGTTCTTCAATCTTCGAATTTGGGAACAAATTTGTAATTGCTGTGCTGACTGAAACAACTGAAGAGGGTGTTTCTTCCTTTGAAGAAGCTAAGATCCGCGTCGATCTTGCCGTTCGCAAAGAGAAAAAAGCCGAATTACTTATAGCCAAATTGAAGGATGCCGCTTCAGGACAGACCAGCCTTGAAAGTATCGCTTCAAAATTATCTACCGTTGTAAAAGAAGCTTCAGGCTTAAACTTCGATACTTATTCAATTCCTTCAGCCGGATTCGAACCTGCCGTTGTTGGAACAGTATCCAGTCTTCCTGAAAACAAAATTTCTGCACCAATTGAAGGAATTAATGGTGTTTATCTTGCAAAGGTAACTGCTATTACAAAAAGTGCCGACACCAATGTGAATGGCGAAAAAACCAGGCTCGCACAAGCGCTGAGTTACAGGGCTGGCTCTCAGATTTTCGAAAGCCTTAAAAAGCTGGTGGATTTGGAAGACAAACGATCAAAATTCTATTAATAGAAACTATCAGAAAAAAAGCGGGCTATCAACCCGCTTTTTTTATAACCCCCTGCCCGTTCTCCCTGGTTCGACAGGCTCACCAACCAGAAGGGAAAGTTGAGGTAGCATCATGACCATCAATTGTTGGTTTTTTAGCTCCGATGGAGCAAAATGTTTGTAGAAATAGGAATCAGAAAGGACTTCTGTCCGCTGCAGAAGTTGAACAAAACAACCGGTTCTGCCTTTATGAAAGGTGACCATTGACCAATCAGTGATTGAATATACGATTGAATTTTAATTAAATTTGCCCAAAATTCTCATTTAAATCAAACGATATGGCCCGATACTTCAACCATGTTTCCAGAACTTTTAACGAATACCTGCTTATTCCGGGATTAACCACCAAAGAATGTTTTCCTGAAAATGTTTCTTTAAAAACACCGCTTGTCAGGTTTGTCAAAGGATCAACGCCCGAATTAGAGTTGAATATTCCATTTGTTTCAGCCATCATGCAGTCGGTTTCAGACCATAAAATGGCAATTGCATTGGCTAAAAACGGAGGGCTGTCATTCATTTTCGGATCACAACCTATCGAACCGCAAGTTGAAATGGTGCGGAAAGTGAAAAAATTCAAAGCCGGATTTGTGGTCAGCGATGCCAACCTTAAACCCGACAATACTTTGCTTGATGTAATCAGATTGAAAGCTTCATCGGGCCATTCGACCATCGGAATTACTGACAACGGAACCTCCAACGGAAAACTCCTGGGAATTGTTACCAGCCGCGATTACCGTGAAACAAAAGACAATCAGGACATGGCGATCAGCGAATTCATGACCCCCTTCCTGAAAGTAGTTACCGGTCAGCTTGGTATTTCCCTGACCGAGGCCAACGACATTATCTGGGAGCACAAATTGAACACGCTTCCCATAATCGACAAAGATCAGAACCTGCAATACTTTGTATTCAGGAAAGATTACGACGAACACAAGGAAAACCCGAATGAGCTGCTCGATCCGAATAAAAAATTATTGGTTGGAGCCGGAATCAATACCCGTGATTATAAGGAAAGAGTACCGTTATTGGTAGAAGCAGGCGCCGATGTGTTGTGCATCGATTCCTCCGACGGATTCTCTGAATGGCAGGCAGAAACCATTGAATACATCAAAACCAAATACAACGGAAAAGTAAAAGTGGGTGCAGGGAATGTGGTTGACAAGGAAGGCTTTCTTTATCTTGTTGAAGCTGGAGCCGATTTTGTGAAGGTGGGTATTGGCGGTGGTTCGATTTGCATCACACGCGAGCAAAAAGGCATTGGCCGCGGACAGGCAACTTCGCTGATTGAAGTGGCAGAAGCCCGCGACGAATACTATAAAAATACAGGAGTATATGTTCCGATTTGTTCGGATGGCGGCATTGTGCAAGATTACCACATGGTGCTTGCCCTGGCTATGGGAGCCGATTTTATCATGATGGGACGATACTTCGCCCGTTTCGATGAAAGCCCAACAAAGAAGCTTAAAATAGGCAACAGCTATGTGAAGGAATACTGGGGCGAAGGTTCAAACCGGGCACGCAACTGGCAACGTTACGATATGGGTGGCAGCGAATCGCTTAAATTTGAAGAAGGCGTTGACAGCTATGTCCCTTATGCCGGAAAATTAAAAGACAACCTTGACATTACATTGGGGAAAATCATTTCGACCATGGTGAGTTGCGGGGCACGCAGCCTTCCCGACCTTGAAAAGAATGCCAAAATCACCCTTGTTTCTTCCACCAGTATAATCGAAGGTGGTGCGCATGATGTGATTTTGAAGGAGTCGAATATTTAGTTTGCGTACCTTATGGGGTGCATAAGGTCACCCCATAAGGAAGCATTACTTCATTTTCAGTTTGAGACTGTTCTCAATTTTATTTGATCAGTGGAAGTTTAGCAGTAACAATGATACCATAACAGCTGATAACAAAACCAACACCAGCAGGAAATTTGCCGCCTTCTCCGGATTTTTTTGAGCTTCCCTTAACATTGTTTTCATAATGAATCTCCTTTATACTTTGTAACAGAAAATCAAATGATATAATTCAAAGTGAATATACCCTTAGATGTCTTATTAGTGGGTTCCTATATATTAATTCCGAAAAAGAGGAAAAGGTAACCCTCTAAATTGATTTATTTTTCAACAATCGTTTTTTACAGTAATATATTTCAATATTAATGCGCTGATAATATGAATTGTATGTTCCTGTTAATTCGGAAATATTTTTTATTTTAATTCGTAAAATTCTTCCGTTTCTTTTAATTCCTGATAAAAATAAATTTCCTGTTTTTTTGTTTGAACTTTTGTTATTTCCTGCTTTTGAGATCATCTTTACAACTGTTCCTGGTTTCTTCTTTTTCAGGTGTGTTATTCCTGTTTTCAGGTACACTATTGATCTTAAATGCTGGTTCTTCGTTCCATACTTTTGTTATGCACTAAAAAGGCTGACAGTTTGGCGCCGCACAAGCCGGTGTTGTTGTTGGCGGTAATTGATGGTTTTGACAATTGTCTGAACCGCTGATTAAGCTGATTAAATGATTGCCACAATAATTTAGTGTAAATCAAATCAGCTAAATCAAATCAATAAATATGAATCAGCGATCAGCAGTTACCCTCCGATCCGCGCTTTTATCCTTCACCTGCAAAGCTGGAACAACACCGGAGAAGGTTTGCTTTATAAAGTGTAGCGTAGCCCTGACAGGTGGGGTGACGTAAATCGAAACATGGTCAAAAAAAAGTTCGTTCCATTTTTCTTTACAGATCTAAATTTTACAGATTTAAATAAGAAGAATCATTAGCCGTAGCCTTTAGGCTACGGAATAAAAATGCAAAGGAAATTGGGCTTTAGCCCAAAATACAAGGACAAGATGAAAATGCAATAAATAAAACAATGTTTTTTTGTCCATTGCAAATGGTAATTTGGGCTAA
>JBBRXN010000071.1:0-28683 GCA_038248385.1 Bacteroidales bacterium
ACTCGCGACCCTCAGCTTGGGAAGCTGATGCTCTACCACTGAGCTACTCCCGCTTTTGATTGATGAATGATGAATTTCGATTTATGAATGACACCGATAAAAAGATACGGAAACACACATAAAAATTGAACTGCTTAATTTGAACGCCCAAAAATAATAAAACTAATCGTTTTTGGATAGTCACCGTGACAATGTTTTTTCAAACCTTCAATAGTCAAAGTTTTCGGGTTCGCCATTTAGCCTTCTTCCTTTCAGGATATTTTTACGATAGAATTTTATCATGTAATCTTTGGCGTATTCTTCTTCTATTTTTTCCCGGGTTTCGTGGCCTGATATTCCAAGTTCTTTCATCATCAGGTAATTCTCGTAAACAAAGTCGAGCATTTCAGCAATTTTTGTATTGGTATATTCTTTTGCTGCTCTCATAATCGCTTTATCCCAGGTGAGATGAGCATGGCAGTAAATGGGCCTGTCGGCAGTAAACAAAAGTTTAATGGCCTGATCTATATCATCATAATTAGGATCACGGTGCTCCTTCTCGTCGTAATAATTGTAATATTTAAAGAGTGCTTTAAAATATCTGTCTGTTTCGAAATACTTACTGAAGTTGTATATTTCCTCGTCACACGAATGCAGAATTGGCTCCGGCGAAGGAATTGATTGAGTTTGCTGCGGATTATTCTTCACATAATCTTCGCGGATAAGATCCATATAATATTCTTCTCTTTCTCCTTTTTGGTTGGGCAGGTTAAAAAGAGCTCCGGTACCCATTCTTAAATCATAAAACTCATACCATTCCGGTAAGTCCTGCATCAAACCATGTTCGTCTTTTAGTGTTAACCGTTCGTAATCCTGCCAGTCAGTGTAATCATCCACCTCATCATTTTCATCAAATCGCATTATATATTCCTTCATCAGTTCCAATTCATTCCTCTCCACCGGGGGAATAAACATGCAGGATAAAATATGCTCTTCCCAAAAGTTAAAGTCGTGCGACATACTGATTTCATCAATTTCCAATTTTCCGGCTCTCCATTTCAGTTGCATATCGAACAACTTTTTCTGAAGTATGGCTGCCAACATATTTTCTGCTTTTTCCTGAAAATTTAATTCTGAAATCTCCTTTTCATGGTATTCATTAGCGTAAAATTTGTAGCATTGAACCAGGTGGGCTTTTCTGGAAGCATACAATTTAATGAAGCTATCGATATGGAGTTGGTTGTATCTACTGAAATATTCCTGTGCAAGCTCCGAGTTCTTAATTTCTTCATGAAATTGTTGTTCAAGCTTTTTAAAGAACTCCCTTCTCTCGATATCATCCGTTGGTAAGATAGTCCTGTTATAGGCAAAATGATCAAAGTCCAGCATAATTGTAAATTTAAGGTGGATTACAATTCAGTCTCTTTCCACAAATTTAAAAAATCAGGCGAATTATTCCAAATCTGTTTAATTTTTCTTTATAGGAGATAAATATCAATAGAACAGTTACATCAGGAAAACTGTGATAGATGCCAGAACCAGGCTGAAAGAAGTGCAGGAAGAACTTGAAAAACTTAGAAAAAGTGGAATACTACGGGAGCAAAAGCTTGGTCACGAACTAATACCGATTGAAGAAATGTAACAGTCCAATCTGCGCTCACTCGATTGGCCTTAACATTTCTATTCATCGGCATTATACCACAATGGCTTTGGTCTGATTTGAAATTGCATTAGGTATTAAACCATAAATAGATCGGGCAGAAAATCAGTCCATAAAAAACAGAAAGCGGGCTTCTACCCGCTTTCTGTTTCCTTCTTAAATTTAAAAACCTGAGATTTCAGGTCCCAACATGATATCTTTAGCTTAACAACGCTTTCACTTTGTCCGAAATATCCTTGCCATCAGCCAGTCCTGCCAGCTTTTTGGAAGCTATTCCCATCACTTTACCCATTTCTTTGACACTTGTGGCGCCAACTTCAGCAATAATCGCCTGAATAGTATTGGTTAACTCAGCGTCCGACATTTTTACAGGAAGATAGGTTTCAAAAACTTTTACCTGAAACATTTCATGATCATACAAATCATCGCGTCCCTGCTCTTTGTATATAGTTGCAGAATCGGTTCCTTGTTTGGCCAATTTCGAAATAATCTTCAGGACTTCCTGATCAGATAATTCGCCTGTTCCGCCTTCTGCCGATTTGGCTTCAAGCATCACTTTTTTAATTCCGCGCAAAGCTTCGAGTTTTTCTTTTTCACGGGCTTTCATCGCCTCCATTATGTCACTGCTTATCTGGTCGAATAGGTTCATTTTCTCTTTTATTAGTCAACGTTATCGTGCAAATATGAATTATTGTCACGTAAAATTACATTATTATTTTCATCTGGAGTTATAGAAAATCGGGAAAATTTTTCTTCAACTTTTTTTTTAAAGCCGGAAAATCTCAGGTTCTTTCGGCGGTATGCAGGAATATTTTCCAGCTCATCCACCGTTTCTTCCGACGTTTGAGTATAATCAACCGGCTCATCCACTTCGTTGAAGGATTCTTTCTTTGGATTATTTCCATACAATCCTTCGAATTCATCATATACGCTGGTATTCATCTCAAATTCGAAAGTCTTTTGTTTAACGTTCTTCGTGCCGTACAATTCGTTTTCTACGGAATTCTTTGCTTCTGCCTTCACTGTTTGTGTATTTCCCTTGGTATCATCATTCAGGGTGTGATAGGTTTTTTCCTGATTGGTGTTTATAGCCATTTCAGGAATACTGCTGGTACTGAAACCTGTGGCAATAATCGTTACCGAAATTTTATCGCCCAATTCTTCATCAACTCCATTTCCCCAGATCAGATCGGCAGAGTTTCCTGCCTTTTCCTGAATAAAATCGGTGATTTCGCCAATTTCGTCCATTGTAATTTCTTCCGATCCTGAAGTAATATTCAGTAAAATATTGCGTGCGCCTAAGATGTCATTGTTGTTCAGCAAAGGAGAATTCAAGGCTTCTTCAACTGCAATAATCGCACGGTTTACTCCTGAAGCGATACCGGTTCCCATCAGGGCGACACCGCTGTTGCGCATCACCGTTTCAACATCGGCAAAGTCAACGTTGATATAACCCGGAACAGTAATGATTTCAGCGATTCCCTTCGCAGCTGTAGCCAGAATATTATCGGCCTTGGCAAACGCATCCGAAATCTTGAAATCGCCATACATTTCGCGAATCCGTTCATTGTTGATTACCAACAACGAATCAACATGTATTTCCATGGCGGCAATCCCTTCAACCGCTTGTTTGATGCGGCGGCGGCCTTCGTTACGGAAAGGAATGGTTACAATTCCGACGGTGAGGATGCCCAATTCTTTGGCTGCCTGTGCAATTACCGGCGCGCCACCTGTTCCGGTTCCACCACCCATTCCGGCAGTAATGAAAACCATCTTTGTGTTGGTGCCCAATATCTTTTTCACATCTTCAATATTCTCAATGGCGGCTTCACGGCCTGTTTCGGGTTTATTTCCTGCCCCACGCCCTTCGGTGAGCGACGAACCCAACTGAACCTTAAACGGAACAGGACTGTTTACCAACGCTTGCGAGTCGGTATTGCAAACCATAAAATCCACATCACGAATCCCCTGATGGTACATGTGATTCACTGCGTTTCCACCACCACCGCCTACACCAATTACCTTTATGATTGAACCTGAGTTCGTGGCAATATCAAAATTCATTATTTCGTTTGACATGATCCTATATTTTTCGTGTTTATAATCTGATTTTTATTGCATTTGATCGTTTACCGATGAATCCTTATCTTCAAAGAATTTGGTGAACTGACGTGAAAACCAACTGTTTGTATCTTCATGATTTGATTCTCCGGCAAATTCATTCTTTCTTTTGGATTTGTGTTTTCCGGATTTTTCTTCCTGAAGTGGTTGGGTCTTGCGTTCCTTTAAAACCTCTCTTTTGGGAACTGCGGCTTCAACTATTTCGAACGATTTTTCATCTTCAATGTTGATTTCAAATTCATCATCCTCCATTCTTAGTTCCACCACTTCGGCTGGTCGCTGGAATATGCGGTTCGGATTCACATCAAAACCGGTTGCGATAATGGTGACGCTGATTTGGTCGCCAAGCCGTAAGTCGATACCGTTCCCCCAGATGATTGTCGCATCCTGACCAGCTGCTTCCTGCAAATAATCAATGATTTCACCAATTTCGCCCATCGTAATTTCCTGTGTTCCGGAGATGATATTGAGCAAAATATCTTTGGTTCCACGGATGCTGCTGCTATCAAGCAAAGGCGATTCGAGTGCCTGCTGAACCGATTTCATTGCACGTCCTTCGCCTGTGGCAAAACCTGTTCCCATGATAAACACTTCGCTTCCGGCCATTACTGTACAAACGTCGGCAAAGTCGATGTTGATATTTCCGTGAAGGGTAATGATTTCGGCCACTCCTTTAACGGCAGTTGTGATAATGTTGTCGGCCTTTTTAAATGCCACCGATGCCGGAAGGTTTCCGTATATTTTATGCAGTTTTTCGTTGCTGATTACCAGCATGCTATCCACATGATCTTTCAGTTTGTCAATTCCGGCACGAGCCTGCTCATATCTTCGACGTCCTTCGGAAGGAGCAGGAAGTGTAACAACTGCAATCGTCAAAATACCCAGTTCGCGTGCAAGTTGTGCAATGACAGGGGCAGCCCCCGTTCCGGTACCACCTCCCATCCCGGCGGTGATAAACACCATTTTGGTTGTACCTTCCAGAACATCCCGGATGTCGTCCAGGTTTTCAATGGCAGCTTGTTCACCCTGTCCCGGTAAATTTCCCGCGCCACGGCCTTCGGTCAGGGTCACACCCAACTGAATCCGAATTGGCACCGGATTGTTTTGCATTGCCTGTGCATCGGTGTTACAAATAATGAAGTCAACACCAACAATGCCTTCTTCAAACATGTGTTTGACGGCATTGCATCCACCTCCCCCAACACCAATTACTTTGATGATTGAAGAATTTGCTTGCTCTATTCCGAAATTAAGTATCTCGTCAATCATAAGGCAGACATGATTATATTAATATCTAAGTCATTTCTTTTAAGCAGGTTTTTCATCACGAATCCTGATTCATTTCTGTATCAGCAGGTATTTCTTCGAAAAAATTGATAATGCTCTGCGTAATTTCATTTTTCCCTTGTACAATTCTTTTTTGCATCTTGTCAATAATCCCCGGTTCGTTGGATTTAACTTTCACTTTTTTCCTTTTTTTACCAACAGGACCTTTTTCTTCGGCAGCTATTTTCAATAATCCAAGAACGGTCGAATACCGTGGATCATCTACTTCCTTCCGGGCAATAAAATAATTCAGGTTTGGTTTGCCTTTTCTGACATCAAAGCCGGTGCGGAATTTAATCAATTGGCCCAGATTGGGTAGGAGAGAGGTACCACCGGTAATGACAATTCCGGCGCCCAATTTATCAGCATAACCCGATTTGCGGATCTGAAAGGCGAATCCATCCACAATCTCTTCCATTCGGGCCTGGATAATGTTGGCCAGACTTTTAAACGATATCTGACGCGGTTCCCAACCCTGTATCGGAATGGTTACCACTTTATCTTCAGGAGCAAAATCAGCAATGGCCTGACCAAACTGCACCTTCAGTGATTCGGCCTGCTTGACTGTTATGGAACAGCCTTCTTTTATATCATGAGTAAGTACATTTCCGCCAAACGGAACCATGGAGGTGTGACAAAGCACTCCATCGCAGAAAATGGAAATTTTGGTGGTTCCTCCGCCAATATCAACCAGTGCAACCCCGGCTTCCTTTTCATCATCGGTCAGAACCACTGCCGAGGATGCAATCGGATCAAGAATAGTTTTTTGCACATTGATGCGGCCCTCGCGGAAGCAGGTTGAAATGTTCCTGGAGTAAGACTCTGGAGCCAAATGTAATTTGAAAGTACCTTCGATTTTCTCACCTATTGTTCCTACCGGACTGGTGATTCCTGATTCACTGTCAACGGTGTAAAACTCCGAATTAATGTGATAGATGGCCATTCCCTCCGGAAGGACAATCTGTCGGGCCTGCTCGGTCATTTGCATGATATCGGCCTCTGTAACAGAATGATCACGGCCAATTGTTCGCTGAGTACGGGTGGTAAGTGTAGTCAGATATTGCCCTGATATATTGACAAAAACATTCTCAATGGCCTGGCCGCATTCTTTTTCGGCCTGACTGACAGCATCGTTCACCGCAGCAAATGCCTCTTCGACATTTAAAACTACTCCACGTTTGATGCCACGCGAAGCACTATGTCCGAGCCCGACAATCTGGATTTTATTATCCTCGATCTTTTTCCCGGCAAGGGCAACTACCTTTGTTGACCCGATGTCAACGGCTGCAAAAATTACTTCGTTCTTGTCCATAATCTACTTTTTTGTACAAACAACCTGGTTCTGATATTTCACACTAATGGCCTTATACTTGTTCCATCCAAAATTTTTAAATCCTTGTTGGTAAACTGCTTTTAAATTCCTGAATTTCAATTCATAATCGTCAGGTTTTCCAAATATGATCAGGTAATCGCCTACCTGTGGCAACAGCAGCAATTCGCCGTTAGGCTGAATTAAAACCTGTTCAATCTGTGCTCTCCAAAATTCGTCCTTGTTCACAAAATCGGTCATTTTCAGCAGATTTTTTTTTACCGTTTCGTCAGGAAACGTTCCGCTTGCAATCATGATCCGTTCAATGTAATTAGACGAAACCGGAATTACTACTCCATCACGATCGAGATAATAATCTTCACTGGCATTTTTTATCCTGAGAATTGGTGTTCTTTCGTCAACATTGATGACCAGTTTTCCGTTGAATGACCATCCCCGGGCGTCAATTTTCCGATAGATTTCCACATTGTTCAGGGTTGCAAAGGTGGTCAGTTTTGCTTCAAGGTGGTCAATATTAATGGCCAAAAGCCGGTGACCGATAATTGGCTCACCTGATTTTTCGATCATGCCGGTTATCTCTGCTTCATCCATAAATCGTGGCGAATTGGGATTGATATAAACCACAATTGACTGGCACCTTACCGCTTCCATCTGCGCGTAGGCGAAGTAAATTGTAAATCCGACAAACACTGCCAGACACAACCAACCCAATAAGACCATTATCTTTTTAAATATCCTCATGCTTTAATAATTGCTCTTTTACAGGTTCAATCAGCGTATCAATATCTCCGGCGCCCATCATCAGGACGATTCCCGGCTTAAATGATGCCGCCAACCTGAGTAATTCCTTTTTGTTACACATTGTCTTGTTTCGGTTTTCCATCAGGTTAAAGATCAATCCTGAACTTACACCTTCCATCGGAAGCTCCCGGGCCGGATAAATATCCAGCAGTACAATTTCATCCAGCAAATCCAGACTTTTAGCGAAACCCGCGGCAAAATCTTTTGTCCGGCTGTAAAGATGCGGCTGGAATACGCCTGTTAATGTCCGACCTTTGTAAATATCGCGGACCGACTGAATGGTCGCTTTTAATTCTTCCGGATGATGCGCATAATCATCAATCAGCACAAAAGTTCCGTTGTTTAATTGAATATCGAAACGCCTTTTTACTCCTGAATAGGTGGTCAAAGCTGCGCGGATTTCATCAGGAGAAACGCCTGCCAGAATTGCCAACGCTGAAGCGGCAACTGCATTTTCCACATTCAGCAAACCGGGGTAATTCAACTCCAGTTTTTCAATCCTGAAAGTTGGAGTTTTCAGATCGAAATGGTAAAATCCGTTTTTCAACGCTATATTTTCGGCACAGAAATCGGCATCCTCAGTAATAGAATAGCTGTAAATCTGAATGGATGAAAGTGCTGTACCTACCGAAAGCCCTTTTTTAAGTATCAACGAACCACCTTGTTTTATCTGACCGGCAAATAATTTAAAGCTTTCAATCACTTTTTCGTGCGAACCATAAATATCCAGGTGATCGGCATCCATCGAGGTAATCACAGCCAATTCGGGTTTGAGTTGAAGAAACGAACGGTCAAATTCGTCGGCTTCGGCCACAATCCATTGGCTGCCGGTATTATCAAGCAATAAATTGGTCTGGTAATTTTTTGAAATTCCACCCATAAAAGCAGCACAACCGGTCGCCGAAGATTTCAGAATATGGGCAGTCATGGTGGTGACCGAGGTTTTTCCATGGGTTCCGGCAACGGCAATAGTTCGCTGGCTGTTACAGATGATTCCAAGTACTTCCGAACGTTTATGAAGTGTGAATCCACGATCAATCAGAATATTCAATTCCTGATGATTGGCCGGAACTGCGGGTGTATAAACGATCAAAGAGTCTGCAACATTCAGGTCGGAAGGCAATTTTGACGGATCGTCCTGGTAATGCACAGCAATTCTTTCTTTTTCAAGTTGAAGGGTCAATTGGGTTGCTGTACGGTCGTACCCGGAAACAGCGATGCCCTGACTCGCAAAATAACGTGCCAGAGCGCTCATCCCGATTCCCCCGATACCCAGGAAATACACTTGTTTTATGTCGGTTAATTTTAACATTCGTTTTTTATTTCAACCATTTATTTCATATTTAAAGGCTATTCCCATTCCCCCGCTACAGCGGGGCAGACTGTTCGAAAGAAGAGTTTGGCCTTTTTCATCTGTAACTCGCGGACATTTAACCCCGTTGATCCATTTTTTTCTACAAATATTTCGCTCCGCTGGAGCTAAAAAACCAACAATTGATGGTCATGATGCTACCTCAACTTTCCCTTCTGGTTGGTGAGCCTGTCGAACCAGGGGGAACGGGAAGGGGGCTTACCACCTCCAGAATCACATCCACTATATCTTTTGCCGCATTCGGGCGACCTAATTTCTTTATATTTTCTGAAAGGGTTTTTAATCGGGTTTCATCAGCCAGTAAGCTGAAAGTTTGTTGAAACAATTGACCTTTCGAATCCTTGTCTTTTATCAGGATGGCAGCGTGATTTTCGACCAGCGCCATTGCATTTTTGGTTTGATGATCTTCGGCCACATTGGGCGAAGGAACCAGAATACTAGGTTTGGCCAGCAAACACAATTCCGAAATAGTTCCGGCACCGGCACGCGAAATCACTACATCTGCCACAGCGTAGGCCATATCCATGTGCGAAATAAATTCCATTGGTTGCAGATTTTCAGGATAATTGGTTCCCAAACGTTCCAGCATTTCGCGGTAATAAAAACTTCCTGTTTGCCAGATGATCTGAACTTCGGACTGACGGATCTGTTCCAGATTGGCCATTACACTTTCGTTGATGGTGCGTGCGCCAAGGCTTCCGCCAATAATCAACACCACCGGGTTTGCTTTATTTAGCTTAAAATATTCATAAGCTTCGCTTTTGTTCACCACCGCTTCAATCAGGTTTTTGCGTACCGGATTTCCTGTCAGAACTATTTTATCTTTCGGAAAATAGCGCTGCATATTTGGATAGGCCACACATATTTTTTTCACCTTCGACGACAGCAACTTGTTGGTCACGCCGGCATAAGAATTTTGTTCCTGAAGTACAGTCGGCACTCCTCTCCGTACGGCTGCCTTTAAAACCGGGCCGCTTGCAAATCCACCCACGCCAATCGCTACATCGGGTTTAAAATCTGAAATTACTTTGCGCGCCAAACGCATACTTTGGAACAATTTCAGGAAAAACACCAGACTTTTCAGCGAAGCTTTGCGTGGAAAACCCATCACCGGCAATCCGATAATGCGATAACCGGCTGCAGGAACACGCTCCATCTCCATCTTGCCAAGAGCGCCTACAAAAAGGATTTCCGTTTCAGGAAAACGCTCTTTGAGTTCGTTGGCAATTGAAATGGCCGGGAAAATATGTCCCCCGGTCCCTCCTCCACTTACTATGACTTTCAGTTTCTCCATCTCACAAAGCCTGATCTTCGTTTGGTACATCCACAACAACCAATTGCTCGGTTGCTGCTTTATTCTTTTGATTGTTCGAACTGACTGCCAGAATGATCCCGAAGGAAGCGGCAGTAAATAACATCGACGATCCGCCCATGCTCACCCAGGGCAATGGCTGACCGGTTACGGGAGCTGCCCCGACTGAAACAGCCATATTGATAAAAGCCTGAAATACCATCAGCACGATCAGCCCGGCGACCATAAATGCAGGGAAGGTCCGATCGCACCGCCTGACAATAATGACTCCGCGGAACAATAAAATCAGATACAATAATAACAGGCCCAGGCCTCCGACAAAACCATACTCTTCAATAAAAATGGCATAAATAAAATCGTTGTACCCGGCTTCCATGTAATTGCTCACTTCGCTGTTACCGGGTCCTTTTCCGAACATTCCGCCTTCAAAAACGGCCAGTTTCGCATAGTCAGCCTGTGTGGTTCCCACCAGTTCGTTGGCATCGCCTTTGGTAAAATCGACAATTCGTTCTTTAAAAGTATGGACACGGCCAAAACTGGCCGGCATTAAATCAGCAGTAAAAAACAACAATACGCCCATTAAAACTCCAAATCCGGCGAGCATTGAGAACAACTTCACAGGAACACGTGCAATCAGCATCAGTACCATAACACTTAGAAATATAAGCGCTGCCGTTGAAATGTTGCTCATGAAAATCAGGAAGCAAACCACCCCCGAAACACCTGTCACCCACCAAAAAGCCTTTCTCAGTTCCTCATCGGTTTTCTGAGATTTCGACAGCATTCGGGAAGCAAACATGATCAGCACAATTTTGGCCAGCTCCGAAGGCTGGAAACTGAAGAACCCTACGTCGAGCGAGCGGGAAGTTTCCTGGTCAGCATTACCTGTCAGTTTAAACTGAATAATGGCCAGGATCAGCGCAAATATGGTGACACCAATCAAGACCGGCGCAATCTTAAAATATACAACCACCGGAACAATATTGACAAGGAAAAGCATGATACCAAAGCCGGTAAGAATAAATACAACCTGCCTGATCAGATAATATGCTGTGTTTCCGCCTTCCTCGCGATAGGCTAATTTACCTGTAGCGCTGTAAACAATTACAAGCGAAACAAGCGATAAAAAAATCAGCACCACCCAAAGTGTCCGGTCTCCCTTAAATATTTTAGCCAGTTTACCTGCCATAGTTACAATTCCTTTACTGCATTTTTAAACTGATATCCACGATCTTCGTAATTTTCGAACAAATCAAAACTTGCACAGGCGGGTGACAATAAAACGGTATCGCCATTTCGGGCAAGGTAATAGGCAGAACGTACTGCGTCATCCATCGATTGGGTTTCGACCATGTCGATACCAATATGCTTAAACGCTTCCAGAATCTTAGAATTGTCTATACCCAGGCAAACGATGGCCTTTACTTTTTTCCTGACCAATTCGGTCAGTTGAGAATAATCGTTCCCTTTGTCAATCCCTCCCACAATCCAAACAGTAGGCTGGCTCATACTTTCGAGTGCATACCAGGTCGAATTAATGTTGGTTGCTTTTGAATCGTTGATAAATTCAATTCCATGAACTTTCAGAAAGCGTTCGAGTCGGTGTTCTACTCCTTTAAAATCGGCCATGCTCTCACGGATCGTTTCATTCCTGATATTAACAGCCATTCCTGAAATACCTGCAGCCATAGAGTTGTAAGTATTGTGATTTCCCTGTAATGCAATATCTAAAATCGACATAGTAAAAATATTTTGTTTCCAGTTAATAATCATGTTGTTATCAATCACTCCGGCACCTTCGGCAGGAGGTAACCCCAGGCCAAAAGACACACATTGGGCGGCAATTTTTCTTTTCTTCATTTCAAGTTTCAGCACTGGATCGTCGCTGCACCAGATGAAAATATCCTGTGCGGTCTGATTTTGCACAATGCGAAACTTCGAATCGACATAGTTTTGCATTTTATATTCGTACCGATCCAAATGATCGGGGGTAATGTTGAGAAGGACGGCGATGTCGGCTTTAAAATCAACCATTCCGTCGAGCTGAAAGCTGCTCAGTTCAATCACGTAATAATCAAATTCCTTTTCGGCCACCTGCCAGGCAAAACTCTGCCCCACATTTCCGGCCAAACCGACATTATAACCGGCTTTTTCAAGAATATGGTAAGTCAGCAAAGTGGTGGTCGTTTTCCCGTTACTTCCTGAAATGCATATCTTTTTTGCTGAAGTGTATCGTCCGGCAAATTCAATTTCAGAAATAACAGGAACTCCCAGTTCTTTTAATTTTTTAATCAACGGCGCTTTTTCAGGAATGCCCGGGCTTTTAATCACCACATCTGCATTCAATATTTTTTCTTCGGAATGCTGGCCTTCTTCAAAATCGAATTGCCGGTCAATCAGCTCCTTTTTATATTTCTCTTTGATGGCTCCGAAGTCAGACACAAACACGTCAAATCCCTGTTTGCGGGCCAGGATGGCTGCACCAACTCCGCTTTCTGCGGCTCCAAGTATGACAATTCGTTTGCTCATTTTTTTTAACGCATTTTCAGTGAAACAATGGTAAAAACAGCCAAAGCGATACCAACAATCCAGAAACGGGTCACAATTTTCGCCTCCGGAATTCCCATTTTCTGAAAGTGATGATGGATGGGGCTCATCAGGAAAATCCTGCGCCCTTCCCCGTATTTCTTCCTTGAATATTTGAAATAGGCGACCTGAATAACCACCGATAAATTTTCGACAACAAATATTCCGCACAAAATAGGGATGAGAAATTCTTTGCGGATGATTACCGCGAAGACCGCCAGAATACCACCAAGCGCAAGGCTGCCGGTATCGCCCATAAAAACTTCGGCCGGATATGAATTGTACCAAAGGAAACCGACGGTTGCACCAATAAATGCGGCGACAAATATGGTCAGTTCGCCCAGGTTGGGTATATACATGATGTTCAGGTATTCGGCATAAATCACGTTACCGCTCACATAGGCCAGTATCCCGAAAGTGGCACCGCTGATGGCCGAAGTCCCTGTCGCCAGTCCGTCAATTCCATCGGTAAGGTTGGCTGCATTCGAAACAGCAGTGATAATCAGAATAATGGCCAATGCATAAATCAGCCATCTCCAGATTGTGTTGCGATCGCCCATAAATGCTACAAGTATGCCGTAATCAAATTCATGATTTTTAAAGAACGGAATGGTGGTTTTGGTCGATTTTACTTCGGTTGTCAAATGCTGTAATCTGCCACGACCGGTAATGCTGTCAACTACAATCTCTTTCACAAACATTCCGTTCGCATCAACTATCCGTTCACGAACCACTACCTCATCCGAAAAATACAAGGTACTTGCCACGATGATGCCAAGTGAAACCTGACCCAGAATTTTGAATTTACCGGCCAGTCCCTTTTTATCTTTCAGGAATACTTTAATGTAATCGTCGAGGAAACCGATCAGTCCCAGCCAAATGGTAGTGATAAGCATCAAAATGATGTAAATATTGTCAAGCCGGGCGAACAAAACGGTTGGTATAATGATGGAAGCCAGTATGATGAGACCTCCCATTGTTGGCGTTCCTTTCTTCTGCATCTGACCTTCGAGACCCAGATCGCGAACCTCTTCGCCAATCTGTTTGTGGCGCAAAAAGTTGATCAGCTTTTTACCGAATCCAACAGTGATGAGCAACGAAACGATGATTGCTGCTCCCGACCTGAAAGAGATGTACTGAAACATTCCCAATCCGGGGATGTCCCAATCTTTTAAAAACTGATACAAATGGTAGAACATAGTTCTGTATTTTAGTTATTGCCGAATATTTCGTTGATCACTTCCTTGTCGTCGAAGTGATATTTCACCCCTTTAATTTCCTGATAATCTTCGTGCCCTTTACCTGCCACCAGAACAATATCTCCGGGGCGCGCCAGCATACAGGCTGTTTTGATTGCCTCTTTCCGGTTGACAATCGATATGACTTTTGATTTTTGATGTGCCTCAATTCCGGCTTCCATATCGGCCAGAATCTGTTCCGGTTCTTCCGAACGCGGATTATCGGAGGTCAGGATCACTTTGTCGCTTTGCCTTACTGCTTCCTGTGCCATCTCCGGACGTTTTGTTTTATCGCGGTCGCCACCGGCGCCAATCACTGTGATCACCTGTTCGTTTCCGGTCCGTATATCAGTTATTCCTGATAATACATTCTTAATGGCGTCAGGCGTATGAGCATAATCGACCACTGCATATTTGCCTTCCGGAGAACGGATGATTTCGAACCGGCCCGAAACAGGACGCAACTCGCTCATGATACAGAGCATTTCCTCCTGGCCGATTCCAAGCAGAATGGAAGCGCCCATCACTGCCAACAAGTTGCTGGCATTGAATACACCGGTAAAATGTGTCCAGACTTCATGCCCGTCAATACTTAGCAACATTCCATCGAAATGCTTTTCAAGCACTTTGCAGTGAAAATCGGCCAACGACCTTAATGAATAGGTCTGTTTGTTTGCAACCGTATTCTGAAGCATCACCATCCCGTTTTTGTCGTCGGTATTGGTCAGGGCAAAGGCAGTTTCAGGAAGCAGATCAAAAAATTTCTTCTTGGCTTTCAGGTATTCGGCAAATGTGATATGATAATCGAGGTGATCGTGGCTTAGGTTGGTGAAAATGCCGCCAACGAATTGAACACTGCTGATCCGGTCCTGATCGATGGCATGAGAACTGACTTCCATGAAGCAATATTCACAACCGGCTTCGACCATGCGGGCCATCAGTTCCTGAATCTGCAAAGCATCAGGAGTGGTGTGGGTTGCATAAAATTCATCCTTGCCCACATAATATTTGATGGTCGAAATCAATCCTACTTTGTACCCAAGTAATGTAAATGTATTGTATAGCAGTGTCGCGATAGTAGTTTTTCCGTTGGTTCCGGTTACACCCACCACTTTCAGGTTGGCCGATGGATTACAGTAGTAAGCGGCGGCTATTTTGCCAAACATTTTCTGCGTATTTCTGATACAAACCAACACCAATTCGTAAGGGAAATCTTCAGGAACTTCTTCGCAAACCACGGCAACAGCGCCCATTTCAATAGCTTTCGCGATAAACTGATGTCCGTCGGTGTGAGAACCTTTCACAGCAACAAACAAGTCGCCTGCTTTCACTTTCCGCGAATCGAACTGGATGCTGCGGATCGGAACAGATAAATCTCCTCTGGTTTCAAGCAACTCAATACCAATCAGTATGTCGTTCAATTGTTTCATTGATGTTATTTTATTGGTTGTTCAGTATTGTTCTTCGTTGCATTCTTTTTCTCCAGCGCTTTTTGTGCAGCGACTTTTGCCTTCCACTTTGCAATAGCCTCCGGACTTGCTTTTGGTTTTACCGTATTTTTCTTTTTCTCATTCTTTCCTTCCAGTGCTTTTTTCGCTGCGACTTTTGCTTTCCATTTATCAATAGCCTCCTGACTTGGTTTTGCTTTCTCTGTATTTTTCTCAGTTGCCATCTTAGCTTCCTGAGTTTTTTGAGCAGCAACCTTTGCCTTCCACTTATCAATAGCCTCCTGATTTGGTTTTGGCTGTACTGCGGGACTTTGACTAACCTTTGAATTTACTTCTTCATCCTTTACAGTTTCAGACTTATCTTCCACCGGAACTAAAGCCATTGGCGCAGACTGAATAGTATCATTAGCCGCAACGCTGTCTTTTTTCATAATTTCAAGTGCATCGAATCCCAATTCAAGAGAAATAGTTTCGCCCTTGGCGATGGGCATTCCGGGATTTAATGACTGTCGGAATACACGTCCGAATCCATTTATTTTAGTGGTCAGGCCTTCCTTCTCTAAAAGATATACTGCATCGCCGGCACCCATTCCAACCACATCGGGAACAGTACCCGGAATGTCGGTTACTCCATTCACAAAAACGGTCATGGTATCATTGGCAATCGCAACATGGTCGGCAGTCATATTCTGCGACTGGGTTTTAAATCCCAGTTCCTTCGCAAAGAGCATCACATCATCTCTCAAACCGGGTTTTACCGCAGGAACTTCGGCATAAGGCGGAATTGAATCAGCAGCTGGTGTCAGATAGGAAGCATATACTTTATCGGCAATTCCTCTGAAAACAGGACCAGCCACCGAACCTCCGTAGAATTTCCCTTTCGGGCCAACAATGACCACAATGCAGGTAAATTTCGGATCGTTGGCCGGAAAATATCCAACAAAGGAAGCCTGGTATTTTTTGGCGCCTCCAACTGTGTAACCTCTGTTATCATTGGCAATAACTGCTGTTCCGGTTTTTCCCGCAATGGTGTAGTACGGATTTTTCAGACTTTTCCCGGTTCCGTTTTTACATACTCCTTTGAGCATATCCTGGGCTTTTGATAAGGTAGTTTTCGAACAGATGGAAGGATTGACAACTTCGGTTTTAAACTTGCGGACTGGCATCCCGTTTTCCCTGATTTCTTCGATAAATTTTGGTTTTACCATTATGCCGTTGTTGGCTACCGCATTATAAAATGTCAGGGTTTGGATGGGTGCAATCTTGATTTCGTAACCATGTGCAATCCAGGCGAGCGAAGGTCCCCACCAATCAGGGTCAGTCGGATATTTGATTCGTGGTTCTGCTTCTCCAAGAAATCCAAGCCCGAGTTGCTTGTTCAGTCCGAAACTGTAAATACGGTCAATAAAATCCTTTTCCCTGCCTTCATAAAATTTGGTAATGATTTTTGCCGTACCGATATTGGATGAAAGTTCAAATATTTTTTTCATGGTTATCATTCCGTGACCGCCTTTATCGTAATCACTGTCGAGCATCTTTTGTCCTTTGTATTCCCAGGCGCCCCTGCCGGTATCGAACATGTCCATTGTATCCACATAGCCTTCTTCCATGGCCACCATGAGCGACATCAGCTTAAAAGTTGATCCGGGTTCGCTGCACCCGGCATGACCAAAAGCAAAATTGTAAGTCTCGCCGTACGTTCCGTCTTTTTTGCGGCCCATATTGGCAATTGCTTTAATATTACCGGTTTTTACTTCCATCACAATGGCAGTTCCCCATTCGGCCTGGCTTATTTCCATTTGTTTGCCCAACGAGGATTGGGCATAATCCTGAAGGTTTACGTTGATGGTGGTGATTACATCTTTCCCTTCCTTTGGTTCTAACATTGGTGTATTGATCCAGCTTCCGGAGAAATTCCGTTTAAGCGCCATCCCATTTTGTCCGGCCAGATAATTCTCCGATAAACCTTCCACACCTGTGTATCCAACGTAGCCGTGCACGCCGCCAAATACGCCCTTATTTAATACGCCGATGGTGCGGCTTGCCAAATCGCCGTGAGGCAAAATGCGCCTGTTTTCGGTAACTACTACCAGCCCGGAGCCAAAATAGCTGCGCGACATGGATTTTAGCGTTCTGAATTCCTGAAATTTATTGTGATCGATTTGCTGGGGGTTAACCAGAAACCATCGGTTCTTCTTGTCAAATGCCGCTTTTAGGCGAAGCTTGAAATCAGTTTTCGAGAAACCGAAAAAATTTGACAGTTCGTCGGCCATTGCATCCGATTCTTTGGCAAACACCTGCTGAATGCGAGGCGCCTGCATATCCATCCTGATTTCGTAATAGGGAACCGAGGTGGATAATATACTGCCATCGTCGGCACAGATATTTCCACGTTTGGCCCAGATTTCAGTGGTATTGTTTCTCAGGTCTTTGGCGATCGTTTGCCATTTTTCGGTATTCACATTCTGTATGATGAGCATCCGGGCAATTATAACAAGTCCGAATAAGGCAATCCCAAAATAGATGATGCCGAATCGTAAGGTTATAGCTTTCCTGATTTCCATTATTTATTTTCTAATTTTTTCACTTTGATTTTCTTTGCAGGCTCAACAGGCTCAATCAAATCAATTTTCCGTTCGATCACTTTTTTTGTGACTTCCGAAGGGCGATTGATATACATGAGCTGAGTTTCGTGTATCACCGATTCAGCTTTGAATTCTTTCAATGAATCTCTCACCAGTTCCATTTTCCGGATGGTTTTTTCGGTCCAGTAACGGTTGGTGATCAGACATATAAACATAAATGCAACAAAGAATACGAATGGCAACAAATTGGTCACTTTTTCGCTGGCCAAAACGCTCCCACCCAATACACTTTTCAATCCTGCTGTTGAAACCCGCTTGCTTTTTATGTCTTTCTTCTCTGTCATACTTTTTTCTCTGCAATTCTCAATTTGGCACTGCGGGCTCTCGGGTTCCGTTCAAGTTCTTCATCTCCCGGTACAATTACTCTCCGGTTAATGGCTACTAACGGTGAATCAACATTTCCGAAGAAATCCTGCTCCTGTTTTCCAGATTTATCGCCCGATCTCATGAAATTTTTCACCATCCGGTCTTCAAGTGAATGATAGGTTATGACCACAAGACGGCCTCCCGGTTTCAGCAATTCGATGCTTTGTTCCAGAAATTCGTGCAGCACATCCATCTCTTTGTTGGTTTCGATACGCAATGCCTGAAATACTTTTGCCAGGTATTTGCTTTCCTGAAGACGCGGCACGCAGGGACCAATGGCTTCCCTGAACTGTTCGATGGTTTTTATCGTTTTTGTATTTCGTGCTTCAACTACCTGACGGGCCAACCGTCCGGCATTGTCAATCTCGCCATATTCGCGAAAGACTGTCCGGAGTTGAATTTCAGTGTATGTATTTACAATGTCAGCTGCTGTTTGTGTCGAGTCGCGATTCATCCGCATATCGAGATCTCCGTCGAAACGAAAGGAAAATCCCCTTTCGGCTACATCAAAATCGTGCGACGAAACACCCAGGTCGGCCAGAATACCATCGACTTTTTCAACCTGATAATACTTTAAAAAATTTCGGATGTATTTGAAGTTGTGCCTGATAAAAAAGAAGCGGTCGTTGTGAATGATATTGGCCGCGGCATCTTCGTCCTGATCGAAAGCAAAAAGGCGACCTGATTTTAAACGGCTGAAAATTTCGCGTGAATGGCCTCCGCCACCAAAAGTAACGTCAACATAATCACCATTCTCCTTAATTTCCAGCCCGTTGACACTCTCGTTCAATAAAACCGGTATGTGATAAGCTCTTTCCACTTTTATACCTCTTCATTTCCAAACAATCGTGCATAATTTTCTTCATAGTCGTCAAACGACTCAACATATCGGCCATATTCAGCAGCATCCCAAAGCCGGATGCGATCGCCCTGCCCTGTAAAAACAACTTCTTTGGTTATTCCGACCTTCTCGAGGAAGTTGTTCGGAATGTTCATGCGGCAACTTTCGGGTACCGGAACGATTTTGAATTTTCGGTAAAACGAATCGAGCACCCTGCTGTGTTGCTTATTGTCGCGGTTAAGCTTCGACTTGATATAGGCCACGCGTATTTCCCATTCGGCCATCGGGTAAATATTCAGGCACTTTTCATACGGATCTATCTCGATGGCCAACTGGCCGCCGGGAATATTTCCGCCCATTTCATTCTTGAAATCAGCCGGTAAAACGACCCTTCCTTTTTCATCGAAGGTTGCTTCTTTTTCTGCTGAGAAATTCATTTTTTCGAGTACCTTTATTTGATCCGTAAAACTAAGAAAAAATCATATACAATCAGTCACTCTCTTCCACTTTCAGTCCTTTTCAGTCACATGGTAATTGGACAAAAGCTGTTAGCAATCTGTTGATAAACTGTGGATAATCACAAAGCGTTATCACAACATGCTGTCTTATTGGATATTACGACTTGTTCACAATTTTGAAAATCCGTTAATAAAACTTTTTAAATACTCTAAAGTATTCACATTTCTATCATTATTATTTAATGATGAGCTTTCTAAACTTTTGGGTTACTTGAATGTTCCGTCTGAAAGCGGGGTTTCACTTCACAAAAAAAATTATTTCGACGATTTTTATATATTTTCGGCATCAATTAAATACGTTTCCAATGAATACTTAAAATAAAGCGCCGGTAGAACCGATCAATATAAGGGAAGTATTCCTGCAAAAAAACCCGGGGCTTGCCAAAAAGCTTCCCGGATTTGTTTACCGGTATATTAACCGCATTGCACATATCGACGAGATCAATGAAATTCTGGCCAAATACGGTAATGAAGAAGGAATTGAATTCGCAAAAAGTATGGTGAAACATTTTAATGTTGATCAGACCATTAACGGAATCGAAAATATTCCAACTTCCGGGCGTTATATTTTTGCATCGAACCATCCTTTAGGCGGTTTCGATTCGTTTCTGATTATGTGTAAAATTAACCAGGTGCTTGGAGAGGTGGTCGTATTGGTAAACGATGTGCTGATGAATATTCCGCAACTCCGTCCGGTTTTTGTACCGCTGAACAAACACGGCGGCCTGCCAAAAGAAGTTATATTCCAACTTAATGAAGCCTATTCGTCTGACAAACAAATTCTTATATTTCCATCCGGATTTGCTTCGCGGTTGATTAAGGGAAAAGTTCGGGACTTTGTATGGAAGAAGCACTTCATTGCCAAATCGATTGAATTCAAGCGGGATGTTATTCCGGTGCATGTAAGTGGCCGAAATTCCAATTTCTTTTACCGTTTGGCCAATTTTCGTACTTTTTTCAGGATGAAATGGAACCTGGAAATGTTTTACCTGGCCGACGAAACCTTCAGTCATAAAAACCAAAAATTCACGCTAACGTTTGGCAAACCAATATCGTATAAACATTTCGACAAAAGTAAAACATTGGATCAGTGGGCGGCCGAAGTAAAGGACATAGTGTATAAGTTACCAAATGAGGCGTGAGCCCAAGATTAATTGATTGATGAAAAGATTTAAGACAGTTTTTTTTTATTTTTGCACCTCAATAAAAATATCAGACATCGTATGAAGGATATAATTGCACCTGTGTCGAAGGAAAAGTTGATGGCTGAATTGACACCGGACAAGTTGATGCGGAAAACAAATAAAGGTGATAATGAGATTTATATCATCACCTATCAGGATTCGCCCAATGTAATGTTGGAAATTGGCCGGGTAAGAGAAATTACGTTCCGTGACGCTGGAGGAGGTATCGGAGAAGAAGTTGATATTGATGAATATGACACCTGCAATGATCCATATAAACAGCTCATTGTATGGGATCCGCAAGCGCTCGAAATCATTGGCGGTTATCGCTACATTCTTTGCAACCAACTTCCGAAGGATGAAAACGGTGTTGTACGGTTAGCGACCACCCAACTCTTTAACTTTTCAGAAAAATTTATTATAGAATACCTTCCTTATACGCTTGAATTAGGCCGTTCATTTGTCCAGCCGCATTACCAGTCGAGTAAAGCCGGTGCCAAAGCGCTGTTTGCCCTCGATAATTTATGGGACGGTCTGGGCGCCCTGATAGTTGATCATCCGGAAATAAAATATTTCTTTGGGAAAGTGACTATGTACACTCATTTTCACACCAAAGCACGAAACCTGATCCTGTATTTTTTCATGAAATACTTCAACGACGATGAAAACCTTGTGACACCGATCCATCCATTGGATTTGGGAATCAATAGGGCCGAAATGGAAGAAGTATTCGACGGCGGTTCATACAAGGAAGATTATAAAATACTCTCGCAAAAAGTGCGTGAATTTGGCGAAAACATTCCTCCATTAATCAATTCATACATGAACCTGAGCCCGTCGATGAAAACCTTCGGTACTGTGATCAATGATCATTTTGGAAATGTCGAAGAAACCGGGATTATCCTGACCATCTCAGATATTTACGAAGCGAAAACGGATCGTCACATCGAAACTTATATTCGCACCAAAGAAACAACCGACTGGCCTTTGCCGGAATAACCACCTCCATGTCGTATTATAAAGAGCACGAAAAATTCCATGTAGCTGTCGATTCCATCATTTTTGGATATGATGAAGGCGGACGTGAATTGAAAGTTCTGTTGCTGAAAAGAAATTTTCCTCCTGCAAAAGGAGAATGGTCACTGATGGGCGGTTTCCTGAAAAACATCGAAGCCGTTGATGCCGCGGCCAAGCGTATTTTACACCAACTCACCGGCCTTTCGGATGTGTATATGGAACAACTTTATACGTTTGGCGAAGTTGACCGTGATCCGGGTGCGCGCATCATATCGGTAGCTTATTTTGCGCTCATAAAAATCAATGATTCCGATCTCGCACTGGTGAAAAACCACGGAGCTACCTGGATTCCGATCTCATCGATGCCATCGCTGATATTTGATCATTCGGCTATGGTAAACCGCGCTTTGAAGAAACTGCAAATCAGGGCACGGACTCAGCCCATCGGGTTCGAATTGCTTCCCGATAAATTTACCATTCCACAACTTCAGGGTTTGTATGAAGCGATCTATAACAAATCGCTCGATAAACGTAATTTCAGGCGAAAACTACTGTCGATGAACCTGTTGGAAAAGCAGGAGGAAAAGGAAAAGGAATCCTCGCGTAAAGGAGCCTGGTACTACCGCTTCGACCAAAATAAATACGAAGATTTACTGAACCGGGGATTTAACTTCGAATTATAGTCTCAGCAAGCAACTTCCAAAGAAGACGAATAAAACACCCCAGATATTTAGATGCTTTATTCCTGTGCCACTGCTGCAATCTGTCTTACCTTACTTCCGGGGTAAACTTTCAACGCTTCTTCCAGAATTTTCAGCGACATGGCGAGGTCTTCTTTCTTCAGCACATAAGCAATCCTGACTTCATCTTTGCCGTAACCGGGAGTGGTGTAAAAGCCTGAAGCGGGAGCCATGAAAATGGTTTGATTTTCGTATTCGAAATCGCTGAGTAACCAGGCACAAAACTTGTCAGAATCGTCGATTGGAAGGCGGGCCACTGTGTAAAAGGCACCCATCGGGATGGGCGAATATACCCCGTTAATGCGGTTCAGTCCGTCAACCAAAAACTTACGACGACCAACATATTCCTCGTAAACGTCGTGCATATATGCCTGATTGTTTTCCAGAGAAGCTTCGGCAGCAATCTGTCCGATCAATGGCGGACTTAAACGTGCCTGGCAAAATTTCATCACATTCTTTTTCAATGCCTGATTTTTGGTTATCAGTGCACCGATTCGCAAACCACATTCGCTGTAACGTTTCGAAACCGAATCAATCAGCACCACGTTCTGCTCAATTCCTTTGAGATGGAAAGCAGAAATATAGGGTGCGCCGGTGTAGCAAAATTCGCGATACACTTCGTCGGAGAACAAATACAAATCGTATTTTTTGACCATATCCCGAATCTGGTTCATTTCGGAGCGGTTGTACAAATAGCCGGTTGGATTGTTCGGGTTGCAGATCAGTATCCCTTTGGTACGCGGAGTGATCAGCTTTTCGAATTCTTCCATTGGAGGCAATGCAAATCCTTCTTCAATTTTTGATGGAATAGATTTGATGACTGCACCGGCCAAAATGGCAAATGCGGTATAATTGGCATAAGCAGGTTCAGGAACGATGATTTCGTCGCCAGGATCGAGACAAGCCAGAAAAGCAAAGGTAACCGCTTCAGAACCTCCGGTTGTAATGATGATATCGTCGGCGGTAACGTCGATGTTGAAAGTATGATAATACACCGCGAGTTTTTCACGGAATGATCTGATCCCTTCACTTGGAGAGTATTCCAGTATTTTCCGGTCGATATTCCTGATGGCATCCAGAGCATTTTCAGGAGTTGGTAAATCCGGTTGTCCGATGTTCAGGTGATACACTTTCCTTCCCTTTTCCTTTGCTTTGTCAGCCAAAGGAACCAACTTCCGTATGGGCGAATCCGGCATCAAATTACCGCGTTCCGATGTATTTGGCATGTTGTATAAAATATTATCAATGAGGCGGCAAATATACGATTATCAATTTCAAATAAAAATTTTCAGTTTTGGTTTAATGTGAAATCTTAACAGCACAATAACTTTCATTTTAATAGTTTCAGGGTTAAAAATGAACGATTTGCCTGAAATCGGAATTGTAGCTTTGTTGGAGATAGTGAATTCATTGTTATTTATCATGTTTTCCGATATTCGGATCGCCTAATTTTGAGGCCTTTGAAAACAATAAAAAAAACTACAACGATGATTATAGGAGTTCCAAAGGAAATTAAAAACAACGAAAACCGGGTTGCTTTAACGCCGGCTGGTGTAGCTGAAATGTTGAAAAACAAGCATGTAGTTTATGTGCAGTCAACTGCCGGAATGGGAAGTGGATTTAGTGATGAGGATTACATTCATGCCGGGGCAAAAATTCTTCCGACTATTGAAGAAGTGTATGCCATTGCTGAAATGATCATGAAAGTGAAAGAGCCGATCGAGTCGGAATACCCGCTGATCAAAAAGGACCAGATTTTATTCACTTATTTTCATTTTGCATCAGGTGAGCCGTTAACAATGGCTATGATTGAAAACGAATCAATCTGTCTGGCTTACGAAACTGTTGAAATGGCTGATCGTTCTTTACCATTACTGATTCCAATGTCGGAAGTGGCCGGACGTATGTCAATTCAGGAAGGTGCCAAATACCTTGAAAAAACTTTTGGCGGATACGGTGTTTTGCTGGGCGGTGTTCCCGGAGTGCCACCCGCAAAAGTACTGATTATTGGTGGCGGAATTGTAGGAACCGAAGCGGCTAAAATGGCCGGTGGATTGGGCGCCGATGTTACCATTATCGACTTAAGTCTGAAACGCTTACGTTATCTCGACGATATTATGCCTGCAAACGTAAAAACCATGATGAGTAACGAATACAACATTCGCGACATGGTTCGTACTCACGATGTAATCATTGGTGCGGTGCTGATTCCCGGAGCAGTTGCTCCAAAATTGGTTACCCGCGATATGCTTGCAACCATGAGACCTGGAACAGTATTGGTTGATGTGGCAGTAGATCAGGGCGGATGTTTCGAAACTACCGTACCAACCACTCACGATCATCCGACTTTCGTAATCGATCACGTAATTCATTATTGTGTTGCCAACATGCCGGGCGCCGTGCCACGCACTTCAACCCTTGCACTGACCAACGCTACATTGCCTTACGCTTTGCAGATAGCCAACAAAGGCTGGAAGAAAGCTTGTACCGATGATGAATCATTGAAAAAAGGATTGAACGTAGTGAAAGGAAAAGTTGTTTATAAAGGAGTTGCCGACGCTTTTGGACTTCCTTACCAAGACGTTCAAACAGTATTATAAAATTATTAATCCTGAAGGATTTTCAAAAAGGCCGGAATTGATATTCCGGCCTTTTCCATTTTCCCTAAACCGATTTATTCTGACAGCGAAGTAATTTTTCTATTTTTGCAACTTCGTTTAAAAATACAAAGAGAAAATAGTCAATAAATACCGAAAAATGGAACTCCCAAGCAAGTACAATCCCGCCGAAGTAGAAGATAAATGGTACCAATATTGGATGGAAAACGGTTTTTTTCATTCCGAACCCGACGAGCGTGAACCTTATACCATTGTTATTCCGCCGCCAAACGTTACCGGAGTTCTTCACATGGGGCACATGCTCAACAATACCATTCAGGATATATTAACCCGCCGCGCCCGCATGTTGGGCAAAAATGCCTGCTGGGTGCCCGGAACAGATCATGCTTCGATTGCCACCGAAGCCAGAGTGGTGAACAAGCTGAAGAATGAAGGGATTTCGAAATTCGATTTGAGTCGTGACGAATTCATGAACCACGCCTGGGAATGGACACACAATTATGGTGGAATCATTCTCGAACAGCTTAAAAAACTGGGTGCTTCCTGTGACTGGGAACGTACCGCTTTCACAATGGACAAAGTCCGCAGCGAATCGGTCATCAAAACATTTGTCGATTTGTACGACAAAGGATTGATTTATCGCGGTGTTCGTATGGTTAACTGGGATCCTGCTGCAAAAACTGCTCTTTCCGACGAAGAAGTGATTTTCCGCGAAATGCAGTCAAAATTGTATTATTTGAAATATGAAATAGAGAGCTCCCCCTCCGGGGGAGTTGAGGGGGCTGATCTTTTCGTCACCATTGCAACCACACGTCCTGAAACAATTTTGGGCGATACTGCTGTTTGTGTGAATCCGAACGATCCGCGTTTTCACCATCTGAAAGGGAAACGCGTGCTGGTTCCGCTGATTGGTCGTTCCATTCCGATTATTGAGGATGAATACGTGGATATGGAATTTGGTACCGGCTGCCTTAAAATTACCCCTGCTCACGATGTAAATGACTATGAGATCGGTTTACGTTTCAACTTGCCAAGTATCGATATTTTCAACGAAGACGGCACGATGAGTGAAGCTGCCGGAATGTTTGTTGGTGAAGATCGTTTCGCTGTTCGCGAAAAAATTATGGTTGAGCTTGAAGCTGCCGGAAATGTTGCCAAGGTTGAAGATTACAATAATAAGGTAGGCTTTTCTGAACGAACACACGTTCCGATTGAACCTAAATTGTCAGCTCAATGGTTCCTGAAAATGGAAAATCTGGTAAAACCTGCGCTCGAAAATGTAGAGAACAACACCATTCAGTTTTATCCGCCGAAATTCAAAAATACTTACCGACACTGGATGGAAAACATCAAAGACTGGTGCATCAGCCGCCAGTTGTGGTGGGGTCACCGCATCCCGGTGTGGTATATAAAAACAACAGCCCCCCTAAATCCCCCCGAAGGGGGGACTTGGGGCTATGTAGTCGCCGAGAGTGAAGAGAAAGCTCGCGAACTTGCAATCGCCAAACACCCCTCCCTCGGAGGGGATGGGGGAGGCTTCTTTCTTTCTCAGGATGAAGATGTGCTGGATACCTGGTTCTCCAGCTGGTTGTGGCCAATTTCTGTTTTCGACGGAATCGTTCATCCTGACAACAAAGAAATCAATTACTATTACCCAACCAATGATCTGGTGACTGCTCCGGATATTATCTTCTTCTGGGTAGCCCGGATGATCATTACCGGATACGAATACCGTAACCAGTTCCCTTTCAAAAATGTATATTTTACCGGAATGGTGAGAGATAAACAGCGTCGCAAAATGTCGAAATCACTCGGCAATTCACCCGATCCGCTCGACCTGATTGCCACCTATGGCGCTGATAGTGTACGCGTTGGAATGTTGTTATGCTCGCCTGCCGGTGGCGATTTGCTGTTTGACGAAGTGTTGCCGCAACAAGGAGCTGGCTTCGTGACCAAAATCTGGAATTCTTTCCGTTTAGTCAATGGTTGGGAAGTGGATTCAAAAATTCCGCAGCCTGAACATTCAAATCTTGCCATCAGTTGGTTTCACGAAAGGTTCAGTCAGATTGTAGAGCAAACCGACGATCATTTCGATAAATTCCGCATTTCGGATGCATTGATGAGCGTTTACACGACTGTTCGCGACGAGTTCTCCGGATGGTTGCTCGAAATGGTGAAACCTGCCTATCAACAACCGATTGATGCTAAAACCTATCAGGAATTGATCGACATTTTTGACGAAGTGCTGCGTTTCCTGCATCCGTTTATGCCTTTCGTGAGCGAAGAAATCTGGCAGTTGCTCGAAGTACGCAAACAAGGTGAAAGCATCATGATCAGCTCGTGGCCAAAATCAACAGGCTACGATGAAACGATGATCGCACAGTTTGAAGATGTAAAAGAAGCCATTGCCGGATTACGGACGATCCGCACCAAGAATAACATTCCGAATAAGGATCAGATTGAATTGGCTGTGTTGGTTGGTGACAAAGGTTTCGCTCCTGAATTCAAAAGCGTGTTGGTGAAAATGGGCAACCTTTCAGCCTTATACATGGTGACCGAAGAAGTTAAAGCCGCCGCTTCTTTTCTGGTGAAATCGACTACTTTCTTTGTACCGCTTGGCGGAACGATTGATGTGGAAGAAGAGCTGAAAAAACTTCAGGTAGAATTGGATTATACCAAAGGCTTTCTGAATTCAGTAATTAAAAAACTAAGCAACGAACGGTTTGTGGGTAGTGCGCCTGAAGCCGTTGTTGCCGTCGAACGCGCCAAACAAGCCGATGCCGAAGCAAAAATTAAAGTTTTGGAAGAACAGATTGCGAGTTTGAAATAAGCTGCTATTCACCGGAAAATTAAGGTTATCCGGTGAATTAGCTGAGTATCTGATAATGGTTCTTGACAAGTTGAAATTTCCAAAGGCCATTTTTATTGAAAACCCAATAACTTTATATAAGGAGAAAATTCAGCTCCAATAAAGGCGCCACTTCCGGTCGCTTGATTTTCGTCTATATATCTATAGGGGACTTCTAAAAACCCCAAAATTTCTTAGTTAAATTTTTGGTCTCCTTTTTTTGAGGGAACGAGTTTTTATGCTGTACCCTGTTTTTATCTATAATTTATTTAAATATCACATAGTTAGGTATTTATGATTTTAACATTTTCACAAAACGGTACAGCTATCCTACTTGAACTGGTTGCAGTTGCAGTTTTCGGAACATATTGTAGGTCAAATTCATCAACCCAATTTTTCGATTTCAATTTGCGAAAAACCATATTTTTTCAATTTGGATGATACCAGTTGTGTATCATTTGCCATCGCTTTAAAAGCTTTGCGTTGCTCATCGTTTAGTTTATCAAATTCGATCTCTTCTTCGGTATATATACTATCATCGGTTATAAATTGAGATTATATATTGCAAAATTATCATTACCTTTACCCAATATAAATTTGATTATTTATGTTACAGATTTCATTTACACCAGAAGAAAGGGAAAAATTGCACTATGAGAGGTTCAATCATCCACATCCTTTTGTTCAAAAAAAGATGGAGGTATTATATCTCAAAAGTTTAGATCGGAAATTA
>JBBRXN010000072.1:0-28623 GCA_038248385.1 Bacteroidales bacterium
AGAAATTCTTTGGCGTAGAATCAAATATCAATGGTTACCTTTTGATGCCTATCTCTGTTTTCAGAATCTAAAAGAACGATTGTCGTTTGTGCTAAAGAATTTTGGTAAATTATACGACATTATATTTTAACCATTACTTATTACTGAGGTCCGGTTGGAAAAAGCCCGTGAATTTCTCCTTGAAGGAACATACACTGCGGCAGAGGTTTCGTACAATGTTGGATTCAACAGTCCATCATACTTTAACAGATGCTTTCACGAACATTTTGGATATCCCCCCGGAGATATAAAAAAAAGAACAGTTAGTAAATCTGAAAGCACTGTTCCTGAAAGTGAAACTGTAGAAATTTCCAATAAAAGTGGCTCAAAAAATGTAAGATTTATTTACATTATTGCAGCATTTGTTGTACTTGGAGGAATTATTTTCATAGCCATTTTTTTCAATCGAAACTCACTGGCATTTAAACAAAAATCCAAAGAGAAATCTATTGCAGTTTTACCTTTTAAAAACCTGAGTGAAAATGAAGAGAACCGGTATTTTGCCGATGGAGTTGTGGAAGATATTATCGACCGGCTGACTAGAATTAAGGAACTCAAAGTTGTATCCCGAACCTCTGTTGAGCAATTCAGGGAGAGTAACGAGAGTGTACCGGAAATAAGTAAAAAGCTAGGGGTAAATTACCTGCTCGAAGGTAGCGTTCAGCGTTTCGAAGGGAAAGTAAGAATAACAATTCAACTCATTGATGCAAAACTTGACAGGCATATCCTTTCAGAAAAAATTGACAGGCCGATGGAGGATATCCTTGATTTGGAAAGTGATATCGCCAAATTGGTTGCAGATAAGTTGCAGGCAGTAATTTCTCCGGAAGAAAAACAACAGATCGAAAAAAAATATACAAATAATACTGAGGCTTACGATTATTATTTAATGGGGCGATATTATTGGAATCAATATTATTTCAAATCATTACAAAAAAGTATAGAATATTTTGAAAAGGCCATAAAAGCAGATTCGACATTTGCATTGGCTTATGCCGGACTTGCCGATGTAAATTACTGTTTAGCTAGTTATAGTTATGCCAAGACGACAACAGAAAATTATGACAAGGCTTGTAAACTGGCAAATAAAGCGCTTCGAATTGATGAGAATCTTCCCGAAGCTTATGCTATTCTTGGTATTGTTTTTTCCACTGGGTATTGGCAATGGGAACAGTCGCATAAGTATTTTGAAAAAGCCATGGAAATTGATAGTAATAATATGGTTACTCTATTCTATTATTCAAGATTTTTAAACGTTACAGGTAAATTTGACACTTCCCGCAAATATTTTAAACGCGCTTTAGAACTTGCTCCGTATTCGATTAGATTCAGGAGATTAAGTTCTTACCAATATTATATGGAAAATAAAGCAAAAGAAGCCCTACAAGAAATATTACTAATTGAGCAAATGTTAGGGGATCAATTTCATGAACAGACATATGTGTATTGGTGTTATCTATATGCAGGCGACACAGTGTCTGCCTTGCATTTGATGCAGAAAAATTTTGAAACAAATCCGGATTTTAAGGAGTTTAAAGCGTATGCAAATCAGGTTTTTCCTGTTTATAAATCATCGGGGTTAACCGGTATATATAGAATGATGTTTAAAAATCCACCCGACTATTGGTTTGCAGTACATATGGATTCTCTCGACGCAGCAATCCATTACCTTGATATAGCTTATGAAAATCGACGGCCTAATATGGATTATTTACTTCTTTGCAGTGATTTTGAAAGAATGCATAGCGACCCTCGGTTTCTCAAGATTGTCGATAAAGTAAATTTAACTCCGTACTTTAATAAACGATATAAAAAGTAATTCACGCAAAGAGAATTCAAACATCTGAAAGATTAATTATTAAAATTTTTACCACCACAAAATTGTTCTTCCGAAACCACCTAATTCAAAATTTGCAAGTTTTTGCAAAATCCTTTAAGAAATCATCAAAAATTAAAAGTTTATATAAATTTTTTGCAATTACCCAAGGCATTTATATTCTGAATTTTAATCAAGTTTATTATTCAATTTAACAACTTTAAAATTCACGATTATGAAAATTCTAATGTATTTATTTGTTGGGGCAATTCTTATAATTGCCGGCTGTGCCAAAGACGACACATTGTTTGAAAATCAGGACAATCTGGAATTGAAAAAGGCGAAAGTGCCTATTCCATTCAAAGGTGAAGGGTGGTCAGTTCCCGATATGGAATCATCCACTAAATACTTTATCGGAGGAACAGGCACCCATCTGGGGAAAATCAATTCTAAGCAAAGTTATTATGACTTTCAAACGCAAGACTATATAGAAGTTGATGGATTACCATTTTTGGACTTGACTGGCGTTGGCAAACTGGTAGGAGCAAATGGCGATTCCTTTGAATTTAATTTCTCAACAAGGGAATCTCTTATCGACTATAATCTCCAAGGCAGAATTGATATCATACCGGGAAGCGGAACAGGAAAATTTAAAGGCTGTTCAGGCTCATTCGATAATGTCGGTGGCCCTGATGTTAATGGAGTATACTTTTTTGTTTTTAAATTAGAAGGGTATCTGGTTTATAATTAAAAATATTTTGAGTAAAACTCTGCTCTTTGGGATATGAAACGTTCGAAGGCGCTAGTGCTGATTTGTAACCACCAACTCTTTGGGATATGTTTAAGCTCCTGATCGATATTGCCAATTTGCAATTGGCAGTTATTAGCTATGCATTTGTAATCCAGTAATTTTTTCTCAAAATAAATCAGATTGCAGCAAATAACAAAAAAGCCTGACAGAACTTAATCTGTCGGGCTTTTTATTGAAAGTTTATAACGATAATCTCTATTTCAAAGTGGCCAAAGCATCTTTGATTCTTGTCAACGATTTGGTCAGATCAGCTTCCGAAGCAGCATACGAGATGCGGATACATTCAGGAGCGCCAAATGCCTCGCCCGAAACCACACCGGTAAATGCATTCGAAAGGATAAACAAACCCATATCGTCGGCATTGTTAATAGTTACTGTACCATCCGTTTTTCCGAAGAAAGAAGAAATATCAGGAAATACATAAAAAGCGCCATCGGGTTTGCTGGTTTTCACTCCCGGAATTTCAGCAAGCATCGAAAGGACAAGATTACGGCGTTTCTCAAACTGCTCAACCATTGCATTTACGGTATCAAGCGGAGCGTTCAACGCTGCAACTGATGCAATTTGTGAAACTGAGCATGGTCCTGAAGTGTATTGACCCTGCAATTTGTTGGCGGCTTTAGCCAGCCAGAGTGGAGCGGCAATGTACCCGATGCGGTAACCGGTCATGGCAAATGCTTTCGAAACGCCATTCACTAACACTACCCTATCTTTAATTTCAGGAAATTGCGCAATGCTTTCGTGTTTGATTCCATAAACGATGTGTTCGTAAATTTCATCCGAAATCACAATGATGTTCGGGTGTTTGGCAAAAATATCAGCGAATGCTTTCAGTTCATCTTTGGTATAAACGCTTCCGGTTGGATTGCTCGGACTGCTATACAGAAAGGCACGTGTTTTTGGAGTGATAGCTGCTTCGAGTTGTGCCGGAGTGATTTTGAAATCACTGTCAACCGTTGTCGGGATGATCACATTGATTCCTTCGTTCAGTTTTACCAGCTCGATGTATGTCACCCAATAAGGTGCAGGAATGATAACTTCATCATCCTTATTTATTAAACACTGCATGAGATTGGCAATTGAATGCTTTGCACCGTTTGAAACAATAATCTGATCAGTCGTATATTCCAGATTATTGTCGCGTTTCAGCTTTTCTATGATTGCCTTTAGCAAAACAGCGTAGCCGGGTACAGGCGAATAAGTTGAGTAATTATCATCAATGGCCTTTTTAGCAGCTTCTTTGATGAAATCGGGAGTGTTAAAATCCGGTTCACCAACTCCAAGGCTGATTACATCAATCCCTTTTTCTTTTAACTCGCGGCTCTTTTGGGCCACAGCCAGCGTGGCAGATGCCGACAAACATGCAACTCTGTCTGAAACTCTTTCCATAACTACTATTTATTAATGATTAATATTCAATTTTTTCGTGTGCAATATATGAAAAAAACCAATTCCATGGTTTCATTAGTTTCAATTTGACATTAAAACAGGTTAAATATTTACGATTTGTTAGCAATCGAAAGTGAACAAATAAAACACTTTACCTTTTCCTGAAATCTTAGGTATTCATCATAGTTGGAAACTACCACCAGTTCAGAACCATGTATCAATGAGTTGAGCTCTTGTGCAATTTCAAGCGGATGGTTAATATCTTCAGGAAATGTTGCAATCAATGTTGGAGCATTAATTCGTGCAATTACTTCGCGTGGTGGCAAGTCCGAAGCTGCCCCTCCGCTGTAAATTTGCGCATAATAAAGCGGATCGAATCCCAATCGGTAATTCATCAAATGTTGGCGTGTGCCCGGATGTTCCTGCTCAAAAAAATCGGGCGGATCTTGATTTAAAGATATCAGTCTTTTCAAAAATTCCGGAATGGTTGTTTGATTGGATTTTGATGCGATTTTTCCATAGATGGCTTTAATACCGGCTCGCTTTTCCCATGCATGGGGAGGTGTGGCCAAAATCAGCGCTTTTACCTTTTCCGGATAACTGACAGCAAAATGCAGGGCAGTTACAGAACCCATGGAGGTTCCGCCAATAATCATAGAATCAATTTTTTGAGCCGCAGCAATTTGGAACAACTGCTCCATCATGGCATCCCATTTATAATTGCCGGTAACCGATTTTTCGCAGGCATCGTACCTGATCACTGATGCTATTTCAGCGACTTTATTGAAATCGACAAGTGAATAAACCGAATCCGACTCTACCGAATTCAACATTCCGTGCAGCCAAACGAATGGCAGACCTTCTCCTTGTATTGTTAGATGTGGAAAAATCATTTAATAGCTTTATTCGAACAATCCTTCATCGCGAATCAACATCAGGATAGCAGAATGGGGTATAATTATGTATTTCTTCTTGTTGAATTCAATTTCCCAACCGCTTTTGTTTAGATAGACAGCCAGATCGCCAACTTTTGCCTGAAGAGGAACATATTTTACATCTTCCTTTTTTTCTTTCCAGGGCTCATCGGCATCTGTCATCGCCGGAATCGGGTACCCGGGGCCAACATTCACTACATACCCGCTTTGAGTTTTCTCGTTTTCAACAACAGTTGGCGGAAGGTAAAGTCCTGAAGCTGTTTTCCCCTGCTGATTTTTGGGCCGTATTAAAACACGGTCGCCTATCATGATGAATTTTGCAAGGTCTTGCTCTTCGATGATGAATGACATTCAGTTTGATTTTAATTTCAGTACAAAGATAAAACAATCGGATTGAATGTGTCGATTTACTTAAAAATGACTTTTAATACTTCAATTTAAGATTTTCTGTACTTCCTGAAAAATATTTTCTGACTGATTTATACGCTTATTTAGAGAAAAATAATCCTCAACCCAAAAATTATTTGATTTTATAAAAAAAATTTTAATCAGTAAATAATTGTATATCTGTAACTTAAAAATATATTTAAAAATATATTAAAATATTTTAGTACTATGTGTTGCATGGTATCATTTAAAAGATATATATTTGCAGTACAAATAACAATGTAACGAAAGGTAGATTTTTAAATAATGTACTATACGTTTTGTAACGAATTAAAAATTCAAGCGTCATAGAATTAGAAAACAAAAATTCAGAAACAGAAAAACAATTAAAAAATAGGAGATTAAAATCATGAAAACAAAAAGCAACACTCAGGAAACAGTTAATAATCAGGTTAGAAAAATGGTTTTACGCGGTAGTGCAATAATATTCAGTTTGGCATTGATCTGCCTGTCAGTAAATGCCCAGGAATTATGGGATAAATTTTTAACCAGTAACACTTGCGGTAAAATGGCTTTTCTGATGGATGGACAATGCGATGACACAAAATCAGCCAATGCAGCTTTTGAAGCAATCGATGCCGAGCTCTCCATTAAGTTGAATCATTCAAGTGCCAACTTTACAGGTAAAACTGAACAAGAAAAAGAAATGCAGGTAGAAGCATGGATGACCGATGGAACTTATTTCACTTCGACTACTGAATTCAACAAAATAGAAAGAGAAGAATCTTTGAGAGTAGAAGAATGGATGATCAACAACGAAAATTTCAGCAAACAGTCCGTTGCAGAATCGGTTGAGTTGGAAAAACCAATGGAAATCGAATCATGGATGACCGTTGAAGCTTACTTCGTTTCTGCTAATATTTTCAGCGCTTCAGATACAGAACCTGCCCTGAGAATTGAAAGATGGATGCTTGACAACAAGAACTTCAGCAACAACCTAATTATAGATAAAACCAATGAAAATGAGCCAATGAAATTGGAAGCCTGGATGCTTGATAATCAGAATTGGGCTTTCTAAACCGAACAACTGAACAAACAACTAAAACAATTCAAGGAGGCAAAATCATGAAAACAGAAAATACGAAAGCGCAAATGCGAAAAGGGGTACTCGAATATTGCATCCTGTTGGTGCTCGAAAATAAAGCTCAGTATGTTAGTGACATCATTGAGAACCTTGAAAAATCGAAACTGATCGTTGTAGAAGGAACGCTTTATCCGATGCTCACCCGACTGAAAAACGAAGGATACCTGGGCTACAGATGGGAAGAATCACTTCAGGGACCACTGCGCAAGTACTACGAATTAACCGATACCGGCAAATTATTCCTGAATGAACTCGAAAATGCATGGAATGATTTGGTCAATGAAGTTTTTCAAATCAACAGCCGCAAATAACGGTAGGAGCAGAGAATAAAGGCACAGGCAGAAAGATTACGCCAATAACAAAACAATCAAACATTTGAAACATATTAAACACCAGAAACCATGAAAAAGACATTCACAATAAACATCAGCGGCAGTGTATTTCACATCGAAGAAGATGCATTCGAAAAACTGCAGGATTATTTGCAACGACTCAGCCGATATTTCGGAACTCAGGCAGGTGGTCAGGAAATTTTGCAGGATATTGAAGCACGCATTGCCGAATTACTTCAGGAAAGAATAACAGAAAAACAAGAAGCTGTGACAGATGGATGGGTGGAAGAAGTGATAGGGAGAATGGGTAAACCGGAAGATTTTATGGAACCCGGCCAGGCTGAAAGTACCGAAAATACTTATTCAGAAGTTAAAGGTGAAAAACTCAGGAAGCGGATGTACCGTGATTCTGATAACCGGGTTTTGGGCGGAGTCTGTTCCGGGATGGGCACTTATTTCAACATCGATCCGGTTTTTATACGGATTTTGTTTGTGTTACTGGTTTTTCTGGGCGCCGGAATTTCGGTAATCATTTACCTGGTATTCTGGATTGTAGTCCCCTTAGCCCGCACCACCGCGCAACGTCTCGAAATGAAAGGCGAAGAACCGACGATTTCGAATATTCAGAAAACAATTCAGGAAGAAGTGAAGGAAGTGAAAAACAGCTTCTCGAAGTTCAACCAGTCTGAACAGTTCAGAAAAGGGAAAGAGGCTGCCAACAAAGCCGGCCAGGCATCAGTTCAGGTTTTCAAAGGACTGGGAAGAACATTTGGGGTTGTTCTGGGTGGGTTACTGATTTTTCTGGGATTCATTGGCCTTGTTACTTTTCTGATTTCATTGGCTGTCGGCGGTTCGGTTTTTCACGGAAACTCAGGATTATTTCAGCCCAATGTCGATTTATCCGGTATGCTTGGATTCTTTATCAGTCCTGAATTGGTAGGTGTTTCAATATTGCTGATTGTTTTACTTGTGGGAATTCCGTTGCTAACTACCTTGTTTGTTGGCACCAAACTCGTATTCCGCTACAAAACAAATAATAAGTTGATCGGGTTGGGAGCATTCGGAATTTGGCTAATTGCACTGATTTCAACCATTGCGATAACTGCAGGCCAGGTCCGAAATTTTACGCTCGAAAATGCAGTTTCATCAGGAAAACCAATTGATTGTCAGTCGTGCAGAACATTGTATCTGCAATTGGGAACCGCTCCGACTGACATGGAAACCGAAGAGAATATTCACCTGAACGATTTTATAGTGGCTACAATAAACGGAAAGCAGATTCTGACCGGTCGTCCACACCTCAATCTGGAGGCAACCGATGGTTCCGATTTTTCGGTCATTATCAAACGAAAAGCCCGTGGAAAAAGCAAAAGTGATCTTCAAAACAACTTGGACCAGATTCAGTTCGATGTAAATTCAAAAGATTCAACCCTTATTATAAATCCTTTTTTTACGCTTGACCATCAGGCAAAATGGCGTAATCAGGAAGTGCTGGTCACAGTAAAAGTACCAAAAGGGAAAATGGTTAATCTGGGTACCAACCTCGACGAATTGAGCTTAGATTTCGAAAACATTGACAACCTCTGGAACAAGGGAATGACAGGGAAAACCTGGATAATGACCCCGGAAGGACTCTTGTTGAAAGAGTAAACCCGATAATAAAACAGGAAACAATTTTCAGAAACACTAAAACTTAAAATTATGAAACGGTTAAAACGCTCAAACGAAAAATTGGTCGCTGGCCTTATCAGCGGAATCTCCAACTACATCAATCCTGAATGGGATCCGGTATTTTTAAGATTGGCATTTGCCTGGATTACCTTTTTCAATCCTGCTATGATTTTGATTTATTTCGGAATGGTGCTTATCATTCCGGTCGAAAACGCAGAACTCAGAAATAACGAAGCGACTTCATAAAGGGAATAAAAGAATGATTGAATCCTAAAGTGACGCGATTACAAAAAAAAAGTATCACCACAGATTTTTCAGATTTTCACAGATTAAAAATTTGTGTCGATCAATTGAATCTGTGGTGTATTTTTGTTGAAAGTTATTTACAGTGCCTTCGTATCTTTGTGGCATTTGTTTACCGGCGTTAAAAAGAGGAGAATCCAACCGGTTTTGTTTATTAATTATCGCGAAACTTAAAACAAAATCAGTTTTGGCTTGTTTTTGAATTCAGAAATTTATTTTACCAAATGTCGAACTATTCCATTAAAGACCTTGAATATCTGTCGGGCATAAAGGCCCATACCATTCGGATATGGGAAAAGCGTTACCAACTGCTCGAACCAGACCGATCGGACACCAACATCCGCTTTTATTCGGATAATGATGTCAGAAAGATTATGAATGTGGCCTTGCTGGTAAAAAGCGGGTACAAAATTTCGATTGTCGCTTCGTTCGATGATGCCAAAATTCAGGCAGAAGTACTTCGTCAAAACAGAAGTTTTCTCGATCCTGAGAAGAACATTGAACAACTTCTGCTTCACGCCGTCAATCTGGATACCTTTGGATTTGAGAAACTTCTGAACACGATCATTCAGGAGAACGGATTTTCAAAGACTACACAAAATGTCATTTTCCCGTTTTTCAACCGAATTGGTTTGCTGTGGCAGGCAGGAACTATTTTTGTTGCACACGAGCATTTTGTTTCGAACCTGATAAGGAACCGGCTAATTATTGAAGCTGCCCGTTTCGACAATAATCTATCGGAAAAAACCATGTTGTTTTTCCTGCGTGAAGATGAAATGCATGAATTGGGGTTGTTGTACTTTAATTATCTGGCTGCCTCAAACGGATTCAGATGCGTTTACCTTGGTCAAAGTCTGCCTTTTGGCGATTTGGCTAACCTGTTGCGAAGCACTGAATTTGATTTTGTTTGTACTTCGTTTATTTATTCCATCGAGAAACCTGAATTGGAACAATATCTTTCCAATTTATCAATGGTTTTCAATAAAAATAAAATACTGATTGCCGGGCGGCAAATCGTCCTTCATAAGCCCAAACTTCCGTCAAATGTGGTAGCAGTTAAAAACAGCAACGATTTTATCAGGAAAATTTCCGGATAACCTGGCGAAGTGTTCAGTTTTCAGTCATAGTCGCAATCGAAGTGGTGCATTTAATTGTCATTTGTTTCACGTCATTAATTGTAATTTGTTGTAATGGAGCAACCCAACAATGAATGACAATAAATGACTACGAATGACTACAAAAACACTTAATGACTTAATTACAAGTATGTTATACAGGATGAATCATTATTGATGGCTATTTGATACTGAAATAGATGGCAAAGAAATGCAGCATACTTCCGGCAAGTACAAATAAATGCCAGACGCCATGGCTGTATGGAAGCTTGCGCCACATATAAAACACAACACCTATTGAATAGGCAATTCCTCCCAAAACAAGGAGTGTAAGGCTAATGGATGGTAAACTTAAATAAACCTGTTTCCCTGCGATCACGAACATCCAGCCCATCAACAAGTAAACAGCCACCATTAATTTACGGAACCGGTGCAGATAAATGGCGCGAATAACTGCCCCAGTCAAGGCAATTGCCCAAATAATTCCGAAGAGTGTCCATCCCCAAAAACCACGGATACTGGTCAGCAAAATGGGGGTGTAAGTTCCGGCAATAAGGAAAAAGATCGATATGTGATCAAAACGTGCGAACAGGTTTTTTAGTCGCGGACTTTTAAAACTGTGGTACAGAGTGGATGATAAATACAATAGAATGAGTGAAAATCCATAAATGGAGAAGCTTAAAAGATACCAAAAATCGCCATGTTGTTTTGCCACAATAATCAGGAAAATCAATGCGATGATACTTAGCAAAGCCCCAATCCCGTGGGTGATACTATTAATAATTTCTTCGGTTGTGGTTAAATCACGATATGTTTTTGGCGACTGTGAATCCATTTATGGAGTCTTTTTATCAATCAGGTAGGAATTTCGTTCTGTTGAATTTCGGCCACTCAATTCGGCAAGGAAACCAGCCAGAAATAATTGTGTTCCTATGATCATGGCTGTGAGTGAAAGGTAAAAGTAGGGACTATCGGTAATTCTTGGAGCTAATTCATTGTTCAAGGTATGAATAAGCTTCTGAGCTCCGACCCAAATTGCAGCGGCCAAACCCACAATAAAAGTGAGCGTGCCATACAGTCCAAAAAAATGCATGGGTCGTTTGCTGAATTTTGAAATGAAAATAACTGATAATAAATCGAGCGGCCCGCGGATAAATCGTTCCATTCCGAATTTGGTGGTTCCGTATTTGCGTTCCTGATGCTGAACTACCTTTTCTCCAATCCGCTTAAAACCAGCCCATTTTGCCAGAACAGGGATATAACGGTGCATGTCGCCATACACTTCAATGCTTTTAACAACTTGTTTCCGGTAGGCTTTTAAACCGCAGTTAAAATCATGAATTTTAATTCCGGTCATTCGGCGGGCAGTCCAGTTGTAAAATTTACTCGGGATGTTTTTCGAAAGCACCGGGTCGTATCGTTTTTTCTTCCAACCTGAAACAAGGTCATATTTCTCTTCGGTAATCATGCGGTAAAGTTCCGGTATTTCCTCCGGATTGTCTTGTAAATCGGCATCCATGGTAATTACAACATCGCCATCAGCCTGAGCAAAACCGCAATACAAACCGGCAGATTTTCCGTAGTTGCGCCCGAATTTAATTCCCTTGATACTTGGATTTTGACGACTAAGTTGTTCGATCAGCTCCCATGATCCATCAGAACTGCCATCGTCAACAAAAATAACTTCGTAAGTAAAGTTATTCGTCTGCATTACTCTGTCAATCCAAGCCGTTAATTCAGGGAGTGAATCAACTTCATTAAAAAGTGGTACAACTACGGAAATATCCATTAGGTTTATTCTTCTGTTTTTATATCTTCCATTGCTTCTTCAAAAGCATCTTCGTTAGTTTGCTTTTTAACAAAAATTGAAGTGATCAAAGATATAATTGTTCCCATGAATACCGAAACTAACAATCCGGAAATTGCAATCCATCCGGGAGTCATCATTTTTGAAGCAATTCCCATGGCTGTTTCGATCTGATCTTCGCTCATCCCTTGTTTTAACATGGCTTCTTCCTGAATGGCCTTAATCTGGGTTAAAAGTGATGGATCAATGCTGAAGATAATGATGTTGTACAACGCGGTAATAATTCCGGCGAAAAGCATCACAGCTACACCGAAACCCACTGCCTGCCCATAAGATATTGATCCGTTCAACTCCTTATTGCGATAATTAATCTGAACTAGTAAAATACCAACAGCATATAACAAAAAAGAAATATAACCCAGACTCTTGTTTTGGGATTGACCCGCAACATAAAGAATAACAGAATAAAGCGTGATGGCGATACCAAGATAAAGCCCATAAATCATTGCTGATTTCCAAAAAGTTGATTTTTGTTCCATAGTGTTTTTAAGATTAGTGATAAACAAATATATTTGATTTTATTGATAGTGCAGTTATTACCGGGCATATTATAGATCAAAAAGAAAGTTTATTTTTTTTGACTCAATAGTTGGTTGAGCGCTAAAGGATTAGTTTATCCACAGGAAAATAATTACAGTTGGGCTATGATTTCATTTGCAGGGAAACCAAATTTTTCTACTTTTGTCGCCGGGTAAGTCCTGTACGACTAGCTCCCGTTGAATTCCCCCAGGGTCGGAAGGCAGCAAGGGTGAATGGTTGAGCGGTGCGATGCAGGTAGCTTACCCACTTTTTTTGCTTTTTTTTGCCGAATTAGCTCAGTTGGCCAGAGCACGTGATTTGTAATCTCGGGGTCCACAGTTCGAATCTGTGATTCGGCTCATTTTAAAAGTTCTAACATTGTTTTGGGGAGATACCAAAGTGGCCAACTGGGGCAGACTGTAACTCTGCTGGCGTACGCCTTCGTAGGTTCGAATCCTGCTCTCCCCACAAAATGAGTTCCAAGTTCAAAGTTCCAAGTTAGGAGCGCAACTTGAAACTTGTAACTTGTAACTTTGAACAGTATTGCGGGAGTAGCTCAGTTGGTAGAGCATTAGCCTTCCAAGCTAAGGGTCGCGAGTCCGAATCTCGTCTCCCGCTCATAAGAAAAAGTGTCAGGAAACTGCCACTTTTTTTGTTTTTATATCCCTTATATAGTTGTTGCGATCCATAATTTAGCCTTGTATCAGCATTCCTAAAACCGCAAACATACAACCAAATATTTTTTGCAAAATTTAACAAGCTTTTGATAATTTTTAATTAATATTTTCGTTCCTTTATACGTATAAATACGTATCGGTTCAATGCGTACAAAAACGTATTCATATTGAGATATTAAAAAGATTATTAACTAACAATTAACACATTACATCATGAAATTCAGATGTTCAAAATGTAGAAATGTTACTGCTTTTCATCTCTATGATTATATCGGGACCAGTAATAATCCTCAAAAAGATAGAATCCTTGAATTGTTTGGATTAAAGGGCTTAAAGGAAACCGAAATAATTGTTCCCTGCAGCAATCAAGATTGTAAGGCGATAAATACATTGGTAGTTCCCTATTATGAATATCAATACTCCATTTAAAGAAGTAATTGGCAGCTAACCTGTCTCAAACAAAATCAATTCACCTCTGGATTTTTCTTAGCACATTCCAGGTTATATTCTTCGATCACTATTATCCGCCAGCCATAAAATAATATGCGAAAAGGTTGATTCATTATATTGGATCAACCTTTTTAGCTTTTACACAACATTTGCAGACAGGCAAAAAACTATAACTCATTTTTAATCAAAAATATATCCTTTAATAATACATGAACAAAAATCTCAGATTAGCGTTGCGATATATTAAGATGAATTTATCTTCCTCTCTGGAATTGAAATTTTCAGACATGGTTAAAATGCACGAAATAGGAGGATAAATAATTATTGCCAAGGCCAATGTGAAGATTTTCGATTTGATAAAAGGGAAGGAAAGGCTGGGAATTCATCGAAATTTCAAAAACTCAATATACAGAGATGCGTAAAAAAGCCAGAAAATTCCTTCAGCATATTAGTACTGTATTGGTATTAATTTTTTTACTGACGGCAACTCCAGTAGTTGCACAAATTAAATCCGGCAATTTAACCCAGTTTACCGAACAGGACGGGTTGCCCGGAAGCCAGGTAAACAACCTTATTCAAGACAAATTCGGATATATCTGGATCGGAACCATCAATGGACTGGCCCGTTTCGACGGTTATGAATTCAAAAGATTTTACAGTAATCCCAACGACACAGTTTCTATCAGAGGCCTGATTATTTCATCGGTTTTTGAAGACAGCGAAGGCCGGGTTTGGGCAGGCAGTTCTCCTGAAAACCTGAATGTTTATAACCCGGTCACCAAATCGTTCCGAAATTATCCGTTTAAACATCTGATTGACCATCCCAATAACTTTGAAATTGGGATATACTCCATGTGCGAAGATAAAAAGGACCGTATTTATCTTGGAGTATCCGGACAGTGGATCAACATTAAATCGGGGCTTTTGTATTATGACAAAAAAGACGATAAAATAAAACGATTTATCACCCCCGACAGTTTGAATACTCAAAATGTTTATAAAGTTATATCGGGTAAAACAGAAAATATCTGGCTTTTGACTCACTCTGGATTTCTCAAAATTGATGCTGACAGGAAGCTAAGTAAAGTAAAATCAGTTGATAAAGAATTCGTGAAGGCCAACGATTATTTTACTGATATGAAAAGTGACAAGAATGGCCATATCTGGCTTACTACTTATCAATCAAGATTATTTGAATATAACCCTGAAAATGAGAGTTACCAGATTTATTCGCCTGATAAATTATCGAAAGCAACCAACAACGACCTTCATTATACTACAATTGCTATCGATAAAAATGATGAAATCTGGATCGGAACTACCAGCGGATTGCAATATTTTGACAGAAAAAGCGGAAGATTTGAAGTTTTCGATGATGATTCGAACAAACAGCTTGCACAAACATCAGTTAATGAACTGAAATTTGATTCATTTGGGTCACTCTGGATTGGCACAACTTCAAAGGGGCTGTTCAAATATGAAGAAAGAGCTTTATTAAAATCATACAGTAACAACAAAGAAAATAAAAATTCCATCACTCCTGGATGGGTAAATACTATTTATGAAAGTACGGATGGAAAAATTTGGATCACCACATCAGGACAAGGTATGGCATCCGGAATTAGCTTGCTGAATCCACTAACCGGGTCTATTCAATCCTGGCCATATAATGAATTCTTAAGGGAAGATTATATTTCAGGATTGATGGAAATTAGTCCTGACGAATTTTATATCAGTACTTATACCGGTCTCCATCAGTTTTCGCCAAAATCGAATACATTGAAGAAAGTTTTGTTGGCTGGTGTACCCGATTCTCTTTTTATTTACCAGTTTTACAGGGATACCAGGGAAAATTTATGGCTTTGCACGATTGGTGGCCTCTTTAGAAAAAGTAAAAATGACAAGACATTCAGAAGATATGATTTAAGTAAGATTTCAGGCAGTAATAGCAGCAATGAAATTACACATTCATTCGAAAGCAAAAAACATGGCTTGTGGTTACTCACCAACTTTGGATTGTTTTTGTACAATTATGTAACGGACAAAATAGAAAGACATGGATTCGACCAAAACACTGGTGATATTTTTATTTCACAGGATATCAACTCGTTGTATGAAGACGATAAAGGAACCGTCTGGGTCGGTACATGGCAGGGAGGATTGAGTAAATATAATGCTGAATCCAAAACTATAAAAACATATACTCGAAATGACGGTTTGCCTTCCATGAGCGTTCAGGGCATTCTGGCCGACGAAAAGAACAACTACTTATGGTTGAGTACCTTTGAAGGCTTGAGCCGGTTCAACACAAAGACAGAGCAATTCAACAATTTTTCGATTGCCGATGGTATTCAGGGTCAGTTATTTGCAGATGGCGCCTATCTGAAAACTTCTCTTGGACAATTTATTTTCGGTGGATCAAACGGAATAACCATATTTAATTCGAATGATGTCAACACAAATTCAACGCCTCCACTGGTATTTTTACCGATCTGAAACTATTCAATAAATCAGTAATTCCGGGTGATCGGTCGATTTTGAAAAAACCCGTTTATGATACGAAGGAAATTACGCTGGCATACGATCAGAATAATATTTCCATTGAATTCATGGCTATTCACTATTCCAATCCATCAAAAAACAAAAGCGCATACAAACTTGAAAATTACGACAATGAATGGCGTGAAGTAGGCAACCAGCATGTTGCATCCTATCCGATGCTGCCACCGGGGAAATATGTATTTCGGGTAAAAGCCGCCAACAATAATGGAGTTTGGAACGATCAGGGAGCAACCTTGAAAATAATTATCAATCCTCCCTGGTGGAATACGGTGTGGGCTTATAGTATATATCTGGTTATCATTGCCTTAATGGCATTTGCCGCAGATCGCTATTTTCGCAATCGGGTGGTTCAAAAAGAAAGAGAACGTAGCCGAACCCGTGAATTGGAACAGGCCAGAGAAATTGAAAAAGCATATACAGAACTCAAAGCCACCCAATCACAACTTATTCAGGCCGAAAAAATGGCTTCGCTCGGTGAACTTACTGCCGGTATCGCCCATGAAATTCAAAACCCGCTAAACTTTGTGAATAACTTCTCGGAAGTAAATACCGAATTGATTGAAGAAATGAAAAGCGAATTAAAAGCAGGCAATAATGAAGATGCAATTGCCCTTGCAGATGATATTGCAGCGAACGAAAAAAAGATCAACCATCATGGGAAGCGCGCCGATGCCATTGTAAAAGGAATGCTTCAACACAGCCGCAGCAGTAACGGGATAAAAGAACCAACGGATATCAATATGCTTGCAGACGAATACCTGCGCCTCTTCTATCATGGATTAAGGGCAAAAGACAATTCTTTCAATGTCAACATGAAAACCGATTTTGATGAAACTCTCCCCAAAATCAATGTCATTCCGCAGGATATCGGGAGAGTGATTTTGAATTTGATTACCAACGCTTTTTATGCAGTGAATAAAAAAGCAAAAGAAAGCCCCCTAACCCCCGAAGGGGGGATTTACGAACCAACCGTAATAGTGAAGACTTCTTACCTCGCCCCTACGGGGGGAGTGAGGGGGGCTGTTGTAATCTCAGTCAAAGACAATGGCAACGGCATTCCTCAAAATATACTGGATAAAATCTTTCAGCCCTTTTTTACCACCAAACCAACCGGCGAAGGAACCGGACTGGGATTAAGTTTGAGTTATGATATTATCAAAGCACATGGCGGTGAGTTAAAAGTGGAGACGTTGGAGGGCGAAGGAACAACTTTCATTATTCAGATACCCTTGAATTAAAATACATGAAAAAAAGACTGTTTCAGCTACTTCTGTTATTTCTCTGCCTAACGTTTACAACCAAAAGTCAGGCCCTTTCAAATGTGTTTTATATTGACCACATTCCAGTCAAAATGGACACTTTACTTGCAGGTTGGAAATATCATCCGGGTGATGATATTGCATGGGCAAATCCTGCATTCGATGCTGATAGTTGGGAAGAGATAAATACCAATCAGGATATACGAGATTTCATTTCAACCCATCCGCATCACCTTGGTTGGTTCCGGATTCACTTTAGGGTGGCCGACAGTTTGCGAAATAAAAACCTGGCCTTACTTTTTGATGCTTACGCTGCTTCTGAAATATACCTCAATGGTAAATTGATAAAGCGAATTGGAAGAATTGACAAGGAACCGACAAAAGTCAGGGCAATAAACTTTGAACTCTCACCAATATCCATCAATCTTTCGGATGACAGTTTACAGGTAATGACAGTAAGGTTTGCCTATCAAAAAGGCATTCCATATATGTCCGACTTGTGGGAACCACATACCATACAAGCAAGGATCGGAACCGTTGAGTCCATACACCAGACCTATCTGAAAACAAAATACTGGACTGTACTATTGGTGGTAGGATTTATAGTAGGATTGTTTTTCATTCTCACCCTTCTGCATACATTAATTTATGTGAATTACCGAAAAAGAAAAGAAAACCTCTATTATGCCCTGTTTTGTCTTTCTATTTTATTTACCTGGATTAGCCTCTATTTCTACCTGCAACAAACCGGGTTAGAAGCGCGGATGTGGTGGAGACTCGCCGGCTTGTTTATTTTTCAATTCAATTTCGCTTTCTATGTACTCACTATTTATTCATTGTTCAATTATCCAAAACGAACTGTTTTAAAAGGACTAATTATTGTTTCCGTTCTTTTAATACCGCTATTCTTCTATGGTCAGCACTGGTGGGCAAATCTTATCATCTATACCTGGCCTGCTTTTTACATCTATGAAGCGCTTCGTATAACCTCCTGCGTCAATAAAGAAAAGACCAAAGTATCAAACGTGTTGGTAAAAGGTATTTTCTTTTTCCTGATCCTTTTTGTTGCATTTAGCTTCTTTATCACTTTTTGGGTCGAGCACTCTGCCATCATGGCAGTCTTTATTGCAATTGTATTTGTAAGCAATTCGGTAATGATGTCGATTATTTTGGCCATGCAGGTTGGCACTACAAGTAAATCACTGGAAATAAAACTGGTGGAAGTAAAAGAATTGGCCAAAGAGAAACAAGAAATCCTGATCAACCTAAACACACTTCTTGAAAAACAAGTTGCAATGCGCACTGCCGAACTGAATGACTCGCTGATTCACCTTAAAGCTACCCAATCACAGCTTATTCAGCAGGAAAAAATGGCAAGCCTTGGCGAACTTACCGCAGGCATTGCCCATGAAATACAAAACCCATTAAACTTTGTCAACAATTTCTCGGAAGTAAGTGGTGAGTTGCTTGCTGAAATGGATGGAGAACTGGATAAAGGAGATATTGAGGAAGCAAAAGCAATCGCTGCTGATGTCCGACTAAACCTCGAAAAAATAAGCCACCACGGCAAACGTGCTGCCGATATTGTGAAAGGCATGTTGCAACATTCGCGCACTTCAACCGGACAAAAAGAGTTAACCGACATCAACGCGCTTGCCGATGAATATTTGCGCCTGGCTTACCACGGTTTACGCGCAAAAGACAAAAGCTTTAATGCTGATTTCAAAACCGAGTTTGATGAAACACTTCCAAAAATAAACGTCATTCCGCAGGATATTGGGAGGGTTATCTTAAACCTGATCAACAATGCGTTTTATGCAGTGCAAGCCCCCCCGCCCCCCGAAGGGGGGATCCAGAATCCGGAATACAAGCATGTTCCTACAGTAATTGTGAGGACTGCTTCTTTCATCCCCCCTGCGGGGGGACCGAGGGGGGCTTTGATTTCCGTTTCCGACGATGGCCCCGGAATTCCTCCTCATATCGTCGATAAAATCTTCCAACCTTTCTTCACAACAAAACCTACCGGACAAGGAACCGGATTGGGATTGAGTTTGAGCTATGATATTGTGAAAGCGCATGGCGGAGAATTGAAAGTGGAAACCAAAGAAGGTGAAGGTTCGCTGTTTACAATTCAATTGCCTTACAACCCATATTTAAAAACTTAGAAATACAACACAACCAAATATGCAATCAAGATGTTAGAAACAGGAATAGGCTATCAATTCATCTACATTAAGAATCATTTGAAAGATTTAAATCCATTGGAAATTGACCATTTGAAAAGTGATAACAGAAATGTCATTTCTGCTGCTAATAAGTATGTGAATCAGTTTAATGTCGCATTTTATCATATACTCACCTCACGTCCGCTGGCAGATGTCGCCTCTCTTCCAGAAAAGAGGGACAGAGCATCGCTTAAGTAATGGGTTGAGTTAAAATATTGAAATAATAAAAGAATACATCATCTTATTATTCTTATTACTTTTATGAATAAATAAAATTTTACGCTTGAATAATTTAAACATTAACAAAATTCAGTTATTATGAAAAAAGTAAATTCTTTCAGTTTTGTTTTTGCTGCTGTTGCAGCTTTATCAATGCTATTTGATTCGTGCCAGCCAGCCAAACCTGATCTGGCTCAAATCAAATCCGAAATACAGGCGCTGGAAAACGGTTACGCCGATGGCTTAAATGCCAAAGATGCAAATGCCGTAGTTGTTTACTATGCCAATGATGCCGTGAGTATGCCCAATAATGCCCCTATCGTATCAGGTCATGACGCTTTAGTAAGCATGATTCAACAGGAAATCGCGAGAGATACAACCAAAACTGTAATCTCCTTCGAAACAGTTGATGTTTTCGCGGCTGGTGATTTGGTTACTGAAACCGGAAAATCAATCTCCAAAGATGCTGATGGGAATGTGGTAAATACTGCAAAATACATGGCCATCTTTGAAAAGAGGAACGGAAAATATATCTGTATCAGGGACATTTATAACGAAGATAAAAAATAAAGGAAATTACAGATAATTAGTGATGGTGTTTCCTTGAAAATCAGAAACCACCTTCCTATTAATAAAATCGATATCAAAAAAGATTAAATTATGAAAAAACTACTATTGATTGCAACGATAATACTTTATCCTTTTATCAATACTATGGCACAAAGGGAAATGCGTCAGCGTATTCCACTCATCGGATCGCAGGCTCCTTCATTTAAGGCTCCTTCAACAAATGGCCCGATTTCTTTCCCCGATGATTATGGGAAAGACTGGAAAATTTTATTCTCCCACCCACGCGATTTTACTCCGGTTTGCTCATCAGAAATTCTGGAACTTGCCTATCATCAGAGCGAATTTAAGGATTTGGGCGCACACATTGTAGTCATGTCGGTTGACCGGATGGCTTCGCACAGAAGCTGGAAGGCAGACCTCGAAGAAGTGAATCGAAATGGAAGAGGCAAAGTTAAAATTGAATTTCCACTGGTGGTGGACAGCTCATCTGTTAATTCGTACAGTTATGGAATGATTGATCCCCAATCCAACGATAATCAGAGTATCAGAGGCGTATTTTTTATTAATCCTGAAAATAAGATAAAGGCATTTCTATTCTATCCCAATGAAGTAGGCCGAAACATTGATGAAATTATCCGCATGTTAAAAGCGCTTCAGGCCCAATATACTCATCATAATACCGTAATTCCGGCAAACTGGCAACCGGGTGATGAAGCTATGATTCCAATCCTGACAAAAGAAGATAAAGAGGAATTGAAAACTCCGGAATCGAATATTCATTTCATCAATTGGTACATGATTTTCAGAAAACTTAAATAAATAGAAAAATATGAAATTTCTAAAATACGCGGCCTTATTTCTCGTCCTGCTTTTGTTTATCAATAAGCCAGGATGGGCACAAGATGGCAAAAATCAAATATATGGTTCTGTTTATGGTTCCGATAACGAGCCTGCAATGTTTTCAACAGTCATGTTACTTAATAGGGACTCCGTCCTGATTGGTGGCGCTTTAACAAAGGAAGATGGCTCTTTCGTAATCGATAAAATTGCTCCGGGAAATTATTTAATTAAAGTAAAGAACATGGGGTTTCACACTTATCTCTCAGATATTATTTCACTCAAACAAAATGAAAAGTTAAACATCGAGAAAATTATCCTGATTCCATCTGTAACCCAGTTGAAAGAAGCAACAGTAGTTGCACGAAAAGCAATGGTTGAAATACATCCCGATAAAATGGTGGTTAATGTTGCTAAAAGTGTGAATGCATCAGGAAACAATGGAATGGAATTGATTGCCAAAGCTCCCGGCGTTTTGGTAGATATGGACAAAAACATCATTCTTCAGGGAAAATCAGGAGTTCAGGTTTATATCAACGGACGTCCTTCAAGACTTTCAGGAAATGATTTGACTAATTTTTTGGAAAGCTTACGTTCCGAAAATATTGAATCATTGGAAATCATCACCAATCCGTCGTCGAAATACGATGCTGAAGGTACTGCCGGTATTATCAATCTCGTTTTGAAAAAAAATATCAGACAGGGATTTAATGGAAATTCGACTGCGAGTTTCTCTCAAGGCACTTATCCAAAATCAAATATCGGTACCGCTTTGAATTATAGCGGCGAAAAAGTGAATCTATTCACAACGATTAATGTTGCTGATGATAACTGGCAATTTGATTTCAAGGAAAAAGCATTTCAGAGCGGTTTCCTTCTTGACAAAATTTCGAAAAGCGCCAACAACCGAAAAGCGGTTAATTTTTCAGGTGGATTGGATTATACCATCAATAAGGAACAGTCTGTAAGTATCGACGGAAGGGTATTGCTCAATAAAAGGGATAATGTTTTACGGAGCAGTACCGGAATTTTTGACACGACCGATCTGGTGAATGGAGAAATTCTCAGGGCTGAAGCGTTGGATAAAATGCCAACCCAAAATTATATCCTGAATGCCAATTACCGCTATGCGCTCAATAGTAGCTCAAATCTATCGGCTGACATTAGTTTTGGAAAATATTCAAGCGATAAAAACACGAAGCAGCCCAATCAATATTTTGATGCGGTTAGCAATGCAATCCTGAGAACTCTGGATAAAGAATATGATGCAAAAACAGATATCGATTTGAGGTCATTTAAAGTCGATTATGAAAAGAAATTAAAAAAGTCAACCCTTTCAGGAGGAGCAAAATATTCATATATAACAACCGGGAACCAGCTTTCTTTCTACAATATTGAAAATAGCAACCTAATTTATGACATTACAAAAAGCAACGATTTTACATATCTCGAAAAGGTTGCAGCCCTGTACTTTATTTGGAATTTAAAACCCACTGACAAAATCGCGGTCAATGCAGGCCTGAGAATGGAAAACACTTCGTCCCTGGGCAGTTTGGTAAGTGAGATTCAAACGGAAAATAGCAGGGTTTCCAGAAATTATACCAATTTATTTCCAAATTTTGGAATAGCATTCGATGATCAGAAAAACAGTGTAATCAACCTTAGTTATGGACGACGGATTACCAGGCCCAATTACCAGGATTTAAACCCATTTGAATCCAGAGCAAGTGAATTGTCGGCATGGAAAGGCAATCCGTTTTTGAAACCCAATTACATTACCAATTATCAGGTATCGTATTCATTCAAGAGCAAGCTGGTTATTTCCAACACCTATAGTATCACCCGCGATTTTTTTGCAACCATATTCGAGATTTCAGAGAAAAAAGGGAATGTGCTGATCCCGCGCAACATGCAAAAAGCGACCAACAACGGATTATCGGTTAGCTATCCGTTTCATCTGTTAAAATGGTGGGATTTGTCGTCATTTTTAAATTACAATTATTCAACCTTCAAGGGCGATCTGAATGGTACTAAAATCGATTTGAAAGCCAATATCTATAATTTCCGGTTACAAAATAATTTACAATTGCCTGGCGCTGTAACAATGGAACTAACTTACGAATTGAATAGTCCATGGATATGGAGAGGTTCTGTAAAGGTTGATGGATATTCCGGATTGGATATTGGTATTAAAAAAGAATTCCTCGACCATAAGCTTCTGATTCAGGCAACTGCAAGTGATATCTTCAGAACCGAGAGTGATTATCCTTACAATAGTAACTATGGCGGTATGGTTGTTCATGGTGTTGTTAGTTTCGATAACCAACGGGCTGGAATAAGTGTTACTTACAAATTCGGTAATCAAAAGGCAAAAGCCAGGAAAAAGGGTAAGTCAGGAATTGATGATGAATTAAGGCGAATCTCTGATTAAAATGTCACGTTAGACGAAAGTCCGCTCATCCCCTTCCAAATCAACCAACGAAGGAACCGGGCTTGTACATTCAGTGAGATATAATATTGTAAAGGCACATGGCGGAGAGTTGAAAGTAGAAACCAGAGAAGGTAAAGGAAATATGTTTATTATTCTGCTAATCAAGAGTTAATAGAAACTAAAATGATATTGGGATGTTATTATATTTTGTTTGATAATTTATCATTAGTTCAAAAACAAGGGCCAGATGAAACACCAGTACAAATACTTTTTTATTCTTTTCAGCTTTCTGATAATCTGGCTCAATTCGGGTTTTAGTCAGGATATTGAGTTCAAAAAGCTTGTTCCTCCTGATGAAAAGACATTTGAATTTGTCACTGGCATTGCTCAGGATGAGAATGGTGTGATGTGGTTTGCTTCAAAAAGGGGACTTTTTAGTTATGACGGAACCCATTTAACTTCAAATAAAAATAACCCGGCAAATCCGAATTCATTATCCAGCAATTTTTTGGAATCAATTTTTGTTGATACGCATGGAATTATCTGGATTGGAAATTTGGGAAAAGGGCTGGACCGGTTCGATACGGAGTCGGGAATTTTTACTCATTTTCACCATGATTCAAACGTTCTGGCAAGCCTCAGTAATGATACAGTTACTGCTATTTTAAGAGATAAGCAGGGAACTTTATGGATCGGAACCCATCAGGGACTCGATCAGTTTGATCCGAAAACCAATAAATTTAATCATTTCCGGCATAATGCAAACGACCCGACAACCATAAGTAATAACCAGGTTAGGGTGATTTACGAAGATAAAGCAGGAACACTTTGGATTGGAACAGGCAGCCCTTACCTTGATAATGGCGGTGGCCCCCAAGATGGTGGATTAAACCGACTCGACAAAAAAACCGGAAAATTTACGCGCTACCTTCACGATCCAATCAATACACAAAGCCTGATCAGCAATAAAATCAGTGCCATTTCAGAAGATCAGGAAGGTAATTTCTGGATTGGAACCGGTCTAAACGGACTGCACAAAATGAATCGTCAGGATGGAACATTTGAACGATTTGTCTTCGATCCGGCACATCCTGAAAAGTTAAATGCACCCGCAATCACTCCATCAAATTCAGGCTATGAACATATCACATTTTTTAGCCAGGATGAGGCCGGAAGCTATTGGTTTGGAACCGTTGATGCCGGAATATACTACTTTAATCCAGCGGTTGGGAAAATTAAACATTATCAGGGAACAGAGAAATCACCCTCCGGATTTACCGATAATGGCGCATGGAAAGCATTTACTTCACGCGATGGAATTTTTTGGATAGGTGGAACCCAGGGAACGATTTATCGCTTTAATCCGTTGCAAAAGAAATTCGAGAATACTTTAGTTTCAGGAGCTCCGGTTGGCAGCTTTTTTGAGGAACCAAACGGAATATTCTGGATTGGAGCCAGAAATGATCTGATCAGAACCGACAGTAAAACCGGAATTTCTAAAAGTTATGGCAAGGAAATAACCCCTTTAAAAACAACAGAAAACGATGTACACGAAATTATAAAAGATCGTGAGGGCAATTTGTGGGTCGGGAATAGTAACGGTTTAGCCAGGTGGGATAAGGACAAAGAGAAGTTTGTAGTTTATCTCCATAATACAAAGGATGAAACCAGCATAAGTGATAATACGGTACTTCAAATTCTTGAGGACAGTCAGAACAATTTCTGGATAACCACCTTTTATGGTCTGAACCTGATGGATCGTAAAACAGGGGAGTTTACTCATTTTTTGATTGATCCGGCTGATAAAAATAATGCGTTCGGGAAAAATGTTATAACCGGTATTATTGAAGATACATCCGGGAAATTATGGATCGGTACCTGGAATGGAAGCGGGGTAAATTTATTTGACCGCGAAAAAAAGACATTTAAACAGTACCTGAAAGGTTCCAATATCATGTGCGTTTTTGAAGACTCTGACAGTGTTTTATGGGCTGGCGGCAGTGATGGGTTTTATAAATACAACCCCGATATTGATAATTTCATTCGTTTTGGCGATTCCGGTTCAATTTACGGAATACCCAATGTTTTTAATTTGGTGGAAGATAATCAGAAATATCTATGGATAGGGACAGTAGATGGTATTGTTCGATTAAATCCACAACGTAATGAGACCAGTTTTTTTGGTGATAATTTTGGAATTTTAAAGAATTCATTGTCATGGCTCACTGTATTTAAAGGGCTCAACGGTGCAATCTATTTTGGTAACCAAACCGGATACTATAAAATTGATCCGACTGAATTATTGAAGAACCTTAACCCTCCTGAATTAATCATAAACTCATTTAGGATTGCCGATCAAACGATCAAACCCGGCACGAATGGTCCTTTAAAGGAGCCGCTTTCAAAAGTTAAAGATATCAAATTACGATATAACCAGAATTCTTTTTCCTTCAATTTTGCAGTCATGGATTATGCCAATCCTGAAGAAAACCGGATCATCTGCTATCTTGAAAACTTCGACAAAAGCTGGGTTCAGCCAAATTCAGACGGAAAAGCATACTACTTTAACATCCCGCCCGGGAAATACATCTTTCGGGTTAAAGCTTCAAACAGCGACGGGGTATGGATCGAACGAAAAATAGACATAATCATTCTCCATCCCTGGTATCGAACCTGGTTGGCTTATGGTATTTATGGTCTGGTGTTTATTGCGCTGATTTTTGCTTTCGATCGGTTCCAGCGAAGGCGGATCGTGATGGCCGAACGCAGGAGAAATCAGGAAAAAGAACTGGTTCAGGCCAAAGAAATTGAGAAAGCCTATACCGAACTCAAATCCACCCAAGCCCAACTCATCCAATCCGAAAAAATGGCCAGCCTCGGCGAACTTACTGCCGGTATTGCCCACGAAATTCAAAACCCGCTCAACTTTGTGAATAACTTTTCAGAAATAAGCAGCGAATTGCTGGACGAAATGAAAGTGGAACTGGTAAATGGAAATACTGATGAAGCAGCAGCGATTGCAAATGATGTACAACAGAATCTTGAAAAAATCATTCATCATGGCAAACGGGCTGACAGCATCGTGAAAGGAATGCTTCAGCATAGCCGGAGCAGCAAAGGTATAAAGGAGCCTACCGATATCAATGCGCTGGCCGATGAGTATTTACGTTTGGCTTATCATGGGTTGAGGGCCAAGGACAAGTCATTCAACGCAACCCTGATAACTGATTTTGATGAAACCATCGGGAAAATAAATGTTGTGCCACAGGAAATCGGCAGGGTAATCCTGAATTTACTGACCAATGCATTTTATGCTGTCACAGCCCCCCCACCCCCCGAAGGGGGGATTAAAAACCCTCAAATCCAACACGTACCAACAGTTACTGTCAGCACTTCTTACCTCCCCCCTTCGGGGGGAATGAGGGGGGCTGGTAATGGAGGGGCTGTCCTAATCTCTGTAAAGGATAATGGGCCTGGCATTCCACAAAATATATTGGATAAAATATTCCAGCCTTTTTTTACTACAAAACCAACCGGAAAGGGAACGGGATTAGGATTAAGCATGAGCTATGATATCGTTACAAAAGGGCATGGAGGAGAGCTGAAAGTTGAAAACGAAGAAGGCAGAGGTGCTAAATTCACCATCATTTTACCAGTTTAAATAAACAAAACATATACACATGAAAATTTTGGTAGTTGACGACGAAAAAGATATTCAAACACTGTTTGAGCAGCGCTTCAGGAGAGAAATAAAGAACGGTGAACTGGATTTTGTATTCGCTTTTTCAGGAGAAGAAGCATTGACTTATATGAAAGGTCATGATCAGGAGGCAGTTCTGATTCTTTCGGATATCAACATGCCCGGCATGAGCGGTCTCGAATTGCTGAAACACATCAAAGAGAAATACGAAAAACCGCCTCCGATTGTGATGATGATTACAGCTTATGGCGATGATGAAAACTACCAACAGGCCATGAAACTTGGCGCCGATGATTTTTTAACCAAACCCGTTGACTTTATTTATTTGAAAGAGAAATTAAAAGCAAAGTTCGTTTGTTAAGACATCAACATTAATTAACTAAAATTCAATACTATGAAAATCTTTCTATCCGTATTATTTCTGCTTTTCATTTCATCAGGAATTGTGAAATCTCAAAACTTCGTCGTTAAAGAAAAAGGCTTATTTGAACCGCAAAACAAAAAAGTAATCTTATTTCAGGATTCCTTCAAAAATGGTTTGATCCTTTTCAAGACAAAACTTCAGGTGAATACAGATGGTACGCCTATTTCCTATCATCCATACGATTTAACCGGAAGCGAGAAGGCCATCAACACCATTGGAAATGCGATTGCAGTCTATAAAAAGGGTTCAGATAAAAATTTATGCTTAAATAAAACAACTTATCCTGAAGCGTTGAAGGTTTTTGAAAAATTCAGGGATTCAGATTTTGAAACTGTTCCTGAAGGATATTCCATTACATGGAAAAACGTCCTGATCGCTGAGAAAATAAACGGAAAAGAAAAACCTTGCATCATCAAAAGCGGCGAATACAAAGGGTATTTTTCGTCTGCTACTTCATTGAGCAATGGAATGTCAGCCAATAAAGGAGAATGTGATTGTGACAATCAGGTGAATCCGCTAAAAGTTCCTTCACTGGTCCTTGCTGGCGGTAAAGACAATATTGTAAAGAAATTCGGCGCTAATTTGGGCGACCTATTAATCGCTTATAATCCGGCCAATAAAAAAGTGGTCTATGCCATCATCAATGACCTGGGTCCAAAGACTAATTTAGGCGAAGGTTCTGTTTTGCTGAACATGAAACTACTTGACAGGAATGAATTCCCGAAAACCAGAAAAGATACCTACAAGTTGGCAACGGGGAATGATATCATCGTAGCAATTATTCCCGGTTCAAAAAATTACAACACTAAAAAACCATTTACATCCGAAAACATCAATGAAAGAGTAACCAAATGGTTGACCAATGCAGGTTTTGAAACAGAGAATGAACTGCTTGAGTTTATTGAGAAGAATAAAAACGAACTAAAATAAAAAGGTTCCAA
>JBBRXN010000073.1:0-28566 GCA_038248385.1 Bacteroidales bacterium
TGAACCGATTTCGATGACTTCTTAAACATTTGATGACTTTTATATTATGCTTGCAAGATACATAAAACAATTGAAATATACAATTAAATATCTGATTATTAATTAATTAAAAATTTATACACTTTTCGGAGTGGACTCAATTTTAATAACTTCACGCAACCAATACAACAGGTTTTTCGTCTTAACTCAAACAATGGCAAAACTATGAAACTTCCTTCTGCAATAAAATATTTACTGGTTTTTTTCCTTCTCGCCGGAATGGGTTGTGAAGAAGCAATTCTGGATCCGACATTCACAATCGGCAAAGAAGCAACTTTTCGCATCAACCAGCTTTATACTTCGTCCGATGGGCAATATACTTTTCAGATCAACGAAATAGGTGATTCACGATGCCCTTTAGATGCACAATGTGACTGGCAAGGCGAAGTTACACTGAAAGGCGAATGGACAGCCAACAATAACAATTCAGCGGTAGAACTGCACACCGTATTAAAGAACATGGACAAACAACCCGATGGATTCACCATCCAGATTGTAGATGCCAAACCCTATCCAAAAGTCGGTACCGAATCGAAACACGAAGATTTGGTGGTTACTTTGCTGCTTAATAAAATACCATAAAGCAATCTCCTGAAAAATGACACGTTCGTGCTATTGCACTAAAGTTATTCAATAGCTTAACTTTAATCAGATTTTGAATCGTACTCAAAATCCGATATTGGTTGAGTACAGATTGAACTACTAATTCAGGAATTATGGAGAAAATCATACCCAGTATTCTTGCCGCTTTGATACCATTTCTTGCGACCTATCTCAGCAAAATCAGCAAGGCGAACATTCGGAAAAATTTGCTGGAAGACGCTCAGAAAAAGATTGATTTCCTTGACAAATATTTCCAGGTATCAACAAAGTTTTTATCTGAACCCGAAATTGAATCCTTAAAACTTCAGTTGTCGGCTGAAATGGCTGAGGTGAAGAATCAAGTTGGTTCGTCCGATAAAAAAGTGGATCTCACAGATTATCAAAGACTCAGTGTCATTCAAAAAGTATTTATCACTTTTACTCCGGCATCAGTACTTGGCTGGATCTGGGCCATACTTTTCTACATTAACCTGGTATTTGTTGTTTTCATTTTTTGGGGCACTGCGCTCAATGAATCAGGTAATTTTTCCTCTGAAACATTTTCCCATAACCTTCAGGACGATACATCCATTTATATGTTTGTATTTTTTATTCTTCCACTTTTACTGTTTCGCTGGTTAGCCATGAGGAATTATAAATCAAAGTCAAATGGGAAAAGGCAGGAACCGACCAGCGATTCTTTAGAAACAGTTACGAACTCAGGTCAGATTGCATCGAATTTTGCCTGAAATAGTAATGTTTGAAACATTCGAACTTTCAATAATTAATCTAATCTAAAAATCATGAAAGCATCCAGCATTTTAAATCACGAAAATACATTTCAGTCCAGTGGATTGGATAGTTTCGGGAAAAGGTTTATTTTAAAAGAAGGGACATTCCCGATAGCAGGCACACAAGAAACCATCAAGATAATGGATTGTGCCAGGGATAATGGAGACAAATCCTTTTTTTATCAGGAAGAGACCGCAAAAAGGAAGATCGCCTTACATTATACCATGGGTTATCTGAAAGGCGACATTGGCACTTTGACTCAGCAACATGTTTCAGTGCCTTTTGTTATCGGTCGGAATGGCATGATATACAATCTATTTGCCTCAAAATACTGGAGTTACCATTTGGGTCCGGGCGCTGTTGGCGGCAATACCGGTATGAGCAGAGAATGTATTGGGATTGAGATTTCTAATATCGGCCCTTTAAAATTGATCGGAAACAACCTGGTAACCACTTATTCCGATCAGGATATTTATTGCTCGTTGGATGAAACGCAGTATTACACCAAATTGAATCCTAAATACCGGGGTTATCAATTTTATGCCACCTATACCAATACCCAATACGAGGCGATTGGTAAGCTGATAAAATTTCTGTGTGCAAAGTACAACATCCCCAAAGTATTTCTGAACGAACCACAGCGATATGAAATCATGACTGATACCGGATTTAAAAGCTTTACCGGAATTGTAAGTCATGTCAATTGCCGGATTGACAAAACAGACATCGGGCCTGCATTTGATTGGAATAAACTCATCATAAATGTGAATTCACAATAGGTAAACAATGATTCTATAAGTTATCATTACAGCACTCTTTTACCCCAACAACTCTTTTGTTGACAACAAACCGCAGGCAGCATAAATGTCCTGGCCACGACTTGCGCGGATGGTGGTTAAAATGCCTTTGTCATTCAGTTGGTCCTTGAATTTCTGGAGGGTATTTTCGTCGGTTCCTTCAAGCGGTGTGCCCGGAATGGGATGAAACCTGATGAGGTTGATGCGGCATTTTATACCATTCAGAATTTGAGCCAGTTCGCGCACATGCCGTGGCGAATCGTTCAGCCCTTTGAAAACAATGTATTCGAACGAAACACGCCGCTGACGGCCAAAGTCCCAGCTTTTTATTTCGCTGATCACTTCTGCCAACGGATACGCGATTTGTACAGGCATCAGCTTTTCGCGTTCATCATCAAACGGAGTGTGCATACTCACGGCCAGATGCGCTTCTGATTTTTCGAGGAAAGTTTTCATACCCGGAACAATTCCGATGGTTGAAACCGTTATCCGGCGCGGACTCATGGCAAATCCCCATTCTGAAGTCAGTATTTCGAGACTTTTCAATACTTCTTCCAGATTATCGAAAGGCTCTCCCATTCCCATGTAAACGATATTGGTAATTTCGTGCCGTTCAGGAATATTACGGATTTGGTTCACAATTTCGCCGGAAGTTAATTGCCCCTGAAAACCCTGCTTGCCGGTCATGCAAAACAAACAGCCCATTTTGCATCCTACCTGCGACGAAACACAAACCGTTTTGCGGTCATCGTCCGGAATCATGGCCGTTTCAATAAATTTACCTTGTGCGGTCGGAAACAGGTATTTTTTAGTTCCGTCAATACTTTCCTGCACTTTGGTTGAATCAATCAGCCCGAATTCGTATTGGCCGCCCAATAATTCACGCGCTTTTTTCGAAAGATTGGTCATTTCTTCAATCGAAGATATATCTTTCTGGTACAGCCATTCGGCCATTTGTTTGCCTGTAAACTTTGGCATACCAAGTTCAATCGCCAAAGCGGTCAGTTCATTGAGTGTTTTTCCGAAAAGCGGAGTTTTTATCTGCATGATTTCTGTTTTTCCGGCTACAAAAATACAAAACTATCAGTATAACTTATTTAAAATCTTCAGTGTGTACGACAAAATTGTGTAACCAACGGAATTTAACCGCCTGAATTAATTATAATGATAATATTTTTGTTAAATTTGTTTAAACTTGACGCAACCTTCAAATCAAAGATTACATCTTCAAATAAACATACACCATGAATATTTTCAAATACATTATGCTGCTGGGTGTTGCAGTATTGCTCTGCAGCGATTTCTATCCGGTTTCGGCATACCTACCGGTCTTGATGAACCGCGATGAAATGGAACGTGCAGTGAAACTTGAACCGCCACGCGCAATGCACGATCCGGGCAAAATCTACTACAAAAATCCTTATCTTTTTATTGTCGAAAAATTCAAGGGTGTGCACGTTTTTGACAATAGCAATCCCGCCAATCCTAAGAATATGGGGTTTTTACACATCGATGGGATACGCGATATCGCTATTAAAAACGATGTGATTTATGCTGACAATGCGGTGGACCTGATTGCACTGCAAGTCAATACTTCCTATACTTCTGTTTCGGTAAGCAAACGACTTAAAAATTATTTTCCGGAGATGAAAGCCCCCGATGGCAGGAACTTCAATTCTTCTGCATTTAACAAACGGTCTGCAAATTCAATCATTGTTGCCTGGAAATCCAATAACTCAAACCAATGAAGCGCGAAACAATCACATTCAGTTTTCTGTTCATTCTTCTTGCATTTGCCTGTTCAATGGGCGAAAAAGGGAGTAGCGATATGCTTGGTACAGGCACCGGACAAGGCGGATCAATGGCCGGATTCACCATTATCGGTGATCATCTTTATACCATCGGAGGTGTCGATCATCTAAAAGTTGCCGACATCAGCAACCCGGCCAATCCGGTGTTCAAAAAAACATTCGGCCCGGGTTTTGGTATCGAAACAGTTTTTCCTTATGGCAATAAACTTTTTATCGGTTCACAAACCGGTATGTATATTTACGATACTTCAGATGCTGAAAATCCCAAAAGATTATCGTTTTATCAGCACATTTATTCATGCGACCCGGTGGTTGCTGACGAAAGATTTGCTTACGTTACCCTAAATTCGGTTTGGGGAAACTGCGGACAAAATTCGAACGAGTTACAAATTGTTGACATCTCCAATTTGAGCAATCCAAACATGATTTTCAGCAAAGCCATGAACAGTCCGCGTGGTCTGAGCATCCAAAACGATACGCTCTTAGTTTGTGACAATGGTCTCAAGGTATATAAAGTAGCAGAAAACCGCAAAAATATTACTTTGCTGAACGAATTCAATATCAAAGCTACTGATGTGATCAGTCTGGGAAACAATTGGTTGGTCATAGGTGATGATGGGTTCTACCAATACCAAATCAAAAACAACGAAATCAAACTACTAAGTTCCATTCTAAAAGATTAAATAAATGAAAATCATAAGCCTCCTTTTACTTTCATTCTTCACTTCTGTGTTTGTATTTGCTCAGGACGAACAACCCTTTAAACGCGAAAAGATATTAAGCATCGTACCGCAATATGTTTTTCAGAATGGATTCCGTGTCGATTATGAGTTTACACTTCAAAATAACCGGAAATCGTGGCTGCAATTTTCACCCGAACTATTCATCAATACCGATGGGAACAATTTAACTTCTACCGATTACAATAGTATGCGAGGTATCGGTTTGGAAGTTCACCATAAATATTTCATGCAAGAGCCCAACGATCGCTATGGGTTCTATTTTGCTTATGGCGGTGGTCTTCAATTCTTCGGAATAAAAAACAATCAGAATGTTGAATATTCCTATACTGAATACGGAACTGATTATATGAGTTTCAGGACAGAAGAGATAAACACCACGATAAACCGGGTACTTCTCAATTTCGTAGTAGGCAAGCAAATTGTAAAATACAAACCCTTTATTGTGGATTATTATCTGGGTATCGGGTTCCGTTACAGCATGGACAAAAATCTGGAACTGACAGAAGCTTACAATCAAACGTGGTTCGACTATGGTTACTCAGGCTCGTTGATGGTCGCCGGATTAAAACTGGGGTTCAACTTTGCGAAATAGTACTGCGAAATGTTTTAAAAATAAATTTCAGCAAGGATATTTTCGTACGGAACGCCCTTGGCAATCAGCAGATCACGTACTTCAACCACCATTAAAGCCTTGCCACAAAGCAAATAATTAATATTGGCTGGAAATTCATTTATTTCGCTCAGATATTGTGTAATCCGTCCCGGGAAAACGTTGCACGATTGTTCCTGCGAACAGCAACGAATGTACCGGTCTCCCAATGCCCATTCCAATTCATCTTCAAAATAGAACTGATTGAGGTTGCGTACGCCGTGAATCAAGGTTTTATTTTCTGAATTTCCGGAGCGGAACATGCTGTAAAACGGTGCGATTCCGGTTCCGGTGGCAATCCACCATGCTGGTTTTTTAACGTCTTTGAAACTTCCATAAGGTTTGGTAGCCCGGATTATCATACCGGGAATCATTCCTGCCAGGCGGGGAGTTAAAAACCCATCTTCCTTGATGTTAAAAAGTACCCTGATTTCATCTTCATCATTTCCACTGCAAATACTGTATATGCGTGGAGTCAGCGAAATATCAACAGTAATTTTCACCACCATTCCCGGCTGAAAAGCGTGGGTGCGTTTCCATGAGATCAGGTGCACTCCCGGCGAAATCTCCTCATTCCCGGTTACAATAACTTCAGCAAGTTCAACCGGTTTATTCTTGTATTCTTCAGCTTTGGGCATGTTTGTTTTTGTTTTGTTTCTGAATAACAAGTTCCTGAACTTTAAGTTTTGTGATAGTCAGCGGGTGACTTGGAGTCCCTCGCTGACTAATCATACCGGAATACTGCCTTTTGCAGCACCAATGTGAACTTTTCATTCAAATATCGGTATTAGTTTATTCAGGTGTAACCGAAAAAATGATGAATCAGCTATTTTTGCGGCACCACTGAAATAACAACAGAAACATTACAAATGAAGACCTTAAAAGAAGATGCCCAATTGGTGGGTAATATCCTGCTCGAAATCGGGGCGTTGCTCATGAGTTCGGGCGCCAGCACCAACCGGATCAGGGTTACCCTTGAACGAACGGCCAAAGGACTTGGATATGGTGTTGAACTATTGATTACCCAACGGGCGCTGATGCTTACCATTATCGAAAAAGACCAGCAACATTTCTTCAGTCGCCTGAAGCGCATTTCTCCGCATGGTGTCAATTTCAGGATTGTAAGCGGGATCAGTCATTTAAGCTGGTATGTGCTGGAACAGAAATGGACAGTTGCCCAGATTACAGAAGAACTCCAGCGACTCAAATCGCTGCCACATTATCCGCGTCTGGTTGTTTTAGGCTTCGTTGGATTGGCTGGGTCTGCTTTCTGTAATATCTTTGGCGGCGGAATGACTGAAATGGCAGTTGCTTTTGTTGCCACTGTTGTTGGGCTGTTTATCAGGCAGGAAGCCATAAAAAAGAAATTCAATCCCTATCTCTGCGTGTTTTTTGCCGCCTTTACTGCTTCTTTGATCGCCGGATTGGCTGAATTTTTCCACATTGGCCTTCAGCCCGACAAAGCCTTTGCCACTTCAGTCCTTTTTCTGGTTCCCGGAATTCCGCTTATCAATTCGGTTTCAGACCTCATGGATGGAAATATTCAAAACGGGATAGTACGTGCCATGAATGGTTTAATGATCGCCTTTTCGATTGCAATAGGCCTTTTCGCAGTAAAAATGATTTTAAACTTTTGACATGATTATAATAGACATCATTACAAAAAGTATATGGGCCGGAATTGGAGCCATTGGGTTCGCTATCCTGTTTAATGTTCCGCGACGTACCATATTCACTATCTGGGCACTCGGATTTCTTGGTGGCCTAATTAAATTCTCAGGAATGTATTTTGATCTGGGCATCGTTTTTTCTTCATTTTTGGGTGCAACGGTTATTGGAATCGCAAGCATTCAATTCGCACATATCAAGAAAAGCCCGCCGCTCATTTTCTCCATACCTGCAGTTATCCCGATGGTTCCCGGTTTTTTTGCCTATAAAATGATGCTTGGGCTAATTGCACTGATCAAAATCGAAAATACTGATGCCTATATACAGACGCTGATTGAAACGGTCAACAACGGGGCAAAAACCATGTTTATATTGATTTCTCTCGGAACGGGTGTTGCCATTCCAATGTTACTTTCAAGAAAAGAATCGATCAAAAAATCGAAATACAATAAGAATAAAAAGCTTGTTCTTTAATTTCTGTGATGGAATGGCTTATGCAAATGTTCATATTTCAGGTTTTTACAGGCATCGTCTGATTCCGAAAAGGATTCGGTTGAGCTAAAGAGCGCAACATCGGTCATCCAAGGTTCAATTTCGAGTTTCCGCTCTTTCATGTATTGATTCAGAAACTTTTCGTCTGCTATCATCCATGCTTCAACTTCGAGGGCTTTTTCAGATTCTGCCATGTTGAAATCCGTCATTGTATTCCAGAATTCATTTTCAAGCATCCATGTCTCAATATTCAAACTTTTCTCTACCTCTGAAACAACATTGGAATTGACTTTACTTTTGATGTTGGCTGTTGCACTAATATTGGATAAACCGAATATTCCAAGAGCAACGATTGCGATAACTGTTTTAATTTTTGCTTTCATGACTTTAACTTTTAATTATTGATTGTTGTTAATATTTTATTTTCACTACTATGACTGAATGAAAAGCAAATAGTTAACTGGCAATTAGTTAAAAAAAAGTTAAAAAAAAGAGCCGCTCCCAATTGGTGCAGCTCTGTTAATATGCAGAAAATACATATTTTTCAGGTGAAAGGCTTATTTCCATAAGTCTTCGTTTGTCATCCACGATTCAACTTCGAGTGCTTTTTCAACCTTCGCAGAGTCGATCACTGTCTTTGCGGTTTCTGCCTTTGCATTCCAGGGTGCATCATTAAGCATCCATGTTTCAATAGTCGAATTTTCTTCTTTTTCCGAAACAACATTAATATTGACTTCTTTTTTGTTGTCGGTCGTTGCGTTGATATTGGTAAAACCAATAATTCCCAAGGCAACCATTGCGATAAGTGTTCTAATTTTCGTTTTCATAATTTTCATCTTCTAATTGTTTTTCCCGAATTCCCGGGATTGTTTTTCTGTTCTACTTTGTTTTCACTATTAAGACAACAAAGTAACCTGAAAGTGACTCAGCAACCAGTTAATTAAAAGATAAACTTATCTTAATTTAACCTTAAAGGACTTATAATTTTTGGCTGAATGTTAAGAATGTCGCGGGAAACAGGTTTTTCCACAATTCGGGGAGTTCTTGGAAAAGGCCAAAAACACACGATCCGCTGCCCGACATCGAGGCATAAACGGCTCCCAAATCATACAAGCTTTGCTTTACTTCTGCTATCTCCGGATATTGCTGAAATACAGACGATTCGAACTGGTTCACCACCTTATCTTTCCATTCCTGAACAGGAAGTTTGATTAATTCTTTTAATGAAATAGCCGGTTTCTCAGGAACTACCAGTTGGTAGGCTTTTGCGGTTGAAACTTCGATCGGAGGTTTTACCAGCAATATGAACATACCGTTAAGTGCAATTTGTAGCGGCTCCATAATTTCTCCCTTTCCTGAAGCAAAAACAGGTTTGTTGCCAATAAAAAACGGACAATCGCTCCCCAGCTTTGCTGCATATTGCTCCAATTCTACTTCTGAAAGATTTAATTCGAACCACTTATTCAAGATCGAAAGCATGAAAGCGCCATCCGATGAGCCGCCACCCAGTCCGGCGCCAAACGGAATTTCCTTGTGCAAATGAATTTTCAGAGAAGGCAAACCGAAGTCATTTTGTAACAAGCGGTAAGCTTTCATTACCAGATTCGATTCCGGATCGCCTGAAATCAGGATTCCACTCGATGAAAACTTTACCTCATCAGACAAAGTAAATTCAAGCGCATCGCACCAACCAACAGGAAAAAAAACGGTTTCAAGATTGTGAAAACCATCCGGTCGCTTTTCGGTAATATTTAAACCGATATTTATTTTGGCATTTGGAAATACGATCATAAAGCAAAAGTAAAAAATTACAGGAATGCTTGTACTGTCTGGACGAATCCTTTCAATGTTATTAATTTCTGACATTTACTTTCTACAGATAACAATGAGCTTTTATTCAGAATACATTTGGCTGCGATTTACCGCTAAAAGGAAGGGAACAGTAACAAATACGAATTAAAAAACGCAAGTAAATACTTAACACATGGAAGATTCAAAACGAACCGATGCATTAAACTACCACAAGGAGGGCAGGCCTGGCAAAATTCAGGTTGTGCCCACTAAACCTTATAGTACTCAACGCGACTTATCGCTGGCCTATTCACCGGGTGTAGCGATTCCCTGTCTCGAGATTGAAAAAGATCAGCAACTTGCTTATGATTATACTGCCAAAGGAAACCTGGTAGCTGTTATTTCCAATGGGACTGCGGTACTTGGATTGGGCGATATTGGCGCCCTTGCCGGGAAACCGGTCATGGAGGGCAAAGGTTTATTATTTAAAATTTTTGCTGATATTGATGTATTTGATATTGAAGTGAATGAGAAAGATCCGGCGAAATTTATTGAGGTGGTAAAAGCCATCGCCTGTACTTTTGGCGGAATTAACCTTGAAGATATCAAAGCTCCTGAATGTTTTGAAATTGAAGAAAAACTAAAGGAGGCGCTCGATATCCCAATTATGCACGACGATCAGCATGGAACAGCCATTATTTCAGCAGCAGCATTGATCAATGCGCTCGAACTGGTTGGTAAAAAAATCGAAGATATTAAAATCGTGGTCAATGGGGCCGGAGCTGCTGCTTCTTCGTGTACCACACTCTATATAGCACTTGGCGCTAAACTTGAAAACATCGTGATGGTTGACAGTAAAGGAGTTATTTCAACACGCCGTACCGACCTGAATAGCCGCAAGCTTCCGTTTGCAACCTCACTTCCATGCAATACGCTTGCAGAAGCAGTTGCCGGTTCTGATGTTTTTCTCGGACTGTCTGTTGAAGGTTGTCTTACTAAGGACATGGTTCGCAGCATGGCCAAAGATCCACTTGTGTTTGCCTGCGCTAATCCAAATCCTGAAATTTCATACACCGATGCTATTGCTTCGCGTCCGGATATTATTTTTGCAACTGGCCGTAGTGACCATCCAAATCAGGTGAACAATGTATTAGGTTTCCCTTATATTTTCCGCGGTGCCCTCGATGTGCGGTCAACTGGTATTAACGAAGAAATGAAAGTAGCTGCCGTGCGCGCAATTGCTGAACTGGCTAAAAAACCTGTTCCGGAAGTTGTAACTGCTGCCTATAATACTTCCCACCTGAGTTTCGGACGTCAGTACATCATTCCAAAACCGCTCGATCCACGACTGTTGGTTACCGTTGCACCCGCAGTTGCAAAGGCTGCAATGGAAAGCGGTATTGCCCGCAAACCAATTACTGACTGGGATAAATATGCTGAAGAATTACGTCAACGCATGGGCCTCGATAATAAACTGATCCGCGGTTTGACTGAAAAAGCAAAAGAAAATCCAAAACGTGTGGTTTTTGCCGAAGCCAACCACATCAACATGTTAAAAGCCGCACAGGTGGCTCGCGCCGAAGGAATCTGCATTCCTATTTTGCTGGGAAATGAAGAACGCATCGAAAAAATTATTGTTGAAAATAAGATTGAACTGGATGGCGTTGAAATCGTGAATTTGCGCCACGACCGCGAAGATGCCAAACGTCAGCAATATGCAAAAATGCTCACGATTAAACGTCAGCGCGAAGGAATGACCTACAGCGAAGCCTACGAAAAAATGTTCGACCGCAACTATTTTGGAATGATGATGGTGGAAGCAGGCGATGCTGACGCTTTTATCACCGGAGTTTATACCAAATACCAGGATGCAATCATTCCGGCCATCGAAATTGTTGGAATGCGCGAAGGTTTGCGTCACATTGCCGGATTGAACATTGTTACCACCAAACTGGGTACTTTCTTTTTTGCCGATACCATGGTGAATAACCATCCTTCGAAAGAAACGCTGATAGATATTGCCAAACTTACCCACGATGCAGTTAAACTGTTCAACACTGAACCGGTGATGGCCATGCTATCATATTCAAACTTTGGTGAACGAATGGCCGGAAGCCCGATGATGGTGCATGATGCAGTGGAGTATTTGCATAAAAATAATCCTGAGATGCTGATTGACGGAGAAATGCAGGTTAATTTTGCTTTGGACAAAGATTTGCGTCACGAAAAATTTCCTTTCTCCAAAATTGACGGGATGAACGTGAATGCGCTTATTTTCCCCAACCTCAGTTCGGCCAATATCTCCTATAAACTGATGCTTGAAATCGGGATGAGCGAAACAATCGGACCAATACAAATGGGATTGAACAAACCAATTCACATCCTGAACGTTGAAAGTTCAGTCCGCGATATCCTGAATATGGTTACGATTGCCGTAATTGATGCACAGGTAGAAGAACAGAAACTGAAAAATATTCAATAATACCAGTAAATCTTTTGAATTAATTAATACTTCACTTTGGTATAACTGGAACCTTCTTTGGGTAAAATATCCCGAATCCAAAATAAAAGAAGCCTCGCTATTATTTTTAGTGAGGCTTCTTCATTTTAAAATATTATAACTTAATCTCAAACTTAGCCCGCAACCCAAAATTCGGAGCGCCGATAATTGATTTTGGGGTAACCCGCCAAACAGCTTCGATCCTGAACAGCCGGAAAATGTTTTCGACACCGGCACCAAGCTCAATATACGGATTGGTCATCTTGGTCACACCTATTGGTAATTCAACAACTTGCTGATGTTTATCGCTGAGCGAACCTACCATCCCTTTTGCTGAGAATACTTCGCGCAAACCGACCTTTTTAAGTAAAGGCAAACGATTGAATACAAATCCGTTGAGATGATATTCGAGATAAACGTGAAGATATTTATCATGTACATATTCCATATAATTTAGCAAGTTGAAATCGTACGAAAAATAACCTTGTGTTTCGTTACCACGAGGGATATCGAGCATCGTGTATGGAAGTTTTCCGAAATACATTCCGCCTTCAAAAGCATAATTGAATGCTGTTTGTCCCATCTTCAGATACTGTTCGACGGTTGTAAAAATATGCCCGTAATAGTTCTGCTTTCCGGAGTAAAAAACCTTGCCACCACCCAATGCAAGATGAATAATCGGATAATCGGTTGCCATATAAACCCGCAGAAATTTATCATCAATCACCTTTTCCTGCCACGACAAGCGGGTATCCAAACTGATATCAAATGCCGACACCTGGCTAACCGGATTTCCGGCCCGAAGAAACGGATAAAACTCAGGAGAATAATGGCGTATATAATTGGCGGTGATTTTATTCAGCAGACCCGGATACCATTCGTATTCATAAGACGATGCCAACTTTTGTTCTCGAAAAAGCTCATCGAGTTCATCGCGTTTAAAAATCTGGGAAATAATATTATTTTCGGTGGGCGACAGCGCATTTTCGTACAGGAACAGAATTTTTTCGTTTTCGCCCGACCGCACTATTTTGTCATCGTACGAAACTTTTACCAACTGGCGGTCAATCGTTGGAAACTTGTACCCAAAACCTCCCATCCCATTCACTTTTTTATTTCTGAAACCGTAGCCAAGTCCACCCCAAATCATGTATCGGGTACTGATTTCACTACTTGTTCGGGCGCCGGCAAAAATGTGCAGGCCTTCAACCTTTTTGGTATTGATGGTATTGGCATAAGGTCCAAATTCCCATTTCCCAAGATCGTAATAGCCAGTAATACCCATGCGGGCGATGTTATCCAGAAATTTGACAGTCCCGATCTGGCTCACAGAATCAATGGTGGCGCTGACTTTCTTTTCCCGCAGGTTAAGTTCTTCCAGCCGGTGTGTATTCCAGTAGGTATTGTCGCGTTCGGCAGCACCCGGAAGTTTAATGGTTTCGTAGCGCCCGTTCCCTTTGGCAAGTTTAACAACTCCAAGTTGATTAACCGTCACACTGTCGATTACGGATGATTGGGTAAAAAACAGGCTGATCGGCTTTTTCGACGGATTATTTTTCAAGGGAACATAGTTAAAAACCGCGTCGATCTGATTTCTCCTGAAAAAAGGAACCGAATCGTTCACAAACTGATAGTTGCTTTTCAGCCGCATGCTTTTCAGAAAATTCAGGTAATTGGTATTGGCCAGTGTTCCGTCGATTTCAACAAGCGAATAGTCTTTATTTTCAGTAATCAGGTAGCCTTTAAAAACCTTGTCGCCTAACCGTCGTGGAATAAAATGAATTCTGTATTGTTTCCGTCCGTCATGCATCGTACTGTCGGCCAGAAAATACTTGTAATAAAACCAGCCATTATCGGCCAAAGGGCTTACAAAATTTTGGGAGAACAGGTTGATGAAGTTGTCGTAAAAATTCAGTTCCATATCTAATGCACTGGTGTATCCCGAAATTTCATAATCGTCCAAAACTCCTACTCCTGAAGTCCTATCGGCCAGTACTGTTGATTTCTGTTTGTTTGGGTTTCGCTGAAATTCGTTGAAAACCAGTTGTTCTGAAAAATAGATCGGAAGATACCGTGAGCTGTCACTATCGGTTTTGAACACCGATTGGTCGTTACGAAAAACTCTCGACTGGATCATTTTCTCACCCACATTACGAAGATGGTACTCCCATTTGGTGTATTATTAAAAACCACACTGATATATGGAATGGGCTGCCCGGTTTCCAGGTCGATAACCTTTCCGCGTAGAATTGTTGGTTGTGAAAATGCGGTACCAAAAATAAAAAATAGTACTATTAATAGCGGAATCCCAAGGTTGATGGGGGATTTCGCTGAAGGACGTTTATTGTACATGTTCTGTTTTCTGTTTCTTCTGAAAATGGCATGGATATTAACTTAATTTTCAGCTTATTTCAGGTAATTCTCAATAAAGGCACTTTTTTGCAGGTTAATGGTTTTGTACCATTCAGGATGTAGCGTCTGATTGGGCCAGCCATGTTCGCGGTAAGTAACCGGATAAATAATTTTTTCACCTTTCGCCTGGTTAATGGCAGCATAAACTGAAGTGGAAGGGCAGGTATTATCGATCAATCCGATCTCGACCACGATGGTGGCTTTTGAGTTTTTCAAAAGATGAGCGGTATCAAAATAAGGAAGCGCCTTTTTCATCTTCTCTTTGTTCGCTGGTCGTTCGAACGGTTGAGGCCAGCCACCTTTGCGGTCAACCAATGTACCACCCCAGTCGCACATGGCCGGAACGGTGGCTACCACAGCCGAAACTCTCGGGTCGAGGCCTGCAGCTGCCAGCGCCTGTCCCCCACCCTGGCTTTCGCCAATCACTAAAATCCGCTTTCCGTCCCAATCAGGTAATTTGGTTAAAAAATCGAGTGTCCGCATCAAACGCAGGTACATTCCCCTGAAGTAAACATCATCACGGTTTTCGAGTCCCTGGATGTAGTAATCTTTCAGTTCGCCTGCCTCCAGGTTGGCGTAATATTCGTCGGGCTGACCGTCAAGCATTCCGTGAGCGTTCAGATCGAAACACATTGCTCCCTTTCCCATTTTTGCATAACGCAATGCTTCTTTTGCGTCTGACTTGCACCATGAACCTTTTACTCCGGCGGCATGGACCAGCAGTACAATCGGAAGCGATTTGGCCGGCGCTTTGGTGGGTTTGGCAAAATATCCACGAGCCGATTTTGGGCCGGTGCAATTGATTTCAGTATCGAAACAAACAAACTCGTATTCCGCGCTTTCATTCTTGCCAAATTTCACTTCCAGCGGAAGCGCTTTCAGGTTTTTCTTTTCCATTTCCCAATAGGCTTTAAAGTCTTTCGGGGCTTTGGTTCCGGGTTTTAGTTTCAGCGGATCAACAACCATCCCGATGGCGTTCTTCTGATCTTTCAGTCGGACTTCCACTATAAATGAACATGGTTTAGAAGAAGAACCTTCGTAAATCAGCAGCGAATCAGCTTCAGGAAGAAATGATTTTTTTGAAATGATTTGATCGTTGTTCCTTCGTACCACAATCTTCAGTGAATCGTTTGTGTGGTTGGGAACAATTGCCATTACGCGAATTTTTTCACCTTTTTTATAGATTCCGGTTTTATTGGATTGTTTCAGATCAAGCGTTTGTATTTGAGCAAATGAAACAAATCCTGAAATCAGGAAAAGAAGGAGCGAAAGAAGGATTGATTTTTTCATTTTTGAATTGGTTTGATGTTTTTCTCTAATGTAACTTCCAATTAAATAACTTATTCTTTTCCGTCTTAAATATGGATCAAGCTTGGTTGAGCATATTTCCACGGACGTTATTTTTACCCGCTGATTCATTGTTCTAAGAGGCCACTCCAAACGGAGCTGAAAAACAATCAGCCGACGAACTTCCTATTGTTTTAAACCGGCAACCGGCAACTCTGAAAACCATTTTTCCTGAACACTGAATTCTACTGAGACTGAATTCTGCAACTGCAAACTATTTGTTTTTGCCTGTGCCTTCCGGTTCATCGTTATCTTCCTCCGGAAATTCTGATTCGAAGTCGGTAGTATCATTCACTTCATCTTCATCATAAATTTCAAGGATTGGTTTCGTGAAATTTTTACTGACCAATCGTTTGTCGAGCGAGAGTAAGAGTGAAGGAAGAACCATGATATTGAAGAACATGGCAATCAGCAAAGTTGTTGATATCAGGATGCCAAGCGCTTGGGTTCCGCCAAATTCGGAAACGATAAACACACTGAATCCAAGAACCAGTACAATGCTGGTGTAAATCATGCTGAATCCTGCTTCATGCAAAGCGAGCAAGGCAGATTTTTTGATGTCACCGTTGTTGATTTTCAATTCGTGCCGGTAACGCGAAAGGTATTGGATGGCATTATCGACTGAAATTCCAAGTGCGATACTGAACACAATGATGGTGGATGGTTTGATGGGAATACCGGCAACTCCCATAATAGCAGCTGTTATAAGCAACGGAATGATATTGGGAATCATTGAGACCAGGATCATGCGCAATGATGAAAACAGCAAGGCCATCAGCAACGAAATCAAAAGAATAGCAATACCTACACTTTCGAATAAATTTTTGATCAGGAAATTGGTTCCTTTTGCATACATGACGCTGTTGCCCGTTAATTTTACATCAAATTTGGCAGGATCAAAAATACTGTCAACCTTTGGCGAGATAGCAGCAATCAACGAATCCATGTGTTTGGTGCCCACATCGGCCATCTGAAAACTTACGCGGGTAATCTGTTTGGTACTGTCGAGAAACGATTTGAGCAAATTCGTGCCCGTACTTTGTACTTTTTGAGGGATATAGCTCAATATAAAATTCTTTTCCATTGCACTTGGCAGCGAATACTTACCCGAGTCGCCTCCGTAATATGATTGTCTTGCAAATTTTAGTACTTCGACCAAAGAAAGTGGTTTCGAAAATTCGGGATGCTGGTTGATCATTTTTTGCATTTGGTCGATTTTCTGAATGGTTGAATAAGTCATCACCCCATTCTTCTTTTTGGTATCGACCGAAATTTCGAATGGCATCACCCCGCCAAAATTATTTTCGAAAAATTTTAAATCGATGTAAGTCGGATCATCACTTCTGAAATCATCCACAATTTTGCCGGATGTTTTCACCATACTCACGCCCATAAATCCTAATACCACCAGGATTCCTGCAATGCTGTAAATCAATGTTCGGCGGTAGGTAATTAAATAAACAATCTTATCAAGAACAGCTCCGAAAAAGTTACTGTCAAGGTGTTTTACATGTTTAGGCTTTGGTGATTTTTGCAAACTAAAAATGATTGGAAGTAAAATAATAGTAAGCACATACAACACCATGATGTTGATAGAAGTGATAATCCCAAATTCGCGCAACATCTGGTTCGGAACCAGGATAAATGCGGCGAAACCCAGAGCTGTGGCTGCATTGGTCATGAGCGATGCAAATCCGATCCGCTGAATGACCTGCACCAAAGCCCGCATTTTGTTGCCGTGGCTCTTGAATTCCCAATGGTATTTATTCAGGATATAAATACAGTTTTCGATGACAATAATGACGATGAGCGAAGGAATGACTCCGGTAAGAATAGTTATTTTGAAATTGAAAAGGACAATGGTTCCCATTACCCATATAATACTTATCCCGACCACCAACAGTGAACTGATAACGACCTTCAGTGAGCGAAAAAACAGGAACATGATTAAAGCTGCCACGCCGATACTCATGAGAATAAACAGAAAGAGTTCATGCTTGATTTTCTGCATCGTAACGGTGCGAATGTAGGGCATTCCGGAGTAATGAATGTCCACATTGTTCTGCTTTCTGTATGCCTCAACTTCTTTTACCAGATTATCAATCAACACAATACGGCTCTCATCATTGATTTTCTTCTTGTCGAGCGTAACGGTCATGAGTGTTGCCTTCGTTTTGGGATTATAAAGCAACCTTTCATAAATTTTCAGGCTCAATATCAGATTTTTCAGGCTGTCAACTTCGGCCTGCGAGGTAGCTTTTTTGCTTACAATTGGCAATACCTCAAACTGGTGTGTCGAATCGTTTTTAATCAGATTAATTGATCTGGTGATACTTAGCACCTCTTCAACGCCTTCAACCTGGCGAATTTTTTTCCCCAGATCAATCCAGGCATTAAACTGATCAAGCGTAAAGATATCGGGATTAATAGCGCCGATTACAATTACATTCCCATCCTCACCAAAAAGATTCTTGAATTCCTGGTATTGGATCCGTGTAATGTCTTTTTCAGGTAAAAGGGAGGAGTTTTCATAGGATAGTTTGACATCCTTCCCCTTATAAGCCATGAAAGCAGTCAACAGAGCAAGGATAACTATCAGTAAAGTCCTGTTTCTTAATATAATCCGGGATATATGTACAAACATTTGCGAAAGCTTAGAGTATCAAATTCAGTATGAAAATTTTTGATTTTCACTTATTGGAAGCGACAAAAATAGTTATTTAGAAATAAAAAATGAATTGTGATACAACATTCGTATTTCTGAACTAATTTTGTTTTCTTTTTTTGATACAATATGTTTCTTTCAAAGCTTCCTTTCATCAAGTTTAATTGGGAAAAAGATAGTTTTAGTTTAAAAAGTATCATTAACTGGGTACTTTTTGTGTTTACGTTTGGCCTCTTCATTCTGGCTATTCGTGATATTGGTTTTCAGAAGCCCGGCAATTATTACGATGATCACGTTAGCAATCTGTATTTTCGGATTGCATATTCCATTATCGGAATTTTATATCTGGTCCGTTCGATCTTTTTCAAAGGCAATACCGGCAACCGAAAAGTATTTATCACTCAGCTTGTTATAGGCATTTTACTGGTACTTTTTTTTATCCCGATCTTTGTGGTAAGCTACGGCGAAACTTTTGAATTTTACCTTTATCAGACTTCCGGAATACAGATGTTGGCCTTTTTCTTATTCTTTCTCGAATTGTCGAGAATGGAATTTAATGCGCTGATAAAAATACTCAATCCTGCACAGTTGTTCATGACCAGCTTTGCTTTTTTCATTTTTATTGGTGCTACATTGTTGATGATGCCCATGTCAACGACCATCCCCATTCATTTTATCGATGCCATTTTCACCTCCACCAGTGCGGTGTGTGTTACGGGATTAACAGTGGTTGATACAGCAACCAGATATACTTTTTTAGGAAAATTCATCATAATGGCTCTAATTCAAATTGGCGGGATTGGAGTGATGACAATTACCAGTTTCTTTGGCATCTTCTTCAAAGAAAAGTCTTCCTTTCGTGAGCAATCAATGTTGCGCGATTACCTTAGCGAAGACAGCTTTGATGCTATTTTGAAATCATTAATGAAAGTTGTTCTCATTACTTTAATGATTGAAGCAATAGGGGCGACATTTATTTATTGGTCGCTTGAAAAGAATGCATTGGGCTCGGTGAGCGACAACCTTAAATTTTCTATTTTCCACTCGGTATCCGCCTTTTGCAATGCAGGATTTTCTACTCTGACCGATAATTTGTATGATATACGGATCAGGTCAAATTACAGAATGCACTTTTGGGTTGCCAACCTGGTTGTGTTGGGTGGAATCGGATTTCCTGTATTATTAAATTTATATAAATACTGCAAAAGCCAGCTGATCTGGCTGTTGGAATACTACAAAACCCGCAAACCCTACCAGCACCGTGTTGGAATGATCTCTTTAAACTCGAAAATTGTCATGTTCTCCACTTTTATTTTGCTGGTTTTCGGAACATTGGCATTTATGTACTTTGAATCTGAACATACACAACAGGGAATGGACACGAAAGCACGATTGGCCATGTCATATTTCCAGAGTGTCACACCGCGAACGGCCGGATTTAATAATTTCAGCATGTCGGCTCTGTCGATGCCCTCTATTCTCATAATAACTTTTTTAATGTGGATCGGAGCTTCGCCGGTTTCGACCGGAGGTGGTATCAAAACCAGCACATTTGCAATAGCTCTTCTGAATAGCTTCCGAATCATGAAAGGGAAAAATCACATCGAAATAAACCGTTACGAAATTCACGAATACTCAGTTGACAAAGCATTTGCAATTATTACCATATCCATCTTCGTTATCATTATGGGTGCATTTGGTATTTTTATTTTTGATGGAAAGCTGGGAATGTTAAAAATCGTTTTTGAATGTTTCTCGGCCTTCGGTACGGTCGGTTTATCAATGGATCTGACTCCCCACCTCTCCTATCAGTCAAAAACAATCCTGATTTTGCTCATGTACATCGGAAGAATGGGAAGTATTACGCTGTTGCTTTCATTGGCAAAAGCTTATGGCGGGCAGTCATTATATCGCTACCCAAAAGAGAATATTATTATTACTTAGAAAAAAACTCTATTATGAATATTGTAGCAATCGGATTAGGAAATTTTGGTGCTTCGCTGGCGAAAATTCTCACTTCAATGGGGCACGAAGTGCTTGGTGTGGATCAAGATCTGGCCAGAGTTGAATATTTTAAAGACGTTGTTGCAAATACCATCTGTCTGGATGCAACCGATCCTCATGCATTGCGACTTTTACCAATCAAGGAAGCTGATGTTTTTGTGGTTTGTATTGGCGATGATTTTGGTATCTCGGTAATGATTGCCGCCTTGCTAAAAAAATTTGGTGTGGCAAGGGTTATTTGCCGCGAAAGTTCATCCATTCATCTTACAGTACTGAATGCCATTGGCATTAAAGAAACCATCAATCCCGAATTTGAATCGGCAAAGATTATCGCACAAAAACTTCCATTCAAAGGAATCCAAAACATATTCGCTATTACCGATTCATTCAAGATTGTTGATATGATTATGCCTGATTCGTTAATAGGCAAAAAGTATTCAGTATTCAATTTCAGGAAAGAAACACATCTGAAAATTATTGCTTTAAAGAGGAATCACAGATTGCTCTATTCTTCGGCTCAAACTGCCGAGAATGAGGATAAAATTGAGATCGAATTCCAGGAAAACGACATTCTGGTTTTGGCTGGCGAAATTCGCGACATCAAACGGTTCCTAAACGATTAATTGAAAACCCTTACTAAATAAATTTCCTGCATGGATGCAGTTCCGAATCAAACCTTTTCAACCGCAGGTTTTTTCAGGAAATCATATTTTCTGTCTGTTATATGTTTATTTCTCACCAGTCTCCTTTTCGCACAGGAATACCGGCAGTTTCTAAGAGGAACAGTAACCGATATTGAAAGTCAACAACCTCTTTCCGGAGTAAATGTTTTATGCCTGACCTCTTCATCGGTAACTGGTTGTGCCACCGATTCACTGGGGCGGTTCAAATTTCAGGTTCCCGTTGGCCGACATTCTTTTTCATTTCAGTGTTTGGGCTATTTTACCAAACAGATTTCCGAGATTCAGATTGGTACCGGGAAAGAAGTTTTTCTGAATGTTGAATTGACTGAACAGGTTTACCAGACGGAAGAAATCGAAGTAAAGGCAGGCAACAGCAGGTGGATCAATCCGATGGCAACCGTCAGCGCCCGAACGCTGCGAAGCCAGGATGCCACTCGTTATGCCGCCGGATATTTCGATGCTTCGCGGATGGTGACCAACTTTGCCGGAGTTGCATCGGGCAAAAGCGACGACAACAACGAAATCATTATCAGGGGAAATTCGCCCCGTGGTTTGCTTTGGCGACTGGAAGGAATTGAAATTCCGAATCCGAACCACTTTTCGAACGGTGAAGGTTCGTCCGGGGGTGGATATTCGTCCATTACCACCAATGTACTTTCGAGCTTCGATTTTTTCACCGGGTCGTTCCCGGCTGAATACGGGAATGCCTATTCGGGCGTAATGGATTTAAACCTGCGGACCGGCAATTCAGAAAAACATGAATTCTCGCTGGCATTGAGTGTGCTTGGAACTGAGGCATCTGCTGAAGGACCAATTAACCGCAAAAAAGGGAATTCGTTTCTGTTCGATTATCGTCTGGCTGATTTCAGCTATCTTACCAAATTGGGAATTCTGGATGCCAAGGATTACCAAATTGTACCGCGAACATCTGATTATGTGTTCATGACTACTTTCAAAACAGGCAGAACAGGCATTTTCGATGTTTTTGCCGTTGGCGGTTCGTCGGAAGCTGGAGATCTGGCTTCGGCAGATGTGGCTGAACTGAAAGCGGGCGGCGATCAGGATGAATTTTTGGAACGGCAATCCACGGCAGTTGCCGGAATCAAAAACACCCTTCAACTTCCTGACAACAAGACTTACATCAAAAGTACGGTTGCTTTTACTTATGAATTTACATCCGACCGCAACCGAAAAACTGACACACTTTTGAATAAAACGATCACTTATTACGACCATTACGAGTATCCCGCTATGCGGATTGCCACACAAATCAACCACAAATTCAATGCAAGTCATTCGCTGCAGATGGGAGCAACTTTCAACCAGCTTTGGGGGCAAATGTATGCCATCAGGCTCAATACCAAAGCAAAATACGATACCTTGATGAATACCAACGGAAAGGGTTGGTATGCAAATTATTATGCCCAGTGGAAATCCATTTTGGGCGATGTGATCGAAACCAATACCGGGCTGAATATTTTTCATTCAGGAATAACAAACGAACTGATTTTGGAACCACGCTGGGGAATGATCCTGCGGCTTCCGGCTAGGCAATCGGTTAACTTTGGCTTGGGATTTCATTCGCGGCTCGAACCTTTGTCTGTTTATCATTACGAACTGAAAGTTTCAGGAAATCTTCGCGAACAGCAAAACCTCGGACTGAAAACGACCAAAGCATTTCACCTCACAAGTGCCTACAACAAGTCATTCGGAAACGACTGGCAATTGAACATGGAAGCATATCTTCAATTTTTGTGGGATGTACCAGTGAAAAATGTACCTGCCGGACAATTCTCGATGGTCAATTCTTCAGGAGGATTGCCAGATGTGATCATGAATAATGATGGAGTTGCGAGGAACAGCGGACTGGAGTTTACCCTCGAAAAGTCGTTTTCACGCAATTATTATCTGTTGGCAACGGCTTCACTTTTTAACTCAAAATACCGGGCTCCCGACCGAGTCTGGTACAATACTTATTTCAATACCAATTTTGTGTACAATTTACTGGGCGGAAAAGAATTCACAATGGGCAAATTCAGGCAAAATATCTTCGGTATTAAATTACGCGCCAATTACCGTGGAGGATTTCGTTATACTCCGGTCGATATGGCAGCGAGTTTGAAAAGCAAAAAGGTGATTTACAATACCGTTCTAACCTACGGAGAACGTCTTCCTGATTATAGCAGGATCGATATTGGCGCCAGTTACCGGATCAACAAAAAGAGGAATGCCTGGATTTTACTGGTCGATATTCAGAATATTCTTGATGTTAGAAATACTCTTCGACGGAGTTTTGTATACAGCAATAAGCAAATTATTACATACGATTCGAAAGGTTTGGGGATGATTCCGGTTATGACTGTCAAAGCCGAATTTTGATTCTTTTCGGGCAGGCATAATGGGTTGCCATTACTTCGGTCTTTCGTCTTCGGTCTTCCATCTTCCAGCATTTTCTATTTCGTTTTCTCCTGATCCACTATCATTTTCTTCATTCCTTCTGAAAAGAAAACCTCGTATTCGCCTTGCTGATTGCTGTAAACAAAATACACTTCGACATCCGGCAGTTTCGAAAACAGTTCTTTGCTTTTTTCGATGCCCAATACCATGAATGCAGTCGCGTAGGCATCAGCTGTGATACAGTCATCACAAACAACTGTTGCACTGAGTAATGTATTTCGCGCCGGAAATCCGGTTTTTGGATCGATGGTATGCGCATATTTCACGCCGTTTTCTACAAAAAACTTACGGTAATTTCCTGAAGTAGCCAGCGATTTGTCGTTGATTTCAATAATGGCCTGAAGCTCGTTTCCCGGCGACATATTGCCATCCGAAGGCCGGTCGATGCCAATACGCCAGAATTGATCCTTCGCATTGGTTCCTTTTCCACGAACTTCTCCGCCAATTTCGATCAGGTAATTTTTTATGCCTTTACTTTTGAAAAAATCGCACACAACATCTACCGAATACCCCTGTGCTATGGCATTTACATCAATTTTTACGCCGGGGTATTTCTTGATAACTTTTCGACCTTCAAGTTTAACTTTATCCATTCCTACATATTGCATCAAACTATCAATGTGCGCCGTATCGTGTTTGGCAACCGGGCCATTGGCAAATCCCCATGCTTTTACCACCGGGCCAACCGTAATATCAAAAGCCCCTCCGGAAATGACATTCACTTCGTCCGATTTATTGAACACTTCCACAAACCAGTCATCTGCCTCAACCACCGGATCATCGTTATTGATCCTTGAAATAATGGAAGTGGAATCGTAAATCGAAAGCGATTTGTCAAATGCTTTCAGGATCGAATCAATATCGCTGCTGTAATCTTCGTTTTTTGAGTTTTCATAAGTGATATGGTAGGTAGTGCCTTGTGCAAATCCTGTTATTTTCAGATATTCACTTTTTTTTGTCTGACAGGAAATCAACAACAGCGCGGTAAAAATAGATAACCAGATAAACTTCATTATATTCGGATTTGAGATAGTCTGATGTGTAGAAACTTGAACGCGGCAAAAGTAAAACTAATAATTCATAAATTGTTGGCTGATTGTTTTTGAATCACTCAATTATTTCCATCAATCTCAAAAGGATTAACTAAATTTGGATATGACAAAATACAGTCACGGCAGATGAAACATCCGAAAATAGATATCAAACGCTTAATCGTAGTCGCTTTTCTGATCACTCTTATGACTGTGATTGCCTCCCTTACCATCGGGAGAGATATCTACGAAAACAGACAAAATGAACTGCTGTCGTTTGCCATTGTCAATTTCTGCGGTTATTTATTCGTCTTCCTGTTGATGCCAATGGAACTGGCTTTTATCTATTATCTCCGCACCGGATATGATCCATTGATACTTAATATGGTAGCTGTCGCAACTGCAATGACAGCACAAGCTATTGATTATGTGATTGGTTATTTTTTAAGTTCCGGAATAATCGACCGTTTTATCGGTCGGAAACGCTATGAAAAAGCAGAAGACGAAATCCGCAAATACGGTAACCTGACCTTGTTCTTTTCCAATTTATTACCACTCTCCTCACCGGTTATCTCACTGGCTGCCGGAATGTTGAAATACCGGGTAAAAGATGCCTTTTTCTATAGCCTGGTTGGGATGATCTGCAGGTATTTATTACTAACAATGATTTTCTAATGATTTATTCATTGGGTGACTCCGAGTCACCCAATGAATATTTACTAAAGCAAATCTGCTTCCAGCAACAGTTCTTCCATTTCAAGCTGAACGTTCAGTGCTTCGTTGCGGGCCTTTTCGGCAAAGTCCTCACCATCCGAAGCGTAAATAATCTGGCGTGAAGAGTTGACCAGCAATCCGCATAGTTCGTTCATTCCGTATTTGGCCACTTCCTGGAGGCTTCCGCCCTGAGCGCCAACTCCCGGAACCAACAGGAAATGATCGGGTACCAATTCCCGGATTTCTTCCAGTTTTTCGGCTTTGGTAGCGCCAACCACATACATCATATTATCAGTGGTTCCCCATGTCTGCGAGGTTTTCAGCACGGTTTCAAAAAGCTGTTCACCTGTTTCAGCATTCTTCAGGTATTGAAAATCGGCTGCACCCTTATTTGATGTCAAAGCCAGAACAATCACCCAACGATCGAGGTAAGTCATGAACGGTTTGATCGAATCTTCGCCCATATAGGGAGCAACAGTTACCGCGTCAAAATCCATGTGCTCGAAAAATGCACGGGCATACAAGTTCGAGGTGTTTCCGATATCGCCGCGTTTGGCATCAGCAATAATGAATTGATCCGGGTATTTCTCACGGATGTATTTTACGGTTTTCTCTAGGCTGATCCACCCGGCAACGCCCTGACTTTCGTAAAAGGCAAGGTTGGGTTTGTAAGCGACACACAAATCCTGTGTGGCATCAATAATTCCTTTATTGAAAGCAAAAACCGGGTCGCTGGTATCGTTCAAATGACGCGGAATTTTCAGGATATCTGTATCCAATCCGATGCACAGGAAGCTGCGCTTCAGTTTGATCTGTTCAAAAAGTTGTTCTCGGTTCATGGTTTATTAAATTTCAGCTTCTTTCAGTCTTTCAGCATTTTCTTCCACCTGCAATTTGTCGATTATTTCGTCCAGATCGCCACCAACGACAGCCTGAAGATTGTAAATCGTCAGATTGATACGGTGGTCGGTGATACGTCCCTGCGGCCAGTTGTAGGTACGGATTTTGGCCGAACGGTCGCCGGTAGAAACCATTGTTTTACGTTTCGAAGCAATCACATCAAGGTATTTCTGGTGTTCCTGGTTGTAAATACGTGTACGCAACTCAATCATCGCCTTTGCGAGATTCTTGATCTGCGATTTCTGATCCTGACAAGTCACCACAATTCCGGTTGGAATGTGAGTCAAACGAATGGCCGAATAGGTCGTGTTTACCGACTGTCCGCCAGGGCCTGAAGAACAGTAGGTATCTTTGCGGATGTCGCTGTCGCGTAAATCGATGTCGAATTCTTCGGCTTCAGGCAAAACTGCCACGGTAGCCGCCGAAGTATGCACACGGCCAGCTGTTTCAGTTTGCGGTACGCGTTGCACGCGGTGAACGCCCGATTCGTATTTCATGATTCCGTAAACACCTTCGCCGGAAATGGTTGCCACGATTTCTTTAAAGCCTCCTGAAGTGCCTTCACTGGTATTGGTGACTTCCATACGCCAGCCTCTGCGTTCGCAAAATTTGGTGTACATGCGGAACAAATCGCCTGCAAAAATACTAGCCTCATCGCCACCAGTTCCGGCACGGATTTCAAGAATGGCATTTTTGCCGTCTTCCGGATCGGCAGGAATGAGTAAAAGTTTAATATTCTGTTCCTTTTCAGGAATCATTGCTTCCGAACTTTCGATTTCTTCGCGGGCCATTTCGCGCAATTCTTCATCGGTTTCTTCGGCCAGCATTTGTTTGCCTGCCTCAATGTTGTCAACAATTGTTTTGAATTCCCTGAACGCATTGGTCAGCAGTTCAAGCCTTTTGTATTCCTGATTTAATTTGACGTAGCGTTTCATATCGCTCATCACCGACGGGTCGGTAATTTGCGAACCTACTTCTTCGAACCGATACCTGATCGAATCGTATTTTTCCAATAATGAATAGTCTGCCATATAAAAAAGATGTAAGATTTTAGATATAAGATATTAGACAAAGACGGGCAATTCTGAATGCCCAAGCTAATATTCAAATTCGCCGAATTGCGACTTAATGGTGAGTTTTTTGCCATCGAAAGCTTCAACCCGACCAACAATTCGGGCTTCGATGTTGTATTTTTCTGAAATGGCAATTACCTGAGCGGCATATTCCGGAGCAAGATAAATCTCGAAACGGTGACCCATATTGAAAACCTTGTACATTTCGGACCAGCTGGTTCCTGATTCTTCCTGAATCATTTTAAACAGCGGCGGAACATCGAATAAATTGTCCTTGATCACATGCACATTATCGACAAAATGCAATGCTTTGGTTTGTGCACCGCCTGAACAATGGATCATTCCATGTATATTTTTCCGAAACATTCCCAATAAATCTTTTACCACCGGCGCATAAGTCCGGGTTGGCGAAAGCACCAGTTTCCCTGCATCCAAACCAACTTCAGCAATCAGGTCGGTCAAATTTTTTGTTCCTGAATAAATCAGATCAGCCGGAACTTCCGGATTAAAACTTTCAGGATATTTTTGTGCCAGATATTTTGAAAACACATCGTGACGTGCGGAAGTCAGGCCATTGCTGCCCATGCCACCGTTGTATTCTTTTTCGTAAGTGGCCTGTCCGAACGAGGCCAGTCCGACAATCACATCGCCGGCCTGAATATTGTCGGCTGAAATGACATCTTCACGTTTCATACGGCAGGTCACGGTCGAATCGACAATGATGGTACGCACCACGTCGCCCACATCGGCAGTTTCACCACCGGTTGGATAAATGTTGACACCCATTTCGCGCAATTCGGCACACAATTCTTCGGTTCCGTTGATGATGGCGGCAATTACTTCCCCCGAAATTTTGTTTTTATTCCGCCCAATGGTTGATGAAAGCAGAATGTTATCGATAGCTCCAACGCAAAGTAAATCATCCAGATTCATAATGATTGCATCTTGTGCAATGCCTTTCCAGACTGAAATGTCGCCGGTTTCCTTCCAATATAAGTATGCCAGCGAAGATTTGGTTCCGGCCCCATCGGCATGCATAATGTTGCACCATGCCGGATCACCACCCAAAATATCGGGGATGATCTTGCAAAATGCTTTGGGATACAAGCCTTTGTCGATATTTTGTATGGCGTTGTGAACGTCTTCTTTTGAAGCCGAAACACCACGCGCCATATACCTGTTATCTACTGACATTTAATTTAAATTACCTGATGAATTTCAGGGGGCAAAGGTAATATTTTTGGGGAAACTAAGAAGAAGAAGGTCTCCGATGCTCACGGCTGTTCAATTCTAATCGATTAAGGAACTGTGGAAAAACAAGGAATGTTGATAACTTTGTAATGAACTAAAAAACAAAGTTTTATGATTTCAACATTCCTTGAAGACCTTAAAGATCATAGACGATCTCAAGGGCAA
>JBBRXN010000074.1:0-28408 GCA_038248385.1 Bacteroidales bacterium
AGAAATTCTTTGGCGTAGAATCAAATATCAATGGTTACCTTTTGATGCCTATCTCTGTTTTCAGAATCTAAAAGAACGATTGTCGTTTGTGCTAAAGAATTTTGGTAAATTATACGACATTATATTTTAACCATTACTTAAGTCCCCTCGGTCTTTTGAACCGAACATCGAAATGAATAATATATGCTCCCATTCTAAAAGCGAAGGTTGGTGTCGCCGCTAACGCGGCTTTGGGGTCACTCCCGTATTTCTGTATCTACCATACTTTCACCGCTGTCGCGGCTTTTCAGGTGCGTAGCACCGGCAATATGGCAGAAACATATTATAGAAGTGAAGAAAAGGTGCATAGCACCGACAGTATTCGGACGGAAAGGGAAAAGCCTTTTTATATTGAAAGTTGATTAAAATCAAAAAGGGAATTTTGTCGTACACCCTTCGAAAATTTTAAGTATTGATTTGGTCGTTTTTTAGTTACTTTTAAATTTCGAAAAGAATGTCGGTTATGGATAAAAACGAAGCTATAAGAATTAGCAAATCCTATTTGCAAAGAGTAAAAAGTGCGGATCTTGGATTTACCCATAATAAACCAGAGTATCACTTTTGGTGAACAAGTTGATATTTAAACACTCAAAAATGATTTTTCAAAAAATTACAATCATCGATTCCTGCGGACTGACCAGTTCGGTTTTGGATCAAATTACCCTTCTTTCGAAAGAACCGATCATTATTTACAATGATTATCCGGTTGACGATGCCGAAATTCTTGGCAGAATAGCTGATTCTGATTGTATTTTGGTCAGTTGGCGAACCAGAGTAAATGCTGAAGTGATTCAAGCTTCAGCGAACCTGAAATACATTGGAATGTGCTGCAGTTTGTACGACGAAAAGTCCGCCAATGTGGATATTTTACAAGCTCACCAACAGGGAATTGTAGTAAAAGGAGTCCGCGATTATGGCGATGACGGAACCTTGGAATTCATATTTGCCGAACTGATCTATCTGATGAAAGGTCTTGGCAATCGCCGGTGGCAGGCCGAAAATCGTGAATTGCGCGACAAAACAATGGGAATTATCGGGATGGGAACCTTGGGAACAATGGTTGCCCGAACCGCCCGGCAATTTGGAATGAAGGTATTTTATTTCAACCGAAGCCGGAAACCGGAGTTGGAAGCAGAAGGTTTTGGATTTTTACCACTGAATGACCTGTTGGCTAATTGTGATGTGATCAGCACACATTTGCCTAAAAATTCCAACGTACTTGGAGAAACCGAATTCAGGAATAAAAAGCCAAATTCCATATTAATAAACACTTCCATCGGATTGACTTTCGATAAAAATCCTTTTCTAACCTGGATTTCCGGCGACCCGACTTCATTTGCTATTTTTGATAGTGTTGGTGTGGGTGGGTATTCCGAAGAATTTTCGAAATACCCAAATGTAATCATCTCCGACCGGTCTTCAGGATTTACTTTGGAAGCCCAGTCGCGGCTATCAGAAAAAGTATTGGGAAATGTGATGGATTTTCTATCCCTGTAATTTTTTATTCAGACATTCCTATCCTGTTGAGAATAAATGCCAGTTGAAATGCAGTTTCCTTTAATCGGTCGAAACGTCCGGTTGCACCGCCATGACCTGATTCCATATTGGTTTTGAGGAGCAAAATGTTGTTGTCAGTTTTCATGGCGCGGAGTTTGGCTACAAATTTTGCAGGTTCCTGATAGCCTACCTGAGAGTCATTAAGACCTCCGGTTGCAAGTATATTCGGATAATCCTGTGCTTTTATATTATCGTATGGCGAATACGACAGCATGTATTTGTAATACTCCTCCTCGTTCGGATTGCCCCATTCTTCGTATTCCTGGGTGGTAAGCGGAAGGCTGGTGTCGAGCATGGTATTGATCACATCTACAAAGGGAACCTGGGCTATTACAGTATGAAACAAATCGGGGCGCATATTAACAACAGCGCCCATCAAAAGTCCTCCGGCACTTCCACCCATGATGGCAAGTTTATCTGACCCGGTATATTTATCAGAAACAAGTTTTTCGGCACAGGCGATAAAATCGGTGAAAGTATTCTTCTTGTGAAGCAATTTGCCGTCTTCGTACCATTGTTCTCCCATATCGCTTCCGCCCCTGATTTGAGCTATGGCAAATACAAAACCACGGTCAACCAGGCTGTAATAGTTTGAAACAAAGTAAGCATCGGAACTGTAACCATACGAACCATAAGAATAAAGTAGCGCAGGATTGCTTCCATCTTTCATTAGCGACTTTTTATATACAATCGACATTGGCACCTTAACGCCATCAGAAGCTGTGGCCCATAACCGTTCAACAGTATAGTCGTCAGGATTAAACCCACCGGGGATTTCCTGTTGTTTCAGCAAAATGCTTTTTCCTGATGTCATATCATAGTCGTAAACACTGGAAGGTCGGTTTAACGAAGTATATCCATAACGCAAACTGGTTGCTGCATATTCAGGAGTGCCGCCAATGTATGCTGTATAAACCGGTTCAGGAAAATTAATGGATTCTTGTTTACCATCTTTCAGGCTGATCACCCTGATTTCCCGTAGCCCGTTTTTCCGGATTTGTGCGGCGAGAAAATCCTTAAAAACATCAATGCCTTCGATCTTTGCATCTTTGTCGTGAGGAATTACCACTTTCCATGTACTGCGGTCTTCGTAACCCTTCAACGGCGCTTCGTAAACCATTGAATTGAGGTTTTCTTTGTCTTTATACTGAATAAAGAATTTGTCTTTGTGGTGAGTTACGTTATAAGTAACATCTTTTACACGCGGGATAAAAATTCTGAATTTGCCATTGGGTTCCGAAGCCGGCAGAAACAAGTATTCGGAAGTATAAAAACTGGCAGTTGTAATAAAGATAAAATCTTTGGTTTTGCTTTTTTCGAGGCCGACTACAAATTGCTCATCGGGTTCCTCAAAAACGAGTTCGTCCTGATCATTGCTTCCAAGCAGGTGTCTATAAACCCGATAAGAACGAAGTGCATCATTGCCAATTGTATAAAACAAGGTTTTGCTATCGTTGGCCCAGACAAACGACTGTACTTTATCAATCTTCACAGGCAATTCGGTTCCGGAGGCCATGTCGCGCACCTGAAGGGTATAATCAGCAAAAGAACCTGTTTCATTGCTCATGAAAGCTGACAATTTATTATCAGGACTCACGTCAAAATTCGAAAACATATACGCTTTCTTGCCTTCAGCCATTTGATTGACATTAAAAATCACTTCTTCGGGAGCAGACACGTTGCCTTTTTTGCGGCAAATGATACGGTATTGCTTTCCGGTTTCAGTGCGGGTATAATAATAATAACCATTGTCGAGCTGAGGTACAGTTTCATCGGTTTCTTTGATCCTGCCTTTCATTTCGGCAAACAATTTTTCCTCTAATGCTTTTGTCGAACTCATTACTGTATCGAAATAAGCATTCTCTGATTTCAGGTATTCAATCACTTCAGGATTGGTCTTATCTTTTATCCAGAAGTAGTTATCGGTTCGTTTGTTACCAAATTCGGTAAACCCGATTGGTTTCACCGAGGCAACGGGTGGCGCGGCGAAATCGCTTTGTTGGGTTATTTTCATGGTTTCTCGGGTGGATTGATTACAGCCTGCCAGGCTTAATACGATAGCAAATAGAGGCCAAAAATGATTGTGATGTTTCATGATTCCTGGAATTAGAAGATTATTTGTTAAAGGTAGTGAAAGCTTATTAATTCGCATTAATTTTGAAATTATAAACTGAACTATACCAATGAAGACCGATTTAAAAATAATTACCTTTCTCTTTGTTTTGCTTTCCTTTTCTCTGAATGCAAATGCTACCCTAACCGTAAAAAATCTGAAATCGACGATAATGGAAAAGACTTCAGTTCCTGCCAGAATCAGTCCTTTGTTTAGTTGGCAAATCTTTTCCGAAAATCGGAATCAGTCCCAATTGGCCTGTCAAATTCAGGTTTCCGAAAATCAGGATCAACAAAAATTTTCGAAAGGGATACTCTGGGATTCAGGTAAAATAAATAAAGATCAATCTGTCTTGGTTTCCTGCGATGGCCCGGAGTTAAAATCGGCCCAAACTTATTTCTGGAAAGTGAAAGTCTGGAATCAGGACAATCTGGAATCGGAATGGAGCGAAATATCCTCATTTAAAACAGGCTTGCTTTCAGATTCTGATTGGGCAGGTGCAAAATGGATTGGTTATCAGGATATGGCTACTGAAAAAATACTGGTGCCTGGTGTTCATGGCAATGGGGACAATTTGGGCGATAAATGTATTGAACGCCCTGTGGTTCCGCTGTTTCGGAAAGAGTTTGAATTGAGCAGAAAAATTAAAGAGGCTACTTTATATATCACCGGATTGGGGCAATATGAAGCTGCTATCAACGGTACGAAAGTCGGGAATGGTTTCCTGACTCCCGGTTGGACCAATTACAACAAAACCGTTTTCTACAACTCGTATGATGTGACCGGAATGCTTCAGCAGGGCAAAAATACAATCGGTGTGATTGTCGGTAATGGTTTTTACAACATCAACCGCGAACGTTACCGCAAATTGGTCATTGCCTGGGGCAACCCAAAACTCATTAGCCAGCTTCGCATTCGTTTTACTGACGGAACCGAGCAAATTCTGGTAACAGGTAATGATTGGAAAACCGCACCTTCGCCCATCACCTTTACAAGTATTTTTGGGGGTGAAGATTATGATGCCCAAAAAGAACAAGCCGGTTGGGATCGCAACAATTTTGATGATCAGTCATGGCAAATTGCAGCGCTGGTTTCTCCGCCAGCCGGAAAACTTACCGAAGAGAAAGATTATCCGATTGAAATTAAAGAATCGTTCGCTGTAAAAACAATCAAAAAATTAAATGGTGGCGCGTACTTGTACGATTTTGGGCAGAACGCCTCAGGAATTATTGAGCTGAAAGTGCAGGGTCGGAAAGGTCAGGAAATTCGTTTAACTCCTTCCGAATTAATTACCAAAGAGAATCAGCCCAATCAGTCGGCATCGGGTTCGCCCTATTATTTTTCATATATACTGAAGGGAGATAGTGTTGAAATCTGGCGGCCACGATTCACTTATTACGGATTCAGATATGTGAAAGTGGAAGGAGCCGCGCCCAAAAGTGAAAATGAAATTCAGAATATAGCCCGGTTAGTCGATCTTAAACTTTTGCACAATCGTAATTCGACTCCACAAACTGGTTCATTTTCCTGCTCAAACGAACTGTTTAACCGCACGTTTGACCTGATCAACTGGGGAATTAAAAGCAACCTTCAAAGTGTGGTCACCGATTGTCCGCATCGTGAAAAGCTGGGGTGGCTCGAACAAACTTTACTGATGGGAAGCTCGGTACATTTCAATTTCGAGCTGTATCAGCTTTACAGCAAACAGGTAAATGATATGATGGAAGCACAACTTGAAAATGGTCTGGTTCCGGATATCGCTCCTGAATATGTAGTATTTGAAGGTGGGTTCCGCGATTCGCCCGAATGGGGGAGCGCTTCTGTGGTTTTGCCCTGGCTGATTTACAAATGGTATGGCGATGCGTCGGTAATGGAAAAGGCCTGGCCGATGATGGTTCGTTACGTGGAATACCTGAAGGGCAAATCTGATCACCATATTTTATCTCATGGGTTGGGCGATTGGTTCGACTATGGACCGAAACAGCCGGGAGAAGCTCAGCTTACACCGAAAGCGCTCACCGCCACTTCCATCTATTATTACGATGTGAAACTCCTTTCAGAAATGTCATCCGTTCTGAAAAAGGCAGAAGATCAGAAACGGTTTTCAGCTTGGGCCGGTGAAATAAAAACGGCTTTCACGGCTAAATTCTTCAATTCTGAAACCGGGGTTATTTCGACCGGAAGCCAGACTGCAATGGCTATGCCCTGGTGTGTTGGTTTAGTTGACGGGAAATACAAAGCCAAAGTGTTGCAGAATCTGGAAGATTCGATTCGCGCCCAAGGGAAACCGCTCACTGCCGGCGATGTAGGATTTCGCTATCTGGTGGAAGCTTTGACCAATGGAGGAAAATCGCAATTGCTCTACGAAATGAATGCCCGTGACAATGTTCCAGGATATGGTTTTCAGCTCAAAAAAGGAGCAACCGCCCTCACCGAATCGTGGCCTGCTTTGGAAAATGTTTCGAACAATCACCTGATGCTGGGGCATTTGATGGACTGGTTTTATGCCGGATTGGGCGGCATCGGTCAGTCAGAAAAATCAGTTGCTTACAAAGAAATTGTAATTAAACCTGAAATGGTGGGAGACCTGACCTGGGCGAAAGCGAGCTACCAATCACCTTTTGGAGAAATTCGTTCGGATTGGGCAAAAACCGAAAAAAAAATCACAATGAACATCACAATTCCGGTCAATACCACTGCATTGGTTTATATTCCTGTCAGCTCCGGATCGGTGATAAATGATGGAGGGAAAGACATTTCAGGGGTAAAAAATATTCAGGTAACGGGCGAAGAAGGCGGAAGGAAGATTGTCCGGGTTGGATCAGGAGAATATTCGTTTTCGGTGGAATAGGTTTAGCCCCATCCCCAACCCTTCCCCAAAATAGGGAAGGGAGTTTGGCCTTGAAGGTTCATAAAGCTTTCATTCAGTATGATTAATGAACAGTAAATCATCCGATATTAATTTTTCGAATCAAGAATGTTTCATATCAATTTTCACAATAAGATGTTGAATTCAAAGTAAAAATAAATGAGTGCCGGTTCTTTCTCCCCCTCTTTCGGAGGGGGTTGGGGGGGAGGCTGTAAATTAAATAAATATGACCAAAGTTGGATTATTTGGAATTGGCCTCGACACTTACTGGGCGCAATTCGACGGATTGCTCGAACACCTGAAAGGGTATCAGGAACAAATAAAAAACAGGATAACCGGATTCAGCATTGAGGTAATTGATGCCGGAATGGTTGACAATCCGGTGAAAGCGCGCGAAGCCGCCGACTTTTTGAAATCGCAGGATGTGGAAATCGTGTTTCTGTATGTTTCAACTTATGCTTTGTCATCAACCGTTTTACCGATAGTACAAAAACTGAAAGTTCCGGTGGTAATACTGAATCTTCAACCGGTGGCCGTATTGGATTATGAAGCCTTCAACAAACTGGGCGACCGCGGAAAAATGACCGGTGTATGGCTCGAACATTGCCAGGCCTGCTCGGTTCCCGAAATTGCCAGTGTATTTAACCGCTCCGGAATTCAATACGATATTGTAACCGGATACCTTCAGGATGAAGAAGCCTGGACCGAAATTGAAACCTGGACCGAAGCCGCCCGTGTGGCAGCAGCAATGCGCAACAATCGGATGGGAATTTTAGGCCATTACTACGGCGGAATGTTGGATGTTTATACCGACCTGACCAAACAATCAGCCGTGTTCGGCACACATATCGAACTGCTCGAGATGTGCGAACTGAAAAAGTACCGTGATGAAGTGACCGAAACCGAAATTCAGGCTAAAATACAGGAGTTTAATGCTGCTTTTGATGTTGCTCCTGAATGTGAAACCAGTGAAATAGATCGGTCAGCAAGGACTTCAGTAGCTCTCGATAAATTGGTGGAAAATCGCAACCTCGGTTCAATGGCCTATTACTACGAAGGTGAACAGGGCAACGAATACGAAAATATCGTAACTTCGGTGATTGCCGGAAACACTTTGCTGACAGGCAAAAATATTCCGGTGGCGGGTGAATGTGAGGTGAAAAATGCACAGGCAATGAAGATCATGGCCGAATTTGGCGCCGGAGGTTCATTCTCCGAATTTTACCTGATGGATTTCAAAGATGATGTAGTGATGCTTGGTCACGATGGTCCTGCACATTTTGCCATTGCCGAAGGTCGGGTGAAACTGATTCCGCTGCCCATTTTTCATGGAAAACCCGGCAAAGGATTGTCCATACAGATGACTGTAAAACACGGACCGGTTACTTTGTTGTCGGTGGTTGAGGGTAAAGACAATATATTTCTGCTCGTTGCCGAAGGCGAATCAGTGACCGGGCCGGTACTCGAAATCGGAAACACCAACAGTAGATACCGTTTTTCAATCGGAGCGAAACAATTTATGAATCAATGGTCGAAACAAGGTCCGGCACACCATTGCGCCATTGGCATTGGACATATCGCCGATAAAATTAAGAAGCTGGGGCAGATATTGGGAATTGAGGTGATGAAGATTTGTTAGCCGCCCACGGCATTTCCAATCCTGACAGGTTTTCAAAACCTGTCAGGATTAAAAGTAAACGAACTCAAACTAAATACAAATAACCATGAAAAAAGCCAATCTCCTCGTAATCAGCGTTTTCGTTCTGATAATAGTTGCTGGTTGCAGCAAAAACCCAGCACCTGAAGGTATTCAAACTATTGCGCAACTGAAAACGCTGTTTGCTGATCCGCCATCGGACTATCGTAGCGCTCCGCTTTGGGACTGGAATGATCAGATTTCGGAAGAAGGAATTGATTTTCAGATGAAGGAATTCAAAAAAGTCGGAATTGGTGGCGTGTTTGTACATCCGCGCCCGGGTTTGATTACTGAATACCTTTCAGACGACTGGTTTCACCTGTTTGATTATACCGTTCAGAAAGGCAAGGAACTGGGCATGAAAGGCTGGATTTACGACGAAAACTCCTATCCGTCGGGTTTTGCAGGAGGTCATGTTCCTGCTGAAATGCCCGATTCATACAAACATGGCACTGGTTTGAGCATGGAAATTCAGCAGGAATTAAATGTGGTTTTTTCGGATACGATTGCTGTTATTTTAAAGAAAACAGAAGCCGGATTTACCAATATCACAACTGCACTGGATCAGGAAAAAGGACAAAAAGGAACCTATTATGTGTTCCGGAAAACCTATCCGGCCAAGTCGCCCTGGTATGGTGGTTTTACCTATGTTGATCTGTTATACAAAGGAGTGACTGAAAAATTCATGGATGTTACCATGACCAAAGGATATGAGAAGAATCAAACTGACTTTGGAAAAACATTGCAGGGCATTTTTACCGACGAACCCAACCTGGAAGCAGCCATGTCCAGCGGCTCATTGCTAAGGTGGACGCCTGATTTGTGGGACGCGTTTCAGCAACGTTGGGGCTACGACCTGAAAGTGAACCTTCCTGCGCTGATTGAAGAAACCGGTGACTGGAAGAAAGTTCGTCACGATTATTACGAACTCATTCTCGAACTTTTTGTCGATCGATGGGCCAAACCTTGGAGCAAATACTGCGATGAAAAAGGATTGAAATGGACCGGCCATTATTGGGAACACGGCTGGCCGGAGCCAACAGATGGTTTTGACGAATCGGCCTTCTACATCTGGCACCAGCAACCGGGCATCGATATGCTGGGAAACCGTTTGGATACCGCCGGCTTGGGCGGACAATTCGGCAACGACCGCGCTGTTCGAGAACTGCGTAGCACTGCAAATCAGGCAGGAAGAATGCGCACCCTGAGCGAAACTTATGGCGGCGGCGGCTGGGAAATGAATTTCGAAACCCAAAAACGACTGGTTGACTGGGAATGTGTGTTGGGAGTCAATTTTGTCAATCAGCACTTGTCGTATTATTCACTGAATGGTGTGCGCAAGTTTGATTATCCGCCATCGTTTTCGTATCACGAACCCTGGTGGGAACATTACAAACTGATGGGCGATTACATTGGCCGCGTATGCATGGCCATGTCGGCCGGTCAGCAAATTAACCAAACGCTGGTACTTCAGCCCAATACGTCGGCATGGATGTATTTTTCAAGGAAAGATAAGAATCCGGCAATCAACACCATTCGCGACGGGTTTAAAAATTTTGTTTACCGGATGGAACAAAAGCAAATGGAATACGACCTCGGATCGGAAAATGTGCTGAAAGTATTGGGAAGCGTGAAGAATAGCCAGCTGATAGTTGGTCTGCGCGGTTACAATTTGGTAGTTATTCCGGCTGAAATGGAAAATATTGATCAGTCAACGCTTGATTTGTTACAGAAATACCTGGATAAGGGAGGCAAAGTACTGTCGTTTATCCGGAATATTTCACGGATTGACGGAACTGAATCCAGCAAAGTGAATGAATTAGCCTCAAAATATCCGGAACTATGGATTATTGCCGATAACTTGAACGATCTAAGTGCCTTAAAACTGCTGAATCACGATGAATTTGCCGTGTACGATCATACCAAAAACGGCATGTTGTACCATCAGCGCCGGATGTTCGACGACGGACAATTGCTCTTTGTAGTAAATTCACATCCAACCCAAAAGGCTAGTGGTGACATTACTGTTAAAGGGAAATATGTAACCAGACTTGATTTGGTATCAGGCAAAATTCATGCTTATCCTGCAAAATCACAGGATGGAACAGTATTGTTTAAGTTTAACCTCGAGCCGGTTGGAAGCGCCTTGTTTGTAATATCCGATCAGCAACCTGAAGAACCTGAATTTACAACTGTTTCAGGAATAGAATCCGTGATTGAAAGTACCAGTCAGATTGCTGTTAAACGTGAATCCGACAATATTTTGATGGTGAATTACCTTGATCTGAAAACATCCAGATCGGATAAAAAAGACATCTATTTTATGAATGCGCTGATTGGCTTGTTCAACGAAAATGGTATTGAGATGGGCAATCCCTGGCAGCATAAAATTCAGTACAAAAAAGATTATCTGGCACTTGATTCCTTGTTCAATGACGATTCAGCATTCGAGGCCAGCTACCATTTTAACATCAACCAAAACCTGAACGCGGAGGCCATGAAAGCCATTCGTGCAGTGGTCGAACGGCCCGAATTATGGAAAGTTTATATCAACGGTAATCTGGTGGAGAAAACTGTGGGAGCTTACTGGATTGAGAAAGGCTTTCCGGAGTTTGCCGTTGGGCAATTTCTAAAACCGGGCAAAAATACCTTGACACTGAAAGCTTCGCGAATGAATATTCTGGCCGAACTATTGCCGGTATATTTGCTGGGTGATTTTCTGGTGGAACCTGCAAAAGAAGGTTTTGAGATAAGCGGAGGTGAAATTAGCATAGTCGGTTCGTGGCGTGAAGCTGGCTTGCCTTTCTACTCTCAGAAAGTTGCTTATTCGCAAAAGTTCAGTATTGAAAGAGTGGCCGGTACTGCATTTAAAGTCAAACTGAATAAATGGAATGGTTCGGTGGCCGAAGTGCTGGTGAATGGTCAATCCGCCGGACTGATTGCCTGGCAACCAAATGAACTGGATGTGACTTCGTTGCTGAAGGATGGATCAAACGAAATAATGGTTAAAGTTACCGGAAGCCTGAAAAATACCTTCGGATTCTTCTACCAGAAAAGCGACAGTTGGATTTTTGGTCCTTGGTCGTGGAACGATGCTCCGGCAAAAATTCCTTCTGTAAATCAATATTATCTGGTGAATTATGGATTGATGGAGCCTTTTGAGTTGGTGATGGTGAAGTAAATCAAGGCAATAGGGTTGAGTGTTGAATAGGAGCGAAATCTCTAAAATAATAATTAGTACTTTGATTGTCTAATTTTAGGAATTAATTGTTTATAACCAAATGTTTCTGACTTCACCTATATGTTAAAAAGTTGGAAAGGCATATTGATTGGGCGTTATGAAAAAAGTTTTCAAAATGTGCTTTATAACATACTGTAGTGAGGGTTACCTTTTGCCTTTTTCCGGAATAAACTAATTAGGGCCTGTCGCATTTTTGGGTGAAATATTGAATAAAGGTCAATCGAGTCAGCGATTATTGGACTTTTACATTTCTCCAATCGGTATTATTTATCAGGAAGTAACAAAAAAGTTTCCGGCAAAGAAGGGAGGTCATTCCCAAAGAAGGAACCGTGTCCGGCAAAAAAATGTACATGTCGATTTCCGAACGTGATATCACGCTTTCAAAGCCCGACCGCTCACTGGCTTCATTCAACTACCTAATGAAACAGCACATCCTGAAAGATATTGAGTTCGCTTTTCAGGGTGAAGCGCTTTACGATTTGCCTGACCACCAAATTCTCGTTCGCTTTTGGGTATTACCTGGTGATCAACCAGGATTTTCTGCTGAAGTGGTTTTTGTGAAGCACCATTGTGACAGACTTTGGTTTCGTCCACCGTATATCACTTCCATTTTTTCAAAACTCAATTCTTTCATAACGCTTCGAAGCCGGACTTCAACAAATAGACGACAGTTTGACCAGAAAAGGAGGCGTAAAACAAGAGGACAAAGTACACCAGCGTATTGGGCGGTTAAAGAAGGGGTTGGCATCAACGCCCATAGCAGAGCTTACTTTCTGCGCAAGTCGCTTCAGGCCAAATCGGAGGAAAATGTATGGCAATTTTACAACATCTTTCGTGAGGTTGAAGCCTTGAATTCTGAAACAGTTTGTTATTGTCAGAACCGAAACTCAACTCTAAACAGTACATATCTGGGAAGTAATCTAAACTCTGTTTTTGAAACGCTGATATCGTTAATGGAATAACTTCTGAATGTTCTTGTGTTAAACAGATTTTGGCCCGACAACGAAAAACTGAGTTTGTTTTCTTTGATCGTATATCGGGCATCCAAATCCAAAAAATAATACTGATTGTTGTCTTTGTCTAAACTTCCAAAAAAATATCGCTCCGATTGAAGGTCAACTTCGAATTTTTTGCTGAATCTGAAATCCAAATCCAGGAATGACAAGTTATCGGTATAGGTATTGCTAATCGTAGTGATCACTTCATTATAATTCCATTTTGAGCCAAAGTGATAATTAAAAAATGACTGGAAGCTTGAACGTAGTTCAAAACCAAGGTTGAAATTATTGTTTTTAATCCTTCTCAAATCTGAATTGTTAACAATATTCCCGTAATCAGATATCAAAAACCCAAAGTTAAGTTTTAGATTTGACGAAATGGTTCTAAAATACCTGTCTAAATTGGAAGAAAGCATGACGTACTTTCTGTTTTTAAGCATAATTTTTTCGGATTGAGCATAATTTCGAGAAACAATGGAACGAGTGCTAAAGAAATCATGATTTTTGTTGAACATCAAAAGTGTATTTGCAAAAAATTTATCCGTCCAATTACCAAAAGTATAGGCAATAAGTACTGACTCGGAATTTAATTGATTAAAATCTCCGGTTCCCTTGGAGAACGCGTGAGAGCCCGTTTGAATGTATTGGTCATAAACATCTAAAACGCTTGCATTGGTTTTACTAAAAGAATACGAGCTTAATACCTTATTTTTATTGTTTATCTCCCAGTCGAATCCAATTTTTGGATTTATGAAAAACGGAGATTGACTTGTGGTACTGCCCGATTTCCCTAGTTGATTGATTATTTGATGCAAATTAAGGCCAGGGATCAAACCAAAGTGTTTAAATTTAATCAGATATTCGGAGTTTATATAGAAATCGTTTGTTGAATACATAAGACTGTTTTGATAGCCATTTGGCTGTTCGATGGTGACGTTGTCTAAGTTTAGCAGAAATGATGAATTCAGATTGTCTCTCCGGTATTGATTGCCGATTTTTAGTTCGAGCAAATCACCTGTCACTTTTCGATCCATAAAATGAGCTTCAAAACCGGCAAATTGCATTTTATTTTCGCTGCTTTGGCTCACAGCGGTTGCATCGGTAATTTCAGGGAAAAGGTTGTTGAAAAAATAGTTGTCGAGCGAATATCGTTGAGGGGTTTTCTCGTTAATGTATCTACCCGAAAGAAGTAAAGCCCTGTTTTTGTGCAGTCTAAGCGTGTAAACCAGTTTTTCATCAAAAAGCGTGTTGTTACTGTTCAAATTCTCATGATTTAAGACATCATTAAAGATCAAATAATCTTTGCTGGTCTCATCGGTTCGATTGAATTTGCCGGTAAATACAAGTGATTGATTTTCTGAGATTTCATTGGTCAGGTCAATTTTTCCGAAACCTGTTATGTTGTTTTTTCTTAAATGCTGGTCTTCAGCATTTTGAAATTTGGTTTCTCCAACAGCAACAGATTGAAAACTATTCTTGAAATAGTTGTTTTCATCGGCGTTCAGAAAACCCAGGGTTTTAACTTTTACTTTTGAAGAAATCGCGAATATCCCATTTAAGGAGACCATTTTAGCATTGTTAAAAAGAATCCTTTCCTGTTTTAGATTGGGTGAAAATGTACTGATATCAAGTGTCTTATTCGCACTTTGATCGTCACCGATATGACCTGGCTCCCCTATTCCCGAAGGTCTGATCAGGTAGTTGATGTTACCAGTAGCCTCCTCTCCAATATTATTCAAATTGGCAATACAATAATATTTGTTTTTCTTCCCAAAATTCATCAGGTTGCTATAGGCATCGTAGCGATTTTCAGCGATCGGATCATAGCCCACTGAAAGATTGCCAAACCACATTCTTTTGGCCTCATCGTTTAAAGTCAAATTGAGCGCTATTTTTTCGCTGTTTTCAATCCCTTTTAGCAGTTTGTTATTGGAATAATGCTGTAGAATTTCAATTTTATCGATCGGACTTGCCGGCATATTTTTGGTAAGCAGCCTGTAACCTTTTGCAAAAAAATCATCACCATCAACCATCACTTTTTCTACTTCCTGATTACCAACTTTAATCGCACCATCATCAGTAATACTTAGGCCGGGTATTCTTTTGAGCAGATCTTCAACTACCTGTTCGTTCCCCCTGGCAAATGATTTGGCATCGAAAACAATGGTATCTTCTTTTATCGTAATGGGTCGGTTGGCAGAAACTACTATTTCATTTAGTTCAAGTGGCTTGAATGTTAAAAAGGCATCGGTTACAATTTCATTCGGTTCGTTTTTCAATTCAACCGGAACCATGAGGGTTCTGTATGATAAAGCGGAAAAACTCAGGTGAAATGGTCCTGTTTTGTTGGTTTTTAACGAATATGCTCCCTTTTCGTCCGATTGACAGAACCCAGCAATGGCCTGGCTATTGGCTGGTTTTATAAAAACGTTTACAAAAGGGATCGGATTGTTTTTCTCATCCCTAATCGAACCGGTAAGCCTGGTTTGAGAAAAAGCAAATTGAGTAAGGAGGACAAAGAATAGGATTAATTGTTTCAATGCGCACTTTATTAATGTATTATACAGTATGTTGCCGTAAAAATGCCAACTCAATTTTAGTCCATCTCAATAGATTTGACACCAGTGGTTTTGACATTTACCTTCATTCCCCTTCCCATTTTTGATGTCACTTGTTTTGCTATTTCTTCAATACTTTCAATTCCTTCTTTTTTAATTTTTTTATAGTCCTCCCGGGAAATGTTTTTGTATTTCGATGTATCTGTTTCTATTAATTTATTTTCATCCGTATTAGCTATAACAGTCAGAACAACTTCCTTTGCATCATCACTTAATTCAAGGATCAACCCAGGCAATCCATTTAGTTTTAGCGGGCCAAAACTGGTTTGTATATCGGGTGTATACCAAACGGTATACTTGCGGCCTCTAAAATTGCAGCTTGCCTTGTTGCAAGAGTAATTATAAATTATTTTTACTTCGTCTGATAAAATCCACTCAATCGCCGGAATATTTTCAATAACATAATAGAATTCATTTTGGCTAAGTCCCTTTACAAATTCAATTGTTTCATTTTTTACTTTGTCAAACCTGCAGTAATAACCTGTCGTATCTTTCATTGCGATATTAAATGAAAGATTACCATCCTCTTCTTCTTTTATTTTTCCAGAGTTGTTTTCTTTGATTAGATCTTCAAGTTGGATTTCCTTATACTCGAAAAGCGATTGAGTAGAATTAAAATGAAGCACTGCTTTATACGAAGTAGTATTAAAAAAATTCAACTGCATGGCATAATCGACTTTCACTTTATAAAAGGCGTCATCTTGTCCAAAACCAGTATGTCCTGATACGATTAATAGTGCAAATAAAAAGGTCTTCATAATAATATGTTTTAATTACGGACTGCCAATTAGGACAGTCCGTAATATTTATTGCGTTTATACTAGAGAAAATTCGATAAAAAATCTTGAATAGTTTTAAGCATAGCTGTGGCAAGAGCAATACCTTCACTTCTCACCTCACTACAATCACCCGAAACAGTTATTTCAATCCCAATTTCAAATCCAGGAACTTTAACGCTACCTGTTATAGTTACAGAACATTGCAATACGGGTAAAGATGTTAAATTAGCTTCAAGAAATTCATTGATCTTTTGTGCAATTTCACTTTCAGGCATATTAGTTACATCACCTAAATCTAAAGTGAAATTGTTTGCTTGAGAAACATTTGTTGCAAGTTTCTCGGAGTTTGCATTGGTTGAAGCAATTCCATTAAATGAAATCATTGCCAGGGCAATTATGACTAAAATATATTTTTTCATCTTACTTTAATTTTTGAATGAAAATTTAAACACTAATTTCACGAACTGATCTTCTACCTCATGCAACCTCGTGCATGCGACATAAGGCCGACCCGTTGAAAGATGGAAAGGCTTCCACTTTTGGCCGCACCGGCGGGTCAAACCCGGCAAGTTTTCGAGACATGGCAGGGAAAAGTAACCCGGTGCGGCCTGTTAAATGAATTTATTGATGGACATATTTGATGGATTTTAAGTGCTTTGATTGGACTAAGTTAAGGTATAAACTGCACATAACAAAATTTATTTTGCCATTACCCGATTTTGCTTTAGATGTAAAACGATATGTATCAATTAGATATGATATTATTTACAAAATGTGTTATATAACAGACATGTTAAATGGCAAATGTGCTTTATAACATACTGCAGCGAGGGTTACCTTTTGCATTTTTCCGGAATAAATTAATTAGGGCCTGTCGCATTTTTGGGTGAAATGCACCAAAATAACCATAGCTGATATTTCGTAGTTGGAAACCCAATCCTTGGTTGATCCGCAAAACTGTTGGTTCCGGAACTGTAAATCGATCCAATGAGAATTATTTCTACAATAATGGTTTCTTCAAGGTGTAGGATCAAGGACTTGCTCTTTATGATTTACTTATTCACGCTACCATGTTAAGCAGATTCATACTATTTCCTTCAATAAAAAGTAAGGTACCCGCCCACTGTTTCGTATATTTTTCATTCAGTCCATTCGGTCATTTGCAACTTTGCATTAACTTTTTGCCTTATTTATTGTTTTAACTTCGCCGGACAGAAAAGGTCGATTTATTTTAAACCCCAAACCTAAACAGGCAGACAACTGTATAAATTATTAAAAAGGGATAAAAAAAAGTAACAAAACCCAATGTTCAAAGAATATAAACTTCCTCTTCTGATCCTGCTTCATTTGCTGCTGCTTTGGTATCCGCAAATGATCAAGTCGATGCATGTTCATGTCCATGAACCGGTGTACTTACTTCACGATCATGGAGTTTCGTTCTTCAATCCTGAAGAACATTGCCCGGTTTGCGATTTTGAATTTGTCAGTTTCATCGAAGCTGATTCCACCAAATTAACGATTTGCCTGCCCGAAATTCAGGTTGCAGAGCTTTCTTCACCTGAAAGTGTCTATACAAATCAACTTTTCTATTTTTCTCTTCGGGCTCCTCCCATTTCCTGATTTCCTTTTTTTAAATCTTTTTCAACTTTAAATCTCACTTCGGTTTAATGCTTCAATTTTTAAAAATTCAGCCGATGATAAAAATACTATCAATCTGGTTTTTCCTGTTAACAGCTGTTGCAGGTTTTGCCATCGAACCCGTAAATACCATTATTAAATCAAGTTTAAGTGGAACCATCACCGACCACCAAACCGGAGAAACTTTGCCCGGAGCTTCTGTTTATTTTCCTGATCTGAAAACCGGTACTGTCAGTAAATCCGATGGAACTTATTCCATCAATCAGCTACCATCGGCCAAAGTGCTCGTTCAGGTAAGTTCCATGGGTTATCAGTTATTGGCTATCAATATCGATTTAAAACTGACCAGCCGGATGGACTTTGCACTGGAGCCAGCTGTTACCGAAATCAGCGAAGTAGTGGTAACCGGTCAGGAAGGCGGAATTGAAAAAAATCGTGCCCCAGCGCCATTAGCCATCATTCCAACTGCTCATCTGCTCGAAAATTCAGCAACCAACATCATCGATGCACTGGCTTCCGAACCCGGAATTTCACAAATAACCACCGGAGCCGGAATATCCAAACCAGTAATCCGTGGACTGGGTTATAACCGCGTTGTGGTCGTTAACGATGGAATCCGTCAGGAAGGGCAACAATGGGGCGATGAACATGGCATTGAAATCGACGAATTCTCAATCAACAAAATCGAAATACTAAAAGGCCCGGCCAGCCTGGCTTATGGATCGGACGCGATGGCCGGAGTAATCAACCTCATGTCGGCGCCTTTCCTTCCCACCGGAACAATCAGCGGAAAAGTGATGAGCAATTTTCAGACGAACAATGGCTTGTCAGGTAATTCGCTGAACCTTGCCGGAAACAAAAACGGTTTCGTTTGGGACCTCCGGGCCAGCGATAAAAGAGCGCACGCCTATAAAAACAAATATGACGGACCCGTTTACAATTCGGGGTTCAGGGAAAATGCGTTCAGCGGAATCATGGGAATTAACCGGGCATGGGGCTTTTCGCACCTTCATCTCAGCATGTACAACATCAACCCCGGAATTGTGGAGGGCGAACGTGACAGCATCACCGGGGCTTTTGTCAAACCATCTGCCAACGGAGAATCGATGTTTCCTGTCGGTTCAAATGAGTATAAATCTTACACTCCGGAAATTCCATTTCAGCAAATAAATCATTACAAAGCATTGATCGACAACAGTTTTTATCTGGGGCATGGCAATTTAAAAGCATCGCTCGGATTTCAGCAAAACCACCGAAAAGAATTTGCGAACACAGCCAAACCGGATGAATACGAACTCTACTTTTTACTAAATACCCTCAACTACAGTTTACGGTTTGCTTTTCCTGAAATAAACAACTACAATATATCGGTGGGTGCGAACGGAATGTGGCAGCAATCTGAAAATAAAGGCATAAAATTCCTTGTGCCGGCCTACCAACTTTTTGATGCAGGAGTTTTTGGTATTCTGAAGAAAACAGCAGGGAATTTCGATTTCGCCGGAGGGCTGCGTGCCGACCAGCGTTCACAACATGGGGAATCTCTTTTCCTGAATGCCGATGGCAAAGTTGTTACAGCTGGCACCATCGGTTCAACAGAACGTTTTGCAGCATTCGACCAGACCTTTACCGGTTTTTCCGGAAGTTTTGGTATGAGCTGGCAGATCAGCAAAGCAGCTTATGCCAAACTGAACGTGGCCAGAGGACACAGGGCTCCGAACATCAGCGAACTGGGATCGAACGGTGTTCATGAGGGAACTTTGCGCTACGAAAAAGGCAATCCTGATCTGAACCCGGAGACAAGCCTTCAGTTCGATTTTACGGCAGGTTTAAACACGAAACATGTTGCAGCCGAACTGAACCTTTTCAGTAACTCGGTCAATCATTTTATATACAGCCACAAACAGGCTGATGCCAATGGTGATCGGATGCTTCTCGGCAATATGCCTGTATTTTTGTTTACTTCAGGAAAAGCAAATTTGATAGGTGGGGAATTTACCTTCGATATCCATCCTCATCCACTCGACTGGCTCCATTTCGAAAATTCTATCTCGTATGTAAATGCAACCTTGCGTAACCAACCCGATTCGTCCCGCTACTTGCCATTGACACCACCTTTCCATTGGACTTCAGACCTCAAAGCTGATTTCGCGAACAATAATAAACATCTGAAAAATCTTTACTTGAAGGTTGGCATCGACTGGTATGCCGAACAAAACCATTATTTTGCAGCTTACGGAACTGAAACCGCTACTCCGGGCTATTTATTGCTGAATATGGGTGCCGGAACAGATGTCGTTTCAGGAGGAAAAACCCGGTTTTCGTTGTATGTATCAGCCAATAATCTGACCGATGTGGCTTATCAGAGCCACCTTAGCCGGCTGAAATATGCTGAACCCAACAATGCAACCGGAAGAAGTGGTATTTTCAACATGGGCCGGAACATCAGCTTCAAACTATTGATTCCTATTGATTTCAGTAAAGCACAATAAATTTCATTTCAGGAACAAAAGCTAATTGTTAATTCAAGTTAAGAGTCATGGCAATATTTCCAAACCTGCTGAAAAAAGGATACTTTTGAGCCTCAAACCAGTTATTATTTAAAACGATTATAAATTATGGCAACATATAAAAAAGCACTTTTAATGATCCTCGATGGATGGGGAATCGGCGATGGTACTGCAAGAGACGTGATTGCGACTGCACCAACGCCTTTTATTGATTACCTCACAGCCAACTATCCACATTCGCAATTGCTTACCAGTGGCGAAAATGTTGGTTTACCTGATGGACAAATGGGAAACTCGGAAGTGGGTCACCTCAATATCGGCGCCGGACGGGTGATGTATCAGGACATGGTTAAAATTACCAAGTCGATTCGCGACAAAACACTTTGGAAAGAGCCTCAGATTGTGAAAGCATTCACTTATGCAAAAGAGAACAACAAAAACGTTCATTTGATTGGCTTGATTGGCCCCGGCGGTGTTCATGCTTTGAGCGCGCACATGGTGGCACTTTGCCAGATCGGAACCGATATGGGTCTGAAAAATACCTTCATCCACGGACTGACCGATGGCCGCGACACTGATCCACGCTCAGGGTTGGGATTTCTGGAAACAGATTTGAAAAACCTTGAAGGAACCAACGGGAAATTCGCCTCGCTGATTGGCCGCTATTACGGAATGGACCGTGATAAAAACTGGGACCGTATGAAATTGGCTTATGATCTATATACCGAAGCAAAAGGCACTCCTTCGACCGATTTACTGAAAACTGTTCAGGAATCATACGATGCCGGCGTAACCGACGAATTTATGCAGCCCATCGTGATGGTTGACGGAAACGGGAAACCTTTGGCTACCATTCAGGAAAACGATGTGGTAATTTGTTTTAATTTCCGTACCGACCGCCTTCGCGAAACGACCATCGCTTTTACGCAAAAGGATATGCCTGAATTTGGAATGAAAACCATGCCTCTGCAATGGTACACCATGACCAATTACAAGGCCGATTTTAAGAATGTAAATGTTATTTTCGACAAGCCGAACCTGAATAACACAATGGGCGAAATTGTTTCGAAAGCCGGGCTGAAGCAAATCCGGATAGCCGAAACAGAAAAATATGCCCACGTCACTTTCTTTTTCAGCGGTGGCCGCGAAGAAGAATTCCCTGGAGAAAAACGGCTGATGGCTCCATCTCCCAAGGTTCCGACTTACGATTTTCAACCCGAAATGTCGGCACCGCTGGTTCGTGATCTTATTGTTCCCGAATTGCTCAATCAAACTGCTGATTTCGTTTGCCTGAACTTCGCCAATGGCGATATGGTTGGACACACCGGAGTTTACGAAGCCATCGTTAAAGCAGTTTCGGCTGTTGATAGTTGTGCGAAAGCCGTTGTTGAGGCCGCTCAAAAAGGAGGTTACGAGATCATTATCATTGCCGATCATGGAAATGCTGACAATGCTATCAATGATGACGGATCGGCTAATACGGCCCATTCACTGAATCCGGTTCCTTGTATCTACGTTTCCGAAAATAAAAATGCAAAAATAAAAAACGGTATTCTGGCTGATGTAGCTCCTACACTGCTTTCAATCATGGGATTGGAAATTCCACCCGAAATGACCGGAAACGTTTTAATTGAAAAATAACATAAAAGAAGTTCCAAATTCCAGGCTCCAAATTCCAAGTTGAGTATCCTCTTGGAATTTGGAATTTGAAACTTGAAACCTTTTACCCGCTATGCTCGAAATCGGACGCACCATTGTTAGCCTTGACATTTTGGAAAAGAAATTCCTTTGCGATTTATTGAAATGCAAAGGAGCATGTTGCGTGGAAGGCGACTCGGGCGCACCCGTTACCCCTGAAGAAGTTGAAGCCATTATGGAGGCATGGCCTGAAATTGAGCTTAATATTTCTGAAACCCATCGGGTGGAAATCAGCAAACGAGGTTTTGCAGTAGTCGATCTTGATGGCGATTTGGTAACTCCGCTGGTAAATAATCGCCAGTGTGTTTATACTTTCGAGGAACAGGGTATTTTAAAATGTGGTATCGAGAAGGCATTTCTGGAAGGAAAAACCAAATTCCGAAAGCCGGTTTCCTGCCATTTGTTTCCCATCCGTATTACTGAATACAAACGTTTTGATGCAGTAAACTATCAGCAGATTGACATTTGCAAACCCGGTCGCCAATGCGGGAAAAGCGAAAAACTGCCTTTGTATGTATTTCTGAAAGAACCACTGATCCGCAAATATGGCGAAGAGTGGTACGAACAGTTGAGTTATGCTGCCGAGAACTACATCAGGGAAATGTAAAAAATGTCGGATATTGAATAATCAATTTCCAATTTCCAATATCGAACAAGAAATAAGAAACAAAAAACTAAAAAATCCGGTCAGCGTTCTTCAAGGCAAATCTGGAACTTGAAACCTGGAACTTGAACCTCAGTTTCTTACGCCACAATTTCAATCCGGTTTTTTTCAGGATCAAAAATGGCACTTTCGTAATACCCATCGCCGGTCATTCTTCCCGGACTAATAATTTCAAATCCGTCATTCCGCAACAGGTCGGTAATCTGATCCACTTTTTCACGTGTGCCAACCTTAAATGCAAAATGCGTAATCCCGGTAATATGTTTCCGGTAATCGTTTTTGTTACCAGAAACGGAGGGCATTTCCATCAATTCAAGCCTGCATTCACCTTCGAATGAAAGAAAATATGACCTGAATTCCTTGGAATGATTGAAGTAACATGAACCCGACATAGCATCAAAATAATGGGTATAGAAGTTACGCATTCCTTCCAGATCGCGGGTCCAAATGGCAATGTGTTCAATTTTCATCATAGTAATAGTTGTTGTGTGTATATTTATTCATCTGTTAGCTTCCCATTCATCAAAAAACTGTTCAAGATAATTCTCCATAAACCGGTGCCTTTGATCTGCGAACAACTTTGCTGTTTTGGTATTCATCCGGTCTCTCAGCAGCAAAAGCTTTTCATAAAAATGGTTAATCGTTGGTGCAGTGCTTTTTTTATACGACTGAAAATCGTCATGTATTACCGGGGCAATGGCGGGATCATAAATAAGCCTGTTTTTATGGCCTCCATAAGCAAATGTCCGGGCAATTCCGATAGCGCCGATGGCATCCAAACGGTCGGCATCCTGAACAACAGCCGCCTCAACCGACTTTACCGGAGTTTCAACGCCTGCACCTTTAAATGATACTTCTTCAATAACTTGCAGGATGCGTAAAGCAATATCCGACTCTAAATCAAGATCATAAAGCCATATTTTGGCCTTTTCCGGAAAATGAGAAACTGTTCCCGATATTTTCCAGTCATCCAGGTCATGCAGTAAGGCTGCCATTTCAGTAATAAAAGGGTCACTTCCCTCAGCACGTCCAATGCGTTGAGCCAGTTTACGTACCCGATCGATATGAAACCAGTCATGTCCGCTACCTTCTGCAGCAAATTCGAAAGCTATAAAATCTTCTGTTTTTTGTATGATTTCTGATCTTTCCATTACCTTTCAAAATTATATTATTTCAAGGCTATTTTCTGAATGTTTTCTAAATAATATTTATCGTTCCTGAAACAAAAAATTAGCTTCAGCAAAACCAGATTACCACTGACTATTTTGAATTTCAGCTATTAAATAAACCGATTTTGCAGGCTGCCTGACAATATTCCAAAAACGCCGACGAAACCTTTCGGAAATTCGAAAGAAAAGCGGTTGATACGCCAAATAAAAGCTCAAAACCTTAATTGTTGTTAATTTCTTAACCCGAGTTGGAACATTTATGTATTTTTACCTGAAAAAATTTTCAACTTGGTTAATTAATTTAAGAAAAATGGGAAGGCTAGAATTTTTGACAATTCCTGCAATGTTGCGGGCCAGTTGTAAGGACTTTGCAAAGAATCAGTCTCTGGTTTTTGTGGGGGAAGAAAACAGGACTTATTCTCAGCTCGAAATTGAGGTAAAGAAAGCTGCTCTTCAGCTCAAAGAAATTGGAGTAAAGAAGGGAGATAAAGTCGCTATACTTAGCTTAAATATGCCGCAATGGGGCATCGCCTTTTTTGCAGCAAGTGTAACCGGGGCAGTGGTTGTTCCGATCCTTCCTGATTTTCATCCGAATGAAATAAAAAACATACTTGAGCACGCTGAAGTTTCTGTCGTGTATGTATCAGAAACATTGCGTACTAAGTTGGATGCAGGCACCATACTGAAAGTCATTCACATTGAAAAATTTGAGGTGATATCAGAAACAGTCCAACCTGTTTTTAACAAAATGGATGAAACACTGTTTGTGTATGAAAATATAGCTGAACAGGATTTGGCCTCCATCATTTACACTTCAGGAACAACCGGAAAATCAAAGGGAGTCATGTTGACACATAAAAATATTGTTTGGACCGCACAGCAATGCTGGCTGATTCAGAATATTTTGCCGACTGATCGTTTCCTTTCCATCCTTCCGCTTTCGCATACTCTCGAAAACACGCTGGTATTGATGCTGCCTGTCAAATATGGCGCATCAGTTCATTACCTGAAAAAGCCACCAGTTGCATCAGTTTTGCTTGAAGCACTCAAGCAGGTTCGCCCAACGATCATGCTGATTGTTCCTCTCATTGTTGAAAAAATTTACAAAACCAAGATATTGCCTCAAATCAACAGTAAGTTTATTACCCGCATTTTGTACAAAGTTCCTCCTTTCAGAAAATTACTGAACAAGGTTGCCGGCAAAAAACTTTACGAAACATTTGGTGGCCAGCTGAAGTTCTTTGGTGTCGGAGGCGCAAAATTAGATGACAATGTCGAACGGTTTCTGATGGAAGGGGGGTTTCCACTTGCCATCGGTTATGGATTGACCGAGTCGTCGCCACTTTTGGCTGGTGCAGGAGTGGGAAAAACAAGATTATTATCAACCGGACCTGTCATGCCGGGTGTACAATTGCGAATTGCAAATGCTGACAAAAAAACGGGGAGGGGCGAAATTCAGGCAAAAGGCGAAAACGTAATGTTGGGCTATTACAAAGAACCTGAAATAACAAAAGAAACATTTACCGAAGACGGATGGTTAAAAACTGGCGATCTTGGTTACTTCGACAAAGACGGCAACCTATATATCAAAGGCCGCATCAAAAACATGATTATTGGAGCAAGCGGTGAAAATATCTATCCTGAGGAAATTGAATCGGTGATCAATCGCATGGAATTTGTTCTTGAATCGCTTGTTGTACAGCAAAAGGGACGGCTTGTAGCTTTGGTTCATCTGAACATGGAAGAACTCGAAAGAAAATATCAGGACATGAAAGCAGAAGCGGTGTCGTTTGTAAATGAGAAAGCTGAGGAGATACTCAAGGAAATACAAAGCAAAGTAAATGAGGAAGTCAATAATTTCTCTAAAATACAGCGCATTGTTCTTCAACGAATTCCGTTCGAAAAAACACCAACTCAGAAAATTAAGCGTTTTCTTTATTACGTTTAAATAAACATTTAGGCTTCTTTTTATGTTTAGATATTAGAATTTTTCCAGCTCCAAAACGCCGGAGAAAATAGGAAAAACAGTTTTTTCTGGAAATAAGATAGAAAAATCAATGGCAAATCTGTTTGTAAAACTTTAAATTCTTAATTTTAAGGTATTAAAAAACAAAAGCTGATATGTTTCTTAAAAACGAAAAAGCTGAATATTATTCAGGCTACATAGGGATTGATGAAAATCTGCAAATTAAGGAGATTTCAGGTCGGATTGATCAAATTCTCAGAATTGAGACTATTGATTTAAACGATAATTTGCTTGAGATTATCGATTTACTGAATAAGAAATCACGTTCCATTTTCAAACAGGAGATTTTACCTGCCATCAGTTCCCGAAAAATTCACCATCTTTCGTTTGAAAGAAAAAATACCCTGATAAACATTACAGTTACGCCCTTATCTTCAGGATTGACCATCATAAGTTTCGAGGAGGTTTCAGAAGCCGATAACCTTGAATATCAATCATTGCCTGAAAAAATGCAGGAAATTCTTATCCGGATTAATCCTGAACTTCAGGTAAGCTATATTTCGAAAAACTGTTACCCAAAGTTTTGTGAAAAAGCAGCTGAGATTAAAGGACGATCAATTGAAGACATCGGATTGTTCGGAGATCAGACCCCGAATATTATTCAACAGATTAATCAGGCATTTCAACTTCAAAAAAAGAGTGAAGAAGACATTGAGATAAAAAGGGGAACCCGGTCGATCTGGTGGAACATGACAATGGTTCCGGAAATTGATCCTGCCGACCGGCAACAAACGGTTTTAATAATTCTGAGAAACATCAGCCGATATAAAAAAATAGAAAAGAAATTACTCGAAAGCGAACAGCGTTTTCAACTTGCAACTGAAGCTGCGGACCTTGGAATATGGGATTACTTGGTCGGTACAGGAAAAACGTTCTATTCCAGAAAATGGAAATCAATTCTCGGATATTATCCCGATGAAATCACGGATAGTTATGAGGTATGGGAAGAATTACTTCATCCTGAAGACAAAGCAAGGATGATCAGTTATATCAATAGCTTCATAAAGAGTGATATGCGTGTTTATGAAGCTGAATTTAGAATGAGACACAAAAACGGGCATTATGTCTGGATCAGGAGTCGAGCCTCAGTAATACGCGATGAAAATGGTTTGGCCATCCGGATGTTTGGAACCCACCGTGACATTTCTGAAGAAAAAAAATCAGAAAGCGAATACAAGAAACTGCATCAGGCCGTACTTCAGAGCCCTATTGCCGTAATTATCACTAACACTGAAGGGATCATAGAATTCTTTAATCCTGCTTTTTGCAAAATTACCGGTTGGGGCGATCAGGAAATAATCGGGAAAAAGCCCAGTATCCTGAAATCGGGATTTCAACCACCCAGCTTTTACGAAAAACTATGGAAAACCATAAGTTCAGGAAACGAATGGCAGGGAGAATTTAAAAATAGAAAAAAAACTGGCGAATATTATTGGGAATTGGCTAGCATTTCGCCCATCAGAAACAATTTCGGCACAATTACACACTATGTAAAAATTGCTGAAAATATAACTTACCTTAAGAAAATTGAGAGAGACCTCAAGAAAGCGAAACAAGATGCAGAAATTGCCAATAATTACAAAAACCACTTCCTGGCAAATATGAGCCACGAAATCAGAACACCAATCAACACCATTATTGGCTTCAGCGAATTGATGAAGAACGAAAGTTTGTCGGTGCCTAAGCGGAATAAATATTCGGAAATTATTGAAGAAAACAGCCAGGCCTTGTTGCGGTTGATCGATGATATTATTGACGTGTCAAAAATTGAGGCCAACGAGCTGAAAATAAGAAAGGAAGCCTGTTCTTTGGGTGAGTTGTTTTCGGAACTTGAAATAACTTACAACAATTACCTGAGGAGGAAACAAAAACGAAACCTTGAGCTTATTTTCCAACTTCCGGAAGAATCGCATCACGATGTAATTTTTACTGATCCTTACCGGTTGAAACAAATCTTGAACAATCTGTACCTGAATGCCTTGAAATATTCCGAATCAGGACGGATTGAAATTGGGTACAACATCATGAGTGATAATAAATTAAGATTCTTTGTTTCGGATACCGGAGCAGGAATTCCGCCTGAAAGGATCAAAAATATTTTTAAACGATTTAATTATACAGAAGAAACAACCACTACAGCCGTCGGTTCTGGACTGGGTTTATCTATTTGCAAAGATTTGGCACTATTACTGGGCGGTGACATCAATGTGAAATCCATTTCTGGCGAAGGAAGCGTCTTCTATTTAACTTTACCTTACGACAAAATAAAGATTCCTATGGTTCGTTCAATGATCAAAACACCAACGCAGGGAAAATATAATTTTAGCGATTACACCATCATGATTGCCGAAGACACTCCTTATAATTATGAATATCTCAATAGCATTCTCGAAAAGACCGGCGCCAATATTATTTGGGCAAAAGACGGAATTGATGTTTTGAATATTTATAACAATACTAAGATTGATCTTATCCTGATGGACATCCAATTGCCCGAAATCAGTGGTTACGAAGCCAGTTCCCAAATCAGGCTGAAAGACATGAAAATTCCGATCATCGCCCAAACTGCTTTTGCAATGGCCGAAGACAAACAGAAATGTTTCGATTCGGGTTGTAACGAAGTGCTCGTAAAACCTATCAGGATGGATGAAGTGCTAACCACTGTGGCTAAATATCTTAATAAATAATCCTTTAATATCGGTAGTAGATTCTGTTTATTAAAATTCGCTGACTAAATTTGAAGCTTATAAAAGAGATAGAATATGCACCTTGACCGGTTTCCCTCCAGATTATTGG
>JBBRXN010000075.1:0-27851 GCA_038248385.1 Bacteroidales bacterium
CGCCCCTCAGTTGAGCAGGAATCCCCTGACCATCGCCAAAGAAGCTGAAGCTGCAGGGCTGACTTCTGAAGAATACGTGGTTTCGCAACTTAAAAGCGGTCAATTGACAATTGCTTCCGAAGATCCCGACAATCCGGCCAATTTCCCACGCAACCTGTTTGTGTGGCGATCGAATCTTCTGGTGTCAACCGCCAAAGGAACGGAATATTTCATGAAGCACTTGCTGGGAGCGCAAAATAGCGTTCAGGGCAACGACCTGAAAGAATTGGGACAGACCTTGCCTACTGAAGTAAAATGGCACGATAAATCTCCGGAAGGAAAGCTTGACCTGTTGGTAACCCTCGATTTCAGGATGTCATCCACCGGTTTGCATTCCGACATTTTGCTTCCGGCTGCTTCGTGGTACGAAAAAAATGATCTGAGCACCAGCGATATGCACCCATTTATACATCCTTTCTCGCAGGCCATTGAACCGGTATGGGAATCGCGAACAGACTGGGATATATTTAAGGGGCTGGCAGAAAAATTATCCATTTTGGCAAAAGGGCATCTGGATAACGAGACAGACATTGTGCTGCTTCCGTTACAGCACGATTCGCCCATGGAGTTATCGGAGACTACCGATGCAAAAGATTGGAAAAATTCGGATTCAGAAATAAAACCTGGCTTAAACTTTTCAAAAATAATCACTTTAAAACGCAATTATCCTGAAACTTACAATCGGTTCACAAGTCTGGGGCCATTGATGAAGACTCTGGGAAATGGCGGTAAAGGAATTAACTGGAACACAGATTCTGAAGTGGACTTGCTGGCACTCCTTAATGCCACAAAAAGCGAAGAAGGCGAAACCAAAGGACTTCCGAAGATTGAAACTGACATTCAGGCCGCGGAGGTAATTCTTTCTCTGGCTCCTGAAACCAACGGAGCAGTTGCCATGAAAGCCTGGAAAGCGCTGGAAGCAATAACAGGACGCAAGCACACTCACCTGGCTTTAGGCCGCGAGGAAGAAAAAATACGCTTTCGCGACCTGCTGGCACAACCGCGCAAAATTATCACTTCGCCTATCTGGAGCGGTATCGATTCCGAAAAGGTATCGTACAATGCCGGTTATACCAATGTGCATGAACTCATTCCATGGCGCACACTTACCGGGCGGCAAACCTTGTATCAGGATCATCCATGGATGATTGCCTTTGGCGAGAATATGGTTACGTACAAACCGCCCATCAATACCAAATCAACCCTTGAAGTATTGGGCAAATTGGACAAGGACGACGAATATATGGTCATAAACATGATGACGCCACATAATAAGTGGACGATCCATTCTACGTGGTCCGACAATTTAGTCATGCTTACCCTTGGCCGTGGCGGTCCGGTAGCCTGGATGAGCGAAACCGATGCCACCAGCATTGGACTTATAGACAACGACTGGATTGAAGTCTTCAACAGCAATGGCGCATCCGTGGCACGACTAATTGTTTCACAGCGGATTCCGGTCGGCGCACTGATCATGTATCACAATCAGGAACGTACTGTGAATATGCCCGTTAGTCAATTGACTGGTAACCGCGGCGGGGTTCATAATTCAGTGGAACGCTTGTGTTTGAAACCAACGCACATGATTGGCGGATACGCACAACTGGCTTATGGTTTTAATTACTACGGAACCATTGGGTCGAACCGCGACGAGTTTGTGGTGGTGCGTAAAATGAAGAAAGTGGAGTGGAAAGACGAAGAAATAACACGTTAACACATTTAAGACTTATCAGATGAAAATACAGGCTCAAATTGCGATGGTGTTAAACCTCGACAAATGTATCGGCTGCCACACCTGTTCGGTTACCTGCAAAAATGTGTGGACTACCCGTAAAGGAGTGGAATATGCCTGGTTCAATAATGTTGAGACCAAACCGGGGATGGGTTATCCAACCGATTGGGAAAATCAGGAGAAATGGAAGGGCGGCTGGAAGCTTGATAAATCGAGACTCACCCCACAAATGGGAGATAGAAAAGGGATCATGAAAAATATATTTTCCAATCCTTACCTGCCCCAAATTGATGATTATTATGAACCATTCACCTTCAATTACAGCGTTTTACATTCTTCAGCCAAGTTTGTAACACCACCATCGGCAAGGCCATACTCTATGATTACCGGCCGTAGGATGGAAAAAATAGAGAAAGGTCCAAACTGGGACGATGATTTGGGGGGCGCTTTTGCAGAACGAAGCAAGGAGAAGAATTTCGAAGATATTGACAAACAAATATACGGCAAGTTCGAGAATGCCTTCATGATGTACTTGCCGCGCCTGTGCGAACATTGTCTCAATCCGACCTGCGTGGCGGCTTGTCCTTCGGGAGCCATATACAAGCGCGAAGATGATGGCATTGTGCTTATCGATCAGGATCGCTGCCGCGGATGGCGTGAATGTGTGAGCGCCTGTCCGTATAAAAAAATCTATTTCAACTGGAAAACCAAGCGTTCAGAAAAATGCACCTTGTGTTACCCGAAAATTGAGAACGGCGAACCAACTATTTGCAGCGAAACCTGCGTCGGACGGATCAGATACATCGGTGTAATGCTTTACGATGCCGATAAAATCAAAGAATCAGCCTCAACCGAAAACCCGGTGGATCTGTATCAGGCTCATCTCGATATTTTCCTTAATCCCAATGATCCGGAAATTGAAAAAGAAGCACGTAAACAGGGCATTCCGGATAATTTTATCACCGCTGCGCAAAATTCGCCGGTTTACAAAATGGCCATGGATTGGAAAGTCGCTTTTCCGCTTCACCCCGAGTACCGCACCTTACCGATGGTTTGGTACACTCCGCCCCTCTCCCCTATTCAGGAAGAAGTTGAAAGCGGAAAACTGGGATTTAATGGCATTATTCCTGATGTGGATATGCTGCGTATCCCTGTTAAATACTTGGCAAATATGTTCACCGCAGGCGACGAAAAACCGGTGCGAGAAGCATTGGTGAAAATGCTCGCCATGCGTGCTTTCATGAGGAGTAAAACCGTTGAAAACGTTATAGATGAGAAGGTATTGGAAGGAACCGGGCTAACTCAGGAAATGGTTGAAGAAATGTATCGCTACATGGCCATCGCCGATTATGAAGACCGCTTTGTGATACCCGTTTCGCATAAGGAATACGCCTATGATGTTTTTGGCGACAAGTCGGGATGCGGCTTTAGCGATGGCGAAGGTTGCGGTAGCATGGAAAGTCGTTTAAAAAACTTGTTTGGAGGAATATAAAATGCTGAAAACCTATCGCATATTATCGCTGTTGCTGACCTATCCCAACGAAGAAATTTATAACTTTTTACCCCAGGTAAATGCTTCGTTGAAGGAGGAGAATTTATTGGATGCTAAAACCATTACCGGGATTGATGTATTTATCGATTTTTTTACCCGGGAATCGCTTACTTTCTGGCAGGAATTTTATGTCCAGCTTTTTGATTATTCGCGCTCAGTTTCACTTTACCTGTTTGAGCATGTGCATGGCGAATCGAAAGACCGCGGACAGGCAATGGTTGACCTGATCGAACTCTATAAGGAAAACGGTTTGCAGATGGATCAATCGGAATTACCCGATTTTTTGCCTGTTTTCCTCGAATTTCTCGCCTTGCAGGCCTCCCAGAAAGCAAACGAATATCTAGCTGAAGTTATTGATATTGTGGGGTTTATTCACAGAAAGCTTGAAGAGAAAGACAATCCGTATCAGTACCTTTTGTCGGCAATAATTAGCTTGTCGGCCAAACAACCAGCCGAAGCGAGAATACAAAAAATGGCATCCAACATGCCGGAAATCAGCATCGATGATGCTTATGAAGAAAAACCGGTGACATTTGCCGGCGATAACGCATGTACAACCTGTAAATCATAGATCTTATGGATAATTTTATCAACAACCTGTTATTTACCTATTTGCCACATATTTCAATGACCTTGTTCTGGTTTGGTTTGATTACCCGTATTGTAAAATCGCCTCAATCATTGCAGGCCGAATCGAGCCAGTTTCTATCAAAAAAAGGGCAACGATGGGGCGGAAACCTGTTTCATTATGGCATTCTCATGGTATTTATCGGACATTTCACGGGTCTTTTTACTCCTGAAAATTTCTACCACCTGTTTATGACTACTGCCACTAAAAAAGTGTTGGCAGTTACGATGGGTTCAATTTTTGGCACAGCTGCCTTGGTTGGAGTCATCATACTACTTATCAGGAGATTAAAGAATGAAAGGATTAGAATAAACAGCAAACCTCAGGACGTTTTACTGCTTGTGTTGCTTCTGGTTGAGATGGTGCTGGGAATGATTTCCATCACAATCACAACTGGCTCTTCTGTTGAAAATTATGCGGAGCTGGGCGAATGGGCGCAAAAGGTCATTACTTTTCAACCCGATGCAGGCACTTTAATTGCAGGTCACAGCCTGATTTACAAGCTGCATATCGTCGTAGGACTATTCATCTTCATGATTTTTCCTTACACCAAACTCATGCACATGTTTGTGATGCCGGTTGCTTATTTTTTCAGATCGAGTTACCAGATGCTGAGGCGCGGTTATACAAAACGTTCAGTTTAACGGATTTTAAAACTGGCCTAAAGCTTCTTTACCGGCTTCTGTAAGATTTTCGACTGACCACTCAGGTTCCCAAACAAGGTTAATATTGACTTCTGTATTCGGATAACTGGCTTCAATGAGTTGTTGGGCATCTTCAATGATTAGGCCGCCCATTGGGCATCCGGGAGAGGTAAGCGTTAAATCTACGTCTATTTTATGTTCTGGTTCATTGTAGGTTACGCCATAAATTAAACCAAGATCAATAATGTTTACCATTAATTCAGGATCGACAACTTCTCTAAGTAATTCAAATATTTTTTTTTCTTCCGTATTCATAATTTGCCTATTTAATCTTTGCTTTGTGAAAAACGATTTTCAAAATATTAACATTATAAAACGCTACCGATAAAAAGAGGATGATTCCACCTGCCATCACTAAAATTTCGAGCGTTGTGGTAATTCCGATCATCAGGAATACAAAGCCGATTGCAAAAAGCCATAATTGTGCAACGGCCACTTTTTCAGAATAAAGATCTTTCGGTAAAGGTAGAACGACCTTTCCAACCCGGCCTTTATAAACCTTCAGCCAAACAATAAAAGGTAAAGTCTTGTAGGTTTGCCCCATTACTAGCGAAGTAATAAAGCCGATGACAATTGCACTGCCATAAGCTACGGAGAGCGGCAAAGTCAGGCTACTCAGAAAATCGAAATTAAAAAGTAGCGTGAAGACCAGAAACATCGGAATGACAAGTATTGCAAAGGAAAGCGCCGATTGTTTCATGCCAATATCCAACTGCTTTTTTACTCTTTTTTTATACGATTCAATAAGAAATGACAGGTAAGCGATAATTCCGGCAACGACAAACACCGCGCTAAGAAATACGCCAGGTTTTAACTGTATGAAAAGTGAAACGATACCAGCAACCAACCCTATATTTATGGAGTAAAAGGCGAAATTTAATCTTTTTGTACTGACGCCGTGCGATACCATAAACATGGGTAACAATTTGCTGCTTACCCCAATAATCAACTGAATAAACCAACCCACAAGACCGGCATGTGCATGTAATTTAAGCAGTTCAATATGCGAAATTTTCAAAAAAGGGTGAGTCAGATTTATAGCTAATGTTAATCCGGCTAAAACGGTGAAAAGCAACCAGATTACCGAGCTGATAATGATGGTTCGTTCAATCACTTTTTTACCCGACGATTTTGCCGTGAGCAAGACATTGGCCACAAATAAAATAACGGAAATGACAATAAAAGAACCTGCGACATACATAACGACGCCAAAAGAAAAGTGCCAGAATGCATAAGCCAGCATGATAGTTCCGATACCCAATAATCCAAATGAGAATTTTGCTAATTGTTCGCTGTAAAGTTTTACTTCCATAATTACCGGAAGCAGCTGGTAGAGCGCACCAAAAATGATCATGCTTATCCAACCCAGCACCAGTAAGTGGGTAATAGCAAGCAATTGGGCGCTGAAAAAATGTTGTGTGAAAGCTTTTGGATAAAATACAATAAGCAGGGAAGTCAGAAGCAAGATCATTCCCCCGAAAACATAGTGGGGAATAACAATCTTTGGAGATGGCGCATTTTGGCTTGCAATCTGCATTTATTTAAGAATTAAAAGTTTGACATTTTGATCGTCCACTTCGGCAATCCAGGTCTTGAAATTTCGCTCCACCAATTCGGGCAACAGATACTGAGGCACCTTTTTATGGTGTACATAAAGCGCTTCGTCTTCACTCATCTCTTCCAATTCTTTTAAAATGGTAATCATGGGTAGCGGCATTTCCAAATCACGTACGTCGATTTCGCGGATCCTTTTGTTGCAATTTTCTTTGCGTTTTTCATGCTCGGCAAGCGAAATTTTAAAGATTGAATCATCTGTTGAGGTTTCTTTTTTTGCTTCACCCGCCTTCATAAAATAAGTGTAAACAACCTCGTCTTTCGTTTCAACCATACTCGCGAATCCTCTGGTATTCGCTATTTTAATCAGCGGTGTTGGTTCAAACGTATTGATAACTTCCAGCGTGTATTCCTCCTGAAGTTTCATTAATTCTCCCATTATTTCATTAAACGGATCTCCACCCCGAGCCAAAGTTGGCCTTACATCCAACGAGGTGATTTTTGCCAATTTAATAGCGTTTGTAATTTCCGGATTTGCGGATTGCTCTATCTTTTCTTCTTTCAGAATCGCATCCTTTTCAATCTCGAAACCAATTTCAGCAAGTGATTGAAAAAGAGCTTGAATGTCGCATTTCCCAATACGAGCGGCATCACCAATACTTGTTCTGGAGGCTAATATTCCACGCAACAGCGGATTCCTCAATTTGCTGAAATGAGGGTTGACTGACACAATCGCATCAATAGATTTTGAGTTTTCCTTGATAAGAACCGATATTTTTGTTTGACTGTTAATTTTCATTTTTTCTTTCTGAATTTGGTTATTTAGAATTTCAAAATCCACCACGAGATATCGCAACTCACAGGAAAGCAATCATTAAGGCCAGCAGCAGATTCAACATTCCTGTCCAACGTGCGAGCATTTTAAATTTTGTACCTGTTGATTCCTGCATTTCGTCAATCGATTTCATGCCAAAGTAAAAATCATGGATACCGCCAACTAACAACATCAGGACGAAAAGGAATAATTCTTTATTCAACTTTCAGTTTACTGATTTTTACTTCCCAAACATCAGGACCTTGCTCCAGATATTCCCAGCCAAATTCTTTTCCTTTTTCAGCAGTAAACTGATAATACAGCGGTTTCGGATCATGGTCATTATGAAGTATAAAAGATTCTCCAACAGCTAAATCCTCATAGGCTTGAAAGATTGTTGGGTGTTTGTACCTTGGTTCAATTTTGGTAGCATCTAAAGTTTTCATAATTTAATAATTTAAGGTGTTTTTATCCTATTGTCGTTGCAAATATATAAAATATATTCTATAAAAAGATATTGATGTCTTTTTATAGAATATTAATTTACGGCCTACGACTGCCAATAGTTTTGCTTCAAGTTTATATCTTTGACAAAAGAATTGATCGTATTTCTGAAATTAAAACAGTTCTTAATGTATAATCATTAATCAGGAGGATTAAAAAATATGTCGAAGCTTACACAGGAAATGAAGGATATGATCATGTCCGAGCAATGTTTTCATGCTACAGTCAGCAAGGAAGGTGTACCGAACAATGCCCCAAAGCGTTCAACCAGAGTATTCAATGACGAGACCCTGATCTTTTCAGAAGGTACTGGTGGCAAAACGTACCAAAATATTCTTGATGGTTCCAAAATTTCAATGGCAGTGGTCAACAGGGAAATAGTTGATGGTTACAAGTTTCTCGGTACTCCTGAAGTGCTTACTGAAGGTGCGATTTACGAAAAATCAGCAGAAATGTCGGTTAAAAACGGCATGCCAAGACCTAAAGCTGTAATCCTTGTTCATATTGACGAGATATACAGCCTTAAACCTGGCCCAATGGCCGGTAAGAAAATAGGCTAACATACAATACGTTAGCCTGTATTAGCGATTATTTGAGCTTTTCATTTTTCTTAACTTAATTTAAGTTTCAGAAATTCTCCAATTAAAATAGCTGTGGAATATGAATGATGAATAGAATTAATTGATGAACCAAAAGTATAAGAAACAAATAACCTGTGCGATCCCACTTTATAAGGTGACACTTGTTGTATGTACCTGATTATGCTATATAATTTTCTTAATTGGATGAACCATTTCTGCTGGAACAACCCATTCATCAAACTGTTTCTCTGTTAAAAGCTGCAACTTTAAGGCTGCTTCCTTCAGCGTTATATTGTTGGCAAAAGCTTCTTTGGCAATTTTTGCTGAATTCTCGTAACCAATATGATTGTTTAAGGCAGTGACAAGCATTAATGAATTTTTAAGATTCTCTGAAATTCGATCCATATTGGGTTCTATTCCGCAAACACAATGATCATTGAATGTTTTGCAGGCATCTGCAATCAAAGTGGCTGATTCCAATAATGCACTTATCATTACAGGTTTGAAAACATTTAGCTCAAAATGACCAGTTGAGCCGGCTATCGTAATGGTAGTATCGTTACCAATGATTCGTGTACAAACCATTGTCATTGCTTCTGCCTTAGTCGGATTTACCTTACCGGGCATAATGGAGGAGCCGGGTTCATTTGCCGGAATAATTATTTCTCCAATGCCCGACCTTGGTCCTGATGCAAGTAATCTGATATCATTTGCTATTTTCATTAAGCTGACAGCCAATTGCTTTATTGCCCCATGAGTTTCAACAATTGCATCATTCCCAGCCAGAGCTTCAAATTTATTTTCAGCAGGTATGAAGGGTAACTTTGTTAACCTGACAATAGTTGCCGTAACCTCTTTGTCATAATCTTCCGGAGCATTCAGGCCCGTACCTACAGCAGTACCTCCAATTGCTAACTCAGAAAGATGTGGTAGTGTATTCTTTAAAGCCTTAATCCCATGTTTCAGTTGTGATACATATCCTGAGAATTCCTGCCCAAGAGTTAAAGGGGTTGCATCCATTAAATGCGTGCGACCTATTTTAACAATACCGCTCATCGCTGAAGACTTTTCCAATAAAACCTCACCAAGTCTTTCCAGCTCCGGAATGGTATATTCAACTATCTTTTTATATCCGGCAATATGCATTGCCGTTGGAAACGTATCATTAGATGACTGAGACTTATTTACATCGTCGTTGGGGTGGATAGACCGTTCACCTGAACCTAATTTATTGCCAAGCAATACATGGGAGCGATTTGCAATAACTTCATTGCAATTCATGTTGGTGTGAGTTCCGGAGCCTGTCTGCCAGATAACCAAAGGGAATTGATCATCAAGTTTTCTTTCTATAATTTCATCACATACCTGTGAGATGATTTTCATTTTCTCATCCGACAGTAATCCTAATCTATTGTTGGTTATAGCTGCTGCTTTTTTCAAATACCCAAACGCATATATTATTTCGAGAGGCATCGATGCCGGAGGACCAATTGGAAAATTCACCACTGATCTTTGAGTCTGAGCTCCCCAATATTTATCAGCAGGTACCCTTATCTCACCCATCGTATCTTTTTCTATCCTGAACTTCATAATTTAACTGTCAAATGAATAATTTAGGCCTGAAACAGTACAAAAACATCTTTAATAATGGCAAAAAATATGTTTCTACTCACTTTTCTCCAACACATCCTTTAACACAACGGCCTGATTTAATTCAGGGTCTTTTGCTGCATAGAGTAAGCTAAGTGTTTCATTATTTGATATTTCACGTAGTTTATTTAGCATACCTTCTTTTTCATTTAACTCTTCGCGGTAGCGGCTGGTAAATTCATTGAAACGCTCCTCCTTGTGATCGAACCATTTCCGTAGCTCAGTTGACGGGGCAATTTCTTTATTCCACTCGTTAAGCTTAGCTGAATCTTTTGAAACGCCTCTGGGCCATAGCCGATCCACTAAAACACGGTATCCATCATCGTCTGACGGTTCATCGTAAATCCGTTTGATTTTAATTTTTCCCATTTTACCTGATAGTTTTATGGTGTTATTATAAGAATTTATCTTTCAATAAAATTAGAGCTTTTCAAAAACAAATTTCAAAACCCACTGTATTATTCCTTTTTATTTAACAAAGCTATCTATGTTTTTCTCTTTGGATAGCAAAAACTTAAAAAAGGATTTATTCTGTAGTTTGCAGGTTTGTAGTATACTAACCATTCTTAGATAATGGGGAAACTGATGTTCGCCAAATGAACCAGATATTTTTCTTTGGACACATATATGTCTTAAACCGTTTTCAGCCGCATTGTTATGCCATTTTATCCCATCATTATGTATAAATGTAAAAAGACTTCCCTTATAACGTTTAAATCTTTTTTGGTAGATTAAACATAGTTCTGATTTATATGTCTTTTCTTCTATTACTTTGTTGAAAAATCGATCAACGCTTATTTGAAACTTTGCCAGAAATTTTGTTTTAAGTCCATGTATACTAACAGCCTGAATTATTGGGACAATTAAATTTCGGACTTCATATACAAAGAGTTCATATTCTTTATCAAAGGGGTTACTCCATAAATCATTATTTAAATCTCTGATAAGGTGAACCCAACATTTTTGTTGTACACAATCAATTGAATCATAACCAGCATAAAAATCCGAGATTAATACACCTTTATAATCTTTAAGAAAATTTTTAGCTGTTATAGCATCTCGAGTTTTAGAAAATATAAAAGTAACGTATCTATCAGTTGTAAAAATCCAAACATATTGATTATCACCTTTAATACTTACAGTTGTCTCATCTGCATGAATAAATGAACTACTTAAAATATTTTGAATTATTTTATCTTCTGTTTCTTTATAATACTCACTAAAATCTTTAATTATTACAACTCCATAAGCCGAACCTATTTTGTCATTAATTAATCCAAAAAGACTATTATTTATTTTTGTAAACGATAATTGTATTTCAATTCTTTGAAATACAATCCAAGATTTGAAATTGTGACCATACAATTGTCTACTTATTTGTCTGAAATTTAAAGGTGGATAAGTAACATTACAAATAGGACAATTTCCGTGAATTCCAATATATTCAGTTATAGTTTTTTTAACGCTATTTTTCCCAAATACCAAATCAATGACAACCCTTTTTGATTCGATTTTCGATTTAGTTAATTTACGTTCAGGATGTTTGAAACACAATTTATCCGCTTCAAAACGAATTGTCTTAGTCGGACGACTCATCGATTTACTAAGCCACGTAAACCCTTTTGTTTTTATAACCTTTTCTTTATGGTTTATGTTTAGCTTATTTTGGAGGATGTCTAATTTGATTTTCTTTTTATTGTATTCATTATGTGCCAATTCCAGAACAAGTTGAAATTGATTATGTAATTTATTGCTTTCTTCTGATGCTATTTTTTTCGGATTTTCAACAAACTCAAGGTCATTAGATATGGTTGCTGACATTTGAATTCGAGTTAGCTCATTAGTTAAAACCCTCAAAGCCATACAATCTTCTTCATTGTATGATAGTAAATCTTGTTTATAATTTAAATTGTTATTTTCCCAATTATTTCTCCAAACAATACTTTGTAGACCAGAGGCATTAATATTAGTCCATTTCATTCCTAATATTCGCCCCAATTCTTTAAGACCATTTGAGTAGGCAGGAAAGTATATTCTTCCAAAAATGAAAGTGTTTACATTTACCATTCTATTTTTAAGCGAATCTATGTTCGTATGATATCGTTTTGATAATATATCAAATGCTTTTGGTTCAAAACTACCATAGTGATAAATAGGCTTGTCAGGATAGATTTCGATTAAATTACGCAAATTCAACCATGAAGCTTCCTCGTCTTTAAATGTGTTCGACCAAAATGAATGATATTTTTGATTTTCATTTTCTGAAATCACTACACCAAACAGATAATAAAAGTTTTCTTCTGGAATACTTTCAATATCGAGGAAAATTTCAGTTTGGTTTCGATCTAAAAAGGGTAGTTTTTGAATATATGTTTTTTCAGTTCTAATTGCTAAAGCTTGCAATTCTGGTTTGTAACTAACATGGTCATTTTTAACACGTCTACTCTTTCTTCGGGGCTTATAGACGTATGATAGCTGTTTTATCGTAAATATTCCTTTTTTCTCAAAGCTGCTAATTTGCTTAAGAGTAATGCGGTTTAACAAAGTTAAATTATCTTCATTTATTGCTTTTGTTTTGCATAATACACAATAAGAACATTGTTCACAATGCTTATTCAGATACAATCTTGGCGATATGTTATTGAATTTTTGAATTTCATTTATGGCTGTTTTTGCTTCACTTTTTAATAGCTTTAAATTAAGTCTTTGTTGTTCTCCTTTATAATTAATTACAAATGCCGTATCTGAAAATTTAGCTTGAATTTTTTCTAGCACTATCGATAGAAAAGCCAACTCCATCCGATTTTCTTTAGAAATCTTATTCGTTCCGATAAAAATTCCTGGTTCATAATAAAAATTTCCAAATTTTGAGTTTCCTTCTTTTCTGATTAAAAGATTGCAGTCAAAATCAAAGCAATCTATGCTAATCTTTGTTCCGTAAATTATTGAAATTCCTTTGTTTAGAATACCTATCTTATAGTTTTGAGCTTCATTTCTTTGGAAATATGTTTTTGCTGCTTTTTCTTTTGCCCTAATTATTATAGTCTCATAATCAGTTGATTCGTATTTTTCAACTGAATTATTCATCAAAAATGCTTTCCTTGAACATTGAAAATATGCAGATATAAGTTGCGGACTGATTGGTTTCATAATCAAATATTCAATTCAAAATAAGTCTATAAAGCTATGGAAAACTATGCTTTTTTTCTCATCTACAATGGCTTTTCAACTCCAAAGACTTAACCGGTCAAATAACTTAACTCTGTCAAACGAAGAAACTGATTCAAGTAACCAAAACCGGCAAAATATAATTTTGTCAAAAAAACGATACCGTTTCAAGTTGCGATTAAACTGACCGGCAACCAAGCAATAAGCACAGCCATTTATTTGAGATGCCCGGGTCTTTACCAGCTCGTAAAGTAGATGTTCCAACCCCGATGAATGGACATACTTTTCGAGTTCCAGCATGGCTTTCAGTGCATTCGGAGCTACTTCTGCATAGTTTAATCGTGCTCTCATAACTTTAATTTTTAAAGTCTATTTTTCTTTTACTATTGCCTTTGGATCGACATGGAGAACCAATAAAATTTTTTCTACTGCTTTCATCATCGACGGAGGACCACATAAGTAGAAATATTGAGTGAAATCAGAGACTTTACTTTTAAGGAAATCTTCGGTGATATAGCCGTGTTCATATTTATCCAACTTTTCCTGAGACAGGATATTGATGAAATGATCACCCAGCATGTTTTCAAACTCTTCTTTGTTGATAATATCTTCTTCTTTATCGTTAGCAAAGATGAGTTTATTACCTCCCAATTTATGTTGGGCATGAAGGTTTCTGAGGATCGAAATAAATGGTGTAACTCCGGCGCCTCCAGCAATAAAAGTTCCCTCGCCCTGGTAATTTATTGCGCCCCATGAGTCCCCAATAATTACTTCATCGCCTTTGCTCAATTTCAGCAATTCATTGGTCACTCCCTGGTGAGAGGTGTAGGCTTTTATTGTAAATTCCAACTGATCATCTTCAGGGAGACTGGTAAATGTAAATGGTCGCTTTTCGTCCTTCCATTCGGGTTTGTTGATACTCAATTCTGTGGCCTGCCCCGGCTCGAAGCTGTATTGTGGCGGTTTCTCGGTTACGATTCTGAGCACATTGTGAGTAGCATGTGTCACTGCTTTTACTTTTAGAATATGTGTTTCCATAAATGCTTATTTTTCAAAATTCAATATTTTATTTGCCGTTATTTAACCAGTGAAATAAATTTCATTTGGTTTTTTTCTTCCTGAAACTTTCCCGAATAAATTGTAGCAATAGTGCTTGCATTTGTATTCTCAATCCTCCGAAGAGCTATACAGGAGGACTTTCTATTAATGGCCTAAATGTAATTTCATCCACTAAAAAATTATCCGGAGTCTCTAAAATATAAACAATCATTGCAGCGATGTCGTCAGGCTGCAACATATTGCTGTGTCCGTATATGCCAGAATCATCAAAGAAGTGTGTATCAATACTTCCCGGATTTACACAGCTTACTTTAATTTTGTACCTGCTGAGATCTTTATATAGTGCTTCACTAAATCCCTGTACACCATATTTGGTCGCAGAATAAGCAGCCGTTTCCGGCCTCGCGAATTTTCCCAGAATGGATCCGATATTGATGATATGGCAAGTGTTCTGATTTTTCTTCATCATTGGGACTATTGATGAAGTAAGGTAAAATACTGCATTTAAATTCGTGTTGATCATCTCATGCCATTGTTCTAAAGGCAGTTGATCTGTTTTGTTAAAATATCCCACTCCGGCATTGTTGATCAGGATATCGGGAATATTAGCATCAGAAAAAGTAGCATTTACCCATGCACTCAAAGCTTTTTGGTCAGTAATGTCCAAACAAACCGGAATAAAACCATTTCCTAATTTATTTTGAATGGCATTTAGCCTTTCAACATTGCGGGCAAACCCATAAACTGTTGCACCTTTGGCAACCAATGCCTCGGCAAGTGCAGCGCCCAAACCACGACTAGCACCGGTAACAATCGCAATTTTTTTATCAATTTTCATTTTATTGACTTATTAATTTTTCTATATGATTTTAAACTATTCAATTGAATAATTCAACCTGCCATCTACAATTCTGGCAGGTTGTGTATAAGGATGTTCATCTACTTTTTCAACATTCATAATATGCATTACCTTCCAGCCTTCTGCTTTTAAATAATCAGAAACCATGGAGCGGTGACAGCGCCACCAAACTGCTTCGGAACACATATAGGCAGTTCGTTGCCGGATTGCAATGTCTTCCAGCGCTTTTATTCCTTCCCTGAAAGTTTCTGTTTCCATGTAATCGGCGTATCCACGAAAAGCCGGATGCCGCCATGCTGTGTTCTTCGAATTGGGATTAACTTTCCTTCTTCCACCCAGATTTTTCAAATGGACGTATCGGAATCCACTTTCAGATAAAGAAACTTCAAGTGATTCTTTGTTAAATTGCGGAAACTTGCGTGATCCTGGAAAACTCCTGACATCGGCCACTACTTCAATTTGAAAAGATTTCAGCATATCAATAAATTCTCCCAGACTATGGGTTGAATGGCCGATTGTCCAAATATTCTTATGTTGCTGTTTTCCCTGCATTATTCCATTTCATCCATAGCAATGGCAGCATGGGCATAAGCGGCTCCTGCACGCATTTCGGATGCAACCCAAATCGCTTCCATAATTTCTTCCTTGCTCGCTCCTTTCCTCATTGCTTGCTTAGTATGAGATCGGATACAATAAGGACATTGCGTTACATGCGCTACTGCAACTGCAATCAACTGTTTTGTTTTTTCGGGCAACGCACCTTCTTTAAAAACTGTTTTGCTGAAATTGTTCCATGCTTCCATGGTTTCAGGAGCTAAAGAAGTTCTTTTATCAGCGAGCTCTTTAGTTACTTTTGGGTATAGATTTTCGCTTGTCATAATGTTATATTTAAATTTATTGCAATGCGGGAGTTTTGTCAATAATCGACATAATCTTGTCAAATTGTTTGTTGAATTTTTTGACTCCCTCGTCTTCAAGTTGTTGGGTTATTGCATCAATACTAATGTTCAATTCAGGCAACATATCCATTACCCACTCCGCCTGTTTAAGATCGAGTTCAATCCTTTCTTTCGGAAGACCATGATCGCGATAAGCATCCATCGTTGCCGGAGGAATCGTATTAATTGTGTCTTTCCCTATAAGCTCCTCAACATATTTAATATCACTGTATTCGGGGTTTTTGGTGCCAGTGCTTGCCCAAAGCAATTTTTGCACTTTTGCACCTTTGTCGGCTAACTTCCTGAATCGTTCGCTACCAAATATTTCCTTATACATTCTATAGGCAATCTTTGCGCTTGAAATAGCAACATGCCCCTTTACAAATGTTCCAAAATGAGCTTGTTCCCCATGTGAAGCGAGGAATTCTTCTTCCATCGGATCAACCAAAGAGGCAATGCGGCTTATAAAGAAACTGGCCACTGAAGTCACCTGTTTTAAATCCTTTCCCTTGGCGCTCAACATTTCGAGACCCGAGATGTAAGCTTCGGCTACTTGTCGGTAGCGCGGTAATCCAAAAAGCAGAGTTATGTTTATATTAATTCCTTCACCAATAAGTTGTTGAATGGCTGGCAATCCCTCTTTAGTGGCTGGAATTTTAATGAATACATTTGGTCGGTTCAAGGCAGTCCATAATCTTCTGGCCTCATCGATGGTGCCGTTGGTATTGTATGCAAGGTGCGGATCGACCTCCATGCTTACATAACCATCTTCGCCGTTTGTTTTATTGTATATCGGTCTGAACTCATCTACGGCCATCTGTAAATCTTTCAAACAAATAGCTTCATAGATCTGCTTTGCGTGTTTTCCTTCTGTCAATAAGGTACTTATGTCATGTTCGTATTCATGACTTTCAGAAATGGCCTTTTCAAAGATTGCAGGATTAGAAGTTAATCCGCTTAATCCATCAACCTCAATCAAACGCTTGAGTTCACCGCTAGTAATGAGGTCACGGTTAATGAAATCTAACCAAACAGATTGGCCTAACTTTTCGAGTTGAATCAATGGATTCTCTTTCATCATATTTCCTCCTTATTTTAAATACTGTTTTAGCAAATTCACTTGTTTAATTTTTTCGGAAGTTAACTTTTGGAATAAATTTTCGTTTGCAAACTTCCACTGACTTCTTTATAAAAAGACAACAATGTCTTTTTATAAAAGTTCATTTTTCTACATTCAGAAATTGTTGATAGCTCAAGATACTTTAGTTGGTTTTTAAGAATTGCCGCAACACGTATTGTAAAATTCCTCCATTGCGGTAATATTCAATTTCTATATGTGAGTCTATACGGGCAATGGCATTGAATTTAAGTTCCTCGCCTTTATCATATTTGGCGGTAAACTGCACTTCTTTAAGCGGTTTGATGTCGTTTGCAATTCCGGTTACAGTGAATGTCTCATTGCCGGTAATCCCCAAACTTTCGGCAGTTTCGCCATTTTTATACTGAAGCGGCAACACACCCATTCCCACTAAATTGCTCCGGTGTATCCGTTCGTAGCTTTCGGCCAGTACACATTTTACACCCAATAAAAAAGTTCCTTTTGCCGCCCAGTCGCGCGAAGAGCCGCTGCCATATTCTTTTCCGGCCAAAACCAGCAAAGGTGTCTGGTCTTCTTTGTATTTTTCAGCCGCATTAAAAACAGTCATTTCTTCGCCAGTGGGTAGATATCGGGTAAATCCGCGTTCCTTTCCGGCCAGCTTGTTTTTTATCCTGACATTGGCAAAAGTACTGCGGACCATTACCTCGTCGTTTCCCCGGCGTGACCCGTAGGAATTGAAATTTTTCTTTTCCACACCGCGCGCCAACAAGTATTTACCTGATGCAGAAAGTTCGTTAAAAGTTCCGGCTGGCGAAATATGATCGGTGGTAACACTGTCGCCCAAAACCAACAAAGCCAGTGCATTCAGAATATTTTGCAGCGATGCCGGGTGTTCAGAAATACCAAAAAAAACAAAATTTCTTTGATGCAATTAGAATCGGGATCCCATTCGTACAACTTGCCTTTGGGAATTCCAGCGCTCTTCATATTTCATTGCCGTCGAAAATTTCGCTTCAATTTCGGTTGAAACTGTTTTCGAATTCGATTTTGATACGAGCGAATCTCCACCTTCGCCCTCAAACCGTGTGATTGATTTTTGGATTTTCCGCGCTTCTTGTGTGAGGTATGTTCTGCCGAACGATTTATCTAACAGATCGATAAACTTTCCCTTAAAATCTTTCAAAAGGATTTTATCCTGAGGCCGTTTTGAACCGGCAACTGTTGGCTCAAGGGTGGAAAGATCCAATTCCAAAACTTCAGTATAGGTGATTTTTTCTTCATTTTCGCGTCACAGCATATTTATTTTGCAATACGTTTCCACCAACGCTATCTACTCCCCAACCAAGAACCCCAATACCCTTTACCATTGGGGTATGGCTATCTTTTCCTACCAGAGAATCAGGAAAATGTTGTGCATTAGTGCTTTTAATAAGCTAATGGAAAAATATTCGCATTATGCAAAACCTGGAGAACTAAGTTGATTATTTACCTGGTAAATTTGAGTTGTAAATATCTCTAAACATTTTCCACCTGCCGTCTTCTTTTTTCCATAGTACAATATACTTTTCCACGGCAACTGCCTCATTGCCCACGAAAAGAGTTAATTCGCCTTCTTCTGCAATTAAGTCCTCTGTTCCAAAAACATTTCCAAGCCTTATATCAATTCCTGTTATGCCAGATTGAATAATGTTCGACATATCTGTTTGAATATTAGCTCTTCCTACTATTGCTGGCACTCCCGGACTCATGAATTTTGCGTCAATAGTATAAGAGTTGGCAAGACCTACTGAATCGCCAGCTGCAAACAGCGCCATAAAATTTTTGTCGGCTTCTTCAATTTCAGCCTTGGCAGTGGTTAAGTTAAATCCAGCGACTGCCGATTCCTTCTCTTTTGGCTTTTCGTTACAGCTTTGAAATCCAATTGCTATACTGCAAAGTACAAACAGCACAGTCATTTGATTTAAAAAATTTGATGAACTTTTCATAATATTAGTCGTTAAGTCAGCGCCTACTCTATTCGGTTTTCAGCTACCCCGTTTTTTATATTATCTCAATTTAGAATATATCAACCACCACAGGAACGCCTGTAAAATCGTACATCAAAACGCAGGCAGGCTTAAACGGAATATCTTTGTCCAAGCCTTTCGAAACCCAATTTAAAAGCGTTTCAATATTTTCTTTAGTAACCGAGAACCCATCATAATTGCAAATGATTATCACAGGAAAGACAGGTGAAAGTAAACGACCTTTTTTCTTCCTTCCAGCCGGTTTTATTTATATTTAATCACTTCCACAGGACAGTTTTCTGCTGCCTCTGTAATTTTCTCCACATAGTCGTTGTAATTAACGCCTTCAATCACAATTGCTTCGTCTTCGACTTTGAAAACTTCAGGGCAGATTTCTTCACACAACCCGCATGCTGTACACCCTTCTTCAATCCAAACTTTTGTTATTGCCATTTTACTTATTTATAACAACAAACTTAATAAAACTTTTATAAAAAGACAAGAATGTCTTTATATAAAAGTTTTATTTTTCATGCACAGAAAAACATTTGATAACTCAAAAATCGTTAGTTGTTTTTTAAGAATTGCCGCAACACGTATTGTAAAATTCCTCCATTGCGGTAATATTCAATTTCTATATGTGAGTCTAATCGGGCAATGGCATTGAATCTAAGTTCCTCGCCTTTCTCATTTATGGCGGTAACCTGCACTTCTTTAAGCGGTTTTATGTCCTTTGCAATTCCGGTTACAGTGAATGACTCATTTCCGGTAATCCCAAAACTTTCGGCAGTTTCGCCATTTTTATACTGAAGTGGCAACACGCCCATTCCCACTAAGTTGCTCCGGTGTATCCGTTCGTAGCTTTCGGCCAGCACACATTTTACGCCCAATAGAAAAGTTCCTTTTGCCGCCCAATCGCGCGAAGAGCCGCTGCCATATTCTTTTCCGGCCAAAACCAGCAAAGGTGTCTGGTCTTCTTTGTATTTTTCAGCCGCATCAAAAACGGTCATTTCTTCGCCAGTAGGCAAATATGGGGTAAATCCGCCTTCCTTGCCGGCCAGTTTGTTTTTTATCCTGACATTGGCAAAAGTGCCGCGAACCATTACTTCGTCGTTTCCCCGACGTGACCCATAAGAATTGAAATTTTTCTTTTCCACACCCCGCGCTAACAAGTATTTACCTGAGGCAGAAAGTTCGTTAAAAGCTCCTGCTGGCGAAATATGATCGGTGGTAACACTGTCGCCCAAAACCAACAAAGCCCGTGCATTCAGAATATCATGCAGCGTGTCAGGTTGTTCCGAAATATTTTTAAAGAATGAAATTTCTTTAATATAGGTCGAACTTTTATCCCAGTCGTACAACTTACCTTCTGGAACTTCCAGATTTCTCCAAATCTCATTGCCTTCGAAAATCTCCCCGTAATTCTTTGCGAAATCACCGGGCGACAACACCTTGCTTAATATTTCATTGATTTCATTGTCCAACGGCCAAATGTCTTTCAAATAAACCGGTTCCTGATTGGAGTCGAAACTTATCGGCTCGTTGATTAAATCGATGTCAACCCGACCGGCAATGGCAAAGGCCACCACGAGCATTGGCGACATCAGGAAGTTCATTTTTACCTGTGGATGGATTCGCGCTTCAAAATTTCGATTTCCGGAAAGCACAGAAGTTACCACCAGATTTTGTTCGTCAACTGCTTTTGCAATGTCTTGCGGAAGTGGGCCGGAATTACCGATGCAGGAAGTGCAGCCATAACCCACCAAATGAAAGTGTAAAGCTTCCAGATCCTTCATCAAATCAGCTTTTTCAAGATAATCGGTTACCACTTTCGAGCCGGGTGCGAGCGAAGTTTTCACCCATGGTTTTACATCAATCCCATGTTCTCTGGCTTTTCGTGCAACCAATCCGGCGCCGATCATCACAAACGGATTTGACGTATTGGTGCAAGAGGTAATGGCGGCAATGGCCACTGCACCATCCGAAAGCATAAATTTCTCCTGTCTCCGGGTAACCCAAACTGTTTTTAATCCGTTAATTTCTTTCGCTTCAATTTCGGTTGAAACTGCTTTCGAATCCAAATTGGAGACAAGCAAATCCCCGCCTTCGCCCTCAAATCGGGTGATTGATTTTTGGATTTCCCGTGCTTCTTGTGTGAGGTATGTTCTACCGAACGATTTATCTAACAAATCGATAAACTTTTCCTTAAAATCTTTCAAAAGAATTTTATCCTGAGGTCGTTTTGGACCGGCCACTGTTGGCTCAATGGTGGAAAGATCCAATTCCAAGACCTTAGTATAGGTGATTTTTTCTTCATTTTCGCGCCAAAGCATATTTGTTTTGCAATACGTTTCCACCAAGGCAATCTGTTCTTCGGAGCGATTGCTTTTCCGCATGTATTCCAGCGTTTTGTCGTCGATGGGGAAATAGGTGACCGTACAACCGAATTCAGGCGACATATTGCCAATGGTTGCCCTGTCAGGAACGGAAAGATTGTTTAAGCCTGAACCAAAAACTTCGACAAACTTGCCTACCACGCCAAATTTCCTTAGCATATCGGCAATGGTTAAAACCAAATCGGTAGCCGTTGAACCCAGTGGGAGTTTCCCGGTAAGTTTTAATCCAATTACTTCAGGCATAATAAAATAAATAGGCTGCCCAAGAATCGCAGCTTCGGCTTCGATACCGCCAACACCCCAGGCCAAAACCCCGATACCATTAACCATTGGGGTGTGGCTATCTGTTCCCACCAAAGTGTCCGGAAAAACTTCTCCGTTGCGTTCAACAACCCCTTTTGAAAGGTATTCCAGATTTACCTGATGACAAATGCCCATTCCTGGAGGAACTACACTGAAATTATCAAATGATTTTTGTGCCCATTTTAAAAATTGGTACCGCTCAGTATTGCGCTTGTATTCCTCGTTCATGTTGCGCTCGTAGGAATTTTCCGTTCCGAAATAGTCCACCTGTACCGAGTGGTCTATTACCAGATCGACTGGAATTAATGGATTAATGGCATTTGGATCATTACCTTTTCTGGCGAACTCAGCCCTGAGCGCCGCAATATCAACCACGGCAGGCACTCCGGTAAAATCCTGCATCAAAACCCGGGCAGGTTTAAACGGTATATCCTGATCGGAACCTTTTGGCACCCAATGCAAAAGTGTCTCAATGTTTTCTTTTGTAACCGCAAAACCATCGTAATTGCGCAACGCATTTTCCAACAAGATACGGATGGAGAAAGGTAATTTGTCAATACTGTAACCTTGATTTTGCACTTCGGGAAGGCTGTAAAAAGTATAATCCTTTCCGTTAATATTCAAGGTTTCTTTGCTTTGAAAGGTGTCCTTCTCCATGGCGATATTTTTCTAACTGATTAAACTTCAATCAAATGTCGTTTTCATTACACTGCTTTTATTTATATTTAATCACTTCTACAGGGCAGTTTTCTGCTGCCTCAATAATTTTCTGCGCATAGTCGTTGTAATTAACGCCTTCAATTACCATTGCTTCGTCTTCGACCTTGAAAACTTCAGGGCAGATCTCTTCACACAACCCGCAACCTGTACACCCTTCTTCAATCCATACTTTTGTTATTGCCATTTCAATTATTTATTAATTTATTTATAACAACAAACTCAATAGAACTTTTATATAAAGATAACAATGTCTTTTTATAAAAGTTCTGCTTTCATATGAAATAATTTATTTATGGATGCCGAATTGAATTTATTACCATGCAGCCCGGTTATTCCTGAATAAATTAATACAATCGTGATATCCGACATAATCTTTATGAATTTTAACTGTTGATTCCCTGTTCCGTTTCGCCGATTAAAAGACCTTTGCAAAACGGAAATATTTTAATTCAACTTAAGTTTAAGGTACTCTCCAATTAGTAACGCAGTAGGATATGTAACCTCCTCTTCAGTTTTAGCATGAAGTTTCAGCTTTTCAGCAAACTCGGCAACTTCTACTTGATTCTCGTTCCTTGCAACTTCCATCAGATTATCAAGTGATGTTACGATGGATTTATGTTCTTCCAGCATTTTATGGAGCCCGGCTTTTAATTTATCGGTCATTATTAGAACTTCCTTCATATCAGCAGTTACTTTACCTTCAGCCAATAATGCTAAGATTCCTAGCGGTGGAAGGGCAAATTCCTCTTCGCTAACAAAATGGGGATGTAATGTTTCTGCAACAACTCTCGCTGATTCTCCAATCTTACCTCCTACATTTGTCAATCTGGCAAGTTCACTGTGAAGTTCAGCATGTTCCAATCTTAATGATTCTGGAATTTTAAATTTTGATTCCATAATTTGTTCTCCTATTTTTAATTTATTTAATATAATTACATCAGAAGAAATTATATATTTCAACTGCTTTCATAATTGCAATTTTCTTTATTTTGTGTAAGTATTAATCGAAGTGAAGAATCCTTTGTGATGTAAACCCATGCCCAGTTAATAAAGATAATTAATTTATTGCGGACACTCAATATGAGCATCAGGTGCAGGAACATCCATATAAACCATGCAAAATATCCTTTGAATTTTATAAGGGGAAAGTCAACAACGGCTTTGTTCTGTCCAATGGTTGCCATTGAGCCCAGATCTTTGTATTCATAATCTACTGGCTCTTTTCCTTGAATAATCCTCTTAAAATTCTTCACTAAATTTTTTCCCTGGTTGATTGCCACATTCGCAACTTGAGGATGACCTTTGGGATATTTGGGCGTTTCCATGTAAGCAATATCACCAATGGCAAAAATATTTTCGCTTCCAATCATTTTATTTATCCGGGTTACAGTAATCCTATTTCCATGTGTCAGGATTTTGGCTGGTAAACCTTCAATATGATTTGCGATTACGCCAGCAGACCATATAACCGTTTTTGTATTTATTTTTTTGCCATTGTTTAAAGTAAGAGAATAACCGTCATAGTCGGTTACAAATGTTTCGGTAAGCAATTGAACACCCATATCCAACAGATATTTTCGCGAAGCTTTTTTGGCCATTTCACTCATGGTGTTCAGGGTGTTTTTGCTACCTTCAACCAATGTAATTTTGAATTTCTTAAAGTCAATCCGTGGATAATCTTTTGGTAAAATATTCTTTTTTATTTCAGCAAACGCGCCAGCCAATTCCACGCCGGTAGGACCGGCACCAACTATCACCAGATTCCGTAAAGCCTCTTTCTCCGTTTCTTTTGCTGATATAATATTTTCAAACGTTTGCAAAATGTGGTTTCGGATCTTTATAGCATCGTAGGTCGTTTTTAGAGTTAATGAATGGTGGCAAATTTCATTGTTGCCAAAGAAATTCGTTTTACAACCAATAGCAATCACCAGGTAATCGTAATCAAAATCACCTATTGTTGTGCTTATCTTATTTTGTTCAGTATGAATTTGGGTGACCTCAGCCAACCTGATAAGCACATTGCTTCTGTTTTTTAAAATATGACGGAAAGGAAATGAAATATTCGATGGTTCGATTTGTGAAGTAGCCACCTGGTAAAATAGTGGCTGGAACTGATGATGGTTAATCTTGTCGATTAGTAACACATCAAATAAATATTTATCCAGCCGCCTTGCAAGCTGAATTCCGGCGAATCCACCTCCAATAACAATTATCTTTTGTTTTGTTCTCATCATATTTCCTTTCTATTCTCATTATTCCTTATGTCCTTCGTGACCGCCACCATGTTCAAGAATATCATGCATAGCTTCAATAGTATGAGTGTAATTAACGTATGCCTCAACAAAGGCTCTACCCTGCTCCTTCGAATTATCTTTTACTTTATTAAGTTCCGACACTTTTTGATATTTTTCGCGAATTACCTTATTAATATGGGCATTCAGTTTTACTAAAAAATCATCAACACTGCCTACTTTAATGGCTTCGTCGGTCATTTGGATAATTTGTTTTGTGGTTCCGGCGGGTTTTAATCCAGTGTATGGCGCACCTTCGGTTTCGCGGTGCAAACGGACAAGGGTTTCAAAGAAATGCTTTTCAACAATTTTGTAAGTGTCTGCGTCACCCGTTTTCAAAGTAAATGTTTTTTTGAATAAAGGGATGATTTCCTTTTCCTGTTCAGTAGTAACCCATTTCAAAACCAAATTTACATTGTTGGTTTCAAGCGCCTTAACAGCATCTTTTATTACCGGACCATCGTACGAATCGCAATGAGCGAAAGCGGGTGTACCCATGAAGGCCATTAATACTAATAATAAGAAAGCGGTAACTGTTACTTTAAACGATTTTTTTACATCCCAGCTTCTTTGAGCTGTTCCTTTTTCTGCATTTTTCATTTTTGCTGTTTTTTAATTGATTTATAAAATTTATTTCAGCAGCAAAAATACAGGCAGAAAAACACCTGTGCGACCTACTTTCTAAAGTGGCACTCATTTTATTTCTTCAGGAAGTCCCAGTTTATAAACCGATACTTGAAAAGTGAGAGAAATTACTGAATTTTAAACGGAACGGGACTTTTTATATTCGCTGGGAGTTGATCCGGTAATATTTTTAAATACCCGGTTAAAAGCCGACTTGGAATTGAACCCAGATTCGAAGGCAATACCCAGGATCGAAAAGTTATTGTATTTTGGATCTGATATTTTAGATTTCACATCTTCCACCCGCTGACGATTAATAAAATCGAAGAAGTTTAATCCAATATTTTCATTGATTATCTGGGATAAATAATGGGATGGAATATCCACTTCTTTAGCCAGTTGCGGAAGATTCAAATCAGGATTCAGATAAGGCTTTTCTTTTTCCATGAAATTGTTCAGTTTCTCCAGATATAAACTGGCCTCCGACTCTTTTAGCCATGAGCCTGAATATTTTTCCGGTTTCTGTTCCAGAATTAATGATTCCTTTTCGGGAAATGAAAATAGTTCTTTCTGTTTTAGCCCATAATAACCGATAAGGATGATGAAAATTGACAACGAAAGCGAAATTCCATCGGTGCAAAAAATCCACGAAAAAAGATTGAACACGTGGTGAATCACAGCAACAACCATCAAAAGAGTCCATACAGAACCAAATATGTACACCAATTTCCGCAGCCAATCAAGGTTTATATTTTCGTATCTGGAAAAGTTATTAAAAATGCGGATATCCAGATTTTTAAATAGCCGGGTCGAAAGTAAAAAATATACAGGTCCTGATAAAACAACCAATATCAAGAACAGCTGAAACAACAAGGGTGGTTCATGTTCATTTGCAACATGACTTAAACTGATTCGCTCCGATACCAATGGGAAAAACGATACAACAAACAAATAAAGATTAAACAGAAAGAAAGGTGTAAAATGGAGTAGGTTTTTGACTGTGAATTTGCCTGAGTTTATTACCAGTAAAGAAATGTAGAAATACAGAAAAGGGCCATGCAATAAAAGCAGGGATATAAAACTAGCCGAAAGAAGCGGAAAGCGTGTGAACAATTCATTTGAAAAAAGGCCATACACACCTGTATATAAGCCCAAAAAGGCTAACCAGAAAATCAATATCTTATCGTGTAAGGCCTTCGGTTTTTTCTGAAAAAGTAAAACAGAGAAAAAAAAGGCATTGAAAGCCGCAATTAAAAAGATAAATTTCATTCAAATATAATTTGTTATTTAAATGCCGGATGGAACTCGCTTATGAGATATTCATCAGGGTTTGTGTTTACCGAACATGCTCGTTTCATAATTCAGAGTAGGAGAAATTTTCATCACCATATCAGATGGTATTTTCAAGCTAAAACAACCACCTTCTTTCAATGAAGTGCTTTCTATTTTTTTGAAGTCACGGTTCCAAAGTTACTTTAATTCCTGATTTCGCTAATATTTTTTCTTTTGTTCCAGATTACCAACTGCTTTGCCCGCCATAAATAAGAAAAAGGATAAACCAGAAAGTGAATAAACCTGGTATAGGGAATCATCCCGACTAGAATGAAAGCCGAAGCAATATGGATTTTTACCATCATCGGCAGGGAAATAATCGTTGTGGCATCGGGGCTAAAAGTAAAGATTGAGCGCAGATAAGGTGTAAGTACCAATGAAAACCAGGAGGATCCCCACCTGAAAAAATAGGCAATATATAGTCCAGTTATAACTTGAACAGCAAGTATCAGATAAACAAACATATCCATCTTAGTGGTTAACTTATGAAGTCTTTTTGTTTGTACCCGCCTGATGATAAGAACAGTAAGACCAAAAATAGCAATTATTCCGAAGGCGAAGGCGGTGACCTCCAGAACGTATAATCGAATAGGTTTCTCATTCCATGCCAGAACTGCGGACGGGATTAAAAAAGCGGTTAGATGCCCGAAAAACAAAGTAATGATACCCCAGTGAAATGGCCTGCTTCCGAAGAACAACAGATTGCTTTCCAATAACTGACTGGAAAGTGAGGAAACCTGAAAGCCATGAAAGCGGTACCTGTAAATGCTTCCAAATACTAGGGAAATAACTGCCAAATAAGGCAATAAAATAAAAAAGAAAATTCCATTCATGCGAGTCAGTTTAAAAGTTACATTTTACAATCAAACGATGTATGCATCCCGGCATGGGCGCCCTCGAAAAGATCTGTTTCTTTTCGGACACTAAAATCAAACTTCTCATAAGTCGAATCAGGATAATCTGTTTCCATAATTGTCACAAGTATTTCCAATAACCCTGTGTATATGTTGGTTCCATCGCCAAATTTTGAGATCATCTCGTGAATCGCAGGTATCAACATCGAACAAATAAGTTCTTCCGCTATATCCTTATCCTGTATTTTTGGCAACAATGTCAAGATGTTGGGTAAATGGTCGGGCAACTCGCTTCCACAATCATTGGAAACTTTTAGTTGTTCCTTTTTAATGTTCACCATAAAAATTCCCCGCTTGTAATCTTCTCCGTACAACACGTATCCAATGTCGAGAAAACACAATGCCTGCACATCAAAAGTCCTGATATAATATTCCTGCTGAAAG
>JBBRXN010000076.1:0-27817 GCA_038248385.1 Bacteroidales bacterium
TCAGATCGAATTATTCAGGGGGAATTTCAAATTATCGGCGAACTTTTACGAGAAGGCACAAATTACCGATAAGGATGGAATGAAAATGCCAAAATTGGAGTTTAACCTCTACTATGAGTTTTTATACTGGCTGAATTTTGCATTCAATCCCAAAAGTGTAAATGAGAAGAAACTCGAAGTTGCGATCAATAAAAAGTCCCGGAGTAAATTTAGCGAAGATCATTTTTTTCTTCCTCTTTTTTACTTTTTAAAGAATGATATGGCTCAGGCCGAAGCCAAATTTAAACAGATAAACACAACGGGCATTTTTTCAACATTCGGATTTAAATCTGTTTATTACCTGATTTTATGTTATATCGTTCATGGTGAGTTAAGTTCAAGCCTGCAAATGCTGCTACAAAATACAGCTTATAAATTGAGCCTTGCCCAACGCTGGCTGTTTCTGCGCGAGATCAACTTTATCATCGAAAAATCTGAATTTAGTATCGAGACTTTTCCTGTGCCAAAAGAACTTGAAACTAAAAGTTCGCCCTGTCTGATGGGCCAGTTAATTATTCAGGAGAAATGGGAACAATTGCTCGAGGGGCTGTTATCCCTGACCAGAGGCGCTGGCGGGACGCAAAAAAAAGACCAGACAACTGCCCGTGTTTGTTATCTGGTGGATCTTGAAAAAGGTTACATACAACCCACTTTGCAAACGATAAATGCCAAAGGCATCTGGAGCATTGGGCGAAATATTGCGCTTAAAAAACTGAAAGATCAGCAAGTTGAAGGTTTGTCCGAACAGGATAGAAGAATCGCAACGGCTGTTACTTACCATTCGGGTTATTACGGAGCTACCGAATACAATCTGGATTTTAACAAGGCGATCAATGAATTGTGTGGTCACCCATTCTTGTTTTTATCTTCAAATCCATTGGTTTCTGTCGAGTTAATCAAGGCACAACCTGAAATTATGACCGAAATTGGCAAGTATGGAATTAAGCTCAAAACAAATATTACGAACACCGACCAACGTTCAGTTTTGGTGAAAGAGACCCAGACCCGTTATAAATTGATCACCTTCAGCCCTCAGCAACATTCAATTATTCGGATGATCAATCAGGGAATTACGATCCCCGAAAAAGGAAAATCCAAACTCATCGAAGCGGTTTCCAGCCTAAGTGGTTTGATGACCGTTCATTCGGATATGGACGAAATTTCTGCCACAGTTAAATCAATTGAAGCCGATTCGCGGATCAGAGTACAAATTGTGCCCATTGGCGATGGATTAAAAGCTGAACTGTTTGTGAAACCTTTGGGAACCGAACCTCCTTATGTGAAACCCGGAAGGGGTGGCAAAGTGGTTTATGGAATGGTTTCAGGCGAAAAGTGTCAGGCTGTCAGGAATTTGAACATCGAAAATGCCAACGCCATGAAATTGGCCAATGCGGTTTCTACCATCACGGATGTTGACCTTACTGAAGAAGCTGAACTTTTTTCTGATCCCTACGAGTGCCTCAACCTGCTTGAGATAATAGGCAACAATACCGATATTGCAGTGGTTGAATGGCCTGAAGGAGAACATTTCAGGATGAAGAAATCGGCTTCGTTCGCGAACCTAAGCCTCCGGATAAAAGGAAAAGGACAATGGTTTGAGTTGGAAGGCGAACTGAATATAGATGAGGAAACGGTTCTCACCCTGAAAGAACTGATTGTGCTGACACGAAAAAGCAAAGGCCGATTTCTGGAATTGAAAAAGGGTGAATTTCTTGCACTTACCGAGGAACTCAAGAAACAGATCGATGAACTCGAAGCTTTCACCACGGTAGATAAAAAAGGGGTCACCATCAACAGGTTCGCTTCCCACGCGCTCGAAGATTTTACCAGTCGTGCCGCATCGTTCAAAACCGATAAGTCGTGGAAAGAATTTCAGAAAAAGATCAAAGATACCAGCGCTGGCGATGCAGCGATTCCTGTCACTCTTGATGCCGAATTACGCCCATATCAGGAAGAAGGTTTCCGCTGGATGGCAAGGCTGAAAACATGGAATGCCGGAGCTTGCCTGGCCGACGACATGGGCTTGGGGAAAACAGTTCAGGCCATTGCCATGATGCTTCACCTGGCCGAAAATGGCCCGATTATGGTTGTTTGCCCGGCATCGGTGGTTCCGAACTGGGGCAGTGAACTACAAAAATTTGCCCCCACGTTAAACATTGTAAACCTTAAACATGGGAACCGGGAAGAAACATTTGAAACTTTAACCGCATTTGATGTACTGGTAATTACTTATGGTTTGTTGCAATCAGAAGAGGACCGGATCGCTAAAATTAACTGGGCAATGGCTGTTTTAGACGAAGCACATGCCATTAAAAATACACAGACCAAATCGTCGAAAGCTGCGATGAACATCCAGTCGGACTTTAAACTGGCATTAACCGGTACGCCTATTCAAAATCATTTGGGCGAACTCTGGAACTTGTTTAATTTCTGCAACCCCGGATTGTTGGGAACATTGGCTCAATTTACCGACCGTTATGTCAAAAATGAATTACCCGTGCAAAAAAACCATCTCAAAAAACTCATTACCCCGTTTATTTTACGCCGGACAAAAAACAAAGTATTGGAAGAATTACCACCAAAAACCGAAATTACCTACCCGGTGGTTTTAAGCGAAAAGGAATTGGCATTTTACGAAGCATTGCGGCGCGAGGCCATCAATACCATCGAAAACAATGGTGGTCCCAACGGGCAGCAGCATCTGCAGGCATTGGCCGAAATCACCAAACTTCGCCTGGCCTGCTGCAATACAACACTGGTAAACAAAGACATCAAATTACCATCAGCCAAACTCGAAGCTTTTTTTGAAATTGTTGAGGAATTGCGCGCCAATAAGCACCGGGCATTGGTATTCAGCCAATTCGTGATGCATTTGGCTATTGTTCGCAAAGAGTTGGATAAACAAGGAATCAGCTATCAATACCTGGATGGTTCAACTTCTATTCCCGACCGGCAACTGGCTGTAAAAGCTTTTCAATCGGGCAAGGGCGAACTGTTCCTGATTAGCCTGAAAGCGGGTGGATTGGGTTTGAACTTAACTGCTGCCGATTATGTGCTGCACCTCGATCCGTGGTGGAATCCTGCCATTGAAGATCAGGCCAGCGACCGCGCCCACCGTATCGGACAATCACGACCGGTAACCATTTACAGGCTGGTTGCCAAGAACACAATCGAAGAAAAAATTGTTAAACTTCACGCTACCAAACGCGATCTGGCTGATAGTCTGCTCGAAGGCACCGACCAAAGCGCCCGTTTGTCAACGGTTGATTTGCTGAATTTGCTGAAAGAAGTATAGGCGGTTTCAGGCTTCAAAAAGTGCATCCATGGTAATTTTATTTTGTACCAAACCAACAGAATTGCTGTTCGCCTGAAGTCCATAAGTCGTTATCATGGTAATGAATACCGATTTTCGGGTCTTCGTTTCAGTTTTGAAAACGCCAATCTTGTTGCGAAGTTCTTCAGCGTATTTCGCGTCAATTGCAAAATTGTTGATCGAAAATTTCATTTCGCATAAGTTGATAACCTGGTCGCGCCGATCAATTATCAGGTCGATCTGCGCCCCATTTTTTACGGCAGAACTTCGCCATGCATAAGAAGTTGAATGGATTCCGCTTATACCCAAGGCCTTTTTGATTTGGGGCAAATGACAGAGGCAAACTTGTTCGAACGCATAACCGCTCCATGCTCTTTGCTTGGGGCTGTCGATGAGGTTGATCCACTGATTGGTGTCTTTGCCCTGGGTGTCTTTGATGAATTTGAGATAGAAAAAGGAATAAAAATCAACCAGTTGATAGAGGCTGTTTCTTGATTTTTTGCCTGGAGAACGGTATTTTAGGATAAACCCACTTTCTTCCAGTTCATCGAGCAAGCGGGAAGTGCTTCCTGCATTGGGCAGCCCCGATTCTGCAATTATTTCGTCGCGATTGAGCCCCATGCTCTTTTTTGCCAACGCATTCACAATTGCAGAATGTTTCTCATGTTTGTTGAACAGCGACTTGTACAGATTTTTGAATTCGTTGCGTAAAATGCCATTTTCACTAAAGCAGATATCTTCAATGTTTTGGACCGCGCTTTTCCCTGGTTTTACCTCATCCCAATAAAAGGGGATACCGCCGAGAACCATGTACAATTGAATAATTTGGTATCGGTCGAGCAATGCATTTTTTGTTTCCAGAAACCGTTCGCACTCATGCAAGGTAAACGGAACAATTTTTATTCGTTTGGTTACCCGGTTGTGAAAACCACCTTTGTTGTTAATCAGTTTATTAACCATCCACGATGCTGCCGAACCACAAACAATCAGCAAAATGTCGTTTCGCATAGCCGCCCAACTGTTCCAGAAATGTTCGAGGGCAGGAATAAAGCCCGATTTGGGCGTATCGAACCAAGGCAATTCGTCGATGAATACGATTTTCTTTTCTTCGCCTTGCGATTCTAAAAATGCGATTAGCTGCTGAAATGCCGAAAACCAATCTTTCGCCACAGTATCATCATACTCAGTCATTACTTTTCTAAGGGCCATGTTGAAATTGATGATCTGCTGTGTCATGCTTGTTTTGCTCAATCCGGTCACTTGGAAAGTAAACCGTCCCTCGAAAGCCGTGCGGATAAGAAATATTTTCCCTACCCTGCGTCTGCCATACACGGCCACAAATTCTGATTTCTCTGACAGATACAAGTCTTGAAGAGTTTTCAGATACTCGGTTCGACCAACTATTGCCCTCATCTTTGATTTTATATTTGGCTTTAAGTAGTACGAATAGTATATTTAAAGCCAAATATAGCTATAAAAATGATTTGAACAACCAATTATGTATCGGATAAAGGTTAAAATTAATTTATAAATGGCTTTAAGTGGTTTTTGTTTTTACTTAAAGCCATTTATGACTATAACATTTATTGGACCAGATGATTAGACAGCTTATCCGTACCACTCCCGTGTTCGTTTGGTTTTATTCACACAGTCGATTGCAATGTTAACGTTGTTTACCACCTGGAAGTCGAACATTCCCACGCAGATAAAGTCAGCGCCGTTGTCGAAAGCCCATTGAAAACCATCCTTTGGTTCGATGGCTTCGGCAGCCAAAACTTTAAAACCCATTACCGGAACGGTAGTTTTATTTACAAAATCAATCTCCTTTTCAGGAAAAAGACAGAACATGTTGTTGTGTAACCTTTTCTGATTGAAAAAAAATGCCGCATTTAATATAAATTATCGATATGGTTTGCTTAATTTTATGCTCAACTAAATTTCAGATCATGAAACGAAAAGCAATATTGCTAATCATTCTTGCAGCCTCATTGAGTTTATCGGCCCAGATCAAAAAGGGTACTTTTATGTTGGAAGGAGGAATTAATTTGTCAGGTAATTCAAAACCATTTACCGAAGGCTTCGGAATTTCATTCGGAACCAGTGATTATTTTACCAGGTACTATCTTACCGGAGAAGAAATATTTTGGAGCTCATACAAAACGGTGAATTACTCTTTGGCCCCAAGGATAGGGTACTTTCTTTTCAGAAATTTTGTTGCCGGACCCGATTTTAGATATCGGAGATATGCCATGATATACTCATCTGGCTCGAAAGATAAATACCGGGCAGAACTGTATGGTTTTTTTGCCAGAAAGTATTTTGGAAACAACAAGGTCACTCCATTCGTTGAAGGCGGTTTTGGATTCGGGTTGTCCCAAATGTCAGCCAATGAGATTTCGCCAGGAGGAGCAAATTGGTTGAGGATTGAGCGGAGAGATCAATCATATTTATGCGGAGCTATTGGTGCGTCATATTCAATAATTCCAAAATTGAATATCAACCTTCTTGCAAAGTTTCTTCATACCAAAGAAAAACCCATTAATACAGAATCTTTTCCTACATCACACACTAAAACATTAAACTTTGATTCTGAGTTGGTTTTGTCTTTCAGCTATTTCCTGAATCGCAAGATTAAAGAATGATTTTGGAATCCTGAAAGGAGCATGATTTTCGCTATTATATATTAATCAACTTCCAGTTTATACCATTTCACCGCATTAAGGTAAAAAATCTTATCCACGATCTTTTTCGGAAGGTGAAGGCCGGTAAAGGGCGAATCGACATCACGGGACGTCAATTCCATATCGCCGGTAAAGTAATTCCAGTCTTTGATACGGGTGGCATGGATACCAGCATAAAAGCTGCTGTCAGGCCTGTTTCCTGAATAGCCAATATCAGTGCCATACAAAATTCTGTCCTGATATTTGATCAGGAAATCGCGAACCTTGTCCGGTTTTTTTGCGCTTTGGTATTGCAAGTGGCATATTCTTGCGGCCAGATCAACAGCCATATTCGGAAAACGGTCGAGTGTTTTGGAAAGTTCGTCAACACTCCATTCCTCGCTTCCCAGATGGCATCCGATGAATTTCAGGTTCGGATGTTTGGTCAAAAGGCTGTCGCGGGCTTCAAGCTGATCCTTATAACTGGGATATTCGGGATGCAGGTGCATGTGATATTCCGGATGCTGTTCGAAATAGATTTTGTCATTGTTCACCGTCATCGAATCTAGCGGCATCCAGCAGTTTTTTGGTTCTCCCAGGTGTCCGGTCAGTGACAGTCCTTTCTGTTCAATAAATGAAATTACCGGATCGAATCTGCTGTTGCTAACCATGATAAAATTTCCAGCGCGGTCTCTTTCTGTCATGCCAATGTTTTTCCAGAATTTCACCCCGGCTGCACCTCCTGAGGTGTTGTGTTCAAGTTCGGCAATGGTTTTCTGTTCCCAGTCACTGCTATTCCAAACGGCGGTATCGAAAGCAAAGGTTGCCAGGTAATAAACCGTGCCTGGGTATTTCTGAATCAGTGCGATGGCTGTATCGCGCTGCTGATTCACATCCCGACTCGAGTTGACATTGATGGTGATCAGTTTGATATTCTCCTGAAGCGAATATTTCTGAATTGAAACATCGGTTGTCGAAATATGAACGTGGGCATCGATCTTCGGAACCTTAAAATAATCGGCTTCAGTGTAATATCCTGATTGACAAGACAGGACAAAGAAAGCAGAAACAAATGCCAGAAATAAGGAAATAATTATAGAATAGCGGTTTGAACGTTTCATAAATGGAACTTAAAAATTGTGAATCAGATTACCCGTACCATTCTCTTGTCCGTTTTGTTTTATTCAAACAATCGATGGCAACATTTACGTTGTTTACCACCTGAAAGTCGAACATTCCCACACAAATAAAGTCGGCACCATTGTCGTACGCCCATTGAAATCCATCTTTGGGTTCGATGGCTCCGGCGGCCAGCACTTTAAAGCCCATTACCGGCACAGTGGTTTTGCTCACAAAATCAATCACCTTTTCAGGAAAAAGGCAGAACATGTTGTTGTGGAATCGGTTGTGATCGAGGTAGTTTTTACCATCAACTTCGAATACTACACGGTTTTCGCGCGGGTGAGCCGACCAATACTGATCGTGGTGCATGGTTTTCATGTAATAATCAGGAATAATTCCCTGATCGGCACAGGCAATGAGCGATTCAACAGAATGAGCACCTAAACCAGCGGTGTATCCTTGCTGACGAATGTGATTGATCATTTCGTCAATCACCTCAATTTTATTGTCGCGCACCAGCCAGTCGCACCAGTTTCCCTGCACCTGAATAATGTCAACTCCGAAATCGATTGCTTTGTCAATGTTCTCAAAAAAGAGTTTTTTATCCGTATGCGATCCAACTTTGTCAAGTCCTTTCCAGTCAAGATTTGGAGCTACCTGTGTAATTACCTTGATCTTGCTCCCGGTCATCTTTTTGTATTTGGCCAGAAGCGGGTTTGATGGGAACCCAATATTAATAGTGTTGATTCCAGCTTTTTCAGCCAGTATCAGTGTTTCATACACTTTTTGTTCGGTATTGTAAGCCTTGAATAGAGTATCAGTGTAAATCAAATCACGACCATGCGACCATCCGCCAATCAGGTTGCCTCCTGCGATCATCCGGCTGATTTCATGTTTCCCGATTTTTCCTTTGGGAAGTTCACCTTTCAGCTCACTCAAGGCTGTCTGATTAACCTGAATGGTTGCACCCGACATCACATCGACTCCATACGTTTTAAAGTTGCTCACAGCTCCCCAGCCCAATGCGCCTAAAACCGGCAGCGTGGCAAGGTTTTTCAGTGCTTCCCGACGCGACGAACTTTCTTCAGGAGCGGTAACTGGCGATTTTTTGCGGTTTCGGTAGATTTCTATAATCGTATCAATGCTGTACCCTTTTTCGCGGTAAAAGAAAAGGAACAGGAGAGCAGCAGCTTCGATAAATAGTTTATCAACGATAAATAAATGACCGTCTGAAGCATTCATCATGGGATTACCAAATGGCGGATAGGCAAAATAGTACAAAGTCAGCAGCAATGCTCCTGCCAGAGCGGCAAACCGGCTGAACAACCCGATAAAAAGGGCCAATCCGATGAACAGAAGTCCATACATATTCAGGATGTCAGAGATGTTTAAAAGTGCCGGTGAACTGGCAATCCAATGGTAGAATCCTGAAAAAAATCCTGATGTATTCAGCAAAAATCCGGAGGCAGTCCAGTTTCCCTGAAGGATTTTAGAAATTCCTTCATAAAGAAAGTGCCATCCAATAGCTACACGAAGAATTGTAATGAAAAGGCGATTGTAAAATTTCGGGTCATTCGGTTTCATAAGCAGTTAGTTGGTTTGGTTATTTTCACTTCCGAAAATCGACTGTTAATTTCAGAAATATTTTTGTAAAAATAGCAAAAGATGAAGTTTTCTATTGGAGCATATATTGCTGTTACTTAATTGCCTCCAGATATCCTATCACAAACCTGATTTCGGAATAGCTGTAATCATTTCCAAGGGCCGCTCGGATTTCATTGATACCACGGATTTTGTGCTTTTCGATGTAGGTAATAATAGTTTTTACTTTAACCGGATCGACCAGACCATTAAGCGAAAGTTCGCCGAGACCCACATAATGCGCCAGATGCCCTTCGATGGTTGAGATTGCGAAATTTCTTTCCTGTGCAATTTCAGAAACAGACTTACCGCTTTTATACGATTCAAAACTGATTTGTTTAGTGTCCATCGCTGCCTTTTCTGCTTCTTTTTCAGCGCCAACCGGTAAATCCATCCCTTTCTGGCGGCGGTAGGCAATTACCATTTCCAGTATTTCCTTGCCAAACTGCTGCAACCGTGTGCCGCCCATTCCCTTTACTGATTTCAATTCCATTCTTGAAACAGGTAAAGTTTGTACAATTTCGTGCAGGGTTTTCTGCGGAAGGATTCGTGCGATTTGGGTATTCAGCAAATTTGCTTTCCCATCTCTCCATTTTTTCATTTTGGTGTAAAATTCGGGGTGCATGGTGAAGGATGATGAACTGGCAGACGGCTGACCTTTATGGCTTGTTTCCGGAATTTCGATAGCTGATTTCGACTTGGTTTCGAGGTAAGTCTTTATGCTGAACCCGTTTTTACACCAATCGAGGCATACTTTTTTTGTATAAATTTCCTTCCGGAGTTTTTCGGCTGCATCGTTGAAACTTTTACGGATGGCTTTGTTGTCGGTATCAAAAGTAGCTTCCGAAAAAGGCTGTTCTATAATAGTTAAAAGTTTTCCGGCGAAATAACCGGAAGCTTTTTTTACCCGCTCCTGTAACAGTTGGTTTTCTTCGGCATTTGCAGTGGTTGGAATCATTTGCCTGAGCTGGTTGTCGAATTTATTGCCAACCTCAATCAATTCAGTTTGCATTGGCAAAACCATTCCTTGCAGTTGGGTTTTCAGCGTACCAAGTAATTGTGCCGAATGTTCTTCCCACAATTTTTGCAAATACTGAACCTGGCGAAGCATCGGCTTAAAATCAAACAGTTCAGTCAGTAATTGCTGCACATATTCTTTGCGCGATTGTTCCAATTCGGCGGGTCCGGGCTGTTTTCGCTCCACTTCGTCGCTGAACTGAACAACAGTGGTATCGTTTTTTACACTGTAATCCGCAATGGGCGAGCTAAGTACCAGTCCTTCGAGGGTTTTACACCTGCTTAGCGCTACATAAACCTGACCATGAGCAAACGAAGCGCGTGCATCGATGATGGCTCTTTCGAAAGTGAGCCCCTGGCTTTTGTGAATGGTAATGGCCCAAGCCAGTTTCAGCGGATACTGAGTGAAAGTACCGATCACATTTTCCTCAATTTCCTGAGTCGTTTCGTTCAGTGAATATTTGGCATTTTGCCATTCTACTTTCTCCACATCAATAGATTCAACATCATCAGGGCAACGCACCTCAATTTCACCGTCAATAATATTGATGATTTTACCGATTTTACCATTGTAGAAACGTTTTTCAGGCGACAAATCATTTTTGACAAACATCACCTGCGCGCCAACTTTCAATTCAAGTTCAGGATCGGTGGGGTAGGAATACTCCGGAAATTCGCCTTGCACTTCAGCAATAAAGCGGTAAGATTTTGTTTTCAGTTTACCTAATTTCGTATCATTTATCTGCTGCGACTGGTAATTGTGGGTGGTGAGCGTGATGTAGCCTTCTTTTTCTTCAGGATTAAAACCCGGAATATATCGTTTGTTTAATTCCTGAAGTGTTGCCTCATCCATCTGGTTTTCGCGAACCTTATTGAGCAGGTCGATAAACCGCTGATCGCTTTGGCGGAAAATATGTTTCAGCTCGATGCCGATAAATTTGGATCGTTTCAGTGCATGACTGCTGAAAAAGAAACAGGTATCGTAATATGGTTTCAGAATGTTCCAGTCATCGTCTTTAACGACGGGAGCCAGTTGCTGCAAATCGCCAATCATCAACAATTGCACGCCGCCAAAAGGTTTGTAGCGGTTTTTGTAACGGCGCAGCACTTCATCAATTCCATCCAGGATATCGGCGCGAACCATGCTGATTTCGTCGATTACCAGCAAATCCAAACTTCGCATGATGTTAATCTTTTCGCGGCTGAAACGTTTGATTCCGGCGGCTATATTTCCATCAGCCGGAACAGTTACAGGCCGCATCTGGTCAGGATTCTGCGGTATTTGCGGCCCGAACGACATCTGGAAAAACGAATGAATCGTAACCCCGCCCGCGTTGATGGCTGCCACACCGGTTGGGGCAACCACTACCATCCGCTTGGGCGATAGTTTTTTCAAATTGCGTAGGAAAGTGGTTTTGCCGGTTCCGGCCTTCCCGGTCAGGAAAATATTCTGGTTGGTGTATTGCAGAAAATCAAAAGCAAGTTCTAATTGCGGGTTGGTTTGGGTTTCCATTCTATAAGTATTTTTCATATAGTTTACGGGCAGTTTCGTTTGCATGGATCTTCCCTTCTTCAAAATCCTTTAATCCTCTGTTAATTGACTCTAATTCATCCTGGGCTAAGTCAATGTTTGATTCTATTATTTGATCGTCTTTTAATTCCAAATCTTCGTCCAGAAATATCATTACACGAACATTTTTTTCATCGGCTATTCTGAGTTCAGACTGAACTTTCTTGGGAATGTGAATACTGTTGTTCCTTATTTTTGATTTAAATTCAATTGTTCTCAAAGTCTTTGTCTTTTTACAAATATACAGAATTACAATCAGACAGGAATTGTTTTCATCAGATTCCGGAAAACTGCGACTGAATAAATTTTATGCTTTTGCTTTTGGCACCTTCATCATACCAACCAGTAATGTTGCTATTAAAAGGAAAACTCCCGCTACCAAATAACCATTACTGTATGCGCCAGTTTTATCGGCTACTATTCCGCCCAACATTGGCCCAATTACTCCGGCAACTCCCCAGCCTGTAAAGATCAATCCGTAGTTGACGCCCAGGTTTTTCATTCCGAAGAATTCGGCGGTTGTGGTGGGGAACAGTGAAAATACCGCTCCGTAGGCCAATCCGGCAATGGCCGAACCAACTATCAGCATAGGAATGGAAGTATAAAACATGAACAGAAACATATTAAGAGCCTGGATCATGAAAACAATCATCATGGCACGGGTTCTTCCAACTTTATCTGATAATACACCTGCGCCCAGACGCCCAATGGCATTGAAAACTGACAGAATTACCACCAACATAAATCCGGCAGTTTTCCAGTCGGCCTGCACCACGGCAATACTTGGAAGATGGGCAATCAGCATCAATCCTGCTGTTGCTGCCAGCAAATACATGATCCACAACAAATAAAACTGGGGTGTTTGGATGACCTGATTCCATGTCAAATTGTTTCCTTTTGGTGCAGGTACTGACTGGTTTTGGACCGTTTTTGGAACTTCAACTTCAGGAGGATTTTTTAGAAAAAATGACAACAACATGACAACAACAATGGCAAAAACGCCGAGAATGATAAATGTATTGCTTATTCCGTAAGCTTCTAAAAGTCCGGCAGTGATAGGCGTAATATAAACCGGCGAAAGTCCGACTCCTGAAACCACGATCCCGGCAATCATTCCTTTTTTTGACGATTCAAACCATTTCATAGCACAGGGCGTAGCTGCCGAATAACCAAGGCCAATTCCGATAGCCCCGATCACTCCGAAGGTAAGCACCATCATCATCTGGCTGTTCACAAATCCTGAAGCGATTAATCCGGCGCCCAGCATAATGCCGGCAAAAATGGTGACTAACCGCGGGCCGAATTTATCCTGGGCACGTCCGGCAAAAATCATGGTAAAAGCAAATACAGCTGCCGAAACGGTGAACGGAAGTGCTGCTTCAGTATTGGTCCATCCCCAGTCGCTGACAAGCGCTTTTTTGATAACTCCCCACGAATACAGAACGCCCATCACCAGGTTGATGCCCAAAGCTGCAGAGGTAATGATCCAGCCTTGTTTGTTAGTTGATTTGTTCATTTTTCATTAAGATTTTTGGGTTCTTAAAATAGTGGATAATTATTGTAATCTGCTAATAATCGAGTTGTAAAAATGTGAATATGATACACAAAACCAGTTTTGTGTTCCGGTTTGCAAGAAAAAAGCCGCTTCCTTTTATGAAACGGCTTTTAAAGTCAAATGCTTGAATCTGAAATTGAATGTCTTATTTCAATTCTTTCAGCTTGATATTTTTAAACCAGATTTCGTTACCATGATCCTGAAGACCTATGAATCCGTCTTTTGCAGGATTGTTCACAAAATCAGACCAGTCTTTAAATTTGCTGTCGGCACACAATTTTTTCCAGCTATCGTTGGCCATTTGGAACTGAACCACTTTAACTCCGTTTTGCCAGAATTCAACATTTCCGCCTTTTGAAATAATTTTTGCTTCATTCCATTGACCTGCCGGATTTGCATTCTGAGGTACTGCCGGAAGCATGTCATAAAGTGAACCTGATTTGTGGTTCCCGTTTTTCCCGGCTTTGGCATCAGCGTGACGGGCATCATCCAACAACTGATATTCAGGAGCAGAAAAATAAATGGGTTTACCTTCCACTTCTTTTCCGTAAATGAAAATTCCGCTGTTTCCACCTTCGCTTATTTTCCAGCTAAGCGAAAATTCAAAATTGGTGAGTTTTTTGTCGAAAATAATATCTCCGCCGCCACCTTTTGCCTGGCAATGAAGCATTCCGTCAACTACTTCCCATCCTTTTTCAGGAAAGGTGGTTTTGGTGTATCCTCTCCAGTGATAGACGTTTTTTCCATCGAAGATTAAAGACCAACCAGATTTTATTTCTTTCTTGGTCAGCAGGTTATCGCCTTGTTTCTGAGCGAAAATGTTGGCAGTCATAAAAAGCAACATGACTGCAGTAAAAATTTTCAGATGTTTCATTGGTTTGTATTTATTGATTTAGATGAATGATAGGTGCAAATTAACCGTATTTTTTACTTTGAATAGAAAAATGGACAAATTTTTTTGCATCAAAATATTTGAGGAGATTAAAAGGTAGTTAAATTTTATTCACTTACTTACGACAAATTCAATCAGTTTCCGTCAATGTATGGGCAATATAAGCGTATGAAATTTCTTTTTTGTGATTGAAAGAAAAGGGAAGTAAGTATTTTAGGTGTATATTTAACCAAGTATTTACAATATGGATAAGGAAACTAACGACGAATCAACCAATACAATTTTTCTTACCGGGGCTGATGGTATATTAGGGAATAATCTCATCCCTGTTTTGATCGGCAATTGTTATAAAGTCAAAGCGTTTATCCAATTTGGACGAAGCGCTGAATTTACCCAAAGTATTGGTGCTAAGACTGTTTTTGGTGATATTTTAAATGGGGAAGAAGTCACGGAAGCAATGTCAGGATGTGACTATGTAATACATGCAGCTGCCAATACCAATATTTGGCCGACAAGTGATAAAATGATAAGTAAAGTAAATATTGACGGTACCGCGAATGTTATTCAGGCGGTTTTGGCCAATAGAATAAAAAAAATGATACACATTGGTACTGCCAACTCGTTTGGGTTCGGAACTAAAAGTTGCCCCGGAAATGAAACGCTGCCTTATACCTGTGCAAAATACAAACTCGAATACACCGATTCAAAATATGAAGCACATCGGATGGTTTTAAGGGCAATTAACGAATCGGGTTTGCCTGCTGTTATTGTAAATCCCACTTTTATGATCGGTCCGTATGATTTCAAACCGAGTTCGGGACAGCTTATTATTTCAGTTTATAAAAACAAAGTTCCCGGCTATACCAAAGGAGGCCGAAACTATGTGTATGTGAAGGATGTAGCAGTTGCAATTGTGAATGCCATTGAAAAAGGGAAAATTGGTGAAAGTTATATTTTGGGAAACGAAAACCTGTCGTACAAAGAGATTTTTGAGAAAATTGCAAAAGCTACGGGCACAAAACCGCCCAAATTACTCCTTCCTGATTTTGCTGTTCTTGGCATGGGAGCAATTCTTTCGACGGCAGGGAAAATATTTAATTATAATCCGGGTATAAGTTTGCCTGTAGCCAGAATCAGTATCGATGAACATTATTATTCCAATTTAAAAGCTGTCGCCGAATTGGGAATGCCACAAACGCCAATTGATGCAGCATTGGTCGAGGCATATAATTGGCTTAAAAATGCTGGATATTTATCATGAACAACAAAGATTACTTCAAAAACAGGGTGGTCGTTATCACGGGTTCGAGCAAAGGAATTGGGAGAGCTACCGCTTTAACATTGGGACAGTATGGTGCAAAAGTTGTCTTGAACGGCAGATCTGCGGAAGCGCTTTTTAGCACCGAATTGAAACTTAAACAAGCCGGAATTAATTGTCTTGCAGTGCAATCTGATGTTTCCGATATTCAGGGTGCAAAAAAGTTAATTGACGAAACCGTCAATTGTTACGGCAAAATAGATGTCATAATAAATAATGCCGGAATTGCCGTCAGAGGGCTCTTTGCTGAAACAAATCCTTCAACCTGGGAAAAGGTAATTCAATCAAATACATTAAGTTACATTTATCCGACCTATTTTGCAATCCCCTATTTGAAAATCTCTCAGGGAAGCATTGTCTTTATTTCAAGTATCGGAGGGAGAGCCGGATTACCGGGACATGGAGCTTACAGCGTTTCAAAGATGCCTTTAAACTCGCTTGCACAAACATTGGACATTGAATTGCAGGAAAATAGAATCCATGTCGGAATAGTATATGTTGGGTTTACCCGGAACGATCCTGAAAAAACAATTATGGATGGCAATGGTGCAGCAAAAAAATTGAACCCGCGTGATGAAAATCTCCTCATAGAACCTGAGAAAGTTGCAGATGGAATAATTAACCTGATCAGGAACAGGAGAAGAACAAAAGTATTATCCGGAATCGGGCATCTCCAGTCTTTTTTCTACCATTTCCCATTCATCAGAAGATTGGTAATGAAAAAAATGCTTAAAGAATATTACAGGATGTATAATGATTAATCTCTTGGTCTAACTTGTGCTAATAATACCTTTGTAATCCTTACTTTTATATTTTTCAAATTAGATCAACCTGAAAACTTCTAAATAAAGAATATGACTGAAAAATTAAACAATCGCCGCGACTTTTTCAAGAAATCGTTGCTCGTAGCTGCCGGAGTAACCATTATTCCGCGCTTTGTAATGGGCGGAAACGGCTACCTCGCCCCAAGTGATCAGTTAACCAAAGCCATCATCGGTGTTGGCGGAATGGGCCAGGGGCACATCGTTTACGAAGGCACGAAATTGCTGGCCATTTGCGATGTCGATAAAAACCATTTGGCCGGCACTCTGAAAAAAGTGGGGCCGGATGTAAAAGGCTATTCCGATTTCCGTGAATTGCTGCTCCGTCCGGATATCGATATTGTACACATTGCCACTCCTCCGCACTGGCATGGAATCATGTCGGTAATGGCAGCGCAGGCCGGGAAAGATGTATGGTGCGAAAAACCCATGACCCGAACCATCGGTGAAGGCAAAAGGGTGGTTGAGGCCATCAACGCGACCGGCAAAATGTTCCGCCTGAATACCTGGTTCCGTTTCAAAGACAATTTCTACGGACTGGGAACTCCGGTTAAACCGCTGAAAAAAGTGGTGGAAAGTGGCGTACTGGGCTGGCCATTAAAGGTGACCATCAGTGGTGTGACCGGTTTTGACTGGAAGTTCTACTGGGTTGGAAAACCAAATCTGACTCCAATGCCTGTTCCTGCGGAACTCGACTACGATATGTGGCTCGGGCCGGCTCCCGAAAAACCATACAATGTTCACCGCGTTCACCAAACTTTTCGTGGTTACTGGGATTACGATAGTGGCGGTCTTGGTGATATGGGTCAACATTACATCGATCCGGTGCAGTACTTTCTGGGGAAAGACAATACCAGTCCTGTGAAAGTTGAAGTGGATGCTCCACAGCAAGATTATGATGCTGTCGGCACCTGGCGTAAAATAACCTACACTTACGCTGACGGTTGCCAGATTATTCTGGATGGCGAAAACAAAGATCAGGATGCAGCTTACATTGAAGGCCCAAACGGGAAAATATATAAAGGTTTTAAATCAACAATTCCAAACCTGAAGGAGTTGATTGACACGCTTCCTGATCCTGAACCGCAAATCGGGTTGTTCAGCGAATCAGTCAGAACACGAAATAAATTTGCACTGAATGAAGAGAATGGATTCCGATCGGCAACAATCGTCAACATGGGTGGAATCGCATTAAAATTAGGACGTACCCTCGAATTTGATCCGGTTTCCCAGACCTTCATCAATGACGATGAAGCCAACCGCCTGATCGATCAGCCGATGCGGGGAGAGTGGAGGATTTAAAAAGTTTAAAGTTTCAGGTTCAAAGTTTCAAGTTTGGCTTTTCCCAATGAATCTGATTATTTTCTGAATTTATCCTTTGCCGTTCGACTGAGCTCACGCCGAAGTCCAATGGACACTATATACAAATCTAAACACCGTCTGCGCAGAATGCTTTTTCAAGGGAATAGCCATCTTTCGGACGGAACGGGAAAACGTTCAACAATAAGAACTCAAAAACAAAACAAATGATAAAAATATCAACAAAAATCGTAATCGTTTTACTGGCTTTTTTCCTGATTGTTCCTGCATTTGCCCAGGACAACCGCAGCCTCGAAACCAAAGTTGCCGATATACTGGCGCAGTTTCCTGCACAAAATGGCGAACATACTGCAAAACTAATGCTTCAGATTTTAGAAACCGGAGCTCCGGGGATAGCAAGGTTCTGTGACATGATTGTTCCTCCCGGAACCGGTGACGACACGCAAGCCAGAATGGCTTTGGAAAGTCTGTCTCAATTTTCAGGCGCTCCAAATCATGAAAAAGAACGCCAATTGGTTGAAAGTTCCATCCTGACTGCTCTCGAAAAAGCATCGAACAAGGAAGTGAAAGCATTTTTTATCCGGAGATTGCAGTATTGCGGTGGTTCCGAATCGATTTCAAGTCTGGGGAAATATCTGAATTCAACGGAATTGTATGATCCGGCGCTTTCTTCCCTGAAAAGCATCGGTACAAACGAGGCTGGTGCTGTGATCCTGAAAAACATTCAGGATAAAAAGGACTTGCCGTTACAAACAATGGTGAAAACGCTGGGGCAATTAAAATTTCAACCGGCTGAGCCGTATTTAATCGGGTTGGCAAAATTGGCCAATGGTACTTTGCTGAAACAGGTTTATGCCGCGATGGCCAATATTGGTGGGAAATCATCCATTTCAACATTCGACGCAGCTGCAATAACCGCAAAATTTCAGCCCGACGAGGCAGAAACCATGGTGGCCTATCTTCAGTATGCCAAATGTTTGGCCGAACAGGGCGAAACCAGAATGAGCAACCAATTGTGTGCTTCAGTGATGAAAAACTGCACTCAGGAAAATCAATTGATCTTTCGCTCGTCAGCGTTGGCAGTACAGGGCTTTGGTACAAACGCCTTGTTCCTGAATGAAATTCAGAATAAAAACAAAGTTTATCGCAAAGCAGTGCTGAACAATGCTTACGTCCAACTTAAATCCGGAGATGTAGTTTCGTGGATTGTGGCAAAGAAAAAAGCATCCCCAGAAACTCAGGCAGAAATCATTCATTTTCTGGCGAATCGTTCTGAACCGGAAGTGTTGCAAAAAATCATTATGCCCGGCTTGTCTTCCGGAGAAGAAATGGTCAGACTTGAAGCTATCCGTGCGTTGGCCACCAATCAGAAAGCCAAAGCAGTTCCGTTTTTGCTCGAACAGTTGAAAATAGCCAAAAGCGCCAATGAACTGGCTGAAATTGAATTGGCCTTGCGCAACTCTTGTTCGTTAAAGGAATGTGGATTGTTGACAGCAAAGCTCGATGAGATGAATGATGAAGGTAAAGTGGTGCTGATCAGTGTGCTGGGAGTGCGCCGTGCAACCGAATCGTTTGTGCAGATTATGAATTACACAAAATCAGCAAATAATGACATTCGCACAGCAGCTTTTTCCGCACTGGCAAATGTTTCGAAAGCTGAAAATGCGGCGGAATTGATCACTATGCTCAAACAAACCAATGATAGAAAGACAGTCGAAAAAATTCAGAATGCACTGATTGAAATTTATTCAGGAGAAGCAAAACCTGATGCCGGATTAGTGCTGAAAGAAATTCAGATTGGTGTGCACAGTGAAAAATTTATTCCAATATTGTCGTCGCTGAATGATCAGAATGCTTTGAAAACGGTGGCCGGATTGTTGAAACGCGGCAACGAGGCGGAGCGCGAAGCTGCTTTCAAGTCGCTCTCGAATTGGGAAAACCCCTCGGCTTTACCTCATTTGTTCGATTTATTTTCCAATCCGGAAATGAAACAGTTCAGGATGGACGCGCTGAAAGCCTATCTCCGTATAGCGCTTGATTCGGATTTGCCTGACGATCAAAAACTGCTGCTGATTGAAAAACCAATGCCCGAATGTGCTACTGCTGACGAAAAAATCCGGGTTATTCAGGCTGCAGGAAATGTGAAAACTTTTCTTTCACTGGTTTTTGTGTCGGCTTATCTCGATGATCCATCTTTGGGGTCTGCAGCAGCGTGGACTGCCAAATCACTGGCATTGCCCGCTTCAGGAAAAAAGAATGGCCTTTCCGGAGAATTTGTTTCTGATGTGCTGACCAAAGTAATGAGCAAAATGACCGGACCCGATAGTCAGTACGATGTGATTGATGTGCGTCAGTACCTCGAAAAAATGCCGAAGGAAAAAGGTTTTGTGGGCATTTTCAACGGAAAGGATCTGAGTGGATGGCAGGGATTGGTGAAAGATCCGATTGCACGCTCAAAAATGAACAAGGAAGAATTAGCCAAAGCACAAGTCCTGGCCAATGCTAAAATGGGTGAAAACTGGTCAGTAAAAGATGGGTGCATATATTTCAATGGTGAGGGAGATAATCTTTGTACCCGGAAAATGTACGGTGATTTTGAAATGCTTGTCGATTGGAAGATTAGCAAAAACGGAGACAGCGGAATATACCTGCGTGGCACGCCGCAAGTTCAGATCTGGGATACTTCGCGCGTTGATGTGGGCGCTCAGGTCGGTTCGGGTGGTTTGTACAACAACCAGAAAAACCCGAGCAAACCGCTGGTGCTGGCCGATAATGCCATTGGCGACTGGAATACATTCCGTATCAAAATGGTGGACGATCGTGTAACAGTTTACCTGAACGGTGTTTTAGTGGTTGACAGTGTGGTGTTGGAAAACTACTGGGATCGCTCGATCCCGATTTTCAAATCAGAAGCCATTGAATTGCAGGCGCACGGAACCGATCTGGCTTTTCGCAACCTTTTTGTGAAAGAATTGAATGCCGATCAGGTAAGATTAAGCGCCGATGAAGAAGCCGATGGATTTAAATTGTTATTCAATGGCAAAAATCTCGATAACTGGATCGGGAATAAGTTTGATTATGCCGCTGATAATGGCTTGCTGGTTGTGAGTCCGCGAGAGGGAAATCATGGCAACCTGTTTACCGAAAAAGAATACTCCGATTTCATTTTCAGGTTCGAATTTCAACTGACACCGGGGGCCAATAATGGTCTCGGAATTCACGCACCGCTTGAAGGTGATGCCGCATACTTGGGCAAAGAATTACAGATACTGGATAACACGGCTGATATTTATAAAGATTTGCAACCATACCAATATCATGGTTCTGTGTATGGAATTATTGCGGCCAAAAGAGGTTTCCTGAAACCTGTTGTTGAATGGAACTCTGAGGAAGTGATCGTAAAAGGCGATGACATTAAAATTACCCTGAACGGAACCGTCATTCTGGAGGGAAACATGAAAGAAGCCAGCAAAAATGGAACCGTGGATCACAAAGATCACCCCGGATTGCTTCGCCATAAAGGCTACATCGGATTTCTCGGTCATGGCTCGGAACTGAAATTCAGGAATATCAGGATAAAAGAATTATAAGGAAAGCGGACTGTGTTTAGTCGCAGTGTTCTTTACCACAAAAAATATAATCATGCTTGAAAAGGGATTTCTTCGCCATCAGGACAATGAAAATACAAAGCATCAGCGGATTGCTTCAATTGTAAGCAAAACATTGCTTTATCTGGGTGTTACAATCCTGATTTTGTCCTTTGCTTATTTGCTGTTTAATTCCGGAAAATCAGATCTGCTCATCGGAATGATCATGCCATTTTTGGTGGCAGCATTGGGCCTCATTTTTGTGAGCTGGTTAATCAAACGCGCCTACACCAGGTTGCGCTAATAATTTAACCTGAAACCGGAATGACTCCGATTTTTTTTGCCAACTCGTCCGATTTCCGGAAATGGCTGGAAGAAAACCATCAGACTGAAAAAGAGCTGCTGGTTGGCTATTACAAAGTGTGGACGAAGAAACCCAGCATGAGTTGGTCAGATTCGGTGGATGAGGCGCTGTGTTTTGGATGGATCGACGGTGTCCGTAAAAGCATTGATGAAGAAAGTTACTGCATCCGTTTTACGCCCCGAAATCCGAAGAGCAACTGGAGCGCGGTGAACATCAAAAAAGTGGAAGAATTGACCAAACAAGGAAGGATGCAGCCTGCCGGATGGACTGCATTCGAAAAAAGAACTGTTGCCCGGTCGGCCATTTACAGTTACGAAAACCGACCGGAAAAACTTGATTCTGAATTGGAGGTCAGGTTTCAGGAGCATCCGCAAGCCTGGAATTATTTCACATTGCAACCGCTATCCTATCAGAAAACAATTGTTTACTGGGTGATGTGCGCGAAACAGGAAGCAACCAAATTGTCACGACTTGATAAGCTAATTAAGTCAAGCCAGGCAGGAAAACGGATTTTTTAAATAGAAAGGTTTTCATGAGAAAAGCGAAAGAAGATTTTCAGGTGTTTGTAAAACCGGTTGGCGCTATTTGCAATCTGGCATGTTCTTATTGTTATTACCTGAATAAAAAACAGTTGTATCCCGAAGAGCAGCGTTTTCGCATGGCCGAAGATTTGCTGGAGGAATACATTGTTCAGCATATAAATGCCTCTCCCGGACCGGAACTCTTTTTCTCATGGCATGGTGGCGAACCTACGATTGCCGGATTGCAATACTTTCGGCGCATTGTTGAACTTCAGCAGAAGCACCGATCAGAGAATTGCCGGATCGTGAATGGTATTCAAACCAATGGAACTTTGCTTGACGACAATTGGTGCCGCTTTTTGGCTGCCGAAAATTTCATGGTTGGGATCAGCATTGACGGCCCTAAAGATTTGCATTCCATTTACCGGCGCTCGAAAGATGGCAAACCTAGCTTTGACGAGACCATTCGTGGATACCAGCTTCTAAAATCGTACGGAATTCATTGTGAAATACTGTGTGTGGTCAATGCACAAAATGTCGCTTATCCACTTCGTGTTTACCGCTTCTTCAAAGAACTTCAGGCTGAATTTATTACCTTTTTACCATTGGTTGAGAAAATGAATTCCAGCGAAAAACCGGTTTCAGAACGAACAGTTCCGTCGAGAGCATTCGGCGAGTTTCTCTGCACAATTTTCGATGAGTGGAAAGCATCCGATATTGGAACCATCAAAATACAGATTTTCGAAGAAGCCCTCCGGACGGCTTTCGATCTTGAACACACACTGTGTATTTTCAAAAAAACCTGTGGTGGTGTGCCGGTTTTAGAGCACAATGGAGACTTTTATTCGTGCGATCACTTTGTCGATCCGAAGCATCTCATTGGAAATATCCGGGAAACTTCGTTGGTTGAACTACTCGAAAGCTCGGAACAGATGGCATTTGGTGAGGCAAAACTTGATCTGCTTCCTGAATATTGCCTGACATGTGAAGTGCTGAAAATGTGTAACGGAGCCTGCCCGAAAGATCGGTTTATTGATACTCCTGAAGGCGAGTCCGGTCTGAATTATTTGTGCGAAGGGTACAAACTCTTTTTCAATCATTGCAAACCGCTAGTAGAGGAAGTCGCGGAAGTATGGAAAATCGGGCAGTCTCAGTCTCAGTGATCCAATCGCAATAATCAGTTGAATTACTGCGACTGGAAACTGCGACTGAATACTTATTATTTCAGTTTTTCCTTAAAAAAATCAATCGTCCGTTTCCATGCCAGATCGGCGGCTTCCTTGTTGTATCGTTCCGGATTTGAATCATTGTTGAAAGCGTGTGAAGCTCCTTCATACATATAAAGTTTGTACTCAATTTTGGCTTTTTTCAGCGCTTCTTCGAATGCCGGAATTCCCTGGTCGATCCGTTCATCATTGCCTGCATAATGTAAAAGCATGGCTGCCTTGATTTTGTGAACATCTTCGGCTTTGGGCTGACTGCCGTAATACGGAACTGCTGCCAGCAAATCGGGTGAATTGACGGCAACCTGGTTTGTCATGGCGCCGCCCCAGCAAAAACCGGTACAACCAACTTTTCCGGTAGTCAAAGGATTGGTTTTTAAATAGGCAACAGCAGCTGTAAAATCCTTCTTTGTGGCTTCATAATCCATCTTTTGAAACATTGGGCCGGCTTCGTCAGGTTTTTCAGGAGTTCCGCCCTGAGGTGATAACGCATCAGGTGCAATGGCCACAAAACCTTCCAATGCCATGCGTCTTGCAACATCTTTAATGTGCGGCTGAAGCCCGCGGTTTTCGTGAATTACGATCACAGCCGGATATTTCTTTTTCCCTTTCGGACGCGCCAGATAAGCCAGTACCTGACCAGTTTCTCCCTGATAGCGGATGGTTTCAGTAATCAGGCGCTTGTCATCAGTTTTGATGATTTCAGCAAATAAACTGACTGGCAGCGAGGTTAAAAGAACTGATACACCTGCCAGAACAGCAGATTTCTTCATGAAATCACGACGACTGGGTTTTTCGTTTTTAGGATCGCCGCTACAAGCTTTAATACTTTTGTTCATAGTAAATCCTCCTTGTTTTATTGGTTTTTTATAATGCAGGTTATTTTTTAAAGGCAACTAAAATTACAACTTATTGTGATGATAATTGTTAATGAGAACCTAAGATTTGTTGATTGTTTCGGAAAAAACAGGTTTCATGTAATTAAAACCGAAACTTTTGTCGTAACAATTGTTATTTTTGGCGCTTCATAATGAGTAAGAAATTTTTAAATTTTTAAATATGAGATCATTCTTAGTTATCATTGCAATACTTGTAGTTTTTTCGGGCTGTGTAAAAAAGAACAAGGTGCCTACTACGCAGACTCTTGCCAATCCTTCAATGCACGAAGTGAAAGTGGAAGAAGTTATTCAAACCTCAGGTTATACGTATCTGAAGGTAACGGAAAACGGCACTGAAAACTGGATAGCTGTTAACCGTCAGGAAGCCTCAGCGGGAGAGGTTTATTACTACGAACAGGCTCTTGAAATGAAAAATTTCCAAAGTAAGGAGTTGAATCGGACCTTCGAAACCATTTATTTTGTTCAGGGAATGAGCAAAGAACCGATTGTTGCTGCTACTGAAGCTCCTGCAAAAATGGGAGGTAAGGTTGCTCTGACCATGAAAGAAGGTATTTCGGTTGCCCCGGCTGAAAATGGGCTTTCGATTGCCAAACTTTACAGCAGCAGAAACGATTATGCTGGCAAAATAATCAAAATGAAAGGTCAGGTAGTAAAAGTGAACGAAGAAGTAATGGGCAAAAACTGGATACACATTCAGGATGGAACCAAAGATGGTGAAAACTTTGACCTGACCATTACCACACTCGACAAAGTTGCTGTTGATGAAGTGGTTACTTTTGAAGGAAGCATTACCCTGAATAAAGATTTTGGATACGGATATGCTTATGAAGTAATCATGGAAGATGCCAAACTCATGAAATAGTTGATATTTTGACGTTTAAACTAAAAAAACTCTGCTGAAGCATTTTGCTTCAGCAGAGTTTTTTGTTTCCCTGACGGATGTTGTTATAGGTGAAATTCGTTAGTTTGATTTGAACATCCTGTCGAGCAAATGTTCTTTAAATGGTTCGGCCAAAGGTAATTTATGAGCGCCGATGTGAACCAGATTGCCATCGAGGTGATCGATTTTCTGAAGATTCACAATGATCGTCCGGTGTATTTTCAGGAATGATAAGCTTTGCAGCTTGTCTTCCCAGCTTTTTAAGGTTCCGTGAACTGTCAGCTTTTTATCAATGCAATTTATCATGACGTAATCACCACATGATTCAATAAAAAGAATGTCGGCAATGCTAATCTGGAAAATCCGTTTATCTGATTTTACGGTAATTTTTCCACGAACAGCTGTTTCTGATTTTGTATTAAACCGTTCTTTGGCTTTATTGACTGCCTTGCAGAAACGCTCGAATGAAAAGGGTTTCAGCAGAAAATCGACGACTTCCAGATCGAAACCATCAACCGCATATTTCGGATAGGCTGTGGTAAAAATTACAAGCGGAGGATGAACCAGCGAACGCAGAAAACTCACACCCGACATTTCCGGCAGATTGATGTCCAGAAAAATCAGTTCGGTAACGTTTTTATCGAGAAAAGCCTGAGCCGAAAAGGCGTCCGAAAAAGTACCGCAACAGCGCAAGTCGGGACAAAGCGCTATGTTGTGTTCCAATATGGACTGTGCGGCAGGCTCGTCTTCAACGATGATACAGTTCATAAACGAGTTTCAAGTTTCAAGTTCAAAGTTACAGGTTGTGCCATTATCAGCATCCGAAATGTTTTATCGTATATCCTCAAGACAATAAGATACCCCGACAACCATACATCCATTCGACCATTTATCCCATGAGATTTATTTTCATTTCAAGTCTGAATATTCCTTCTTTTTCTGCGAATTCAAGAGAATGACGATCGGGATAGATCAAATGTAGTCGTTTTTCAACATTTTTGATTCCAATTCCAGCATTCTCTTCAGCAGTTGTTTTTTCGCGTAGTGCAATATTATTTTCAGATTTGAAAAGCAATTGTTTGCCATCAAAGCCAATGAATATCCTTATTATGCCTGAATTTTTCCCGATTCCATGTTTGAAACAGTTCTCGGCCAATGGGAGCAATAGTAAGGGTGCAATTTGAATGCCTTCAAAATTTCCTTCAGTAGTTAGAATTACCTGAATGATTTCGGGATTCACCCTTTCTTTCTGCAATCCAATGTATGTATTGATAATTTCAACCTCCTTTTCGAGCGGAATGGTTTCGCAAGAAGTATCGTAAAGGACATAACGAAGAAAATCGGAAAGTTTCAGGACAACATCGGCAGTTCGCTCATCCTTTTGAGAAGCCATTGAATAGATGGTATTCAGGTTGTTGAACAGAAAGTGCGGGTTGATTTGTGCTTTTAGTGCCGAAAGTTCATTGCGGGCGGCATCCCGGTTGGCAATAAGCATCAAGGCATATTGCCAGATCAGAAACAAAGAACTGGTGAAGATCAGGTATCCGGCCACAATCAGAATTAGTTCCCAAACCCTGAAATAGGAAATGTAGTAAAGGCTCGGAAACATTTTGTCGATGAAAAGATCGAACAAAGAAAAATTCAGAAGAGCCGTCAATATTGTCAATCCAACAGCGAAAAGCAGGTACTTGCCAAACTTGCTTTTATTCAGATAAAGTGGGAGCAGAACTTTCAGGTTAAAATACACCGCAGCAACAATTGTGGCTTGAAATACAATTACATAAAGAAAATTCTTTACAAAGTATTCAACGAATACCTTTACGTCTTCTTTGTTGCCATCAGGTATAATCCCTTGAAGAATAACATAACTTAGTGGCACCAGGAACAGAATTGAAAGCGATATTTTAATCCAGAGTCTCGCTTTTTTTGCCAGCCACACGAATGGGAGCGAGCAGTAAATAAGAAAAATCGAATTGATCAGTAAAATTAAATCCCAATCAACTTCAAGATCCTGAATTACACCTACAGACTCTACTCCCGGGTTCAAAATAATATACCAGAAATTGAATGATACAAACCAAAGAATGATATGTGGAAAATAGCTGTAAGAGATGAGGTTAAGCTGTTTTTTTAATCGAAGGATTTTCATTGCAGTTGATTTAGTTGATTCGGGATAATTTGAGCATGGCAGGCTGGTCTTCCCAGTCGATAAATCGCTTTTGGTCGGCGTAGCGTTCAATCATGTTGGTCAGTTCTTTGGATGAGGCAGTCAGTAAAAGCCTTTTCGCATCATCCACCCATCGGTATTTGATCCTGACACGCTTATTTTCAATCATACTTTTCATGTAATCTGATCCCAACCACGATACATTGAGCTGTTTTTTCCGAACAGAAATCCTTGCCAGGGTATGCACTGTGAAATAGCTTTCGCGGGAAAACCTGCTTTTCTGAAGTGCTTTGGTTTCGCGCGGACTGAAATCAGCATACAACACATCGTTCACCCGGAAAAGAACCAATCGAAACTGATATTGAACCGAATCCGGATGATTGCCGATCAGTTTTACCACATAATGATTCTGCGGTTTAAAAACCGTTGAATCGGTTCCTCTCTTGGTTTTTATTTTCTCTTCCGAAATGAACTGCCTGATGTTCCAGATTGAAGTCGTATCGGCCAGTTCCCAAACATTTTCTTTATCCTTTGAAGTGGAATCCGATCTGGCCCGGATAGGTTGGGCAGTCCAGTTGCCTTCAATGGCCGGATTTAGAATGACATTTTTATCGAGGTAAAACTGGTTCAGCGAACAAATCATGAAAAAATCGGAGCATCCTGAAATAAACAGAATAATTCCGGTAACAATGAGCAATTTGCGGAGTTTCATACTTCTGATTTTAAATTGTTGAACCGAAGATAAGATGGAATAGTACAGTAGAAAAATTTTATGATTATCCGCATAATGACCTATTGTAAATTCTCGACTTGAAATCGGTGTTGTAACTAACGGCAGCAATAAGCAACCTGTCGAAAATAGCTTCACCAAAATAGCGTCGGTTGAATTTATAGCAGAACTCGTTCAA
>JBBRXN010000077.1:0-27623 GCA_038248385.1 Bacteroidales bacterium
AACTCAACAAGAAATGGTTTTGCATCCGCCTCTTCATTCGAAGCATCGGCCCATTCTTTTGAGAAACTGACTGCCCGGTCTTTTATTTCGTTCCAGCTTAATGCCATGGTTTATTTTTCAATTGGGCTGTTTATTTTTGTTTTGTCGTTATTTAGCACTTGGCAATAACACTTAGCTATAAGCAGAGCGTGATTATCCTGATATGCTTCCAGCAAAGCGCTCTTATCATCCCAATAAATATCTATTATCTCCTGAAGATTGTAAATCCCCTACCAAATGCTGCAATTTGCAACTTTTAGAACCTATGAGGAAGAGCAGGGTTATAGGCAAAACTAATGACGTTTATTATTTGCTTTGATATTATAGTTCAATCATATTCATTTTACTCAATCTTATCTAAACCAATGCTTTTCCTTCATGTTTTTTCATAAAACTGTTCCAATCGAAAGGGGTTTTCAGAATTGGTTCAACAGTACCACCAATCTGAAACAAAATTAAGAATGTAATGTAATCTTTCGTAGAATATGAATTATCTTGGTAATAATGATTCTCCTTTATTAATCCTTCAAGTGATTCAATAATTCCTTCATCAACCCTCTCTGGATAATCAATATAGCGAATCCCATGAATTAAAACCTTATTAAACGGTTTCTCTTTGTTATTCTCTAAGGGAGTTTCAATTACCAAGTAAATTTCGATCCCATTTAGAATATCGTCTGTTATTTTATTCTTTTTTCTTGGGTTATTTCCCAAAAGTTCAACTGCATTGCCAGAATCAAGATATTTCTGTAAATCAATTCGAGCTTGCTCGTCTGTCGTGTATTTTTTGTCCAACCCATCATACAAAACATCAACAATGCTTTGAAAATGATTAAAGGCATTTTCTCGTGCAATTATTGGCGATTCGTCTTTAAACTCCTTTTTTGATAAGTGAATAGCATCTTTTAGATCGCCATTATTTAATAGAAAGTCTAGTTTGTTTCCAATATTCTTTCTGTAAAACAATGATTCAACTATATAAGAGATTTTTGGCTTTATTTCCTCGTTCATTTGTATCTTTTTATTGTGTCTTAGTTATTCTAAAAATAAACCAGCATATAGTTTACTATTGCTTGAAATGTCAGATAAAGCTTTTGAAATTATTGCGCAATAATCAAAATACTTAATACATTCATTTTTATTCATTCTATTAGTACCTGGATAACAAAGCGATAAGTATATGATGTTGTCATTTATAAATAAAGCGGATCTTGAAAGGAATTTTTTAGCAACTTGGTCAGCTCTATGAGCATCTAATTCAATTACAATTTTGAATTTGCCATCATCAGATAATCCAAAAATATCTATACTATCCTTAATTGAGCTTAATGGTTTATGCTCAATTTTCCATGAATATTGTGTAAGTTTTTCATTTAAATAATCAGTAAGCTCAATTTGCAATACCGTAATGTCTTTATGTATTTTTTTTATGTATTTAAAATGACTTAATTGTTTTCTTAATTCTTGTAAGATTATGTCACCATCGAAATTTACTTCAGTAATTACTTCCTCATGAATTATTAAATCAGTGGTAGCGAATTCATTTTGATATTCACGAAATTCAACATATAGTTTTACTGCTAATTTTAAGGTTGCTGATCCAGTCCTTATATTCCCATCAATAGGTACCTTATGTCTTTGAGGTGTTTTTTCTCTTTCATCTTCCGTAGTATAATTCAATTCGTCCAATATAGAACTACACTTATTTTTAGTGAAATGAGTGTCTAAATCTCCATAGTATTTCTCTACATTTTTACAATTTGAAAGTCTATTGTTAACAGTTGTTTTTGTGTCTGGAAACTTTATTTGTAACCATTCTTTAAATTCATCTTTTCTCATGTTGATATTTTTATAAGGTTGTTTGTAATGTTTAACAAATATACGTAGGATAGGCTTTACCGATAAAATTCCTACAAAGAGCTGCTTTTCACACAGAGTACTCATGGTTAATTTCCTGCCAATGTAACTGGCTGCCCGAATTGACGGGAAGCTTGCTATTATGCACAGTAGTTCTTTTTCTCAAGTTGCCCACTTTTTCAATTTGATAAAGTCAATTCTTTAATGAGCCATTCATAATTTGCTCTTGCATTTGAAATAATCTCGGTAAATGAATGATATGTCAAATCGTTAGCATTATTTTGCTGCTTAATTTTATCACTTGTTTTACCACCAATTAATTTGACAATTATCCTATCATTTGGAAACATAGTTAAAAGTTCATCCCTGTACCGTTGAGCTTGGGCTTCGTCTATTCTTGACAATATGTGTGACGGTCTTTTAAATTCTATGAGAAGTCTCTCTTTGTTGAATGCCATACCTAAAAACAAATCAGGACGTTTATTCGCATTTTCACCTGAATAAATTTTATCACTTAATTGTTGACAAGCTTTCTTTAAAGATTGATTAGAAATAAAGTGAGAATACTCATATCCGAAAACCCAAAGATTATTTGCTAATGCTTGATGAACAGTTGCTTCTAATGTTTCTGGATTATCAACAAGTGTTTGTAATTTATCTAAGAATTTGGCTTTGGCAGATGCTTGTTGTGTCATCATTGTTATTTCATAAAGACCAAACTCGTTAAATGCATTAGCAAGTTTCTCAATTTGATGGTCGTCAGCTTGATCAATATTTTCTAAAACTGCCCAGTAATGGCCTTTCTCAAAAGCATCGATCATTACAGAAATTATCGTGTCTATTTTAGTATCATCTTCTGTCCAAAATCTTTCAATTACTTTTTCTAATGCAGCTTTTGCAAATTGTTTTCTATACTCAGGAAGTTTAGATAAATAGGCGTTTATTTTCTTTTGATGGCGTGCTTTTGCAAGTGTCATTTCTTGTTTACATCCTTCTTGTAAACTTTCAATAAGCCAAGGTTGCAATGCATCTTCGATCTCTTGTTTTAACTTACTGCTTTCATTAATTTCTCCCCAATCTGCAGTTGTGTCATCCAATAAACAATCAGCTTTGACTTCAACATGCATTCGTTTTTGCACTTTCTGAGGGATCAGTTCATTTTCTGAAAGTATATTATTTGGTCTACCAACGACTTTTCCATCAACACGATAATTTACGCCGTGATATTTATGAGATTTGTCTGTTATGGTAGCTATTGCGGTTACGGTCTTTCCATTTGAGAGAGTTATTTCTTTTTCAAATTTTTGCCCAGGAATATCTTGAACGCTTACTGTTTCTCCATTTACAGCAACATGAAAATCATTTTCTCTTAAGTATTCTCTTGACAATAACTGTTTCAGTTTTTCTGCATTGGGGAATGTGAAATTTTGGTTTATTCCAGATAGCGATATTGTTGTGCCATGTTCATCTTTTTTGCAAGAAATAGTTTGTATTGGCAAATCAATTGATTCAAGATCTTTCTCTTTCCCAAGAATGACTTCTTTTGAAATTTGAATCGTTGTTTGCTGTCCACGTGATTTTGTAGTAACTTCCATTAAAGATGCAATCATTAAACCTGCGAATTTCCCAATTCCTTTACGACCTTTGACTTTACGCTTTTTACCAAAAGTAGTATCGCCTTTTCTAGAAGTTCTACTACTCGCAATTTTTAAATATTGCTCTCTAACTTCATTTGGTGTCATCCCGTCTCCATTATCGATAATTAGGATTTTAGAATGGTTAAAAGGATCAGGAAAATCAACCGAAACAATAGTTGAGTCTGCATCATAACAATTGTCAACAAGTTCTTTTATTGCTGCTTCAACAGATGTATAACTCTCACCTAAAATCTTGGTTAGAGCTGGGTCAACTTTAAATTTTGCTGCTTTGTTCATATTTTACTTGTTTGTCTATAATTGCTCAATACCGTTGGACAATGCGATAAATTGTATGAGTGTGGCAGTTTACGTGGTATCTTCCTGTCCAACTGCGATGAAGTATGAACGGCTACAAGCTTTCATTTTAAGCACTTTCCCTGCCATTACTTATATGAAATGTTGAATCGTGGTTTTTGTTATAAGTAATTTTCCACGTATTCTTCAAGCTTTGAAATCGACACTCGAAATAAAGCCATATCATCATCGCTTATATTTTTCGCATGTGCATCTTTTCTATACTTATTTATATTGATCATATAGGTATCAATTTCAGATTTATTTTTACCAAAAATATTTTCAAAATTATTCCATTCCGTATAAACTACCTTTCTTAAATCATCAAAGAATATTATTGACTTGTCTCCATCAAATATTTCCTTTAATGTTTTCGAATAATATTTTCTTTCTCTTTCAGTACCCATTATTTTTAAAACTAATTTTTTTGCTTCATTTCCACCGTGTTTAGAAAAAATTATCTGCCGAATTATGGTTCTCAACTTGGGTTCTAGCAGGTTTCTTCGTTCTGAAATCTCTCTTAGTTTATCTTGTTGGGTTAAACCTATTTTCTTGTATTTTTTCTTTTCGCATAGATAATTTTTTACACTTTCAATTTTAAAATGGTAACTACCATTGTTTTCATCAATAATACCATAACCTTTTAGATGAGTTGTATAATTAGGAGAAATGGCAGCAAATTCATTAAAGGTTTTTGTGTCATCTAAAGCTAAAAACTCAAGCATTTGATATTCATCATTATAGAAATTTTTTAACACCTCTAATATCATTTCATTATATATAGCGTTATCCCGATTATATTGTGTCTTTGCTGCCTCATAAATTATTTTATCTACTCTTGCTGGTCGTTCGGTTTTAACTTGCTTATGAATATGACTACATACTTGTCGAATTAAAAAAGGATGACCTCCAAAATCTTCTTTGAGCTTAGAGAAAATTGTATCATCAAAAGATAGTCCCATTATTTTGCCAAGAAAACTAACCATTTCTTCAATTTGCTTTACAGAAAAACTCGGGACATAAGAATCTCTTTGTATTAATTCGAAAATTGGATTATCAGTTCCATTTATGGTAGTAAATTCCACAGATTTTGGGTTCGTACCTGCTATCAAAAAAGTAAATAAATTGCTCTCTTTCTGAAATATTGACCTTAATGATTGCCAGAATGTTAGAAATTCGTAACCTCGCTTCCATTGCTCTAAATGAGATACTTGAAATGTTATATGTTCTATTTCATCAAATATTAAAAGTATTCCATTTGAATTACTTTTAGCTAGTATTTTTTTTAAATCAGATTCGAAACTTTCAACAGCTTTGGAAGATAAATACAACTTCTCCTCTCGAACTTTTTGAATAATACCATTTTGAGATTTAATTTCCTTAATTATATAGTGAAGTGCGAAATTCCAACTTTTCAAATTAAATTCTGGTGACTGACAATTTATTATTACAGAGAGTGTTCCTTCACTGTTTAATAATCTTCTTACTCCATGAAGTATTGACGTTTTCCCCGTTTTTCTTAGTCCAAACAGTCCTGAATTTTCATTACTTTTATGTTTCGTTGCTAATTTTTGTATGATTTCATTTCTTCCAAAAAAATATAGTTCCTTTTTAAGTTCAGCTTGAAAAGAGAAAAGATCACGAGTAAAAAAATATTGTTTGAATTTATTTTTAATAAACTCCCCGTTAAACTCCTCTGGAAAATCATCATATGAGAAAGGTACAAGAAGTTGAACTTCTGGGTCACTATGAAGTATTTCACGTAGGACAGTTTCAATATTTTTACATTTACTAATAATAACTGTGCAAATTTTTTCTAAACGTAGTCCAGGAAAGCTATTATGTATTTTATCTATTACTTGTAAAGTTCTTGGTTGAAACTCTTCATAAGGACTAAACAGAACAACAAATTCTCTAACAACATTAAATAAATCAGAATATATTTTCGGCGGTTTAACTATTACAAAATAATAATTACTTTTTGATACCTCAATTTTATCACTTCTCGTAATAAGAAATTCCTTTGCAAGAAACTTTTCTGTTATCCTCTTTTCAACTAGTGGAAAATTTGAAAAATCTGTTTTTTGGTAAATTCCTTTCATATTTATAGGTTATACTTTAAAATGAATTAGTTAGTGTTCTTGTTCCCAGATAGTATACATCGTCATGCTTTTACTCCTTCTTTGATTATTCATCAATACTCAGGCGATATTGTTATTTTTTTGACCTTCCAAATTTACATATACTTATTGTTAATTTTATAGTTATACAGAATTATTTTTCACAATGTTTAAAAGTTTAATTGCAGAGAAAAAGAGACAAGAAAATAATTTCGATTATTTATATAAAAAAAACAAAAATTAGTTGAAATATTTTTGTTTTTTAATTTAATCTATGTAAATTTGGTTAGATCATGTTTTTAACTAATGAGGTTGATTATTGTGGCTGTTGGGTTTAAAAGAATAAACATGGTTTTATTTTTTTTAGCTTCTTATTTGGAAACAGTTCGCATAAATTAAACAGTTAACTTTTATTTAATCACTAAAAAAACATGTACCCATGACTACTACACAAACGGGCAACGCCCAAAATGTTATTAACATTGGAGTATTAAACAAAACGGTCTCTACTTTCGGACCTAAGTACAATCCAGCTCACCCTGCATTTACGTGCGCTGGATTGACTGAACTTGAAACAAAGTCTGAAGAAGTATTAAGGCTTGAAAAAGTGGCCGAAAATATGGTCAAAAAATCAACTGCCAGCCGGAATCTTATTCTTGAATTCATGATTAAATTGATTACCCGCTCGCTGAATGCCTTGCGGATTAGCGGCGCAATGCAACCGATCATCGAACAGGGTGAAGCAATTGTTCGCGAGCTTCGTGGCTTAAGAGCCGGTGAAAAATATACCAAAGAAGAAATTGCCGCTGCCAAAGCAATTGGAAAAAAACTGAGAAACAATGCCACGCATTACAGCACTGTTGATACTAAAATGAATAATGTTGGCTATTACGTCCAATTCATTGAATCAGTTTTGGAATACAATCCCAACGAAGTTGATCTTACGGTTGCAGCCATGAAGGAACAACTGACAATTTTAAAAACGGCATATACAGATAGCACACGGACAGATGCGCTGTGGGAAGCAGCCTGCAATGAACGTAACATCGTTTTATATGCACCTGTTACGGGTTTGTTTACCATCGAAGCAGGAGTAAAAAAATACGTTAAATCGGTATTTGGACCGGGCAGTCCTGAATTCAAAGCAGTAAGCGCCATTAAATTTACAAATAAGAAGTAAACGATTACAGTACTTAATAATCAAATACGCCTGTCCGAAACCAGTATTTCAGGCAGGCGTATTGATTTACTTCTCAATTAACAAGGAATAGAAGTTGATGATTTACAAGATTTATCGGACACTCTTTTAATTTGCAATCCAATCGTATTATTTTGCATTCCATTTCTATTATATTGCAATCCATTTCTATTATTTTGCATTCCAATTTAATTATATTGCAATCCATTTCTATTATATCGCAATTCAATTCTGTTATTTTGCAATCCAATTCTATTATATCGTCATCCAATTCAATTATATTGCAATCCATTTCTATTATATTGCAATCCAATTTTATTATATCGACATCCAATTCAATTATATTGCAATCCATTTCTGCCATTTTAACTTGGTAAGTTGACAATACACAAAGCTTTGCACATTGCATTTAATCGGGTATGATTTGCTTAATCAGGAGGTTCAGCTGGATTTGGAGAATGTTGAACAAAACGATTTTCCTGCTCTTCGGCTAAATTCTTCCATCCATATCATCCCTGTCATATTCAGGTTGAAGCGGAAACTTCACCGGTTTTCCATCGCGTTGCGAGCGGTAAATTGCGGTAAACAATTCAACTGTTTTGCGGCCTTCTTCAGCGGTTACCATTGGTTGTCTGTTATTTAGTATCGCTTCGGTAAAATCAACCAATTGCTGTTTAAAATACCAGGTCATGGCATCCACCGAATGAAATTCATCGCTGTCGGCTTTGTTCCATTCCTCCATCAGATGTTCTTCGCCCGGAACAGTCCACAAATCGAGTTTGGGAGATTCGGTAATGGTAGTTTTTCCGGCGATAAACATGGCGCCTCCTTCGGGCTGAGCGCCAACTGTGGCGCCGTTGCTTCCGTGGATGTGAATTTTACCATAAATACCCGGTTTCTGCGAATTGCTGACCAGAATATTACCTAATGCTCCATTCTTAAAACGAATTACTGCGACAGCGGTATCTTCCACTTCAATGTAGGGATGGTTCAGGTTTCCCCAATAACCAAATACTTCGTCAATGTCGCCCATTAGCCATTGCAGCAAGTCGAGCGGGTGGGGCGCCTGATTAACCAATACGCCGCCACCTTCCATTTTCCATGATCCGCGCCATGCATCGCTTTCAAAATAAGAACGGTCGCGCCATCCGAGCATTTGAATGGTTCCCAGTGCAGGCGTTCCGATTTTACCTTCATCAATGGCTTTTTTCATTCGCACAATGGGCTGGTACCATCGTCGCTGACTGATTGCCCCGGTTTTGCATCCGGTTCTTTCAGCAGCCTCAATGATCCGGTCACAATCCTGTAAAGTGGAAGCAAGTGGTTTTTCAATCAATACATTCGCCCCGGCTTCCATTGCCTGAATAGCAGGGTCGGCATGGTAAGGATGGGCAGTACAGATGACAACCATTTGGATGTTTTCGGCTTTTATCATCTCCGATATAGAGGAATAAGCTTTCACCCCGTATTCATCGACAAACTTTTGTGCCGATTCGGGAGTCCGGCTCCAAACAGCCTTGAAACTTAATTCAGGAATTTGTAAAATGGCTTTGGCATGTAAATGTGCAATTTTAGCACAGCCAATGATAGCGACATTTAGCGACATGATTTATTTAATTTAAAGAGTTTCAAATTTTAAATTTCAGGTTTCAAATTCAAAGTTTCAGGTTTCAAGTTCCAAGTTCCAAATTTCAAGTTCCAAGTTCAAAGTTTCAGGTATTCCGCTGCACTTGGTAATCTGATAACTGACAACAAACAACAAGCAACAAGCAACTGACAACAAACATCTGACAACAGACAACAAACAACAGACAACCTTCCAGCTTAGCACAAAACACTGCGACTGGGACTGATCACTTTCTTCGTTTTACGGTTTCAGAATCACCTTCATCAATCCGGCTTCTTTGTTGTAAAGCCGATGGAACCATTCGTTTCCTTCTTCGAGTGGTGCAACTTTACTGATCAGTGAATCAACTTTAATTTTTCCTGAAGCAATCAATTTGAGGCAAAGCGGATATTCTCCGGCAGAGGCGCACGAACCCTGTACTTTCAATTGCCGGGTAACCACTTTCTGAAGTGGAAATTTTACTTCCGGAGTCAAATTGCCAATCAAAGTAACAGTTCCGCCTTTCCTTGTACAATCAACAGCCAGATTGACTGTTGATTCAATTCCAACTACTTCAAAGACAATGTCAGCGCCGCGCTTTTCGGTTTCATTCATTACTTTTTGAATTAATTCCGGATCATTTGAATTGATAGTCAGATCAGCGCCCAATTCCGCAGCTAATTTCAGTTTTTCAACGATCTGATCAATAGCGATTACCTTTCCGCAACCGGCAGCTTTTAATGCCTGAATGCAAAGCAGTCCAATCATTCCGCAGCCGATTACCACCGCAGTATCATTTGCCTGAACAGAACTGATTGCAGTGGCATGTACGGCCACCGAAACAGCTTCGATCATTGCGGCCTGTTCAAAACTGATGTTTTCAGGAATGGAATACAAAATACGGGCTGGCACTGCTATATATTCGGCAAAAGCTCCGTTTTGGCGGTAGTCATCGCACGAAACGCCCAGCACACGACGATTATCGCATAAATTGATGTCGCCACGATTGCAATAAAAACAATCACCGCACGAAATAGTCGAATCAAAAGTAACACGATCACCTGTTTTCCATTCAGAGACATCCGCAGCTACTTCATAAATTGTTCCTGAAGCTTCGTGCCCCATGATTACAGGAGGCTGGCGACGACCGGTGCTTCCGTCCATTCCGTGTACATCACTTCCGCAGATGCCGCAGGCTTCCACTTTAATCAAAACCCAGCCGGATTTTAACTCCGGAACTTCTGTTTCACACAGGGTAAATTCGTTGTATTTTTCAAGAACAAGTGATTTCATAATTTTTTCCTGAAAGGTATAAAAAGCAGTAATGCATTTAGAATAAATCCTGAAATCAGTACATACTGACCTGCTTCGGTAAGGTTGAAGGTCATCATCAATTTTCCGGATAATGCCAGAATACCTCCTGAAAGCATAGCGGCAATACTGAATCGTTTGTTGTACGGAAGATTGAAAAGTGCTGCGATCATTGGAATAATAAATGCGCCGGAATAAAACGAAAGCGCCAGAAGTAAAGACGAAACAATTGAGGTGACTTTTAAAGAAATTAACATACTTAAAAGTCCAACCATGATCAGGAACAGCTTGGTTTGTTTGAACGACTTCTGGTTGTTGATGTCTTTGTGAAAGAGTTCGCTCAGAATCATGGAGGTTGTCAGCAGGGTAGTGGATGCTGTGGAAAGCACCGCCGAAATCAGCGCTGCAATCAATATTCCGGCTGCCCATTCAGGTAGATAAACATTGGCAAGATTGACCAGCGCTGAACTGTTTTGTGCTCCCTGGTGAAATGTGGCAGCGTACATTCCGACGTAGGAAAGCACAAATGCGAAAGGGATCAGGATTATAGCAACAATCAGTACACTACGGAAAGCTGTCTTTGAATCTTTAGCGCAGAATACTCTGGAATAGATATCGGGACCAACCACAAACGTGCTCGAAAATGTCAGGAACAAAATGAACAAATCAAAAGGTGAAAAATGTGTGTTAAAAGGAAAAGTGTCAGTAAAATTTGGTAATGCCGGTAGTTGATTTGCAGGGATCATCACAGCGGTCAGGATAACTCCTGCCAGTATAAAAAAAGCCTGGAACAAATCGGTTTTCATGATGGAGACCTGTCCGCCAATGTAGGTATAGACGATAAAGATGATGCCGGTCAGAAACACGCCGGTCGTGTAATCCAATCCGAAAAAGCTGACCAGTATTTGCGCACCTGCAATGATTTGCGCCGCTACAATTCCGAGCCATGCAACCGGAATGATCAATGAAGTGACTTTCTGGGCCGATTCGCCGTAGTACTGGCCAATTAGTTCGGGCAAGGTAAATTTCCCTTTTGCATACACTTTTCTTACAATCGGAAGCAATCCAAATAAACCCAGACTGGCAGCCAGAATGTACCAGGCCGATGCCCATGACTGGCTTTCCGCCAATCCGATAGTTCCGAGAATGGCCGATCCGCCGAGAATTGTAGCAAGCAAACTTCCGGAAATTTGCCATACACCCGTTTTTTTTCCTGCCAGAAAATAGTCAAAAGGAGTTTTGATTTTCAGATAGGAGTATATTCCGATCAGGAAAAGGATTAACGCGTAAACAATCAGGATGATAGTCTTCATTAATGCAAAATTGTAGATGTAGGTAGTATCGACAGGAAATTGAAGACTAAATATTTTTCAATACTTCAATGAATTCTTCAGGGGAAATATCGATTTCCCGTAAAATTTGGCGTATTAATGAACGGCCTAAATCCTGGTTTCCATGATGAGGAAGAGTTGTATAACGACCATCAGGATGGCGGTAAAAAACATGACTACCACTTTGGCGCTTCACTTTAACCCTTAGATAGATTAAAAGTTTTTCGAAAATTTTGACTTTTATAATAGGGATTTTTGTGCTCATACAGCCACTGATATGTTTTGCGTACCAACGAATATTGGCAATCCTGCTTTTTCTTCATCGGTCATTTCCAGCAAGCACAAACGGATTACGTCTTGCAAGTTGCTATTAAGTTCATCTAAAGTAGGAGCCTGTGAATGAGCACCTGGCAATCCGGGAACAATACCAATGAATTGATTGATTTCGATATCCTGAATAATTTCTGCTGTAAAATTATATATCATAGCTTTTTCTATTTTTGATACTTTGAAAGTACTTCTTCTGTTGACTTTACTTCTTCTTTGTCGGCTTGAAAAATTCCTTCCACTATTTCTTTCTGTTCTTCTTCACCAATGGTATCCCACCAATCTTGCCTTTGTGATTGGAGTTTTTCAATGCATTCGATCATCACTTCATCTTGTAAATGAGAGACCCAGCTTATGATGTTTATTTTTCGTGTTTCTAAATTCATAAATTCAATTGTTTAATTCTTGTTACAAATTTAACGTTTTTATACTCGAAGCTATTATAAGATGGTTTTAATTTTAATTACAAAACTTTTCTCTTTTGGAATTCTTGTGTTCAAAAACATGGAAGCAATTTTCATTTTAATTTTTAAATTTGATCCGTTATCGTACACGGAAAAATACAATTCAAAATTTAAACCTAATCCAAATGAGAAAGATTCAGTGTTTTCTGGCATTTATACTGCTTGTTTCAACCGTTTCAGCTAAAAAGAACGATGGCTGGATCTCCCTTTTCAACGGGAAAGATTTAACCGGTTGGCACCAATTGAACGGAAAGGCCAAATACCATGTCGAAAAAGGTGAAATTGTTGGAACCACAGTTTCCGATACTCCCAATTCATTTCTTGCTACTGATAAAGATTACGGTGATTTCATTCTTGAACTCGACTTATTGGTTGATAATGACATGAATTCAGGCATTCAGTTCAGGAGCATCAGCAAACCTGAAGTGATGAATGGCCGTGTTCATGGTTATCAGTGTGAGGTTGATCCTTCGACCCGTGCATGGAGTGGCGGAATATACGATGAAGCGCGCCGTGGCTGGCTATACACGGGCGAATTAAATCAGGCAGCCAAACCGGCATTTAAATTGGGTGAGTGGAACCATTACCGCATCGAGTGTGTCGGAAGCAGTATCAGAACCTGGTTAAACGGTGTTCCGGTTGCATATTTACTTGATGATCTGACGCCAACCGGTTTGATTGCACTTCAGGTTCATGCCATTGGAAAAGATGTTCAGCCCGGCAAACAAATTCGCTGGAAAAATATTCGTATTAAAACTTCCGATCTGAAAGCTACTGAAACTGCTGATGTATTTGTAGTAAATTTATTGCCCAATACGCTTTGTCAGGCTGAAAAGGAACAGGGCTGGAAAATGCTGTTCGATGGCAAAACCACCAATGGATGGAAAGCGGCTGGTCAGGATAAATTCCCGGCTGAAGGCTGGAAAGTGGAAGACGGAACCATTGTGGCAGTTGCCAATACCAAAGAAAAACCGGTAAAAGGTACCGATATTGTTACTGATGAAAAATTCTCAGCGTTTGAATTTCAGTTTGAATTTAATTTTGCTGAAGGTGCCAACAGCGGAGTGAAATATTTTACCGGGAATGGCGGTCCTTCCATCGGCCTTGAATATCAGGTGCTCGATGATAAAAGGCATCCTGATGCCAAAATGGGTGTTGTCGGAAACCGTACCATGGCTTCGCTCTACGATCTGATCCCGGCTGAGAAACAGGAGCGTTTTACCAAACCTGCCGGCGAATGGAATATTGGCCGCATCGTGGTTTATCCTGATAACCGCATCGAACATTGGCTGAACGGTATGAAAGTGGTTGAATATGTGCGTGGTTCGAATATTTACAAAGCATTGGTGGCCAGAAGTAAATATGCAGAATTTGAAAATTTCGGAATGGTAAAGGAGGCGCCGATCATGCTGCAATACCACAACGATCAGGTCAAATTCAGAAGTTTAAAAATCAAAAAATTATAAACAAGCTAAATCAATAAAATCATGGGTACAAATCGCAGGGAATTTATTCGAAATGCCGCAGTAGGTGCTGCAGGTATTGCCATTGGAGGAGCTGTGAGCGGCTTCAGTGCAAAAAGTTATTCACGTATTGTTGGCGCCAACGACCGCCTGAATGTCGCTCTGATGGGCTGTGGTCGCAGGGTGAGCGCTTATTATGCCGCGCTTAAGGATAAAAGCAACAATGTGGATGTGGCTTATATCTGCGATGTGATGAAAAAGCAACGCGAAAAAGTGGGCAAGGATTTGAACGGAAAAGTATCAGGTAAAGCAGTTTTGGTGAACGATATCCACGAAGTTTTTGCTGATAAGAGTGTTGATGCCATTTTTAATGCAGCCCCCGATCATTGGCATGCTCCGGGCACCTGGTTGGCTATGCAGGCCGATAAACACGTCTATATTGAAAAACCATGCAGTCACAATCCGCGCGAAGGCGAGTTACTTGTAGCTTTTCAGAAAAAATACGGCAAAGTGATTCAAATGGGAAACCAGCAGCGCTCGGCCAAAGAATCGCAGGATATTATCGCTGAAATTCACAAAGGTGTGATCGGCGATGTTTATAAAGCTGTCGCATTTTATTCCAATACCCGGGGCGAAGTGCCCATTGCCAAAAAAGCTCCGGTTCCTGAAGGATTGGACTGGGAACTTTGGCAAGGCCCTGCTCCGCATGAGGAATACAACGACAACACCTGGGATTATAACTGGCACTGGTACGGATGGAACTGGGGAACTGCCGAAACCGGCAACAACGCTACTCATGAGCTGGATGTGGCCCGTTGGGCGCTTCAGGTCAAATATCCGGAACAGGTGGATGTGGAAGCAGCCAAGCGTCATTTTATGAACGATGGCTGGACAATGTATGATACCATGGAAGCAAGTTTCCGGTTCCCCGGAAATAAAATTATCCAATGGGACGGAAAAAGCCGGAATGGTTACAATACTTACGGAGCTGACCGTGGAACAATTATCTACGGAAGCGAAGGGACTGTTTTTGTAAACCGTGATGGGTATAAGTTGTACGATCGTATGGGTAAAATGATTAAAAACAGCAAATCATCGGGTAGTGAAGCAGGAACAGCACTTGGAGGTGGCGGCGACATGACTGATACCCACGTTGCCAACTTCTTCAATGTGATTCGCGGCAAGGAAAGCAAACTGAATTCACCTATCGAAGAAGGCGCAATCAGCCAGATGATGTGCCATTATGCAAATATTTCGTCCCGCATCAACAAGTCGTTTAAAGTGAATCCTTCTGACGGTCATATTTTGGATAAAGATGGCATGAAACTTTGGGACCGTAAATACCAAAAAGGGTGGGAACCAAAACTATAAAGAAAGTATTCAGTTCTCAGTCGCAGTGAACAAGTTGTCGGGTTGTCATGGTATTCCTGTTATCAGCTGCTGATATCCTGACATTAAAGTAGCTGTCTGCTTAGAATCGATTATTAAATGTTTTTGATTGAAATATCCTGATTTTAAAAACTCCCTGATTTGTTCAGGGAGTTTTGTTTTTTTGTATTTTTCACATCTCTGAAAAAAAACTAACAAAATGCTAAAACTGATAACTGTTATTCTGCTGATTTTCTTCTCCTTTTCCGTTAAATCACAAATTAATATGGTGGTGAAAGTGGGCGGTTTTCTCTTCATGGATGGAAAAGACAGCATCATGTTTTATCAAAAAAGTCCGAAAGACAGGGGAGGAGAGTATAGTCGATGCAATTACATCCATCCGTTGTATGGAACCGACAATTCAAGGCTAACCGAAGATTTTCCGGCTGATCACCTTCATCAACGGGGCGTATTCTGGGCCTGGCATCAGATATTGATTGATAACAAACCCATTTCGGATGGATGGGAATTGAAAAATTTTCAGCAAAAGGTTACAGATATTGAATTTCGCCTGCAAAAGGGAATTGGATACCTGATTACCACTGTTGACTGGAAATCTCCTTTATGGAAAAACGGCACGGAACCCTACCTTCAGGAAAAAACTACCATTACAATGCACGCTAAAGTAGGAAACTACCGGCGCATGGAATTCGGGATCAGACTGAAAGCGCTGACTGACCGCTTAAGTATTGGCGGTTCTGATGATGAAAAAGGTTACAGCGGTTTCTCAATCAGGCTGAAATTACCTGCTGATGTTAGTTTTTCAGGCGAAAACGGACTGATTGAACCTGTCAATACAGCCATCGAGGCAGGAAATGCAATGAAAATAAACGGTTCATTCCTGAAAGGTGGAAAAAAGGGTGGGGTAGTGATGATCAGCAATCCTAAAAATCCGAATCCATCAACAAACTGGATATTGCGGAAGGCAGCCAGTATGCAAAATGTTGTTTATCCGGGCCGGCAACCGGTTTCTATTCCATTCGATCAGCCTCTTACTTTGAAATATTCATTGTTGGTTTTTCAGGGCGATTTAAGCACAAAGCAGATTAAAAAAGCGTTGAAATAGTGATCAGTTGTCAGTCGCAGTGAACACTGTTCAGAGAATGCTGACTTTAGTTGGTATGTTCCGTGAAATGGCATCATATTTTAGAAATAATCATTCATAAATAAGCATTTAAAAATGTCAATACTTAAATTTAACGAAAGCACACCTGAAATCGTCCGCGATGGTTTGGAACGGCGAAACATTTATACATCGAATTTAATGACCGTCATCGTTGATTTTACTGATGGTCCTTGGGAAGAAGCCGAACCTTATCATTCGCATCCGCACGAGCAAACCAGTTATGTGGCCGAAGGTGAGATTATTTTTTATTGTGAAGGTGAACCGGAACAACATCTTCAAGCCGGCGATATGTTTGCCGCGACTTCCGGACAGAAACACACCATCCGCTTACTCTCGCCAAAAGCCAGGCTGATCGATAGTTTTAATCCCATCCGGCAGGAATTTATCAAATAGATTTATTGGTGCAGCGCACCGTAATAACCTTCCGGTATTTAGATGTTTTCCATCCATTACATAGGTTTTGGGTGTCCTTATTACATGGATATCAAAATTATCTATGGCGAAATTTTAATTTCTATCTTCAATATCAAGAACTAATTGAACAACCTGTTGTTTAAACTTAAAATTATTTGAATGACTAAAAATAAAGCACTCTGGCTCAAAATTATATTCTCCGTTGTTGGTGCAATCGGTGGATTCCTTTATTGGAAACTGGTTGGTTGCACTTCAGGAACCTGCCCAATTAAATCGGTTTGGTATTTTTCAACCTTGTGGGGAATGGCAATGGGCTATTTGCTGGGTGATTTGTTGGGAGGTTTGATTTGGAAGAGGGCAATCAAAAATGAGTAAACGATTTTATCATATAGTGAAATCTGCGAAACCGGTATTGGTAGATTTTTATGCCGACTGGTGCGTTCCCTGCCGTTTGATGCCACCTATCCTGAAAGAAGTCAAAACCCAATATAAAGAGAATGTGCGCATTATAAAGGTGAATGTTGATCATTTTCCCGATATCGCTTCGAAATGTAAAATTCAGAACATTCCGGCCATAGTGTTGTTTCAGCATGGAAAAATACATTGGAGCGGAATGGGCGTACAGCAAGTAAACGACATCTCCATTGCTTTAAAAGAGTTTTTGTAAACATTAATTCAACAGAACCCTGACAACAAATGGCAGAAAATAAACTTCACCCGGGCGATCAGCTTCCGCATTTTATCCTGAATGACGAAAACCACCAACCGGTTGATATTGCTTCGATAAAAGGAAAGTACCTGATTCTATATTTTTACCCCAAAGATGATACACCAGGTTGCATCAAAGAAGCCTGTAGTTTTCGTGATTCGTTTCAGGATTTGGTGGAGGCCGGCGCCTTAGTTTACGGTGTAAGCAGCGACAAGCCTGATTCTCATGCACAGTTTAAGGCAAAATACCGATTGCCTTTTTCGTTGCTGTCGGATACCTCTGGCGAATTGCGCAAATTACTTGGAGTCCCGTTCGACTTGTTCGGTTTACTTCCGGGGCGTGTAACCTATATTTTCGATCCTGAAGGCCGTTTGGTCAAGGTATTTAAATCGCAGCTATCACCTAATCAGCATGTAAAAGAAGCGTTGAAGATTATTCGTAAAACTGATTGAATCCCTTTATATCAGGTGATTTACATGTTATTTTCTTAAAACTGAAATCCAAGGTTAAAATGTAAGTCAAGGTAACTTGCCGGACCGGAAAGGTAAAAAGTAGATTCCTGCTTGACGTTTGAGAGAACAAATTTCAAGCCTGCATTAAAGTCGGTAAAAAAATGCCCGTAATTGATGTGTTTTCCAATACCGGCACCTGCACCGTAATAATTTCCTTCAGGAACTTCATTGACTGCAAAAAAACCATCCCCGGTTGCATCCAGATGCTCCTGGTGTCCGGCGATAAGTTTGGTGTATAAGAAGTTCTCGCTTTTCTTTTCAGGCTTTGCAATTGAATAATGTCTCCATTCAAGACCAAATTGTGTTCCCGGATAGCTGGGCAAAGAACCGTAATATTGAATCGCCCCAAGCAGAAATCCCATTTGATTGGTCCTGAATTCAATTTTTCCTCCGGCTTTCTGAAAGAGTCCAAGCGGATTGTAAATATGAAATGCGACAGTACGTTCCTGGCTATAAATATCAGCAAGGGAAACAGAAAAAATGATTAAGATAATAAGTAGCTTTTTCATAAATATAAGCATAGAACATTTAGCTTTTTAAAGCACAAGTGAGATACACTGAATAGATACCTGCATTCAGGTAAGCAAACATTGTTTTTCGAACCATTGTTTGCCAAAAGTATAACCTGCTATAGTTAAGTAGCAGGAGAAATTTAAACGGATTCTTCAGAAACTAAACACCGAATTCAGCAAATGTTTTTTCAATAATAACAAGCGCTTCCATCAATTGTTCTTCAGTTATAATGAGTGGTGGTGTAAACCGTATGATGTGATCGTGTGTAGGTTTTGCAAGCAAACCATTGTCTTTTAAGGCTAAACAAACATCCCAGGCTGTTTTTCCATTCACAGGTTTAATCACCACTGCATTCAGTAAGCCTTTTCCCCTGACAATTTCAATCAATTCAGAATCAATTGATTTTAATTTCTTCCGGAATATTTTTCCCATTCTTTCTGAATTTTCGGCCAGGTTTTCTTCCCTGATCACTTCCATTGCTGCAATGGCAACTTTGGCCGCAACCGGATTTCCTCCATAAGTCGATCCGTGCTCTCCCGGTTTAATGGTCAGCATGATTTCATCATCTGCTAAAACGCAGGATACAGGCAACATTCCGCCCGAAATAGCTTTGCCGAGGATTAAAATGTCAGGTCTTACATCTTCATGATCGCAGGCCAGCATTTTTCCTGTACGGGCAAGTCCGGTCTGAACTTCATCAGCAACAAACAGTACATTGTGTTTTTTGCACAAATCGAAAGCTTTCCTTAGAAAACCATCTTCCGGAACATACACTCCGGCTTCTGCCTGAATGGGTTCAACAAGGAATCCGGCCACATTGGGATCTTTCAGCGCATTTTCCAGCGCTTTAATATCATTGTATGGAATGTTGATGAATCCGGGCGTATAGGGGCCATAATCGTTGTAGGCATCAGGATCAGACGACATGGAAATGATGGTGATGGTGCGGCCATGGAAATTACCGTTGCAAACTATGATTTTGGCTTCGCCTTTTGGTACGCCTTTTACTTTATAGCCCCATTTACGAATCAGTTTTAAGGCTGTTTCGTCGGCTTCAGCGCCCGAATTCATGGGCAACATTTTATCGTAACCAAATAAACTGGTCATGTATTCTTCCCATTCGCCCAATACATTGTTGTAAAAAGCACGGGAGGTGAGTGCCAGTTTTTGCGCCTGATCAGTCAAGGCTTTTACAATTTTAGGATGACAATGTCCCTGGTTGACGGCCGAATAGGCCGACAAAAAATCGAAGTACTTCTTTCCTTCAACGTCCCATACAAAAACGCCTTCACCACGATCCAGAACAACCGGCAGCGGATGATAATTGTGAGCGCCAAAGCGGGCTTCACGGTCCATATATTCCTGAGCATTTAATACTTTCATTTGTTAAATTTTAGTAGTTTATAGAGCGACAGAATTAGACATTATTTAATCGGTTACAAATGATTTAAATCTTCTTTTCTACTTCCAGAATCGTATAACCGCCATTTCGCAAATCAGAAAAAAAATGGCCATTATAATAAATACCATCCAAAGTTGCTTCCCGTTGTTGATGTCCTGAAGGATTTCACTGAAATTACCTTCTTTCGTTTCAATTAGTTGAATCTGTTTCAGATTATTGGCATTGATCTGTTCTTTAATATCATTTGTTGTAAAAAATTCAGGAACTGACTCTTTTCTCGGAAAATTGTATGAGACTGATTGAATGGCTTTGTCTTCATCTTTTATCAGATAATGGCCTGCTTCGCCGATCAGTTCATTTAATACCAATTGTTTGCTTCCTATTCCTGAATTTCGTGCCGAAACTTTAAATTCTTCTTTCGTTTGAAGGTTGATCAGTTTCAACTCATCCGGAAGTTGATTCTGATTAAGAATGACAGGTTCATCACCTTCAATTGACCATGCATATTTTTGTGGTTCTTCGCTGTTCAGCACCATGTTGTATATCGTCGGAACAAAAACTACATGGCGGATGAAGTTAAAATTGGTTTTGTCAACAGGAAAAGCAAACGAATAAACATTTCCGTTTCCAAACCGATGGATGCTTAGGGCATTCTTTCCATTCCTGAATTTCAGTAAGGGAGTTTCAATTTTCTGAAGCTGTTCCGAAAATTTCAGAAATCCGCGGATGACAGGCATATCAGCATCTGCTTCCTGCTTTTTGAAAACATCTTTGTACAATTCATGACCGTAGTTTATTTCTGAAATACCCATAGAAGCGGTATCGAACGAAGCAACAGTATTGCCATTCAAGCCGGTGAGCAGTGCATTGTAATCATCCCAGTTGTTTGTTCTGTTTGGAATAAGAACCAGCGAGCCACCCTGTTCAACAAACAAAATAAGTTCACTTTTTAATCCTGAACTTATTTTCTGGTTGTTGAGCATGAAAATACATTGATAATCTTTTAGCCTGGCGATTTGCACATTATTCTCCGGAAATTCATCGTATCCAATCAGTTCATCGCCGTTAAACAAGGCTTTCAGGTAGCCTGAGCTATTGTTTAACGGATTAAAAATTCCCAAAGCTTTCATTTGTCCTCTCACTTTATAGCTCATGAAATACGAATTATCGTAAATAATCGGATAATCGTCGAGCTCGACTTTGCAAAGCTGAATTCCATCTGAGTTATTGGTGTAATTGAGCTCAACTGTCGCTTCCTGTTGTCCAGCGATACTGATATTCGAAATTGCCCGCAGCGAATCGTTGATGGTCAAACGAATGGGAATATTCTGGTAGGCTTGCTCAGAAAGATTTTTCAAACTGACAAATAATTTTTCCTGCTGACCGATTTTACGGCCCGGCACTTCAAACCAACACGAATCGATAAGGAGATTGTTGATTTTATCAGATTTGAATGGCAAAAGATAAGTCCATACCGATGAATCAGTCTTGAGCGTTTCAAAATCGATACTATTCTTCTGGAAATCAGACAGGAAATAAAATATCTTATCGGCTTTTTTAGTAGTTCCTGAAAATGATCTTACTACCTGTCCGTAAATTTCGGAGAATTTCGGAGAACGTGGACTTTCTTTTATTTCGGTAACCTGCTGAATGAATTGTTCTTTGCTTAAAATAAATTGATGTTGGGGTAATAAATCGCTGGTCAGGATCAGGTATTGCGTTCCTGCTCGATACGAATTGGCAATTTCAATGGCTTTCAGCTTGGCTTGTTCCAGGATTTGACCCTTCTCATTGACATTTTTCATGCTGAAAGTATTGTCAATATAGATGGCTACAATTTGCTGTGCTGCATTTGTAGTTCGGTTGTTGAGCGGAATAAAAGGCCGGCTAAAGGCAAAAACCAGCGAAGCAATGGCGAGCAAACGTGCCACTAAAATGATCAACTGCTTTATCTGCGATTTCTTTCTCGATTCTTGTTTAATTAATTTCAGAAGAGTTACATTACTGAAATAGAGAGTTTTATATCTTCTGAAATTAAACAAATGGATAATGACCGGAACAGTTAGTGCGAACAAAGCAAACAGAAACACCGGATATAAAAAACTCATTCTTGTTCAGTATTTTCTAAATTATTAATCATTCCACAACGAAGGAAACCTCAAACTGACAAAAACCGGAATTATTAGTTATTTGGCCTGATCTTTAGTTTTTGGCCTACCATCAAATTGTTTGCTGTTCTGATATTGTTGATTTTCATGATGTCAGTATTGGATGTGCCGGGAAATTTTTGAGCGATTGACCAAAAATTGTCGCCTTTACGCACTGTATAATATACAAACTTCTGATTGGTGTTTGTTTCAGTAGCATCAGCTTTTTCTGATAGTTTGGAATCGTTACCGGATGTATCTTTCACATCTTCCACTTGCGGGGTTTTAACTGCACTGGCTAATTTTGGAGTTGATGAATAAGTTGGGTTTTTATTAAGCGATTTTTGTTTCTCTGCATAACTCTTCTTATTGAAATGGCTAAAGTATTCACCCTGACCTTCAGAAACATAAATAGTTAGTTTTTGACCAACTTTGAGAAAATTCTTGTGCAATTTATTCCAGAATTTTAAGTCGCTAGCCGGCACTCTGAACCATGCTGAAATTGCCCCGAGATTGTCGCCTGATTTAACACTGTATATTACCTTATCACGTCCTTTAATATCGCTGGGTTCAAAGCTGACAAACTTGCTTTGCGGGTTGACAATCTCGTTATTGGGAAAAAATTCTGTTCTGCGGTGATCGTGAATGAATAATTCATTCTCAAGGTAAGCCGAAATCTCGTCCTGAGGTAGCACAAGACTATATGCTTTTGCTTTGCTTGCCGGAATAATATCACGAAGGTATTGCGGATTCAGGATACGTAGTTGTTCTACTGAGATTCCTATAACTTCTGCAATTTGGTTGAAGTGAAGGTAATCGTTCACCATTAAGGTATCGGTAATGATTGGAAAATCGGGCGATTTTGGATAGATATTGTGACTCTGGTAAAAATTCATCACATAATTTGCAGCAATAAAGGCAGGTACATAACCGCGGGTTTCTTTTGGAAGTTTATAGTAAATTTTCCAGTAATCTTTCGCGTTTCCCGACCGTTTTATTGCTTTATTTACGTTTCCGGGGCCGCAATTGTAGGCAGCAATTACCAGATGCCAGTCGTGATAAATATTGTATAAGTCTCTCAAATACCTTACTGCGGCGTCGGTAGCTTTGGCCGGATCGCGGCGTTCGTCAACAAAAGTACTGATTTCGAGCTTGTACATTTTGCCTGTCGAATACATAAATTGCCATAATCCGACGGCGCTTGCACTTGAATTTGCCCCTGGATTCAGGGCTGACTCTATTATGGGAAGATATTTTAACTCCATTGGCAAACCATATTTTGCCAGGGCTTCTTCAAATAAAGGGAAGTAATAATTTCCCAAACCAAGCATCACTGCTACCTGTTTCGGTTTGCGGACAGTGTACATGGAAATAAAATTTTTAACCGTATTGTTGTACGAAAGACTTACAGCTGACTGCATTGACTGGAGTCTTTGAATGTAAACCGTATCGGGAAGTGTTTGTTTGAGGGTATCCGCTTCGGCCAGTTCAGTACTATCGAGAAGAAAAGCATTTTGTACATACCAGCTTTTCAACATACTGTCAAGTTTGTCCGAAAAATATTTGTTAAGGTTTTCGTCAGGAATAAGGTAATATTTTTCATACCCGTTTAAAGTGTCGAGCGACACAACGCCTATGGTGCAGGCTTTCAGAAGATTTTCCTTTTTTATTCCGGAAGTAAAAGAAGTAAGTCCGGCAATTGTGAGTAATAAAAATGTTAGCTTTAATAATCTCATATTTTATTCCTTTAGTTAGAATGTAAATCTGCAATGAATTCCTATCGTTTTTTTATCCATACACAATATGGGCGATGGTGCCCAAATGATAGCCAAATCATCACTGATGTCGAAATTAAAAAAGTGGGCATCAACACTCGCATCGATAATATTTACGGCATAAAAAACAGCAGTACCGATAACTACCAAATCCCTGTTTCTTCGCCAATAATCTTTTGCACTTCTCAAGCGCTCAGTTAGTTGGCCAATATTCTCAGGCTTGAGCATATTCTCGTTCGAGATTAATTTACGATACGAAACAGTGTTCGGATCCGTATCAATGATATCAGAATAGGCTTGCCTGAATTTTACGTATTCTTCGTTGTTCAAATTAATAAAGTATCCCAAAGTTATAAAACCTCCGTAAACAATCGGTACTTTCCAGTATTTTCGGTTATAAATTTGCCCCAGACCAGGTAAAACAGCAGAATATATCGTTGCTTTTCTTGGTGAATGAACAGTCTCCGGCTTTTTCGATTGTATAGAATCCTTGCCGGCTTCCTGACAAAAGGCAGAAAATCCTGTTGCGAAAAACAGGATTACCAGAAAATATAAAGTAAGATTCCTTAAAGGAAATGTATGTGTTTTTTTACGCATCTAATTTGTCAAGGATTCCTAAAATTCTTTCCAGATCTTTGGTTGAGCTAAAAGGAATTACAATTTTCCCCTTTCCCTTTTGATCCATGCGAAAGTCAATTTTTGAATGAAAAAATTTGTTCAAATGATTATTCAGATCCTCATATTCAGTCGGAAAATTTTGTTTGACTATTTTTTCTTTCGGTTTAAAACTGGAATTGTCCTCATTATAGTTTCTAACTATTTCCTCTACGCGGCGAACAGAAAAATCATTTTTCAGCGTTTCATCATAAATCATTAATTGCATATCCGAATCATTGATATTGACCAAAGCCCGGGCATGCCCCATGGTAATAGCCTTTTCTACAATCCCTTTTTGAATCTTGGCAGGTAATTTCAGGAGCCTCAAATAATTGGTCACGGTCGAGCGTTTTTTTCCAACCCGATCGCTTAAGACTTCCTGTGTTAGTTTACATTCTTCAATCAATCGCTGATAACTTAAAGCAATTTCAATGGCATCGAGATCTTCCCTCTGTATATTTTCAACAAGTGCCATTTCAAGCATCCCTTCGTCATTTGCTGTACGAATATAGGCAGGAATGGTGTTTAATCCGGCAATTTTAGCAGCCCTGAACCTTCGTTCCCCGGCAATGATCTGATACTGGTTCTCGTCAATTTTTCGAATAGTAATTGGCTGAATAATACCTATTTCCTTAATTGAAATAGCCAATTCGTTTAATGCTTCTTCGTCAAATGTCGTTCTTGGTTGAAAGGGATTGGCAACAATTTTAGAGATTTCAATCTCATTAACTGATGCTCTCACCTCGCTATAAGTGTCGGCTCCATCAATTAAAGCGCTCAAACCTCTTCCCAATACGTTCTTTTTAGCCATAATCAAAAGGTTCTTATTCTATGATTTTTTCTGAATTTTTAATTTTCGTCATCCCGTTATTTTGGAGCAGCTCACGTGCCAGATTCATGTATGAAGCAGCTCCTTTTGATGTTGCGTCATATAGTATGGCTGGTTGCCCGTAACTTGGAGCTTCGCTCAACTTAATATTCCGATGAATAACTGACTCGAACACCATTTCCTGAAAGTGTTTCTTTACTTCTTCCATTACCTGATTGGAAAGATTCAGACGCGAATCATACATGGTGAGCAAAAATCCTTCGATTTCGAGTTCCGGATGTAATTTTGTCTGGATTATCTTGATGGTATTCAGTAATTTACCTAATCCTTCAAGCGCAAAATATTCGCATTGGACCGGAATAATAACTGAATCAGCTGCAGTCAACGAATTAACTGTTATCAGTCCGAGAGAAGGGGAGCAATCAATTAGTATGAAATCGTAATCGTCCCTGATTTTTTCGATTACACGCCGCAACACTTTTTCACGGTTAGGTAAATTGAGCATTTCAATTTCAGCTCCTACCAAATCAATATGTGAGGGAATCAAATCCAATCCCGGTATCTCGGTATTCAGAATTATTTTTCGCGGATCGAGCTCATCTACAATACATTCGTAAATGCTTGTTTTTACATTCCTGACATCGAAGCCCACGCCTGAGGTCGCATTTGCCTGAGGATCTGCATCGATTATCAATACTTTATACTCTAAAACGGCCAGGCTCGCTGCCAGATTAATAGCTGTTGTTGTTTTTCCAACGCCTCCCTTTTGGTTAGCAAGCGCAATTACTTTTCCCATATAAAAACTGCTTGTTTGTTAAGTTTCAAAGTTAATACTTAAAACAGAAACAGGTTGTGAAAATTTATTAATTAAACTAAAGTATATATCAAGTTGCTGAAAATAAGATCATCTAAACTATCTGTATTTTTTTTGCTTCTTTTTTGAGTTGATCAGGATCAATGGGCACTACTCCGAGCTTTTCGCATACGAGTCCGCCAGCCAGATTGGAAAGTTGAGCCATAAACGGAATAGGTAGGCCGGCTGCCAGACAGAGGCTTGCGGTAGCAATTACTGTGTCGCCTGCGCCCGAGACATCGGCAATATCACGTACTTCGGCCGGAAAATAGTTTTGCGTTACACCATTGGTCAGAAATACGCCCAATTCGGATAAGGTGATAAAGAGTAATCCGATTTCATTGTCTTTCTTGAACTTTGCCGAAACAGTTTTCAACTCTTCCAGATCAGTTTTTTCAACCAATAATTTAAGTCCTTCTTTAAATTCCTTGAAATTGGGTTTAAATAAATCAACTTGTTGGTAGTTGTTGAAATTTCTGATTTTAGGGTCTGCTGCTATCAGTATTTTCCTTGATTTGGCAAGATCTATCACATTTTTAATGAGCCAGGGAGTAATGAGACCTTTGTCGTAGTCAACAAATATAACAATGTGTATCTGTTCACTATCGATAATGCTACTGATCCGTTCGAAGATAAGCTGTTCGAATTCATGATCAATTAATGAGGAAATTTCCTGATCAACTCGTGAAATTTGCTGTCCACCACTGATAATGCGGGTTTTTACCGTTGTCATTCGGGTTGGATCAATAAAGATTCCCTGTTTTGGAAGTTTTTTTTCCAGCATTAATTCTTCGAAAATGCGACCTTTTTCGTCGTTTCCTATAATGGATATCAGAATAGGCATTGCACCCAATGCCTGAATATTCATCGAAACGTTTCCGGCGCCGCCTAATCGGTTCTCTTGTTTGGTTACAGTAACTATAGGAATTGGTGCTTCGGGGGATATACGGTCAACTTTTCCCCACAAATAGTTATCGATCATTGCATCGCCAATAACCAATACTTTTAATTCCGAAAATTTACTGAAAACCTGCTCTATATTGTCTTTTTTCACTTCTTGGGTTTTTTCGATGCACAAAAGTAGTAAAATTAAGTGCGAAAAAAATGAAAACCCCAAAGCCAAATAAGGAAAGCTTATAAAACACGAATGGGAACAATCCTTTGAGGAAAGTTCCCATTCACTTTTGGTCAACCCGAAGATTTTCCTAAGTCACAGACTACGGTTATTATAACTGGCTGATCCATCCGGTTTCTCCAACCATTTTTCCCAGCCCCGAGCTTTCCTGTTTTGCCTGTTACAGCATTACATTCCAGCTGTTCGTTCGACATCTCCGAAGAAATTGTCTTCCCGAACGAAGTTCCATTAAAGTCACTTTTTCATCTGTTTTTTCAAACTTCTGAATGGTGCAAAACTACTTTCGATCCGGAGATCGTTTCGTTTTCAGTTCGACTTGAAGAAACCGAAATTTCTTTTTGTCTCCTGCTTCTTTGAATCAACATTTAAATGAACGTTTGACGGTTCTTTCGTTTGTTGCTGAACCTTGCAATTGA
>JBBRXN010000078.1:0-27551 GCA_038248385.1 Bacteroidales bacterium
CTTATTTCTGCCCTGTTTCTTGCAGCAGTGCCATTGCAGGTTGTTCCTTCAGGAAATTTAACCACAATTGTAAACGAACCCGACGGAGCACACGAGCCTGGTAAAGCAGCCAAATTATAAGTTACCGTGTTGCCTGATATATTGGTAGTTGGACTCACTCCACAAACCGGGCCTGCCGCCGTAACACTCACGACCTGCAACGTTGTTGGAACCAGATCTTGTATGGAAATAGTTGAAACACCTGCCGGAGCAGAAAAAATAATGGTGTAGCTGAAATTTACGCCACTGGCAATGGTGGTGTTACTCACCACTTTTTTAAGTGAATACCCATTTTCGGTCCACAAAGCTTCATTGGGATTGGTCTGACCATAAGCGATACCCGAATTTACTCCCATCAAAGAGATAAAAGCAACTAAAAAAATAATCAGGTAGTTGTAGAAATTCATGGAATGAGTAGGCTTTTTTAAGCCATCAGAATTGCACAGAAGTAATTCACCAGTACATTTCCCAAAATAAGGTAAAGCTGTTTTTTTCATAAGTAAGTAGTTAAATGGTTTTGTTTTCAACATTAAAAGAATAAAAGAGAACTTATTCCTTAATTATTTATAAACGTACCAGCCATTTAATTGTTCTAATATTATTAGAATTTCTAATTTAATTTCTAATAATATTATAAGTTTGACGAAAAATAGCTGACAAACAAAAGGCTGTCAGCTATTTAAACTTTTTAGAAAAATTTGTTCTAATTAAAATCCTACTCATACCGGAACACTATTTCATCATTTTCCACATCAATAATCACTTTGCTGCGGCTTTCCATCTTTCCGGCCAGAATTTCACGTGAAAGTTCATTCAGCACATATTTTTGCAGCATTCGTTTTACAGGTCGGGCGCCGTGGGCAATGTCGTAACCAACAGCAGCCAGCCAATCCAGCGCTTCTTCTGAAATTTCGATGGTAAACTTGTTATCAGGAATCCGCTTGATAATCAAATTGAACTGCAATTTCACAATTTCACGTACATCTTTTCTGGTTAATGGAGTAAACATGATTACTTCATCAATCCTATTCAGAAATTCAGGAGAAATGGTTTTCCGAAGCAGATCGAACAAATCGGTGCGGGTTTGTTCCTCAATTTCCGCATGGTTTCGCTCATTCATCTGCTCAAACCTATCCTGAATCAGATGTGAACCAATGTTGGAGGTCATAATGATGATCGTATTCTTGAAATTGGCAACACGGCCTTTGTTATCAGTCAAACGGCCATCGTCGAGCACCTGAAGCAATACATTAAAAACATCCGGATGTGCCTTTTCGATCTCGTCAAAAAGTACCACTGAATAAGGTTTACGGCGAACTGCTTCGGTCAATTGACCGCCTTCGTCGTATCCAACATATCCGGGAGGAGAGCCAATTAAACGTGTCACCGAGAATTTCTCCTGGTATTCAGACATATCGATGCGGGTCAACATATTTTCATCATCGAACAGGAATTCAGCCAAGGCTTTTGCCAGCTCCGTCTTTCCGACGCCGGTAGATCCTAAAAAGATGAAGGAACCAATCGGGCGTTTCTCATCCTGAAGCCCTGCCCTACTCCGCCTTACTGCATCAGCCACAGCGCTGATCGCTTCGTGCTGTCCAACCACACGGTGATGCAATTCATCTTCAAGATGCAGTAATTTTTCGCGTTCACTTTGCAACATCCGAGAAACCGGAATGCCTGTCCAACGCGAAACGATTTGCGAAATATCTTCGGCATCCACTTCTTCCTTGATCAGATGTTCAGCCGTATGGTTACTCAACTCAGCTTTCAGCCGTTCAATTTCTTTTTCGGCTTCCTGAATTTTGCCATACCTTATTTCGGCTACCCTGCCAAAATCACCAGCACGTTCGGCCTGCTCGGCTTCCAGTTTCAGGGATTCAATCTCCTGCTTTTCCTTTTGAATACCATCGATCAGTGATTTTTCCAATTGCCATTGTGCCCTGAATTTCGATTGTTCCTGTTTCAGATTGGCAATATCTTCATTCAAAACCGATAGCTTTTTTTCATCTTTTTCACGCTTAATAGCTTCCCGCTCAATTTCCAGTTGCATGATTTTACGGTCAATTTCATCCAATTCCTGTGGTACTGAATCCATTTCGAGTCGCAAACGTGCAGCTGCTTCATCCATCAGGTCGATGGCTTTGTCGGGCAAAAAGCGTTCGGTAATATACCGCTGCGAAAGTTCTACTGAAGCAATGATCGCCTCATCTTTGATCCGCACTTTGTGATGATTTTCGTAACGTTCTTTCAGTCCGCGTAAAATGGCAATGGCGCTCAAGGTATCGGGTTCGTCCACATTTACTATCTGGAAACGGCGCTCCAATGCCTTGTCTTTTTCAAAATATTTCTGGTATTCACTCAAGGTGGTTGCACCAATGGCACGAAGTTCACCGCGAGCAAGGGCAGGTTTCAGAATATTGGCGGCATCCATGGCTCCTTCGCTTTTTCCGGCACCAACCAAGGTGTGTATTTCGTCGATGAAAAGGATAATTTCTCCATTAGCAGCGATCACTTCGTTAACAACTGCCTTTAACCGTTCCTCAAACTCACCTTTGTATTTTGCCCCGGCAATCAAGGCGCCCATATCCAAAGAAAAAAGTTGTTTCGATTTCAGGTTTTCAGGCACATCTCCACGAACGATCCGTTGCGCCAAACCTTCGGCAATGGCAGTTTTACCTACACCCGGTTCACCGATAAGAATAGGATTGTTTTTAGTACGTCGCGATAAAATCTGAAGAATACGCCGGATTTCATCGTCACGTCCAATAACCGGATCGAGCTTTCCGTCACGTGCACGTTGATTAAGGTTGACCGCAAAACGGTTGAGCGAATCAAATTTATCTTCAGCGCTTTGGCTATCCACTTTAGCGCCTTTCCGAAGTTCTTTTACTGCTATTTCAAGGTCTTTTTTTGTTACCCCGGCATCTTTCAGCATCCGGCTGATGGTATCGCCGGTTTCCAGTAATCCCATCAGAACATGCTCAACCGATACAAACTGATCGTTCATTTCCTGCATGATGGCAATTGACTTTTGCATGGCTTTATTGGCATCCGACGACAAATAAGGTTCGCCTCCGGTAACTTTTGGATACGATTCTACAATGCGGTCTAATGCCTGCTGAATAACCACCGGATTAGCTCCTACTTTTTTAAGCAAAAATCCAACAACGTTTTCAGCTTCGTGAAAAATACCTTTCAGGATGTGACCTGTTTCTATGGCTTGCTGATTGTGTCCCTGAGCCACCACAAAAGCATGTTGGATGGCTTCCTGCGACTTAATGGTGAAATTGTTAAAGTTCATGTTTCTGAATAAATTGTTTTCAGTATAAAGATAAGAAAATGAGACGATCAAATTAGTTGCCATACCTGCATTTCTTCGAGACAAAGCCAAAATGACTGGTTATGAATATTCTGACTGAAAATATTTCAGCTGAATTAAAAATTAGGCGACTTTTTGACATAAAAATCAAAACTGAACCTTCTTTTCCCGAAATTGTTTTATGTGATTTAAATTCGAATAAACCCGAAATGCTCTTTTGCTTTCTTAAAAACTATAAAACAATGAAATATAACGAACTTGGAAAAACAGGCGTATTGGTTTCGGAGCTTTGTCTGGGAACCATGACATTCGGTGGAAAAGGTTATTGGCAAGCCATTGGGCAACTGCCTCAGGACGAAGTAAATCAAATCGTAAAAACATCTTTGGATAGTGGCATTAACTTTATTGACACTGCCAATGCTTATTCAGAAGGACTATCTGAAACAATGCTGGGAGAAGCATTGAAGACACTGGGAGTTCCGCGTCAGGAAGTAGTAATTGCCACCAAAGTGCGGATTCGAATGGGACCGGGAGCCAATCAGGTGGGATTGTCGCGGCTTCATATTATGGATTCTGTAAATGACAGTCTCCAACGATTGAATCTTTCGCATATCGATTTGTTATATATCCACGGAGTTGACCCGATTACGCCTCTTGAAGAAACAATGCGCGGACTGGAAGATGTGGTTCGATCGGGTAAAGTGAGGTACCTTGGTATTAGCAATCACCCGGCATGGATGGTGGTAAAAGCAAACAGTTATGCCGAGAAAATGGGCTGGACAAAATTTGTTGCTTCGCAAAACTATTACAGTGTTGCAGGCCGCGACATCGAGCGAGAAATAGTTCCGATGGCTTTGTCTGAAGGGATCAGCATCATGCCATGGAGCCCGCTGGCCGGAGGGTTTCTTTCAGGAAAATTTACACGCGATACCGAAATAGCCGGAAACAGTCGGCGCGACACGTTCGACTTTCCGCCCGTGAACAAACAAAAAGCGTACGATATTATCGACGTAATGGCCGAAATTGGCAAGCGCCACAACGTTTCGGTAGCAACTGTCGCCCTTAATTGGGTAATTAAACAACCTGCAATTACCAGTACCATAATTGGCGCAAAAAACCTGCAACAATTGAACGACAATATTGGTGCGGTTAATTTACATCTGACTCCAGAAGAATTGCAGCAACTCAACGAAGTGAGCGCATTGGCTTCCGAATATCCCGGATGGATGGTAACCCGTCAATTAACAGGCCGCTGGCCGGCATAAAAAAAACAATTTATGCATCGAGATACGATTATCAGTATTAAACCACTGGGATTTATTTGGCCAACAGCAAATCCGTTCCTCTTTTGTGCGCACCATCTTGATTTTTATCCTGCCGGTAATAAAGAAATGGGGCCGGCGGCATCGTTGAAAGGACGGGACATCGGCCAGGATTTCACCATTAAAAATGGTTGGCGAATGTACCATGGTGAAACCATTCCTGGCTTTCCGGTACATCCTCACCGCGGATTCGAAACAGTAACGATCGTTCAGACAGGACTGGTTGATCACTCAGATTCACATGGACAGTCAGGCAGATATGGACAGGGTGATGTGCAATGGATGACCGCCGGAGCTGGTCTTCAACACAGTGAAATGTTCCCTTTGCTAAACGAAAATGCGGAAAATCCGATGGAATTATTCCAGGTTTGGCTGAATCTGCCCAAGGCGAAGAAATTTGAGGAACCCCATTTCAAAATGCTCTGGGCAGAAGATATTCCTGTTTATAAAAATACAGATGAAAGCGGCAAATCGGTTGAAATTAAACTAATTGCCGGAAGTATCGGCGATTTAACTGCCCTTCCTCCTGCGCCTGATTCATGGGCTGCCGATCCGGAAAACGAAGTAGCAATCTGGAACATTAAAATGGAAACCAACACCCATTGGATTCTGCAGTCAGCATCTGAGCATACCAATCGAACGCTTTATTTTCACAAAGGTTCTTCACTTATTATCAACGGAACCAAAGTTATTTCAGGACAAGCTATTGAAGTAAAGGCAAATGTAGAGTTAACAATTGAGAACGTCGATTCTGACTGCTATTTACTTTTGTTACAGGGCAAACCCATCAATGAACCGGTAGTTCAATATGGACCTTTTGTAATGAATACACAGACAGAAATCAGACAGGCCATATTAGATTATCAGAGTACCGAATTTGGAGGCTGGCCATGGCCAAGGCGCGATCAGGTGCATCCCCGAATACAGGGAAGATTCTCGAAATATCGCGATGGATCGGAAGAAATACGCTAAAGCTTGCCATTCAGTATCGCAAATTTTAAATAAAAAAAAAAGGATGGCCCCAACCATCCTTTTCTACCTAACCAAACCTATTTCTATGAAAAAAAACCTAATGCTCTAATTCCTTATTATTAATAACGATACAAATATACAACGGCAATTAGTTAACTTGTTTGAATGGACGTTAAGTATTGTTAAGATTTTCAAAAATTAAAGTTTGTGAAGTTTTTTTTGCTTCACCAATGAATGTATATATTTGCATTCGTTTGCCTGAGAAAACAAATCAACAACCAAATCGTTTGTCTTTGGAACTAAACGAAACCGGCCTAAATAAATTGGCATTAAAAATTTCGGAAAATTCAACTATTTTTGTATCTTAAAATTCAAATAACACACTAAATATCAATAATCTATAAATTACAAATTTATGACAAAGTACGTTTACCAGTTTGGAAATGGTACAGCTGAAGGAAAAGCTGACATGAAAAATTTACTTGGAGGAAAAGGTGCAAACCTTGCAGAAATGAATCTCATTGGTGTTCCAGTTCCTCCCGGATTCACCATTACAACCGAAGTATGTACCGTTTACAACCAAAAAGGTCAGGCTGCAGCTGTTTCAATGATCAAAGAAGAAGTTGAAAGTGCTGTTTCGTTTATCGAAAAATTAACTGCAACTAAATTCGGCGACAAAAACAATCCTTGTTTGGTATCTGTACGTTCAGGTGCAAGAGTTTCTATGCCCGGAATGATGGATACCGTTCTAAATCTTGGCTTAAATGATCTGGCAGTCCAGGGAATTGCCAATAAATCAGGAAACCCTCGATTCGCGTGGGATTCGTACCGCCGTTTTGTTCAAATGTATGGCGATGTTGTGTTGGGCATGAAACCTGACAACAAAGAAGACATTGATCCTTTCGAAGAAATAATGGATCACCTGAAAGAGGAAAAAGGAATTGAACTCGATACCGAATTCACGGTTGAAGATCTGAAATTGTTGGTTGACCGTTTTAAAGAAGCTGTTTTGCGCAAAACCGGAAAAAGTTTCCCTGACGATCCATGGGAACAGCTTTGGGGTGCAGTTTGTGCAGTTTTCGATAGTTGGATGACTCCGCGTGCTGTTTACTATCGCAAATTAAACAACTATCCTGAAGATTGGGGAACCGCCGTCAGCGTTCAATCTATGGTATTCGGAAACATGGGACTAAGCTCAGCAACCGGTGTGGCATTTTCACGTAATGCAGGAACCGGAGAAGACATATTCAACGGAGAATACCTGATCAATGCCCAGGGCGAAGATGTCGTGGCAGGAACACGTACACCGCAAGAGATTACTCTTGAAGGAAGTAAGCGTTGGGCAATATTGGCAGGTGTTTCAGAAAAAGACCGCGCTCAAAATTATCCTTCTCTTGAAGAAACAATGCCCGAACTGTACAAACAGTTAAACGAAGTTCAGCAAAATCTTGAAAATCATTATCTTGATATGCAGGACATGGAATTTACCATTCAGGAAGGAAAATTGTGGATGCTGCAAACCCGTAACGGGAAACGTACCGGTGCTGCCATGGTAAAAATTGCCGTTGACATGCTCGAACAAGGTATGATTGATGCAAAAACAGCATTAAATCGAATAGATGCCAATAAACTGGACGAATTATTGCACCCTATTTTTGATACTGAAGCGCTGAAAAGTACAACATTACTGGCTCAGGGCTTGCCAGCCTCACCTGGTGCTGCCACCGGACAAATCGTATTCTTTGCCGATGAAGCCGGCAAATATGAAAAATCATTGCTGGTCCGTATCGAAACTTCTCCGGAAGACCTTGAAGGAATGAACATTGCACAGGGAATCCTTACTGCCCGTGGCGGTATGACTTCTCACGCCGCCGTTGTTGCACGTGGAATGGGTAAATGTTGCGTTTCAGGAGCCGGATCAATTAAAATTGATTACAAAGTTCGTGAGATGACCATGAGCGGAAAAACCTTTAAAGAAGGTGACTGGATTTCGTTGAATGGTTCGACTGGCGAAGTTTACGAAGGTAAAGTTCAGACCATGGATCCGGTTGTTAGCGGCGACTTTGGAAAAGTCATGGACCTTGCTGATAAATTTACCCGGATGAATGTGCGTACCAACGCCGATACTCCGAACGATGCCCGCATCGCCCGTGAATTTGGCGCACAGGGAATCGGCTTATGCCGTACCGAACACATGTTCTTTGAAGGTGAACGAATCAAAGCCATGCGCGAAATGATTCTTTCATCTGATACCGCTGGCCGCGAAAAAGCACTGGCCAAATTGCTGCCTTATCAACGTTCCGATTTCGAAGGTATTTTTGAAGCCATGGAAGGATTTGGCGTAACTGTTCGATTACTCGATCCGCCTTTGCATGAATTTGTACCTCACCAACAGACTACACAAAAGGAATTGGCCAACGAAATGGGTATTTCTCTTGAAATGGTAAAAAGTAAAATTTCGGATCTCGAAGAATTTAATCCAATGTTGGGCCACCGTGGTTGCCGTTTGGGTATCACTTATCCTGAAATTACTGCCATGCAGGCACGAGCAATTATTGAAGCTGCGTTGAATCTGAAAGCAAAAGGAATTGATGCCCGTCCTGAAATCATGGTTCCGTTAGTAGGGACTGTTGCCGAGCTTAAAAATCAGGCAGATATTATCCGTGCTACTGCCGAAAAAGTATTTGCTGAAAAAGGCGACCGTATTGATTATCTTTTAGGCACCATGATTGAAATTCCACGTGCTGCTTTAACTGCTGATCACATTGCTGCTGAAGCTGATTTTTTCTCGTTCGGGACCAACGATCTTACCCAAATGACCTTGGGTTACTCTCGCGACGATGCTGGTAAATTCCTTCCCGATTATCTGTCAAGAGGCATACTGAAACAAGATCCTTTCCAGGTACTCGACCAGAGTGGTGTTGGCCAGTTGGTTGAAATGGCTGTTGTCAAAGGACGTTCAGTAAAACCTGATTTAAAAATTGGAATCTGCGGTGAACATGGTGGTGAACCAAGTTCTGTTGAATTCTGCGACAAGTTAGGTTTGAACTACGTAAGTTGTTCACCTTTCCGTGTGCCGATTGCACGCGTTGCTGCTGCTCAGGCAAACATCAAACACGGTAAATAAGTCGGATAAAGTCGGGAGACCGTAGATTTGACAAACAACAGATAGAAAGAGAATAATCCAAAGGGGTTATTCTCTTTTGTTTTTTTTAATCCATTACTTTTCTTTTGGATAATCAATTACAATTCAGTATTTTTGGTTGTAATGAATTATATATGATAAGTTTAAAGACAAAATATTTAAAATTTACAGTTCTGTTTTTCGTCATTAATTCTGCTGCAAATCTTCATTGCATAGGCCAATATTATACTGCCGGAATTGATCCGGCATCTGTAAGATGGCATCAAATTAATACCAGTCATTTCAAACTAATTTATCCCATCACTTTTGAAAAACATGCTCAATATGTAGCCAATAGCCTCGAATACATTTATTTACCCGGATCCAGAACCATTCATCATACTACTTCAAGAATGCCGGTTATTATACACAATCAAACAACCATTCCAAGTTCGGTAACACCTTATGCGCCTAAAAGAATTGAATTATTTACAACGGCTCCTCAGGATATGTATGCACAGGATTGGGTTGATCAGTTGATCATTCATGAATTCAGACATGCTGCTCAATATTCAGCCGTAAATCAAGGATTTACCAAAGCTTTGTCCTTTGTTTTTGGTGAACAAGGTGTTTTTGCAACAGTTGGTTTTTTTGTACCTCTTTGGTTCATTGAAGGAGATGCCACAGTCACAGAAACTGCACTTCAAAATACGGGAAGAGGGAGGACTCCTTCTTTCGAAATGCGTCTTCGCAATCAATTTATTCAAAAAGGCATCTATTCATACGAAAAAGCAAATGGCGGTTCTTACCGGGATTTTGTTCCGGGCAAATACCAGATGGGATACCAACTTGTCGGTTTATCAAGAGAGATTTACGGATCGAAAATCTGGAGCAATGTGCTAAATGATGTCGGACGACGATCGTATGCACTTGCTCCATTCTCCTCATCAATTAAAAGGCAAACCGGCTTTAATAAATTCGGTCTTTATGATACCCTGACCCATGTTTTGCAAAAAAGGTGGTTAGATCAGGATAAAAATATTCATGAAAATACTTTTCAGGTACTTACAAAAAATCCTGCCCATTCATACATCAATTATAATTTGCCCATAGTTATTCAAGACAGTTTAATAGTCGCAGTAAAATCAAGTTTAGATGATTTACCGAAAGTTATACTTATTAATAAAGAGGGAAAAGAAAAGGAACTATTCACTGCCGGAGTTAATTTCACACTTGAAACCTTGTCGTCCAGCGACAGCGCTCTTTACTGGTCAGAAATGACAAATGATCCAAGGTGGTCGTTCAGAGACTACCGCGTTATTAAAACTTACCATTACCGAACAGGAAAAATAGAACAACTCACTCATTGCACCCGATATTACGCCCCTTCTGTAACAATGGATGATAAATTACTTATAGCGGTAGAAGTTACTCCTGACAACCAATATTTTCTCGTTATTTTAAATTCAAAAGATGGAAGCCTTGTAAAAAAGATAAGCACTCCTGAGAATAAACTATTTATCCATCCCAAATGGGCTGCTGACGGAAAGTCGATTGTTTCTGTTGTATTTGGTGAAAAGGGGAACAATATCGCTTTAATTGATCCCGCCACCGGCCATTTCGAACTTTTACTCCCCGAAACCAATCTGGAAATTAAAAGACCATCATTTTTCAGGAATACTATTATTTATCAGGCCTCATACAATGGAATTGATAATTTTTATTCCCGCGATCTCAAGACACGCATGGTCGCACAGGTAACCTCTGCCCGTTTCGGTGCCGCCAATGCATCTGTAATAGAAGATAAACCGGCAATTATTTACTCCAATTATACTGCCGATGGTTATCAGCTGGTAAAAGAATCACTTCATCCGGACAAATGGAAGACGATTACTATTCCTGTCACTAGCGCTTTCCCAATGGCAGAAAAGCTCACCCAACAGGAACACTTTATTTTTAATTCGGATTCAGTCCCCAATATTAAATATGAAACAAAGCCATACAGGAAAGTGCTTAATCTTTTCAGTTTTCACAGCTGGGCGCCCATTGGCTTTGACATAGAAAACTTCACAGTACGACCCGGCATTTCACTTCTTTCACAAAATCTGCTTGCTACAAATGTTACCACTTTAGGCTATTTGTATGACCGAAACCAGCAGACCGGCAAGTATTACCTGTATATGACCAACCAAAGCCTCTATCCAGCTTTTGATGTCAATATCGACTACGGTGGACGAAGGGATATCGGGATCAATAACATGAACGATTCAATTCCGATAAAATGGAATGAATTGAACCTTTCAACCGCGATCCGGATACCGCTTAAGTGGATGCACAATGTTTGGCGGCGAAGTTTTCAACCTGAAATTGGCTTAAGCTACAAGGTACTTAAAATGGACGAGTCCATTCCATTCGGATTTGAACACAGGCAAATTGTCGCGACAGATTATTCATTCAAAGCTACCAACCGACAAAAAACTTCCTTGCGTGATTTGTATCCGCGCTGGGGACAACAAGTACAGGTAAATTTTAGCAATATTCCTTTTAATGAAGGATCAAATTCCATTTTTGCCGGACAATTGACTCTGGATTTCCCTGGAATTGCCAGGCATCATGGACTTCGCCTCTACGGAGCTTATCAGCAAAAAACCGAAAATTATTATACTTTTTCTGACTTTATTGATTTCCCAAGAGGGTACAATGATATTTTCCGGAACAACATTTCGAGTTTTTCAGCATTGTATTCGATGCCTTTATTTTTACCTGACTGGCAACTCAAACACTTCTTATACATCAAAAGAGTTAAAACCTCTGTTTTCTATGATTTTGCCAGAAGTACCGATCAGTTATTGCCCAGGTATTTTTCGTCAACCGGGTTGGACTTAACAATGGATTTTAATTTACTGAATTTTATTGTCCCTTTCGATGCAGGATTCAGGACAGCTTATATTCCTGAAACGGGCACGATGAAATTTCAAATCCTTTTTATGCTGAATCTCAATTCGATCTATTGATTTTAACTACTTCCTATCCCAATAAAGCTTCAGCCCTGTCGCCATTCTGATCGACTGCAACCACTTCCACTTTATCGCCTGATTTTAGTTCAGTTTCAAAAGCGAACGGTTTACTTTTATATGTTTGAGGTTTGTGTTCCACCTCCCCGGCTTTTTCACCATTAACCAACACTTCGTAGCGGTTCACCGGCGTATCCCCGGCAAAAGCAGTATCCCATAAAATTTTATTTTCTGCCATCCGAAGGTTTCCGGGGGCTGTTAAACCCACTTTATCAATCTGGAAATAATTGGAATTGGCTTTCACATTTTTTGCCTGTTCTTCAATCCGCGTCCTTTCATTTTCAGGCATCCCATTGGGTTCGATTTGGGCCGCATAAAAGTTCTGTATCAACTGGCATTTCATCGGGTCTTCATCAATTTGCCCGATACCTATAATCGCGGTATGAATTCCCGGAGTAGTCAATGAATATTCAACAAGCGGACGGCTCGGTAATTCGGGAGTTCCAACTTTCCGAAACACATCCGCAGGAGTCTGGGACCAGCGTGGTTCCTTGTGGTAAAGTGCGGCATCGGCAAATACTTTCATAGCGATGATACCCATACCTTTTGCGGCGGCAACGGGTATCACATTGTGCTGCATATTGTATTTGGTCTTGTCGTTGGCGTTGATCGCAACAAGCATTCCTTCCAGAATTCCGTATTCGTCGCGTTGGATCATTTCAATCATCGCAGGCGGATTGGCATGGCCGGAAAATCCAATGTGACGGATCAGTTTTTCATTTTTGGGGTTCATGCCTGTCAGGTTAGTGCCGTCGCGGAAATCACGAAGCGCCACCAAAGCGCCGAAATTTCCGTTGGGATCGAGTGGAGTTTCGAGCCCTTCATACAACACATCAATTTCTGCCGCATCGTTTAAAGTATGTATCAGAATCATATCCAGGTATGCGCCTTCAGGATAGTTGCCCTGATTGTCGCCAAAAATCTGGGTGAGTGAGCGTTTCAGATCGTCAACCGCGCACTTCACCTCCGGCATTCCGTTCGACCAGTTATTGACCTTCTCCCTTTCAGGCCAACCGGGTTTTCCCCAGCGCATGCATGTTTTACTGGTAAGCCAGATTGATTTACGCAATTTCTCATCATAGTTTTTTTCTCCCGGAATCAGGTTCAGTGTTTTGAACGCTTTGTTGTAATTCAATTGGCTTCCGGCGTAAAGGTTAGATGTGTCAAAATAATTGATGCCCAATTTGAACGCTTTGAGTATGATTGGCACGGGATCCACATCAGTGGGAGTCCATTGCAGCGAAGCCTGGCCACCCAAAGCGAGTGTTGTAACCTCAAAATCGAAGTTACCAAATTTACGTTTCATGGGTGACGGCATTTTTTCGGTACTGCATCCGGCAAACGATAGCATGGAAACCCCTGCAGTTGTAGCGGCAGAAACTTTGATAAAATTACGGCGCGATAAAGGATAGTTTTTCGATGAATTCATGGTATCAGTTTTTAAAAGTTGGTTAAAATTAAGGAATAAAGCGGTAATATAGAAGTCTGGTAAATTTGAAATTCAGTTAATACGAAAATATTTTACGAAATCCTTTTATATTTGCTTGAACAACTGTTTCAGATCAACTAACTAATTCACAATTAAAATTTTTCCAAATGAAGAAAATCCTACTAATTCTGGCACTGACAATGGTTTCCGGCTTCTATCAAACCACACAGGCCAAAACGAAACAGGCCTATAAAGATTCCGGAGAGAAAACATTTTTTAAGCAGGCTGACGAGAGTTTAGCGCTAATCGAACAGGCTGCCCAAAAGATTTCCATAAAAGGAGTTGCAATCATCGCATTTATTCCGGGCGATTTAACAACCATGTGGATTTCGAAAATGAAAGTGGTGGGGAATTTAACCACCGAATCGGCCAACCTTTTGGGGATTGCATATACGAAAGCTTCTGAAATGGCCGACACTCATTTAGATAGCGGAAGCGGAATCCGTAAAATCCTTTCAGGCGAACTGGGGTACAAAGGCGGTCTGATTAAAAAAGTAAACTCAGGCTATATTCTTGCTGTTTTTTCGGGCGGAAGCGGCGAGCAGGATTTGGAGGTTGCCAAAACAGGTTTGGACTGGCTCAGCAAATATTTTTAGCCTACTTGCAGTTAAAATCAATCATATCCTGAATTGATTTACTGCAAACCGGGCAAAAAACATCGATAGTGTGCAGGTTGTTCATCAGGCAATTGATCCAGGGACGGTAAACTCCTTTCGAAACATAGCCACCACCTTCATAAACACCCAATTTTTCTTTCTTCCATTGCTTCTCAGGCGTTGGCACGGATGTTCCTTCAGGCAACATGTTCTTCCATTTCTTGTCAAAATCAACCAGAGTGGTCAGGTTGGGTTCCCATGGTTCAATATTCACCGGATAAAAATCGGAATACTCAACACCGCCAACATATTCATCGGCCAGTCCGGCAAACAAATGACCGAATTCATGGATGAAAATCTTTCCTGCTTCATCGGCGTGATGGGCAGCACTGATTCCGTAGAAATTATAAATGGCGCCACCACCGTATTTTTCGGTATTTGCCAGTATGTAAATGTAATCGTAAGGCGCATTTCCGGCCACATCACGAATACCTTGAAAGTCTTTCACCATCAGGTAACGTTCGGAGTCGAAAGTATAATAAGAACTATTCAGCCGCGTATCGTTCCAGATGTTATCGCCGGGAATGTCAGGTCCTTCCTGTTTTGAGGGCGCCCATACTCCCCGGATATTGAACTTGTCTTTGTTTTGCGAATATGGGGCATAAGCGAAAAATCCTTCTGCAAATTTTCTGCAATCCTCCTTGAAAAGTTCTTTCTGATTCTCGGTATATCCTTCAGGAAGCAACACCATATCAACCTTTTCAGCCGGATTACCCGAGTTGACCACATCGAAAACAGGAAGGTTATCACGCTCCTTTTTTATGAAATGGCTTTTTGGATCGACTATGTATTCAAATTTCTTTTCAAATATTCCTGATTTGTTCCGACTGGTAATCGAAACTATTACTTTTTCGCGGGGGAAAGGCATAACCACCGACTCCGGATAACACCGATCTGTCGTTTTTGCTTCAGGAGTGGTCTGCCATTCGCCAAAAAGCGTGCAGTACCCTCGTGAATAAATCAGCTCATTGGTTTCAGCAGTGCGCACTTCTACAAAATGAATTCCATAACCTTTGGTATCAATCAGGTTGGTTTTTGAACCGGCCCAGAAAGGCTCTTCTTTTAATTCACCGAAAAAGAACTTCTCCGAATCAGCATTTCCACAATGGAAATAATCGAGCCGCAATGTACTTTCGTTAAAGAATTTACTGAATTGGGCATCCGACTTTTGGGCAAAAAGCAACACTGCAAGAAAGAGAAAGATGTACTTCATTTTAAAGGTTTATATTGGTTATCAATGCTAATACGGGTTAAAATTTCTGATCGTAAAATCTTCATTACGGGAGATGAATCCCCGGAAACCAAATATAGCACAATATTACTCTCAACAAAATGCGGTACAACAGGGTTAATTATTCTTTATGATTTTGGCTGGAATTGAATCAGTAAACCTTTATCAGGTTTCATTTTATACTTTTACGCTCATGATGTACTACGTATTTGGAATTATCATTTTATTGGGAGTTTTCTTCTATATCAACTCGCGTCCGAAAAGCAAAGTGATTACCGAACCGGGTTCAGAACCAGCTGAAGAGCCCCGGCAGATTACATCAGATTGCTGCGGTGCGCACGAAATATGCGAATTCGATGAATCGGATTTCAATGAAGAAATCATTACCTATTTCGACGATGAAGAGCTGGATGAACTAAGAAACGTCCGCGAAAGCGACCTGTCCACCGCGCAAATTGACGAAATACGCGAAGTTTTATACACCCTGAAATCCGAAGAAATCAGCAAATGGTTGGTCAGCATTGGCCGCCGGCACATCCATTTACCTGCCATATTACAGCAGGAAGCAAGACAATTGATTGCGGAAAAGTAAACAGTTATTTCACTTCTGTAATTTCGATCACCGAACTTGTCAGTTCACTGTTGTTGGGCAACGACAATCCGACTTTGATCAGGTAATCGCCCGAAAAGCTTTTTCCATCAGATGAGAATCTTGACCGTGATCCCGGCATTTTATTGGTTTCCTCTACTTTATAAATTTTATTGGGATCCGAACCTGTTAAACGCACCGGACTAAACTGATTAAATGCCCGAGGATGAAGCGAATAAGAGAAAAGTAACGACTTTGTTTTATCCTGACTGGCGAACATCAGAACCGCCCTTTCTTCATCGTAAGGCGAAACCAGGCGGTACAAGTCGCCATTCCAAATGAGGTCTTTCAGTCGGTTGTAATTTTGAACAGCCATTTTGCTAAATGCCAATTCTTCAGCACTCATTTCATTCACACGAATATCGTATCCCAATTTACCCATCATGGCCACATCGGTTTTGTATTTCAGCGATTGTTTGCCCATGGTGGTAATGTGGTTGCACGAGGTGATGCTCGGGAAGAAATAGGAATAACCCCACTGAATAAACACCCGCTCAACAGCATCGGTATTGTCGCTTGGCCAGAATTCGGTAAAGTATTTAAGCGCGCCGTAATCAGTCCGTCCACCACCGCCCGAACAAAGCATAATTGGAAGATGTGGATATTTTGTCCGCAAACGTTCCATAACCCGGTAAAAACTGCGTACATATTCAATCTGAACATGCGACTGGTTGTCCTTCAGGTAGGACGAATAAGTATTGGTCATCATACGGTTACAATCCCATTTGATAAACGCAATATTTGGATTTTTGGTCATCATTTCATCCACCACATTGTAAACGAAATCCTGAACTTCGGGATTTGTCAGATCCAACACCAATTGATTGCGGTAATAATTTTCGTCGCGGTTAGGCAATTTCAGTATCCAGTCAGGATGTTTTTCATACAATTCACTTTTCGGATTCACCATTTCGGGCTCAATCCAGATACCGAATTTCACACCTTTGGCTTCAGCCTGTTCAACCAGATAACCCAATCCATGCGGCAATTTTTTCTTATTGGCCTGCCAGTCTCCCAACCCAGTGCGATCGCTGTTTCGCGGATATTTATTACCAAACCAGCCATCATCCAGCAAAAACACATCGACACCCAATTCTTTTGCGCCACCAAACAGATCGGTCAGCTTCTTCTCATCAAAATCAAAATAAGTAGCTTCCCAATTGTTCAGCAAAGTAAGTCGGCTGCCATGTCCGTCCATCACACCGTAATTCCGCGCCCATTGGTGAAAATTGCGACTGGCCAAACCTTTTCCGTGAGCGCTGAAAGTGAAAATAAATTCAGGAGTTACAAAGTTTTCATTTGGTTTCAGGTGATATTCAGAAGCAAAAGGATTCATTCCTGAAATCATCCGGAGCGAATTGGTATTATCGATTTCGAAAAGCATTTGAAAACTACCTGTCCAACCAAGCGTTCCGGCAATTACTTCTCCTGAATTTTCATCTGCAGGTTTATCTTTTGCCAGCATAAATACAGGCGTCTGGTATATATTGGCACGTGTGCCCAGTTTGCTGTCGATGATTTTTATTCCGCTGGTCAATTGGCTTTCTTCCATTCTCATTTCTTTGGCCCAATCGCCGTGAAATTGTGTTAACCAGTAATGATCGGCATCGAGATGAATCATGGCCGAAGCGAAATTACTCATAACCACCGGGTTCTTTTCCTGATGAATGAATTCAGTCCATGTTTTTAAAATGTCTTCATCGTAATAGACAACGAAATTTAGTTTCACTGTTACGGGATATACCGGATCTTTCAGAGTAATGGAAGTAGTCGTTAAGTTTCCGTCACGTACCGTTTTTTCTTCTGAAAACAGCAGTTCCAACGAAGGATTTCCATCGTTGTGACGCATTTTGATGGCAGGTTCAAACAGGTTGTCGGTTCCTGATGGGATATATGCTTCGTGGGTATTTCGTTGCAACTTATAATCAGAAGCATTGTTCAGTTTTTCTCCCAGATAAGCCTGGTAGAGCTTTTTATTTTTCCCGACAGAATAAACCAGAGCCGAATGTTTCGTTTCAATTACAATTTGCTTATCAGTTTCAACCGGACGTTCAGGTTGTGCAATAAGCTGAATGGCAATAAATAATGACAGAATAAAAAGGAGCTGTTTTTTCATGACGGATAATAGTTTAGGATGAATAAATTGGCAAGGCGAAAGATATACTTTACAAATTTTCCTTCCAAATGTAAAGTAAAGTTTCATTTTTTGCCCACAAAAGAATTTTCTTTCCAAATATGCCAATACTTTAAAACATTGGTCTAAATTCGTTCAGCGAAAAAACACATACAATATTCACCCATTTATGAAACTAAAAGCATTTCACAAATTAAGTTACGGATTATACCTGATAGCTTCCGAATTTCAGGGCAAAAAAGCCGGATACATTGCCAACACCGGCTTTCAGGTAACTTCTGAACCGGCTCAACTGGCCATTTCGAGCCATAAAAAGAACCAAACGACACAGGTAATTTTGGATTCCGGTATCTTTTCGGTTTCTGTCCTGAAAAAAGAGGTGAACATGAAAATCATTGGCGACTTTGGTTTTATGTCGTCATCCGATCTCGATAAATTCAACGGCATCAACACAATTACCGCCAAAACCGGCGCACCCATTGTGCTCGACAGTTCAGTAGCCTGGTTCGATTGCCGGGTGGTCAGTTCAATTGATTTGGGATCACACTACCTGATAATCGGTGAAGTGGTTGATGCCGATGAAATTTCGGATGAAGAACCGCTCACTTACCAGTATTACCGCGAAAAATACAAAATGCTATCGCCGAAAAATTCACCAACCTACATCGAAAAATCGGTGCTCGATGCCGAAACAATCGCTAGTATTGTTGTGGATAAGGAAAATGAACCGAAACATGAACACGTATTTGATGGGCAAAGCTGGGTATGTTTAATTTGCGGATACACATATAATCCTGAAGAAGGCGACCCATCGATGGGAATTCCTCCCGGAACGCCCTTCGAAAACCTGCCCGAAGATTACAAATGCCCGATCTGCAATGCCGGAAAAGAGTATTTTAAAAAGGTATAAAAAGCATGAAGAACAAGAAATACAACATCGCATTAATCCAGATTTCATTGGATGCCGTTCCTGAAGTGAACCTGAAAAAGTGTCTGGAATGGATTCGTAAAGCCGCCAAACAGGGAGCCAATGTGGTTTGTTTGCCCGAATTATACAGTTCGTTCTATTTTTGTCAGAGCGAAAATCACGATTATTTCGATTTGGCTGAACCACTTCACAATGATTCCTATCAGGCTTTCAGTGCATTAGCTAAAGAATTACGCGTGGTTTTGATTGTTCCATTCTTTGAGCGACGTGCTGCAGGTTTGTACCATAACTCGGCATACATTATTGATACCGACGGATCAGAAGCTGGATTGTACCGCAAAATGCACATCCCGGACGATCCGGGTTTTTACGAAAAATTCTATTTTACTCCGGGTGACATCGGCTTCAAAGCATTCAACACAAAAGTTGGAAAAATCGGCACACTAATTTGCTGGGATCAGTGGTATCCTGAAGGAGCAAGAATCACAGCTTTACAGGGCGCTGAAGTGCTCTTCTACCCAACTGCTATTGGCTGGCATCCTTCAGAAAAAGCACAATATGGCGAAAAACAATACGATGCCTGGCGCACCGTTCAGCGTGGACATGCCGTGGCCAATGGAATTTTTGTTGCTGCCTGCAACCGGGTAGGTTTCGAAAAACCGTTAGAATCAACAGCAGGAATTGAATTCTGGGGCGCCTCGTTTATTGCCGGTCCGCAAGGCGAAATTCTGGCCCAGGCCTCGCACGATCAGGAAGAAATCATTATGGCCGAAGTTGATCTGGCACTGATGGAAGATGTTCGCCGCAACTGGCCTTTCCTCCGTGACAGAAGGATTGATGCATATAGTGATATTACGAAGAGGTTTATTGATTAAAGCGGAACAACATCTAAAACAACCTGCAATTGGAAAACTACTTTGATAAACAATTTGAGTTAAGATATTTCGAAATGAATAAATTCGGTGAGGCTTCATCGTCAACTATCTTAACTTTACTGGAAGAAACAGCTGCTGATCATTGCTATTCAATCAATCACAGTTTGTATGACCTTGAAAAGCAAAACATCGGATGGGTGCTACTTTCCGGAGTCATGGAAATGTTTCATTATCCAAAATATAAAGAAAAGATTACCATCAGAACATGGCTTTCAAGCTATTCGATAGTTAAAGGGATAAGAGAAAATATTATTTATAATGAACTTGGAAATATTATTGGAAAAGCCAAAGGTCTGTGGGTTTTCTTTGATATTCAAAGAAGAAGACCTATTCAGATTTTTGATGCCATAAAAGAGAAATGGTCCTTTTATACTGAAGAATGTATGAATCATGATATTACTAAAAAGATTGAAGCAATTGACTCATCAAGCCACATTAAGGAGTTTAATATCAATCGGTTTGATGTAGATACCAATCAGCACGTGAACAACATCCGATATTTGCAATGGTTAATGGAATCTATTTCCGAAGATATTATTGATAATTTTTATTTACACACTATTGACGGACGCTTTATTGCAGAAGCTCAATTGGGTGATACAATCATGTCTTTTACTGAAAGGGATGTTGTTAGAGAAAATTCTTATGTCCATACCATAAAAACAAAAAGTAACAATAAGGTATGTGCCATAGCAAAAACCTTTTGGAAGGAAAGAATAAAATAACACGAATACAAACCATGAACAACATATCCCGACTATTCCCTTCTGAATGGGAAAAACATCAGGCCACACTATTATCATTTCCTGCTGAAGGCCGCGACTGGCCTTTCATAAGTGACAGAAAGACTGATGCTTATTGTAATTTTATGGTGAGTTTTATTGACTAAAATAAAGAGCTACTTTTAGTCAGACCTTTATATATAGAAAATTTCGTAATTTTGATTCATGGAAATTGGAAATATTGATATAGAAAAGATTGTTAATCATTGGGTTACGACGTCAGACAAGGATTACAATACGATGATTCATCTTTTCGAAGTCAAAGATTATCATTGGTCATTGTTTATTGGCCACATTGTAATTGAAAGGTTGTTGAAAGCCAAGGTTGTTAAAATAACTTCGGAACATGCTCCTTTTACACACGACTTAAGACGGCTTGCAAAGCTATCAGAAATAGAATTCCAAAATAACCATATAGGTTGGCTTGACACCATAACTACATTTAACCTTAATGCCCGATACGATAGCTATAAACAAGCTTTTTATGAAAAATGCACACAAGAATTTACATCAGAATGGATTTCAAATATTAAAGAACTAAGATTATGGATAAAGCAAATGCTATAAAAATCGCAGAAAAATATATCTCTCTGGTTTGCACAAAGTATAAGATTGAAAATGCAATTTTATTTGGTTCATTTGCCAAAGGAACAAATCATACTGACAGCGATATTGATTTAGCAATTATTTTTAAATCAATAGATGATGTAATTGATCTGCAAATAGATCTGATGAAAATGAGAACTGATGATGATCTGTTAATCGAACCACATCCATTTAGAGCAATTGATTTTCATATTTCAAATCCCGTAGTATCTGAAATATTAAAAAACGGAATTGAAATAGTTAACCACGCAGCTTAATGCGATCATAAGTAAATCAGAAGCTCAATGAACAACATATCCCGACGATTCCCCGCCGAATGGGAAAAACATCAGGCCACTTTATTATCATTTCCTTCTGAAGGCCGCGACTGGCCTGGGAAATACCATGCCATCAAATGGGCATTTATTGAGATAATCAAAAAAGTGACCACCTACGAACCAGTTATTCTGGTCGTAAAGTCGGATGAACTGCGCCAAAAAGTGGCGGTAATGCTCGAACAGGCACATGTCGATCAGTCACAGGTAGGCTACATCATTAAAGATACCAACCGAAACTGGATGCGCGATTCGGGTCCGGCCATTGTAAAAACTGCCAATGGTAGCCGCGAAGCCATTCAATTTGGTTTTACCGGTTGGGCCAAATACAAAAATCACAGGAAAGATCAGGGAATTCCGGCGGCGGTAGCCCAACATTTGGGATTACTGCTTGTTCAGGCCATGTACAACAATAAATTAGTTGTGCTTGAAGGAGGTTCCATTGATGTGAATGGTTGCGGAACGTTGATTACAACTGAAGAATGTTTGATGGATCCGGTTCAGCAAATACGCAACAAGGGGTTTAAAAAGGAAGACTATGAAAATGTTTTCCGCGAATATTTTGGAGTTACCAATACTATCTGGCTGTGTGAAGGCATTGAAGGTGATGATACCCACGGTCATGTGGACGATATTTGCCGTTTTGTAAATCGCAACACAGTTGTTGCCGTTCATGAAACAAATACCGGCGACCCAAACCACCAAAAGCTGGAAGCCAATCTCGAAATTCTTAAAAATGCCCGGTTGGAAAACGGCGAAAAACTGAATGTAGTTACCATGCCAATGCCCGGTAGGCTCGACTTTGAAGACTTGCGCTTACCAGCCAGCTATGTGAATTTCCTGATAACAAACAGGTGTGTTTTGATGCCAACCTTCAACGATAAAAATGACTACAAAGCACTCGGAATTTTGACTGATTTATTTCCTGATCGCGATGTAATCGGCATCAATGCGGTGGATCTGGTTTGGGGACTGGGAACACTGCATTGTTTGAGCCATGAGATTGCGGAGTAATAAAACTCATCTTCGATTCATCTCATTATAGGCTTATTATACTCAATTTGCTCACTCTGGAGGCTCGAAACAGTTTCCAACCAAAAGGCATAATGAAATGGAATGATCTTTTTACCCTCAATATTTTCTTTCCATGCAGGTTCCTGATGACTGATCTCAGCAATCTCACCAGCAGATGTGTTTTTAAAACGTTCAGAAATCTGATGCAATATTTCCAACTCAGTAGGTAATAGCAAATTTGGATCAAATGGATGTTGGGGATTGGGCATAATCCTTTCAACTTCGCCAAATTGTGTCATGGCAAACTCAATATCAATAACATCAATGTCAGCCAAAGTCCCAAAAAGTATATCATAGTGGCAAGGCACTGGCCCAAATTGAATTGCATTATATCTTAATCCGGTTATACTTTGGCCGGTATTGCTGAAATGAACAAAATCGGCATAAAAAAGCAGTTTATTCAGCTTGGTTTTAAAAGGTTTCAGCTGTTCAGCAAAATAAGTAATTACCTGCTCTGTCTTGATCCGATCAAAGGCTTTAAATCCGGTTGTAATGTCAGGCTCACTTTCAAAACGCAGTAATTGATTACTAAAGTCGATAGAATAATCGTCTAATTTTTCAATCCTTGGTAGAATCTTAGTTTGTTCCTTTTCATCTAATCCAGAGAATTGTTTAATGTGCATTACAAAATTAGACGGCACACTAATTAATTGGATTAGATTAGCATGAGCTTTTGAGGGTACTTCATCATTCTCATAATTTCTCCATGAGTTGGCTCCCATCCCCATAAATTCTGACATTTTTGCTGCTGATAAACCATATTTTTCCCTGGTGGCTTTTATCTGTTCCGGAAATGGAATGTGATGTTTGACCCGGTACTGATTAATTACCTGGTTATAATTTAATGTTGAAAAATGCTCGTCTTCAAACTGCTCTCCGGTTTCCTCGCAGAGGTAAAAATGAAATACAACTGGAAATAATTCTTTTCTGAAAGTCATTTCACGCCATTCTTTGGCGACTTTCATTTCTTTACCTGTAAACGGGCTTTTCATCGCTTGTTTGGTTTATTTGGATATTTCATCGGGTGTTCGACAGGATGAAAGGAGATACAAATGGTTTGTGAATTTGCTAATCCCATGCTGATTTTAATGTATACTTCTTTACCTTTTACTTGTTTGCCAAATACCCACATAGGCAAAATGCCACGCATCTTTTCTTCCAATGGTCCTTCGGAATAATCTTCGGTTGCTAGTTTTTCAATAATTTCTTTTCTCTTTCCTGGACTTATTTCTAAATCCAATAAGGCCTGAGCATTTTTGCCTCTCACGTCAAAGTAAATTTGGAAAATGCTCATTTTTACCTTAAAATCTTTCAAGAAACTTTCAACCTCATGTCTGGTTGTCATTCGGTGCAATATTAGTTTATTAAACGTTTAATATCACTTTAAGGTTGTATATTATAAAACATTTGTGTGATAAATTAACTTTAAAGTTGATTTTGCTTCATTCAAATTTTCGTTTATCGGGAATTCATCAGCCAAACGAATCCGTTTCTCTCCTAATTTCAAGCTAATTCACCTTCCTTCAACCGGCTATGTTTCATACCATATAAGAAATAAATAAACAGGCCAACTACCAGCCAAATGCCGAAGCGAAACCAGTTGGTTACACCCAATTCGCTCATGAGGTAGAGATTGGTCAGTAGGCCAAGTACAGGTATCAGCGACCAGCTTTTTACTATTGCCCGAAAAGTGATAATGATTGAAACGAGGCAAAAAATCAGGAAAGGAAAATGCTCCTGAACAAATCCGAATAAATTAAAACCTGCAGAATGGTCTGCAATTAAGCTGGAGCTTCCAAAACCTGATTTCCAAACGATGAACAAAATCACGATCCAAATTGGCAGCAAATATCGGCGACTGTTGGCATAAGGAACCCGAATTCCTTTACCGTCATGTTTTTGTTGACCTGTCGGATTAAGTACAATAATTCCTCCTGATACGAGTATAAATGCAAACAGGGTTCCGATACTGGTGAGGTCGGTTACTTCGGTAAGGTTCATGAAAAGTGAAGGAATAGCCACAACAAAACCGGTTACGATGGTGGCAAAAGCCGGTGTGCGGAATTTGGGATGAAGTCGGGCAAATATCGGAGGAAGAAGTCCGTCGCGGCTCATGCTCATCCAGATACGTGGCTGTCCCAATTGAAAAACAAGTAAAACGCTCGCCATGGCAATAACAGCACCGGCAGCAATTATTCCTGAAAGTTTGGTGAGGTGCAATTTCGTGAAAACAAAAGCCATCGGATCGGAAACACCCAATTCATAGTACGGAACCATACCAGTGAGGACCAGACTTACCAATACATAGAGAATGGTTGTTATCAGCAGGGCATAGAACATCGACAATGGTAAATCGCGCCGAGGATTTTTGCATTCCTCGGCAGTTGTCGAAATGGCATCAAACCCGATGTAAGCAAAAAACACCCCTGAAATGCCCTTTAATACTCCATTAATTCCATTTGGTGCAAAAGGGCTCCAGTTTTCAGGCTTCACATAAAAAGCGCCTATTCCTATTACCATCAACAGAATGGCAACTTTCAGGACAACAAAAAAATTGTTGGTTATTCGTGATTCCCTGATTCCAATGTAGCAAATCCAGGTAATGATAAAGACGATGAATAACGCCGGAAGATCGGCAATTAAATGAAAACCACCCAATTGAGGCGAATTGGTCCAGGCCGAAAATGCATCCTGAATGGCAGGGCTCAGGTCAGCAAAAGGGGTTCCGGCATTCACGGCACCTACGGCAGCATCGTATCCACGCGAAGCAGTAAGGAAGTCGGTTGAAAGGTATGCAGGAATATGTACTCCCAGTCCGGCCATTAATCCGGTAAAATAACCCGACCACGAGATAGCCACGGCAATATTACCGATCGCGTATTCCATGATCAAATCCCAACCGATAATCCAGGCGATCAGTTCTCCAAAACTGGCATAAGCATAAGTGTAAGCGCTGCCACTGATGGGAATTGATGCGGCAAATTCAGCATAACACATGGCAGATAAACCACAGGCAATAGCGGTGAACACAAAAAGCAATGAGACAGCCGGGCCACCACTGGCCGCAGCATTACCGATGGTACTAAAAATTCCGGCGCCAACAATTGCAGCAACGCCGAGGGCCGTCAGGTCAAAAACCCGCAGGTTGCGTCTCATTCCTCCTGAACTTTGGGCCAAAGAATCAGCATCAATTAAAATATGCGAAATGGATTTCTTTCGAAAAAGGTTCTCAAACTTCACTGTGAATAGGTTTTGGGCAAAAATACTTAAAAACCATAAAAGTAATGTTTATTTGATTTTCATTTTAACCATCCATTGTTTTGGTTAATTTTACCGAATTGAGCTTTATATGATATTCAAAATAAATTCTATTAGAAACTGATCAAGTATGCAAAAGTTGGGACGGCCGGGAGCGTTGTTTTTTCTGATCCTACTATTTTTGTTTCAGCTTCCATCTGCTGGACAAAACAAAAAATATTTTGTTATAACCGGAAAAATTGTTCCTGAAGTTGAAACATCTGCAAGTGGCACTATTGAGATGTTAAAAGGGAATGTGCCAAGCAAAATCGAAATCCCAAAAAACGGACGTTTCAGATTAGAACTCGAATATTTTAATGAATACACCCTGACTTTTATACTACCGGGGCATTTCAGTAAAACAATAGTGGTATCAACCGATATTCCTCAGGAAGTCTGGAAACGCGACAATGATTTCCCTCCTTATCAAATGTTTGTTCAGCTTTTCCGGGAAATTGAAGGGATTGATAAAAGCTTCACTTTAAAACCTTCAGGAAGAGTATTTTACGGCAAACAAACAGACAATTTTGAAAAAGAAAGCTTTTTCAATGATATACAGATCGCTGAACAAATCGAAACAGCAAAAATACAATCGGGACAGGTAAAAAAAGAAGCACAGACCATTACAAAACAGGAAGCTTTGGATCTGGCTGCCAAACAGAAAAATTACGATCAGGCCATCATGGACGCCGATGCGAACTTCAAACGTGGCGAGTACCAGTTGGCACTGATAAAATATCAGGAAGCAAAAAAACTATTTCCTGAAAAAGCTTATGCCAACGACCGGATAGCTGAACTTCAGGATTTGGTAAAAGCGCTCGAAATTACCGAAAAACAAAAAGCTGAACTTGATTTAAAATACAAAAATGCCATTGCCCGTGCCAATGGATTTTTCGACCTGAAAACGTATAAGGAAGCCCGCCCCAATTACGAAGAAGCGCTTCAATACAAACCCGGAGATGTATTTGCCAGCGGGCGCATTCAGGAAATAGACCGCTTGCTTGAGCAGATCGAAAAACAAAAACAATTAGAGGATCTGATTGCCAGAACTGATAAGGATTTTGAACAAGCAATCCAACAAGGCGATCAGCAAAAAGCCCAGGAAAAGTATGACAAGGCAATTAATTTCTATCGCGATGCTTTGAAAATCAAGCCAAACAACGAACTGGCGCTCGGCAAAATTTCGGAAGTTGAAAATATTCTTGAAAAAGAACGATTAGCCAGGTTGCTGGATGATAATTATAAATCAGTCATTTTAAGAGCTGACAACGCATTTGGTTCGGAAAATTTTGCAGATGCCAGAAAATCATATACCGAAGCTTTGGCGATCAAACCAAACGAAGTCTATCCGACCGGACAAATCAGTAAAATAGACGGAATTCTGGCCGAAAAAGCCAGGTTGCAGCAAATCGAAACTGAATTTCTGGCTATGGTTGGAAAAGGCGATGCCGCTTTCGATCAGAAAGAATACGAGAGTGCCAAAACCATTTATTTAAGCGCTTTGGACATAAAACCCAATTCTGCGGAAGTCAAAAATAAAATCAAAAACATCGACAGTATTCTACAGAAAATAGCTGACGACAAGAAAAAGGAAGAAGACCGA
>JBBRXN010000079.1:0-27139 GCA_038248385.1 Bacteroidales bacterium
CGTTTTGAAAAAGTGGAGCTGGCGGGAATCGAACCCGCGTCCAAACGAGGAAGCAATATGCTTTCTACATGTTTATCCCCAGACTTGTTTTTCGAATAAAAGCAGGATCAGGGCCACCGACTTTTACCTTAGCTTCTTAATTTTGCAGAAATCCCGAAGCAAAACTTCCGCTATCCCCGATTTATTTGCACCGCCTGATCGGGCCGCTTCAGGGAAGTAGCACCCGGGCGATGTCTCGTTCCAGTATCTAATACCGGAATAAAGTGTAATCTACTTGAAGTAAATTACGCAGCAAGAGCGTAGTTATTTTCGCCAATTGAATTGTGAACGCCGAGTTAACGGGCTGTGCGATCAAGGCCCGACATGCTTACATACCTCTTCTACCCGCTGTCAAAACCAGTCAGCCCCGGTATTAATGTGTGCAAAAGTACTACTTTTTTGCCCAATTTAGCTGATATAAAGATTTTATTTTGGAGCTGGGAGCAAAGAGCTTGGTGTATTGAACACTGAGAATGAGACTGAACACTAAATCTATTCATATTCACCAAACAACACTGCAGAGACATTCCATGAACTAAAACTTCCACCTTCATTCTTCCCTAAGGGAATTGCAACTTTAATCTGATGTTTTCCCGGTAGAATATTCATTACCGGAAAAAATACCGGATTCGTTGCTGTACCCGGACACCAGCCAGAACGGCTATAATCGCTTGAGGTCAACCCATTCCATGAATTTCCGGATGCCGGATTGAATTTTCGAAATGTGCTACAGTCGCTTTTCCAGGGTATAAATTGAAACAAAATATTTCCATCAAGCAAAATTGTATTCATTTTCTGATTGAACTCATCACCACCGCCCCAGCCTCCATGACCGGTTGTAATGTAGCGTATTTGTATATTTTTAATTCCTGAAGGAACTTCAAAATCAACTTTTAAAGAATCGTTTTCGAACATGGTTCCGTATTCTTGACCCGACATCTCCATCACATTCAAGGTATTGAAAAGAGGCATGGTCCAATATTTTTTGGCTGGTTTGTCAGACAGTTCCATACTTCCGGGGTAATATTTTAACTTCAGGCTGACTTTGTGTCCTCCTTTGTCATAATTCCCGATAAATACGCCAATCCATTGTTCACCTTGAAGCACTGGCAACAATTCGGTAACTTCTTGTTTATAAAAGGTTGAATCCTCCCATTGCTGCCCGTAAACTTTAACCTTATCGTTAAATTGCCCAATACCAAACGGAGTAAAAAACCGCATAATCTCGACCAGAGGCGAATAGAATTCTGTTGCAACAACGCCATGATACAATTTCCCGTTTTTTGCCTGAAATACCGGTAAACTGGCTGTTCCATTCCTCAATCCATCCAGAAATGAAAGTTCCTTATCTTCAGGAATAAAAAATACGGAGCCGTTACGGTCATAAGCATCTCCAACCGAATGCTGGTACAACTCTGCAAACAACTGTGTATCATCAGGAACAATAGGTAATTTTATCCTTTTTAGAATTACTGTTCCTGATGAATATTTAAAAGTTTTTTCTGAATCAGTGTCCGCCGGATTTATTATTTCATTCCCGAAGCTTATTTGCTCGTTGGTAAAAACAGGTATAGTAATAATCATATTTTCAGTGATGCGATGTTTGTAAAGCGGCAAATCCATACTTTCACCCATATCAGCAGGAATAATAGGTTCGATTCGACTATTCTTTACCATTTTTATTTCTTTGGCAATAATTTCGTAATTTCCATTTCTTACAATTTTCAACACCAATCCGGCGGGAATTCCGTAAGCCATTGCCGGAGTGCCTTTTACTCTTAATTCGGTCGTGTACCAAATATCAATTGAGTTTGAACGAAGCGATGTCTTAACCCGTTTGCAATTATAACCAAGGATAATTTTGGTTTCGTTGGTTTCGGTCAAGACAGGATATTCAGCAAAAGGTAAGGTTGAATTTATTATTCTCCCGTCAGAAAACAGGGCGACCTGAAAGGTTTTCTGCTTCGTAAAATCGATGAAATTTGTTTCTTTCGCTAAAGTTGGGATCAACTTTAGCGATTCATTCCCGGTCCATGATTTCGATTCAGTAGCTGAGCAAAATAACATACTCTTGGCGCCATCATCGCGAACAGTTCCATTCACAACTACCTGATAACTTATTTCAACTGCTTCAGGTAATTTTTTCGGAGCTGCAATATTCTGAAATACAAATAGATTCAAAATAAAAACAACAAGTAATTTTTGCATAATAATTAGGCTTTTCAATTGACAGTTTTTATTGCTAATATCCTGATATTAAAGAAAGAAACCGCCTCATTTTCAAGTGAGACGGTTTCCATATAAATGAAATAATTCACCTAATTATTTAGGACCCATACCGTACTGAGGATTCAGTTTATCGAACCAGAATCTTTCAGTATTTAATTTGACCGGATTCAAAACTGACGGCGTAATACCTTGTTCAGTAATTGCAGCCATTCTGTTGGCATAATTGGTATCGTCTTCTCCAGGAGTTGCTATAACAAAACGGCGGGGAATTGTCATTTCAACCCCACTTGAGGTGAATTTTTCCCAAGCCAGATATAAACTACCCACCTTTGGAACACCTGACCGGCGAACGGTTGTCCAAACATCACCAGGAGTATTCATGTAATTGATATACTGCTGAATGTAAACTTTTTCAAGTCCGTCAGTTGCCAGATTGCAGATTGGCTTGGCCAGCAAGTCAGTAATTTCACCGCCACGCAGTTTGGTTGAAGCAGCTTCAGCCTCGTCAGCATTGATATAAACCGGATCTGTGCTGTAATAAGGCATCTGATTATTTTTAGCCAGTGCATCCATTCTTGAAACCGATAATTCAACACCTTTATTAAAATATTCCTGAGCGCTTTTTGGAAGTGTTGCTCCCAGAAGTTTAAACTCGGCTAAAAACAAATTGGTTTCGGCAGCGGTTCCAAGCACCACATTTAGTCCCGGATCGTTGTCTTTCAGTTGAATAATCCGGCCACCCGGTTTTGTCGGATAATTAAAATCGTAGCTAGTACGTACTAATTTTTCAGAAAACAATGAAGTTGAAGCATAGGTTTTTTGCACTCCACCGACAGTAAGTCTATTCAATTCAGATTGATTGAAATAAATGTTGTTTACAGGATTTTGTTTCGCATCCGGTGATAACGGTGCTCCATGATAGCGTACCCAAGGTTCACCCGGGGCTTTCCATCCGGTAAACTTTTTATCTGCATCAACATTAACATATTGTGCAACATAGGGAGGCAAAGCTTTTCCGGCATCGAGGAAAGCCTGAACAACTTCAGCATTAAATTCATTTTTTTCGAAAAGAAAGCGCAGGCGCGGGTCCTTGTTGCCAACTAAAAAGTCAACCAGATTTTTACTTGCATAGCCAATCCACAAACCATTCCCGGTACCGTAATATTTTGGACCTTTTTGGTATATAAAATCATCGCTCATGGAATTCATAAAGCCAGCAGCAGAAGTACCTACTTCGCCAGCAACTTTTAGCGCCAATGCCCTGTCCTGATTGATCAATCGTGCTGCAATCTTAAGTTTCAGCAAATTGCAGAATTTGGCCCATTTGGCATTATCACCTCCATAAATGATATCCTGACTTCCTAAAGTTACCTGATTTTTTGCAGTTGAAAGAACTGCAATCGCATTATCAAGTTCCTTAAGCCAGATTGTAAAAAGCGCTTTTTGGTTATCGAGAATTGGTGTCAGCAATGGAGGATTGGTATATGGGGCCAAACCTGCTTCAGTATAAACCAATGAACCAAAATTATCTGTATTAAATAGCGCCGGCAAAATCTGAGTAGCAAATGTTACTGCCCTTATAGCCTGATAAGAAGACTTTTCAGGCTCAGTCATTTTATCAATAATAGCTCTTACATCAAGTGTTTGAGGGAAAAGACTACTATAAATATTGAAGCTTGACGAAGGTCCCATGTCAACAAAATCGGAATTATTTCCGCCTTGTTTGGAGGTAACCTGTGTCCAGGGATAAATGTACTGGAAATTGTTGTAAAACCAGGTAAGATAATCATCAGAGTACATCTGTTCGATTGCCTTGGTTACTGAAAACCTTAAATCAGGAGTGGAAATAGTTGATGGACTTGAATTTAATTCTGCAAATTTTTCCTTATCGCAACCCCAAACCATCAGTAAAACCAATGCAAATACTATTTTATGTGTATTTTTCATGTTTGCTAATTTTTTTAAATATTAAAAACCTACAGCCAGTGACATTGTATATGAAGCCGTGTAGGGAGTGAAAGAACGCTCGCGGAACGATTCGGTACTTGATGTTCCCCTGAAGCTTTCCGGATTCAGGTGATTAGGAAGTGAGTTATACAAATACCCCAGGTTTCGTGCATTTAATGATACCGATAAAGAACTGGCTTTCATTTTTCTGGCCAGAGATGTAGGTAAGCTGTAACTCACTGAAACATTTCTAAGTGCGATGTAATTTACTTCGCTAAACCAGTCGTCGTTAATTACCCCTGTACTCCAGGAATTATTTCTGTATGTGAAATAGCTGGCATGAGTTGGTTCAACATAACCTTTATCCATGGCTTCCTTATAGGTTAATCCACCAACATCGATACTCTGACCATTGGGTGCTGTAACTTTTTGACCGGTAGCAAATACTCCGTCTGGAATAACTCCGTCAACAAAATTTTGTCCTTTTGAGTCAGCATAATTGGTTGTCCATGCCAAACCGCCGTGTTCTGCATCTCTTCCTGCTACAGATGTTTCAAGGTACCCGTAAGCTGTACCGTATTTATTTGAATAAGATGCGATGTTTCCGCCAAAACGGGCATCAAGCAATACGGTTAAGGAGAGGTTCTTATATTTAAGCTGATTATTCCATGATCCTTCAAAGTCGGGTTGAATTTTACCAACTTCTTCAGGTTTATTGCTTCTGGTATAAAAAGCGCCACGACGGGAATCTACCCATGTCAGAACTTTCATTCCGTTGCGGGGATCGTTTGAATCGGATGCATTATTCCATTCCAGCGGTTTTGTGTCCGACATCAGAATACCATATTCACCATCTTCAAATGCAACCGAGCCTACACGGAAGTTTCCGTACTGAATATCTCCGCCAAGAGTAGAATATTCACCAACCTCAGGGCGAAGATTTGAAATCATAGTTTTGTTATTCCAGTAGTTGAAAGTGGTTTCCCATTCAAAACTGTGCATTTTAACAGGAACCAAACGGATAGAGAGTTCTACTCCTTTGTTGGTAAGTGAACCAATATTAGACAGCATCCTGTTTACTCCTGATTCATAAGGAAGAGGAATTGTACCAATCTGATTGTTAATTGTTTCATCATAATAGGTAAAATCAATTCCTGCGCGGTTTTTGAAAAACCGCAGATCCAAACCTGCTTCAAATGAATTTTTTCGTTCCGGTTTTATATTAGGGTCTCCCAAAATGGTTGACTTTGTATTGGTATAAACAAATGAGCCGCCTGCCATTTCAATGTTTCCGATCGCGTAACCATTGTTGATGTAGTAGGGATTTGTATCGTTACCAACCTGTGCCCATGACAAACGAGTTTTACCTAAACTAAACCATTCAGGTAAATCGAAAGTTTCAGTAAAAACCCAGGAACTGCTAATTGATGGATAGAAATAAGAATAGTTTCCGGTCCCATCAGTATAAACAAGTGCCGAAGACCAGTCATTGCGGCCGGTAACGTCAATAAACAACTGATTTTTCCAACCTACATTGAATAAAGCATACAACGAATTTATTTTCTTTGTCCCACTTACACTCCCGTCAGATCCCAAGGTCTTTTTAGAGTTTCCAAGGAAAAAACGACCCGGTACAATTAAACCGCCATCTGTCCATACGCGTGTACTTTCCTTCTTTTGATCCCAGAGTTCACCTCCGACAATAAGACTGGTCGTAAAGTCTCCAAAATCTTTATTCAGGTTGGCTGTTAATTTTGCAGTACGGCTGACATCCAGAGAGTGCCCTAACGAATAGTATCCACCTTCGCCGGCATAACCTGTACCAAGTTGCTTATTTTCTGAAGATACGGTATAATAGTTCATATTACCTTCAGCCGTCACTGAAATCCAGGGAGCCAAATTAGCAGTCAAGCGAACAACCGGGCGAGTAACCTGCTCATTACGAATATCTTCATTCAAATTGTAATTGAACCAAAGGTTATTGTTCGGAACGTTTGCATATTTATCGCCATAATCAGATGAAGGCACACCACCATGAGTTGCCTGATAAATTTCACGCTTCTTCCATTTTTTGGTTTCGTACCAGTTTTCAAAATTCCCGTTTAAAAAGTTTTCAGAGATATCGTTTCCCGGATTTTTGGGTTGCGAGATCGTATGAGAGATAGAGGCATCAGCTTTCAACCATTTAGCCAGCTTGTAAGAGCCTGAAAACAGTAATGAATTTCTGGAGAATTCGTTTGATGGAGAAGTCCCTTTCCGTAAGTTGTATGAATCAGACAGAAAGAAAGTTCCCTTTTCGTTTCCGCCGCTTAATGCAACTGAGGTATTCGTATTGAAACCTGTATCGTAAGCATCGCGCATGTTATTTTTAGCTGGAAGATATTTGGTGATTGTACCATCATAATCCTCGATTTCCCTGCCATCAAACTTGGGACCGTAAGCAGTTCCCTGCCATGGATGACCAATTTTAGTCATCATCCCTTTGTCATTTTTATAATACTGAGTCATTGGGGCAAATTTGTAATATCTGCCGTTTGCATCCTGATCTCCAAAATCAACATATCCGGCTATGGCGCCTGTTCCATATTCATACTGAATGTCGGGCTGGGCATATACATCATCAATACCAACACTCTGAGTAATCTGAACACCAATACCTTTGGATCCGGCTCCGTCTTTGGTTTTAATAACAATAGCACCATTCATACCTCGTGAGCCATAAAGCGCTGTTGAGGCAGCACCTTTAAGAACTGAAACCGATTCAAAATCATCAGGATTAAGATTTTTCAGTTGATTACCAAAGTCGTTCGCACTGGCATCCCAGTCGGCACTGGCGTTTGAAATACCGTTTTCAAGAATAACACCGTCAATTACAAAGATTGGCTGGTTACTGTTTGAATTCAAAACTGAAATTCCACGGATCTGGATTTTCGAGTTTCCAAACAAACCACCATCAGAGGCGCCAATGCTCAAACCGGTTGATTTTCCCTGAAGTGCCTGAATAGGATTGGTTGTATTGGCCAATGCCAACTCTTCACCTTTGACTTCAGTTACTCCATAACCAAGTTTTTTGGTCTCTCTTTTTATACCAAGAGCAGTCACTACAACTTCGTCCAGGCCAATGTCTTCCGATTTCATTTTCAGATCGATAACAGAACGGTTGTTTACTGATTCTTCAACCGTTTGCATTCCAATAAATGTAAATACAAGGATTGATTTTCCGGAGGCTACTTTTATGGTAAATCTACCATCAGAATCAGAAAGCGCGCCATTGGCAGTTCCCTTTTCCAATATTGTTACACCTGGCAACCCAATTCCGTCAGATTCCGAAACAACGGTTCCGGATACCGATTGTTGTGCCATTGCGCTTCCTATCAGCGCTATGCACATTACAGTCAATAATAAAACCTTTCGCATAAGTAAATTTAATTTAGATAAAAGAATAAATAATAATCACAGATTAATTCAAAGAGTACGTACTTCAAAATTCATTTCAGCAAAAACTTTCTGGAATACCATTTCAGAAGTCCCGAGTAAAGCTGATTGATCACCTAATTCGGAAACTATAACGATGGTATTTCCTGAAATTTTCTCGAGACAAAGTCGGTTTAATGATTGTTGAATGGGCGACAAAATATATTGTCTGGCTTTTGACAAAGGTCCGCTTAACACAATTACCTCGGGATTAAGTAACTGAATGATATACGAAAGCCCCTTCCCCATATTCTTGCCAATTTCGTTCAGAATTGAAATACAAAATTCGTCTCCCTGCCGGGCTGAATTGATCACATCTTCGGGAGTAACCTTTTCCGGATGATCTTTAAATTGATTGATCAGGGAGGAAATTTCATGATCGGAGAAACCTTGTTTTACCATTTTCATGATCGTGTTGGAAGAGGCTATCGTTTCGAGGCATCCACGTTTTCCACAAATACACAAATCTCCGTTTTCGACCATCGGGATGTGCGACAATTCACCGGCAAAACCTTTGTTTCCACTATATAGCTGGCCATTTACGAAAATTCCAAGTCCAAGTCCCCAGCTCCAATGTACGAAAATAGCATCCTTATAACCTTTGCCTGCACCAAAATGAAACTCACCATAAGCATGCATCCGGGCATCATTGTCGATATACACCAACTTATTAAATTTCTTTTTCAGGTCGCGGCTTATATTTTGGTACTTTTTATCCTTAATCGTATAGTTGAATCCGGTTTTTGAATCAATCAAACCCGGCATATCAACTCCTAAACCGAAAACTCTCGCCACCGGAATATGATTATCGGTTATTAACTTTTGAGAAGACTGAAATAATTTTTCGACCAAATCCGGATCATCAATATGAGTATCAATCAAAATTACCGGAGTTACGAATTTATTGTGACAATCGCAGATCACCATGCTGGCATTGAAACGTGCAAAATCGCATGAGATAACGTAGAATCCATCTTCAGGCAAGCCAAATAAATTAGGTTTCCTTCCCCCACTCGATTCACCTATTCCGATATTTTTTATATACCCCTGCGACATCAGGTCATTCAATAATAAAATGCAGGTCGGTAAACTGATCTTAAGTAATTTACTAAGCTCAGGAGCAGAAGTATTTCCGTTGGCATGGAGTAAACTTAGAATTCTTTTTTTCTGCCTGATTTTATTTAAATCAGAAGCTGAAAGTTTTGGAGAATGGACTTCGTTAATTTGTGGCATTTCTACTTTTTTTATTAAAAAACAAAGTAAATGATATCAATAACAGAAGCAAAGATATTTAAATATTTTATAAAGTATCGTAATTTATTTATTTTATTTTCATACTTTATAACATATTTTAACAAATTGGTGAATTCCAATGTAATAGAAGACTAATTTATCTGAATTGTAATTATAAGGAAAGAGGGTTATGACAACATCCCTTCTTTCGGACGGGATGGAAGTTGCCTTAAATATTGAATGTCTGTTTAATGAAAAATCTAATTATCCGCACTCATTGGATTTACATAGCTGATTCGTTGATTACTCTGAAAATCATAGAGTGTCAGAATTCGCAATTGATAATAGGCAACCCAATAGGTTTGCAATGACCGGATATAATCGCGTTTGGCATCTTCGCGCTCGGCAAGTGAAATATTCAGGTCGGTAATACTGATTTCTCCATTCTGAAATTGTTTCAAGGCAATCTGATATCCGTTTTCCGAAACCTTATCAGCTTCTTTTGCCGTTGTGAGCTGATCTTTCATCAGGCTGAACTGTTCAACCTGAACCACCACGCTTCGCTCAAAATCCTCACGGTCCTTCTCCACATCGTAAATTACCAGATCACGTTGCGATTCAGCCAGTTTAACTGCCGAAGCCGACTGCCCCCAATCCAGGATTGGAATACTCAAGGCCAGTTTCAGTGTCTGTTGCCGTTCGGGTTGATCGTAAACTCCTGCCATTGATTCAGCGCTGTTCGACAATCCGTAGCTTCCCTGGAGGGTTGCACTTAATCCGGTGCTGCGTTTGGCATTCAACAAATCACGGTCGGCTTCAATCAACCTTCGTTTATATTCCGAGCCCTCCTTTCTGTTGAACTTTGCTTCTTCCAGTGCTTTTTCCTTATCAATTTCAAACAAGGTGATATTCAGTGGCATTTCCAATTCAATTACCTGATTTTGCGGAAGCCCAACGTAAGATTTTAGCTCAAAATCAGCATTTCTTAAATCCATAGTAGCCTGATTGAGTGATTTTTGAGCATTTAAAACAGCCAGTTCATTACGTGCAAAATTGTTTTCCGATATTTTCCCGAGGTCTTTTTTAGTTTGGGCAATTTTCAGGTTATTGTTGCTGTTTTTCAGGTTACTTTCAGCTAATTTGTAATTGGTTTGAACCATTAAATACCTGAAAAACCGGTAAACTGTGTTTAAAGAAATTTCTTCGATCGACTGAATAAAATATTTCTGCGCTTCATCGTAAACCAATGGTTCGGTTTTTTGCTGCCATTTCATCCAGTTAATCGAAAAAACAGGTTGTGTAAATCCAATTGAAAAAGGACTTCCGGAGAAGCTAACTACATCTTTATTGTAATCCTGAAAACGATAGGCTGAAGTCGAAGCATAAACATAAGTTCCGGTCAATGGTATCGATTGGTTGAGTGACAACCTTGCGGATGTAGCTAAATTGGTTACCTGCTTAAATTCCAGGCTACCATCCGGCTGGGTAACACCAACTGTTGATTTGGTGAAATCGGGAAGATTTCCTGATACAACCAATTGCGGGCGATACCTCGTTTTAAAATTCCTCCAACGCCAGTAATAATTCTCGTTTCGGTTTTGTGCGTACTTCACGGCCGAAGATTGTTCTATTGCCAAAGAAACAACATCCTGAAGATCAAGGCCATATTCGACCACATTCTGGGCACGGACACTTAAAAACGAAATCATTAATAAACAAATAATGATTCCTGAAAAATTCATTTTTTGATTTATTCGTTTCATCTATTTCGTCTCATTTTTCTTATTCTTCCACGAAAAAGGCGCATCGGATAGTATAACCTTTTCACCTACAGACAAACCGGAAATTACTTCCTGATAATCAGCACCTTTAATGCCAAAAAATACTGTTCGGGTAACCACATTGCCCGAATCGAGTACTTGTACAGTTTGTTCGGCATTTACTTTAAAATTATTGTTTGCCGAAATACGCAAAACTTCGTTCTTCATCGACTTTAATACCTGAAGCTGAACAGTTTGATTTGGAATCAATTTTGGATTATTACTCCGCTCCAAATGAACGTTAAATTGAATTTTATTATCGGCTACAGTTGGGGTAATATTTCCGATAGAACCTATCAGCTTTTCATTTTCTAATAGAATAAAAACAGAATTTCCGGTTTTTACATATTCCGAATATTTTTCATCAATTAATCCCTTGATTTTAAAAGTAGATAGATCAGAGATGGTAATTAGCATTTTGTCGTTTCCAACTTTTTCACCTTCTTTTCCTGAAATTGAAAGTATAATACCTGCGGATGGAGCTTTGATATTGAGTTTACCAAGCAATTCAATTTTATCGGCCAGTTGCTTTTTCTGAATTTCGATCTGCAAATTCAATCCGTTTTCTTCAGTCTTCATCTGCTTTAATCGTATGGTGTTTTTTTTAAGCACCACGTCCAGATCTTTTTCAGCCAGCACCAGATTTTGTTTTGTTTCGTCCATTTTTGCTGATGAAATACCTCCAACACTTAGCAGTTGTTCCTCATCGGCCAACTGTGCTTTGATCGAAGCGATTCTCAATTTCTTTACTTCTACGTTGTAATCCAGATCAATACGGGCCATCTGGCCTTCCAGCCTCGACCTTTCGAGCGAATTGGATTTTACTTCAAGCTGATCTGAAATTTGTTCGATTTCGTCACGAGTGGTTTTGTCATCGAGTTCAATAATTACCTCACCTTTATTTGCCCGACTACCAGGCTCTTTGTTTATTTTTCGAATAATACTGTTGGATGGACTTAATATAATTACCTCGTTTTCAGGCTCAACCACTCCTGTAGCTTCAATCGGTATAACTACCTGACCACGATCGACAACAGAAGTTTGATATTTTTTGGAATCGGAAATTAGAATTGAAGGCATTCCAATGATTCGAAATAAAACGAATAGCAACACGAATGCAGACAAAATGAGAACTGTAATCAAGAGTCCTTTCTTGTTTTTCATGATAAATAGATTTATTTTATCGAAAAATCGAACTTTTTTACTCCTTCCAAAAATCCCTCAAGTCGGTCGCCTATCTCTACCGGGCCAACTCCTGCAGGAGTTCCGGTATAAATAAGGTCGCCTATTTTCAGGGTAAAATATTTAGAAACATGAGAAATAATATCCTCAATCGAAAAGATCATCAAAACAGAATTTCCTTCCTGAACAGTTTTTCCATTAATATCGAGCCGAAAACTGATAGAATTCCGGTTGGGTAATGAATCAATTGAAACAAATTCAGGACATACAACAGCCGAATAATCGAATGCTTTTGACTTTTCCCAAGGTAATCCTTTATCTTTCAACGCATTTTGCACATCGCGGGCTGTAAAGTCGATTCCAATACCAATTTCGTCGTAATAACGGCGTGCAAACTCTTTACGGATGTTCTTCCCTAACTTGTTGATTCTGACAATCAGTTCAATTTCGTGGTGAACATCTTTAGTCCAATCCGGAATATAAAACGAATCATTGTTGCGGAGTAAAGCAGTATCAGGTTTCATGAACAGTACCGGTTCATCAGGAATATCGTTATTCAATTCTCTGGCATGAGCTACGTAATTCCGGCCAACACATATAATCTTCATTTCATTCTTAATTTAATGGCTGACAGTACTTTCTTTGTATATAACGGGAACTCGTTATTCATAATCCATCCATAAAAGCCAGGTTGTTCGCGTAAAACTTTTTCAACCGGAATTCCTTTGTTTTTACCAAAATTAAAAATTTCCACTCCATTTTCATCGTAAACGATACGGCCAACAAAATCGACGTTCGTATCGTAAGCTGAAAATTCGCTCAGTGCATGAATATCGTTTACAATCGGTTTGGAAACTTTACCGGTATGATCTTCATATTCTTCGTCAATGTATTGATCGAGCTGGGCTTTCAGTACCTCGTATGTCGCTCTGGTATCAGCCATTGCACTGTGTGCATCTTCAAGCGGTTTCTGGCAATAAAATTTGTAAGCAGCAGCAAGCGTTCGTTTTTCCATTTTATGAAAGATTGCCTGAACATCAATAAACTTGCGCTTTTTAAGGTCAATATCAACATCAACGCGTAAAAACTCCTCAGCTAATAGTGGAATATCAAACCGGTTGGAGTTGAATCCAGCAAAGTCACAACCTTCAATAAACTGTGCAATGGTTTTTGCTACTTCCTTAAAAGTAGGCTTATCTTTGATGTCTTCTTCATAAATACCGTGAATCTGACTTACTACATCCGGAATTGGCATTTCAGGATTAATCCGATACTGTTTTTCTTCTTCCCTTCCGTCGGGAAAAACTTTTATCAGCGCAATTTCAACGATCCTGTCGGTTACAATATTCATTCCGGTTGTTTCCAGATCAAGAAAAACCAACGGATTTTTGAGATTCAAATTCATAGCAAATTTTAAATAAGTGACTGGCAAAAACTAAAAAACCTAACAGCGTTTAACTGTTAGGCTTAAATATATGAGCCTGTTAATTATCAGGCGTTTATCATCATCGGCATTAAAAGCATCAAGACATTTTCTTCTTCATGCTCATTTTCGGAAGGCAACAACAAACCAGCACGGGTCGGATCCGACAATTCCATTTTTACATCGGTGGCCGATAGGTTGGCTAATATTTCCTGAAGGAATGTTGATTTGAACCCGATTTCCATGTCTTCACCTTCATACTGGCAGCTCAGGCGCTCAACAGCTGAAATAGCAAAATCGATGTCCTGTGCCGAAACAACCAATTGATTTTCAGTCAATTTCAAACGAACCAAATTGCTGGCCTGATTGGAAAACACCGAGACACGACGAACTGTATTATAAAATTCAACCCGGTCGATAATCAGTTGATTCGGGTTATTGGTTGGAATTACTGAATTGTAACTTGGATAATTTCCTTCAACCAAACGACAAATCAATTTAAAATTACTCAAAGTAAAAAAGGCATTTTTATCATCAAACTCCAATTTCACATCAAAATCTTCTTTCGGAAGCAAGCTTTTCAATAAAGAAGCCGGTTTTTTAGGAAGAATGAATGCAGCATCCTTTTCAGCTTTGGCATCGAAACGTTTGTAACGAACAAGCTTATGAGCATCTGAAGCAACAAACTTGATATCTTCGGTTGAAAGTTCCACAAAAATTCCGTTCATCACCGGGCGAAGTTCATCATCGGCAGTCGCGAAAAGTGTTTTGTTGATTCCGTTCAGCAATACGTTGTGATTCAAATTAATGGTTGAAGCAATGGCCTCGTTCAGAATAGGTTGTTGCGGAAAATCTTCGCCATTCTGGCCAACAATACTGAATTTTCCATTTTGCGAGAAAATTTCGATGGCAAACGTTTCAGGATCAATCTGGAAAGTCAGTGGCTGTTCCGGAAATTCCTTTAGTGTTTCGTTCATCAATTTGGCCGGAACTGCAATCGCACCGGTTCCATTGGTGTTCTCCAGTTCCATGCTTGTAATCAAAGTTGATTCCAAATCGGAAGCAGTCACTGTAAGTCGGTTTTCTTCCAACAAAAACAAATAATTATCAAGAATAGGAAGAGTGTTTTTTGAATTGATCACTTTACTGATTGCAGAAAGATGACTAAGTAATTCGGTACTTGAAACAACAAATTTCATTCTTTATTTTTTTAGAGTTTTATTTTCTTCTTAATTTTTTGTCTTGAAATCAGCTTCGCATCTTTTCAACGAGAAGTTCACGAATATACAAACTTTGATTTTTTCTACCTATTGATCGTTCAAGATTTTATACAAAAGAAACGAACATGTTTGATAAAGATAAAAAACGCTCAATAATTAACCTTGACATAATCACCACTTGTATTTTCGGTTACGGACAAAAATATAGACCGCGCCAAACAAGGCAATTAACACCATAGGCATCAACACGTTAAGCAACTGCCAAAAAGTTTTTTCTTCCTGAATCCTAACCTTATCGAGCAACCTGATTTTGAAAACCCGCGAACGAAGCTCCATTAATCCCTGATCGTCGCAAAGGTAATTAACTGCATTCATTAAAAAAGCTTTGTTTCCAAAGGTTTGTTTTGACGTGCGGTCGTAACCCAATGGCATAAACTCGGGCACGCCGCCCACAAACCTGTATTGATTGGCCATCAGGTTTCCGTCAGAAATAACAATCATTTTGGTGGGTTGGCTCTCTGTTTTCACTTCGGAAGTTTTCACACCAAAACCATCGATTATCCGGTTTCTGAAAACAGACGAAAAAACACCTTCGAGCAAGACGCCTACCGGTTGCGATGGCTGTCTAAAAAGGCGGCGGTCAGGCGGATTATTGATACTGGCCAGGCTAACTTCCATGGGAGTATTGGCCACCAGCGAATAGGGTGACGAAGTCAGAATAACCGTTTTGTGAACATTTTCCAGTTTCCCGACTGTATCAATTGAACTGACAAATTCAGCTTTTACACGGTTCAGGTTACGGCTGATAACATGATTTTCTGATGGAATCAGCAAAGGCGAAAAGTACCAGGGAACCGGTGAAAATTTAGCCTGTGTGCCAGCCGGCGCGGTATTCACCAGAATCATCAAACATTCGGCATCCTGAACCAGATTGGCATTCAGACGGACGCCATATTTGAATAATTGATCGTCCAGGTTCAGTTTTTGTTGAAATGCCAGTGTTGAACCGCTGGTACTTAAACTATCCAAACTCACCGACACCGGATCGACCAGCCACATAATCCGGCCACCGTTCATCAAATACTGATCGATGTAAAATTTGTCGGATTCAGCAAATTCCTGAGTTGGATTTGCCACAATCAATGTTTTTATTTGTGAACCTTTTGAAATTAGCTGTGGCGCCAAAACCTTAGTAACGGTGTATTTTTCATCCAACGCTTCAGCAAATTCATGGGTTTCGTATTCGTTCAATTCACCCTGACCAGTCAGAAAAGCGACTGTTTGTTTTTCGCCATTCATCAATTCCGAAAAAGCCGCGGTAAACTCGTATTCCAGACTTTCAATCGAGTTGTTCAGGTTCACTTCCGAATGCAAAGCAGGGTTGTTTTTCAGGAGGTTGACACTCATTTGCCTGTCGTCGTATTCGATCAAGGCTCCCGGAAAAATGCGCCGTGTAACGGTTCCCTGTTTTGTATTCTGGCGGATATCAGTCGGTTGAAGCCCTTTCGCGGCCAAATCAATGAAAAGCTGATCGCGTCTTTTGGCATCCGAAATCTCATAAGGATCGATCACTGAAAGGTTGATCAGTTGCGAAGAATAGGCATTGTAATCGGCAATTTTTTCCTGAACCGATTTCTGGAGTTTGCGGAAACCAGCCGGTAATTCGCCATCCAGATAAAGTGTAATGTTGATCGGTTTGTCAAGTTCCTTCACCAGATTCTTTGAAACAGTGGTGATCGAATATCTTTTTTCGGCTGTCAGATCGAGGCGAAAGAACATTTGTCCTGAAAGGATGCTGACAAAAATAACAGTAACAATCGCCAAAGCGCCCAGTTTTAATTCTCTCCTGAAATTGATTTTGTGAAAATGAATAATCCGGCTGGTCAGGAAAAGAAAAAGAAAAATGGTGGCAAGGAAATAAACCAGATCGCGCGAATCGACCACTCCCCGACTGATGGAATTATAATGTTCGTTGATGCCAAAACCGATGATCAACTGCTGAATGGCTGATGGAATTTGCATTGAACCAACCAGATCGAACCCAAGATAGGCCAAAAACGAAAGTCCCATTGCCAGAATAAAGGAAAAAATCTGGTTATCGGTGAGTGCTGATGCGAACAGCCCGATGGCCACATAAATGGCCGCCAGAAAAAACAATCCGATAAAAGCTCCCCAGGTTCCGCCGGTATCGATACTTCCAACCGGATTTCCTAGCGAATACACCGAGAAAAAATAAACCAAAGTGGGTAGCAGTGAAATCGTAACCAACAGTAAACCTGCCAGATATTTTGCAAGCACAATCTGAAATACAGAAAGTGGCCGGGTGAGCAAAACCTCCATGGTTCCCAAACGTTTTTCCTCGGCAAACAAACGCATGGTTACTGCCGGAACCAAGAAAAGGTAAACCCACGGAGCCAGCGAAAACAAACCATCGAGCGATGCATATCCACCTTCCAAAATATTGTAGTTTCCGGGGAATACCCAGAGAAAAAGACTGGTCGCCAAAAGGAATACAAAAACTACCACGTATCCGGTGAGCGATCCGAAAAAACTGGTAATTTCTTTTTTTAAGAGACTGTACATATCCAAATTGAGTCTTTAGCTTCGAGTATTATTTTATTCCGATAATATTTACTGAAAAGACTCTGAACTCTTCAGAAATTTGAATTGCAGACTCAATTTCTTCTTTTGTCAACTTTACAATCATATTTGGAAATGATTTTATCAGGATTGAACTTTGTAGCAATCTTTGAAACGACTTCATTTATTTTGTTAGAATTAATCATATCAACAATTTATAGCGCAAGATACTAAAAAAACAAACAGCTGAAATCCTCTGTAAATGTATGCAGTCTTGCTTTCTTTTAATCAATATTACATTAAGTTTGTTTCAAGTTCTGTTATTTAATTCTATTGTTGCTCCCAAAAACTCATTGAATATTCGTCCAAAGAAAAGACAACTTGTAAATCAATATTGTCCACCGAACCGCTGTCCAAATACTGGTGTCCATCAATACCATTGCGATACAAAGCTGTTAACTTCTGCCTGAATTCGCTCCACTTTTCTTTAGTAGCTCTCCACTCATATTCTCCATTAGCGGCAAGTCTCAACCCAATATTCTCTGTGTCAATGTATGCAACCAAATGGATTCTGAAATTTTTATCTAAGAATTGGATGTCAGAGAAATTGAAGGCAGCAAGTCCGTCAGCAAGTTTTAAGAAAACACCTTCAATTTCCAATAGTCCATAAATGTCGGCAGATATTAGAATACTATCCTCACCTTGAAAGTCCTTGAAAAAACCGATACAGATTTTCTTATTCATTGTTGTTTCGACTGACCATTTTAATTTTTCTACCATCAACGTTGCGGCTCTCTTTGATGCGCCAGGTTCGCCAAGTTTCCCCATCATTTCGCAGTAATCGTCAAGCATACGTTTTTCATTTTCCGGATTGTGTAGAATTTTATTCAATTCATTTACTATATTTTTCAGGGTAAAGTCCGACTGAATCAATTCTGTAACTGCCTCCTTCTGAAGAATAATATTGACCAGAGAAACCCATTTGGTAATGAGAAAAAACTTCAGGTATTTAAATAACCAGTTGGGAGTCATCTGGTAAACCACAACTTGGGGAACATTTAGAATAGCGGTTTCGAGTGTTGCTGTGCCCGAAGAAACAATGGCAATGCGACTGTGAATCAATATTTCGTAAGTTCTTCCCCATAGAACCGGTACTTTACTTCCTTTCATAAACGGTTGGTAAAATTCAATTCCCATGTTGGGCGCACCGGCAATTACGCATTGAAATTCAGGAAAATGAGCAGCTGCTGCAAGCATTGTGGGTAGCAATACACTGATCTCCCCTCTCCTACTACCCGGAAGTAAAGCCAAAACAGGTTTTTCCAACAATTTATTTTCAGAAAAAAAGCGAGGAAAATCGGGTTCGGTTTTCTTTTGCAGAATAGCGTCGAGCAAAGGATTTCCGACGTAATTGACCGGATAGTTATACTTCCGGTAAAATTCGGTTTCGAAAGGCAAAATGGTAAACATATCGTCCACATAAGCTTTTACTTTGTGCACACGTGCTTCTTTCCATGCCCATATTTTGGGAGAAATGTAATAAAACGTACGTATTCCATGCGCTTTGGCGAATTTGGCCATCCGGAGATTAAATCCGGGATAATCAACCAGAATCAGAACATCAGGATGAAATGCCAGCAGATCCTGTTCACAAAACTTGAAATTCTTTTTGATGGTCCGGATATTCATGACAACAGGTACTAATCCCATAAAAGCCATATCGCGGTAGTGTTTCAGCACAGTCATACCGGCCTTCTCCATCAAATCGCCGCCAAATCCGCGAAATTGTGCCTGAGGATCAATCAAGTTGATTTCTTTGATCAGGTTGGAGGCATGCAAATCGCCCGAAGCTTCACCTGCTAAAATGTAATATTTCATGAGTTCCAAGTTCCAAAGTTTCAAGTTCCAAGTTCCAAGTCCAGCCTACGGTCTTCCGTTTTCTGACTTCGGTCTCTATATGATTTTCAAAATCAGCACCACAATGGCATAAATAAAAGTCGCCAATATTACGCCGCGGGCAGCCAAATCGTATTTTAGCCGGTAAAAAAGCAGGAAGAAGCCAAGATTGGGAAATACACAAAGACTCAGTATTTTAATAAAAATCTGCATGTTCCATATATTCCTAAGGTAAACCGAAAATTCAACTTCATTGTATTTTACCTGATAAGTGATCATGAAAATGATCAAAGGCAGAATAGTTCCAATTAACCAACCGGTTAATATCCGGTCATACCGGTTTCGTTTACGAAATATCATATTAAAATTTCCAGCTTTTCATGCTCTCAAAAGTCTGATAGCAAGTCATATCGGCATTCACTGGTACAATTGAAACAAATCCGCTTTCGAGTGCAGTAATATCTGCATCAGCCACATCCACCTCAAAATTCTTAAAATAACCGGCCATCCAGAAATAATCCCGTTTGTGCGGATCGGTGCGCTTGTCAAACTCTTCCACCCATTTTCCTGAAGTCTGGCGGCACACCTGAATGCCTTTTATTTCTCCTTTTGGGATATTTACGTTCAGGCAAACATAAGGAGGAAGTCCATTTTCAGCAACTTGTTGAAAAACCCGGGCAACATATATTTTTGCACGCGAGAAGTCTGCTTCATGATCATAGTCGTTCAGAGAAAAGCCAATGGATGGAATGCCGTGAATACAGCCTTCCAAAGCCCCGCCCATTGTTCCTGAATATACTACGCTGATGGAAGAATTGGATCCGTGGTTGATCCCGGAAACAACAAAATCGGGATGACGGTCAAGCAACTGATTGAAGGCCAGCTTCACACAATCAACCGGTGTTCCGGTACAACTGTAAACCTCGTATCCTTCTTCGTCAACTATTTTGGTTACCCGAATCGGGAAATCAACTGTGATGGCATTTGACATTCCCGACATGTGACGCTCCGGAGCTACAACCACCACATCGCCAAAAAGGCGCATCACTTCAGAAAGTTCAGTTAATCCTTTTGCTGTAACACCATCGTCATTGGTAATTAAAATCAGGGGCCTTTCGTTCATAGTTTGTTTTTTGAATGCACACAAAGATAAATGAATGTGCCTGACAAAATCCCTTTGAATGAATATTAAAAAAAATAAAAGGATAATAATAGATGCCTTTTGTAGAACAAAAACCTTTGTCCGCAATTTCACTGGTCCCTTTGCCCTTGCGTTTGCCAGTGCAAGTGATAATAGGCATTGAATCCAACAAGCTGTTGTCTTGGATGCCGTAATACAGTAAAACATGCTTATCAAATTGGATGAAAGCAACTTGAAGACTTCTCTCATGCGATTGAGCCTCATATTAGAAGCTTCAATTGAAGGAAATAATTGAAACTATGTATTTAAGTGGTCACTGACATATTCATAGATTTGTTTAACTTTAAACCGTAGTTCAAGGTGTATGGCATCAAGGTAAATTGTCATCACTTCCTTGTCAGTGATCGCATTTCAACCCGTAATTAGCATGAGTAATTAACGACCAATCATAAACCAATAAAAAAAATCAAAAATGAGTTCAAACAGACGTGATTTTCTCCGGAATACATTGTTGGGAGCCGGATTAATGGCAACCGGATTTGCCGGTCAGGCAGCCACATCAAGCGTTGAGACAAGAACTGAACGCAAAAGAAAGAATTCGAAACAACGGTTCAACATGTCGGGCTATGCGGCTCCAAAATTAGACAAAGTGCGTATCGGTTTTGTAGGATTGGGAATGCGCGGTCCGGGCGCCGTTGAACGCATGTCTTATATCGAAGGTGTCGAAATCGTTGGATTGTGTGATCAATTTGAAGACCGTGTGGAAGGCTGCCAGAAAATTCTTGAAAAACAAGGGCTTCCAAGAGCCAAATCTTATTCGGGATCAAAAGAAGAGTGGAAAGCCATGTGTGAAAATCCGGGTATAGATCTGATTTACATTACCACGCCCTGGTCTTTACATACCCCGATGGCCATTTACGCTATGGAACATGGCAAACATGCTGCAACCGAAGTGCCGGCAGCTATCACCATCGACGAATGCTGGCAATTAGTTGAAACTTCAGAACAAACAAAAAAGCATTGCATGATGCTTGAAAACTGCTGCTATGATTTTTTTGAACTTTTAACCCTGAACATGGCACGCCAAGGTTTTTTTGGAGAAATAGTCCATGGCGAAGGCGCTTATATTCACGATTTGCGTAGCCTGAACTTCGATAAAAAAGGTTATGCTGACATGTGGCGTCTAAAAGAAAACCAACACCGAAACGGGAATCTTTATCCAACTCACGGACTTGGACCAATTTGCCAAATCATGGACATTAATCGCGGCGATCAGATGGAATACCTCACCTCGATGTCTTCAGCGGATTTTCAAATGGCTGCTATGGCACAGGAGCTGGCCGCCAAAGACAGCTTTTTCAATGAATTTGCTACCAGCCATTACCGTGGAAACATGAACACAACCACTGTCCGCACAGTAAAGGGACGCACCATCATGATCCAGCATGACGTAACCAGCCCACGCCCCTATTCGCGAATCCATCTGGTCAGCGGATCTAAAGGAGTTGCTTGCAAGTGGCCCGATCCGGCACGAATTGCTATCGGTCACGATTGGTTGAATGAAGATGAAATGAAAAAAATTGAAGTACAATATACGCCTGAAATTGTAAAAAAAATTGGCGAAATGGCTAAAAAAGTGGGCGGTCATGGCGGCATGGATTTCATGATGGACTGGCGGTTAATTGACTGTCTGCGAAACGGATTACCTCTCGATCAGGATGTTTACGATGCTGCCCTGTGGAGTGCCATTTCACCATTAAGTGAAAAATCGGTTGCCAATCGTTCCAATTCGGTTGATGTGCCCGATTTCACTCATGGCGCCTGGAAAACCAATACGCCCGTCGAATTGACTTTAAAAGGCGGAGGTACAACCGAAGTAAGAGCTTCAAAAACGACAGAATCAGACAAACAACTTGGAATATAAATTGAATATATCAACTATTTTATAATCTTTCAGAATTATTGCTGAATATGAATAAATCAGGTCAGTGTCTGAATTTACAATCTTTTTCGCTCAAGTATCATGCGTATGTCTTTCCGGCACGATTCAGCCAAAAAAGGTTCATCAATTGCTTTGCTGATCAATTCAATATTCCCGATGTTTCTCCGGAATACTGAAAAAACCTGGCTAACTGATAAACTATCAGGATTTCTTTCCAACAGAGTAAATTGATCTCCTTTGGCAATATTTCCCGGCTGTAAAACCCTGACATACACTCCAGGATAGGGAGCTGACCAGAAATCATCCACCATATTCTGATCACCAAACCGTAGGCCCAGTTTAAAACATGGTTGTCGTGGTTGAGAAACCTGCACAAGAGCTTCTCCGATTTGGAAGCGGTCACCAATATGTATTTCAGACTCATCAAGTCCGCTAACAGTCAGATTTTCGCCAAACATACCCCACTCCCATTTTAGTTCCGGATATTTTAGCTTCCAGAACGGATAGTGATCGGCTGAGTAAAGATAACAGGCTTTGTCAACGCCACCATGGTATCGGCGATCAAGAACATGGTCGTTTTCAACATCTTCTTTACCAAGAAAAATCGGAGTTTCAATTGCATATTTATATATCCCGGTTTGTACCTCCTGACCACGCCATTCAATGGTGGTTGGTTTTGCGATATTGGTTGAAATAATTTGCATTGCAGTTATATTCTCGGTGTATAATTTTTTTCTTATAACACGTTGCTATTCTTCATCCAGAATTTCCTGAACACGTCCAACTTCGCCGGTTTCAAGCCGTACTTTAATGCCATGCGGATGATTGGGTGAATTGGTCAACAGGTTTTTCACGATGCCTTCGGTTAATTCTCCGGTTCGCTGATGATGTTTCTGTACGATATTTACCATAATTCCAGGGTTCACATCCGATCGTTTTCGTCCGTCCATTTTTTTTGAATATTTATTCGCAAATGAACAAAAAAAACCTGAATAAAATAAAAAAAGCCTTCGTAAGAAAGGCTCTCATTATAGTTTATCTGTTTTTCAATTCACTTAATTTCCAACTCATACAAGTTGATAAAGATTAAATCCAATTGGTGGGTTCAAACTGGAATTTGGAACTTGAAATTTGGAATTCATTATATATCAAGCGCTAAATACTTTAGAAACTCATCCTTTCGATGTGGATCTTTGAATACGCCACCATATTCAGCAGTGATCGTTGAACTGCTTTCGTCCTGAATACCCCGCGATGAAACACATAAATGTTTCGCATCGATTACCACTGCCACATCTTCTGTTTTCAAAATCCGTTTCAGTTCATTGGCAATCTGCACGGTTAGCCTTTCCTGAACCTGCGGACGGCGTGCAAAATAATCGACTACCCTGTTGATTTTTGACAAGCCAATCACCTGACCACTTGAAACGTAAGCTACATGCGCTTTTCCAACGATTGGTAAAAAATGATGCTCGCAGGTCGAATTCATGTTGATGTTTTTTTCGACCAGCATTTCACCATACTTGAATTTATTTTCAAATACCGAAATCTTTGGCTTATTCTCAGGATTCAAGCCTGAAAAAATTTCTTTTACAAACATTTTAGCTACCCGGTGAGGCGTTCCATTTAAACTGTCGTCATTTAAATCAAGACCTAAAACATTCATGATTTCCCTGAACTTATCTTCAATGAGAAGCATTTTTTGTTCATCGCTCAGCAAAAACGCATCTTTACGCATCGGAGTTTCGAGCGATGTAGCTACGTGGTTATCACCAATCAGATCATCACCGTTATGATCATTGTTTCGCGGCAAACTTGTTCCGTTATATCTTGGTTTTGCCGTTTGTGTTTTTAAAAATCCATTGACTTTCATATTGTATCCTCCTTTAATAATTATTTTCTGATTCCAAAACAGCGGAAAACAATTTTTGTTCAATCTTTTATATATTTGTTTAAACACTATTTGATTGATTACTGTTAATAGTCTGATTTTAAACAAATAAATAAGAATAATATTTTTTCAGAAAAAAGAATGAACGTTGGGTGCAGGACATTTATAAACATCCGGCAACAAAATAAGTTCACCTTAAATGGAAGGATTAAAAAAGGGAAAGGGCTATCCGAAACGGATAACCCTTTGACTAAAAAGTAAATAATTTTCTAATCACGAGACACTGAACCTATACCTTCAATTTTTTTATATACCTGAGGATCACCTTTGTATCTTATTTTTCCAACTCCGCTAATGGTGGCATTCAACTGCTCGGTAGCATAAACACTTGCGGCACAAGCACCTTCGATCCTGCAATCCGTTCGCTTGGTTTTCAGATCAATGGCATTCAGGTAACCAGCCCCTGAGATGGTTGCATCCAATTCATTTGCAATTCCATCGAATTCGAATTTTACTCCCCCCTCTCCTATTACCTTTATCGTGCTGGCTTTCATATTCATTTCAATACTCGCACCTCCTGAAACATGTAAATAAAAATCCTTTAAATCCACATATCCTTTTGTCTCCAGACGTATTCCACCTTCAATCTCCAATTTTTCCAGGTCCTTGAAGGTGATATACAAAACCAATTCATCCAAATCGAAGTGCCTCTTTTTGATTTTCAAGCTCAATGACTCTGAATCTGACTGAACATCAATGTATTTGAAATTATCTTCATCGGTTTTAATTCGTAATCCCGGCTGGCTCCCTTGTTCCAGAATCACTTTATAGCCACCTTCAAGATATATTTTCGTGAATGGCTGGACTTTATAAGTCCGGGTGTCAGAATCGTTCCAAAGTTCATGAACCGGTGAAACCGGAGCAGCGAAGAGTTTGCTTATCAACAGGCCAAGGGCAAAAATCAAACTGGTTAACCGAAGAAAATACATAGGATTAGTTTTTTGAGTTATTTCTGAATCAAATCTAACAGACATCACCGTCAAAACAATTTTCTTATCGATGAATGACCGATATATTTAGGTGAAACGGAAATTTGAAGGTTTAACCGAATTTTACCGGTCTGCAGGTTGATCCGGTTTTGATTGAAGAAGCTTTTTCAGAAATAGAAGTAAATATAAAGATATGAGTGTTCCGGATACCAATATGACCAGATCAGTTATCTGAATAGTTTCCAGGATAAGAAGGCGATAGCCAACTCCGAATAATGCCAGGAGAAGCAATACAATCTGGATTGCAGCAACAATCACCTTTTCTGTTTTGAACAACAGGAAGGTTAAAATCAACCATATAAGGCCAATTCCCACCCCGATATAAGTCATATTTATTTGGCCTTCAGCATAATTCATTACCCCGAAAATGACCGGAATTAGCGACAAAAAAAACAATACACGGAAAATGCTTGCAACGACCTTTTTATATTGATACGCATTAGTAATTTCAGGAAAAAGCGTTAAGCCAACAGATGGTGTGGCTTGATATTCAGGAGCCATCAAATCCTGCTCTGTATGAATCAGTTCGCGTTCAATGGCAATTTTTACAGCGGCGGTAACTGCAGCTTCCTGATAATTTTTGTGATTTCTCAGAATTTCCTTTATCTGACTATCCGAAAAACCGGAATATCGTTCATAAAAGCTTATCGGAACATCTGTATCCATATCAGAGTTATTCATCGGAGTTTTTTTTACAAAAATACGTCTTATAATTTATTAACAAGTGAGAAAATGTATGTTTCAGAATAATAGGTATTTTTATCACATCAAATTGTTAATCCAAAAATATATCAACATGTATAATTTCGAATACCAGAATCCTGTGAAAATCATCTTTGGAAAAGGTGAAATCAGTAAAGTCGGGAAAAATATTCCTGAAGGTTCAAAAATACTTCTGACCTACGGAAGTGGAAGTATTTTCAAAAATGGAGTTTATGACCAGGTCAAATCGTCTATTAAAGGTTTTGAAGTGGTTGAATTTGGTGGGATTGAACCCAATCCTCATTACGAAACCCTAATGAAAGCTGTGGAAGTGGTGAAAAATGAAAACATCACATTTTTACTTTCAGTTGGTGGCGGATCGGTATTAGACGGTACAAAATTTATTGCCGCTGCTGCTTGTTTTCAAAAGGGTGATCCATGGCAGATTTTATCAAGACAGTCGCCGGTTAAAGAAGCGTTGCCAATTGGAGCAGTTTTAACATTGCCGGCCACCGGTTCAGAAATGAATGGAAATTCGGTTGTAACACGCGTTGAAACAACAGAAAAACTTTCCTTCGCTTCACTCAAAGTGATGCCGGTATTCTCTGTTCTCGATCCTGAAGTTATTTTCTCGTTGCCCGATAAACAGGTTGCAAACGGAATAGTTGATGCTTTTGTCCATGTGATTGAGCAATACCTGACTTTCCCGGTTAACTCGCCCATTCAGGACCGTTTTGCAGAAAGTATTCTGGTGACTTTGGTTGAAGAAGGCCCGAAAGTACTGGCCAATCGGACTGATTATGAATCGGCGGCCAATTTTATGTGGAGTGCAACCATGGCATTGAATGGATTGATTGGTGCGGGCGTACCGCAGGATTGGGCAACTCACGTCATTGGCCACGAATTGACCGCTTATCACGCTATTGACCATGCACGTACACTTGCGATTGTTCTGCCCGGAGTAATGAACCTAAAACGGGAGCAGAAAAAAGAAAAAATATTGCAATTGGGAAAACGTGTCTGGAATATCCGCGAAGGAAATGCAGATGAAAGGATTGAAAAAACCATTCAAAAAACGATTGACTTTTTTGAATCTGTTGGATTGCCCACCAGATTACCCGATTACGGCGTTTCTGCCGAAACTATCGATACCATTTGTACCCGTTTCAAAAAACGTGGATTCAAGATAGGAGAAAAAGCTGACATTGGGCCGGATGAAATCAGGATGATTCTGGAAGACAGATTGTAGATTTTTCACTGTAACAGCTCTTTTGCTGCTGCGACTGATGTTTGCGAGTAGTTTTCGCCACTTAACATCTGGGCAATTTCTTCAATCCGTTCCTGATCATTTAGCTTTTTGATTGAAGTAAA
>JBBRXN010000080.1:0-27005 GCA_038248385.1 Bacteroidales bacterium
ATAAAATACAATGAAGCCTTCTGAATACTAGCAATTTGCAGCTACACCATCCTTTTTAAACATTTACTCTATATTATTTTTTGATGTTTCATTGAACAAAATGCCGTTTTAATCCTTATTTATCCCGAAAATCAACTGACAGCTCTCAACCAATGAGTGAAGACCTAAAATGTATTCATTGCGGTAATTCCTGCGGAAAATCACCTGTAATATTTGATGGCAATCCGTTCTGTTGTTCAGGCTGTTCCACCGTTTATCAGATTCTTCACACCGGCCAGTTGAAACAATATTACCGGATTGAACCAATGGCCGGAATTCATATTGCGGATGAGAAGCGCCCTGCTAGTGAAACTTATGCTTTTCTTGATCTGGATCAATTCAAAGCCAAAATCCTGAATTTCTCTGAAGGCGGCATTTCCAAAGTCAGTTTTTTTATTCCTGAAATTCACTGCGCTTCATGTATCTGGCTGCTCGAAAACCTGCACAGTCTCAACAAAGGGATCATCCAGTCGTTTGTCAATTTTCCGAAGAAAGAAATCAATGTTACTTTCAACGAAAATGAAATTTCGCTTCGGCAACTGGTCGATCTGCTGGTAAGCATTCATTATATTCCTGAAATCAACCAGCACAGCATCGATAAAACTTCCACCATTCAATCAGATAAAAAGCTTTTCATCAAAATAGGGGTTGCTGCATTCAGCTTTATGAATGCCATGATTTATCATTTTCCGCAATACCTGCCAGGACATGAATTTCTGGAGACTGATATTAAAAGGATGTTTGGATGGTTAAGTGTGCTGTTGGCGATACCGGTTTTAACATACAGCGCCAGCGATTATTTCCTGACGGCATACAAAAGCCTGAAGAAAAAGATGATCAGCATCGATTTGCCAATCGCGCTCGGATTGATTACGCTTTTCACTCAAAGTCTGGTCGAAATCCTTTCAGGAAAAGGAATTGGCTACATTGATTCTTTGACCGGACTGGTATTTTTCATGCTTGTAGGTCGCTGGTATCAGGGAAAAACCTATCAGGCATTATCGTTTGAACGTGATTACAAAACTTACTTTCCGCTTGCAGTAACAAAAATCACCGATCGGGGAAATGTGACCATTCCTTTGGAAGATCTAAAATCGGGCGATCAGATTCTGGTTCGCAATCAGGAAATAGTTCCGGCCGATTCGATCCTGAAAAGCCTCACCGCCAATATCGACTACAGTTTTGTAACCGGAGAATCAATTCCGGTAACAAAGAGAGCAGGCGATTTTGTTTTTGCAGGTGGTCGTCAGATTGGCAGCGCCATTGAACTAACCATCGAAAAAGAAGTTCAGCAAAGTTACCTTACCCAGCTTTGGAACCAGACTGAAAATCCGCTCACCGCCGATAATAAACTGAATACGATCATTAACCGTGTGAGCCAGTATTTCACTGTTATCGTTGTGCTGATTGCCATTTCATCAGCCATTTTCTGGTACTTTAACAAACCTGAAGTTGCACTTTTTGCCTTTACCTCGGTATTGATAATTGCATGCCCCTGTGCGCTGGCTCTGACTGTTCCATTCACTTTTGGCAGCACCATGCGGCAATTCGGAAGAAGAGGCTTTTACCTGAAAAACACCACGGTGATTGAACATCTGTACAAAATTGACACGGTTGTTTTCGATAAGACCGGCACCATTACCAACGCCCAATCATCCGATATCCGGTTCATAGGAAATGAACTCACGGCAGAACAGCTTTTGATGATCAAATCACTGGCATTCCATTCCTCACATCCGTTAAGCAAAACTATTTTTAACTCAATTGAAAGCAATGAAATCCTTGAAGTGGATGGGTTTCAGGAAATCCCTTCGCTTGGAATCAGTGGTTTGGTTGAAGGAATCCGGATCAACATGGGATCGAGGTATTTTGTAACCGGAGAAATGAGCAAGGATGAAAATCTCAATACGGAAGTATGGATTTATTATAAAGATGCTGTTGCAGGCCATTTTCAGCTTGAAAACGAATACCGTCCCGGATTGCATGAGCTCATCCAAAAGTTGGGAAAAACATACAAATTGCACTTGTTGACCGGCGACAATGATGCCGAAAAAGCCAACTTGATTCAGTATTTCGGGAATGAAAATAATCTGCATTTCAATCAGTCACCAACAGATAAATTGAATTATATCAGGAATTTACAGAAGGAAGGCCGGAAAGTATTAATGATCGGCGACGGACTGAACGATGCAGGGGCGCTGAATGAAAGCAATGTGGGAATTGTAATTGCCGACAATGTGTTCAATTTCTCGCCGGCCTGTGACGCCATTCTTCAATCGAAACAATTTAACAAGCTCGAACAATTTATACAGTTTACTCACCAAAGCATGACAATTGTGAAAGCAAGTTTCATGATTTCATTTTTATACAATCTGGTGGGATTGTCGTTTGCCGTTCAGGGAAACCTGACTCCAATTGTAGCTGCCATCCTAATGCCAATAAGTTCGGTGTCGGTGGTTGCATTTGCCAGTTTTTCAGTACATTTATCAGCAAAACAAGCGTTGAGGGAATGAGCTTTTATGGTCAGTGAATTGTCAGTCTTTGAAGAGAGATAACTAAAATATTGGAGACATGTCAGTAGTATTCGTGTTGGTTTTTGCGGCAATCATTATAGCCAGTGCGTTTTTGATAGCCTTTATTTGGGCTGTAAAAAATGGTCAATACGAAGATACTTATACACCGTCGGTCAGGATGTTGTTTGACGATCCGGCAATTCAAGAGGAAAAGGAAGAGAATAAGACAGAAAGTCACAGTGAACAGTCGCAGTTGACAGAAAATGGAGAAAGTCATTGATTGTCATTTGTTTCACGTCATTAATTGTCATTGACAATCGCACTTGAAACTTGAAACTTGAAACTTGGAACCTGAAACTTGAAACTTGAAACTTGAAATAAAAAATAAAAAATCTATGGAACTACAAAAGTTTTCGTACGACAACCGGATAACCCGCAACTTTGCAATTGCCACCATTGTTTGGGGTGTTGTTGGTTTATGTGTCGGTTTGCTGATTGCCCTTCAGATATTTATACCGTCGATGAATTTCGGGATCGAATTTACCACTTTCGGGCGAACCCGGCCAGTACACACCAACGCTGTTATTTTTGCTTTTGTTGGGAATGCCATTTTTACTGCAGTCTATTATTCGCTGCAACGATTGCTGAAAACCAGAATGTACAGCGAATTACTCGGCAAAATCCATTTCTGGGGCTGGCAGTCGATTATTGTTGCAGCAGCAGTTACTTTACTTGCCGGATACACCGTCGGTAAGGAATACGCAGAACTGGAATGGCCTATCGACATAGCAATAACCATTATTTGGGTGGTTTTTGGATGGAACATGTTCGGTACTATTTTGCAACGCCGAACCAGTCACATTTACGTATCTATCTGGTTTTACATTGCAACCTGGGTCACGGTAGCTGTTCTTCATATTTTCAATTCACTGGCTGTTCCGGTTAGTTTTCTGAAGAGTTATACACTTTATGCCGGCGTTCAGGATGCGTTGGTACAATGGTGGTACGGCCACAATGCAGTGGCATTCTTTCTGACAACTCCATTCCTGGGTATGATGTATTATTTTGTTCCCAAGGTTTCCGGACGTCCGATATATTCCTATAAACTATCTATTGTACATTTCTGGTCACTCATTTTTCTTTATATCTGGGCCGGGCCGCATCACCTTTTATACAGTTCGCTACCCGACTGGCTTCAGGCACTGGGAACCACTTTTTCGGTCATGTTGCTCGCGCCAAGTTGGGGTGGAATGATCAACGGTTTGCTTACCCTGCGCGGTGCATGGGATAAAGTGCGCAAAGAACCTGTTCTGAAAATGTTTGTGGTTGGGATCACAGCTTATGGAATGTCAACTTTTGAAGGGCCGCTGTTATCGTTCAAAACAGTGAATGCAATCAGTCACTTTACCGACTGGACGATTGGGCACGTTCATATTGGGGCGCTTGGCTGGAACGGAATGTTAACTTTCGGAATGATTTACTGGCTGATTCCGCGCCTTTATAATACAACACTCTATTCCAACAAATTAGCCAATGCCCATTTCTGGATTGCCACACTTGCCATCGTATTTTACGCTGTACCACTTTATATCGGCGGAATTACCCAGGCGTTGATGTGGAAACAATTTACTCCTGACGGTTTTTTAATGTACGCGAATTTTCTTGAAACAGTGGCTCAACTGATTCCGATGTACACCATCCGGGCATTTGGCGGATTCTTATATTTGACCGGTTTCTTAATTCTGGTGTATAACATCGTGAAAACGATCAAAGCCGGTTCGTTTGTTGCCGAAGAAGAAGCACAGGCGCCGTCACTTAATTCCGAACCGCAGACAAAAACGGAGTCGGAAAGCTGGCACCGGTTCCTGGAACGCAAACCCATCCGATTCCTGATTTTTGCCGCCATTGCCATACTGATTGGAGGAATCGTTGAAGTAATCCCAACTTACCTGATCAAATCAAATATTCCGACCATATCAAGCGTAAAACCTTATACACCGCTCGAATTACAGGGTCGTGACATTTACGTGAAGGAAGGATGTTACAATTGCCATTCGCAGATGATCAGGCCATTCCGGTCTGAAACCGAACGGTACGGCGAATATTCCAAGGCCGGTGAATCGGTATATGATCATCCATTTCAGTTTGGATCGAAACGGACCGGTCCGGATTTGGCGCGCGAAGGGGTAAAAACCGGGAAGATTTACAAACCCAATTCATGGCACTACAATCATTTTATCAATCCGCAGAAAATGAACGAAGCCTCCATCATGCCCCCTTATCCATGGCTGGCTAAAAAGGAAATCGATATTCAATCAACTCCGGGAAAAATCAGGGCGATGAAATTGCTGGGAGTTCCCTACCCTGACAATTACGAACAGCAATCCATTGCTGACTTAAAAGCTCAGGCCGATAGCATTGCAAAAGATTTGGCAACTGCAGGAATTCAAACCGAAAGCAACCGTGAAATAATTGCTCTGATTGCTTATATACAGCGACTTGGCGTTGACATCATGAATAAACCCGTTAAAAAATAAACCATGCTCAGCGATTCATTCCGAAATATTTTTTATGTCGAAATCTATGCACTGATAGGTTTTATTATCTTCTTTGCTTTTTTTGTATTCGTAAGCATTCAGGCATTTAGAATGAAGAAAGAAGAAGTAGATGAGTTCAGCAATCTGCCACTGGATGACTTGGATGAAGAAGAAGTATTCAGTAATCAGACGCAATAGGCAAAGAAATTTTCTGCCATCCAATAACCTCATTACGTGGAACTTGGAGCTTGGAACTTGGAGCTTGGAACTTGAAACTTGGAATTTGAAACTAATTTAGTACGAAATCAAACACAAAATAAACGCGCATGCAAACAACTGAAGATAATCAACTAAATAACCCAAATGAAGTTCATCCGGAAGTGGATGATGAAACCCAAATCAAATATTTTGGCGGCCACGAATATGACGGGATCAAAGAACTCGATAATCCGCTTCCTCCGTGGTTGAAATATATATTTTATTTATCCATTGTATTTGCCTTATCATATATGATTTTGCTTTTTGTATTTAAGGACGACAGTATGGTACAACGCAGGGAATATGCTAAGGAAATGGCTTTTGCAAGAGCCAAAACAGAGGTGGCGGTAAAAGACGAAGCAGTTAAAGCTGCTGCCCAACCATTGACTCAGGAGCAAATTCTGGCAGATGGTAAAGTTACTTTCGATAAAATCTGTGTAGTTTGTCACGGAAAGTTTGGAGAAGGGCTTGTTGGTCCGAACTTTACCGACGATTACTGGATTCATGGCGGAAGACCGGAAGATTTGCTCAAGGTAATTAACGAGGGTGTCCTTGAAAAAGGGATGATTTCGTACAAAAGTCAGTTGAATAAAACACAGATTAGCCATGTGATCAGCTATATTTTGAGCTTGGTGGGAACAAATCCACCCAATCCGAAAGCGCCGCAGGGTGTAAAAATGGTAAAGAATTAATTCATGGAAATCCCTGAAACCTATCAGGAAACAACCTTCAGAGACCGGCCTTCAACTTTTGGGAAAGATGGCAAACGGGTTTGGCTCTTTCCGAAAATGCCAAAAGGAAAGCTGTACAATATCCGCAGAATTATTGCATGGACATTGCTCACCTTTTTCTACCTGGCACCCTTCCTGAAAATCAATGGAGATCCTTTAATATTTCTGAATTTTCTGCAACGGAAATTTGTATTGTTTGGCACAACTTTTTACCCGCAGGATTTCCACTTATTAGTGTTGGCGGTAATAGCGCTCATCGTTTTCATCGTTTTATTCACGGTTATTTACGGAAGAATTTTCTGCGGCTGGGTTTGTCCGCAAACTGTTTTTATGGAGTTTCTGTACCGTCCCATCGAATACCTGATTGACGGCAACGCGGAACAACAGAAAAAAATGGCAGAACAAGAGCCCGATGCAATAATCATCCTGAAACGAATCCTGAAACATGGTATTTACCTGCTTATTTCGTTCTTCACCATATTAACGTTTATTTCTTATGTAACAGGAACTGACCAGCTCAGTGAAATCATGGATGGCTGGCCACTGCAAAGGTTCGGTTTATTAATGGGAGTGCTTGCCTTTACCGGAGTTCACTACTTTGTTTTTGCATGGTTTCGTGAACAGGTTTGCGCAATGGTTTGCCCTTATGGCCGCTTGCAGGGGGTGATGCTGGATGTAAATACCATTCTGGTGGGTTACGATTATAAACGGGGCGAACCTCGCGGAAGAGGTGCAAATGGCATCAAAGGCGACTGCATCAATTGTTTCAGCTGCGTGGAAGTCTGCCCTACCGGTATTGACATCCGAAATGGAACCCAACTTGAATGCATCAATTGTACTGCTTGCATTGACTCTTGTAATTCGGTAATGAAAAAGGTTAGAAAACCCAGCGGATTGATCCGTTTCGCATCTGAAAAATCCATCTCAGAAGGAAAAAATGTCCGGTTCAATGCACGTGTTATCGCCTATTCGGCAGTTTTGATTGCTTTGCTGACACTGATTCTCTATTTATTCACCGTTCGCGGCGATGTGGAAACAACCATCAACCGCTCGCCCGGAACAATGTTTCAGGAATACGGGCCGGAACATTACAGCAATTTATACAACCTGCAAATGGTGAATAAAACAAATTCAGAAGTCAGTATCAAAATAAAACTTCTTTCTCCTGAAGGTGAAATCATGCTGATGGGCGATCCGCTTAAAGCTGCCAAAGGCGAAGTGGCGCAACGAAATCTGCTCATCGTTTTGAAGAAAGCAAACGTAAAATCGTCGAACAGCCATCTGGAGATTGGGGTATTTGAAGCAGGAAAAATGATTGATAAAATATCGACCACATTTGTGGGACCAAATGCGCTGGATAAGTAAGAACCTACTTGGAATTTGAAACTTGAAATTTGGAATTATTAAGACATTTATGAAGATAAAATTTAATTGGGGAACGGGTATTGTTATCGCTTTGATTTTGATGGTTGCTGCCATGAGCTTCCTGGTCTCGATCGCAATCAGGCAAGACTTTGACCTGGTTGACAACGATTATTACCAGAAATCAATCACCTATCAACAGCACATCGAAAAAGTTGGGAATACTGCCGCATTGGAGAAAAAGATTGTTTTTGAACTTTCGGCAGATTCTTTAAAACTGACATTTCCCAGCCTTACAAATTATCAGGATTATACAGGCGAAATTCATTTTTACAGCCCTGTTGAAGAGAGACGTGATTTCAGCCTGCCGCTCATCCTGAAGGTTGATTTTTCGCAAATAATCAGTTTGAAAAACCTTGAAAAAGGAAGGTATCAGGTAAAAATTGACTGGACAGCGAATAAGGTTGGCTATTATCAGGAAGAGGAGATTGTGATTGAGAGGTAAATGGTTGGAAGGGTTGTTGGTTGTCAAAGTTATCAGTTGTCATTGTTGTCGGTTGTTGGTAATGTAATTGATCAAATATCCAATGGCCAATATACAATATCCAATATCGAATAAGAAATAAGAAATAAGAAATAAGAAATAAAGTTGATGTAACAATTTATAGTCGCGATTATTAATTCACTCACCCCGCGCCCGCAAGCGGACGCTGCCCCTCTCTTTAAAAAAAGAGGGGCAAGCATTGCAGACTTCGGCGTGAGCTCAGTCGAACGATGCGACGGGGTGAGTGAAACCTGAAACCTGAAACCTGGACACCGTGAAACTTGAAACCTGAAACCTGGACACCGTGAAACTTGAAACCTGAAACTTGAAACCTGAAACCTGAAACCTGGAACCTGAAACCTGGACACCGTGAAACTTGAAACCTGGAATTTGGAACCTGGAACTTTTTTCGGAGCAGAACATTAAACTTTAGACATTAAACTTTGAACGAAAAACCATGGACTTCATCACTCCTTTAACTATCGGCTTGATCGGCAGTTTTCACTGCATCGGAATGTGCGGGCCAATAGTGGTTGCCCTTCCGCTGAAAAAGCACACCCTGATTTCAAAAATTTCAGGAGCGATCTTATACAATTCAGGCCGGGTAATCACTTACAGTATTTTAGGGATTTTATTCGGGTTGCTTGGGCAGGGAATTCACATGGCAGGTTTTCAGCAATTGACGTCCATCTTGCTTGGTGTGGCGATGATTATCAGCGTTTTGTTTCCTTTCTTTTTCAGGGAAAAGATCACCATTGGCAAGCTTTTCAGCGGTTTTTCAGCCCGGCTGATTGTCAGGCTGCGGAAACTCTTTACCGACCGGTCGTATTTCTCGCTTTTAATGATCGGTTTACTGAACGGTTTGTTGCCCTGCGGGTTGGTTTATGTTGCCATTGCCGGGGCAATCAGTTCAGGAACAGTTTTAAATGGCGCACTTTTCATGATGCTTTTTGGGATGGGGACCATTCCCTTACTTTTGATAGCGACTTTGGCCAGCGATGCCATCGGTCAACGCCTCCGCCGAAAAATGCAAAAAATGGTTCCTTATTTTGTATTCCTGCTTGGGGTGCTTTTTATCCTGAGGGGAATGTCGTTGGGTATTCCGTTTATTAGTCCCACCACCGAAAAATTAGCGCCACATGTCATGGTTGAGAAGAAGAATTGCTGCAAATAATTCCTATCTTTATAAACATTCAAACCTGTTTTGGGTTTCTTATGGCAAAACAGATTTCTAGCCAACAACCAGTTTGTTGAAAACCAAAAGTCAATATGATTGAAAATCAACGTTTAGAATTAACTAAGGAGAAAAGACCATTTGACAATGACCAATTTCAGGTCATTAGAAATGGAACGGTAGCAGGGAATATTTCAAGAATAATCCGCAATAAATCTTATTTCCTTTTATCTGTTTTGATACTTGCCTTTGGCCTGTTTTCTTCAGGTCAAAAAGTTTTTGATGATAAAACAAAAGATGTCGAAATCGGGATTGTTGAACACCTTGATGAATTTCTTCCAACCGATATTTACCTGATTGACGAGAACAATCAACGGGTGGTTCTTACCGACTTAATTGACAAGCCAACCATTATCAATTTCGTGTACTTCCGCTGTCCCGGCATTTGCAGTCCGCTAATGGAAGGGCTTGCCAAAGTTATGGACGAATCTGATCTGGTTGCAGGTGTCGATTATCAGGTGCTCACCATCAGTTTTGATCCCCGGGAGACCATTGATCTGGGAATTAAGAAAAAAGCCAACTATCTGAACCTGGTGAATAAAAAGGAAACCATCAGTAAAGGATGGAAGTTTTTTGTTTCCGACAGTGCAAGCATTGTTAAAGGCACCAATGCTGTTGGCTTCAAGTACAAACGGACCGGACTGGATTTTGCACATGCGGCAGCGATTGTTGTAGTGAGTCCAAAAGGAAAAATAACCCGATATCTGACCGGAATCTATTTTCTGCCATTCGATTTCAAAATGGCTGTTATTGAAGCATCAAAAGGGTTGTCGGCGCCAACGATCACAAAAATTATGCAGTATTGCTTTTCGTATGATCCGGTAGGCAAAGCCTACGTTTTAAATGTGACCAAGATTACCGGCACCATCATCCTGTTTTTTGCCGTGATCTTTTTCCTGGTACTGATATTTAAACCAAAAAGAAAAAAATAAACAAACATATTTGATTTATGCAAACAGCAACTCAAATTCCTCATGATGTAAGTTACCTCGATTACAAGGGGAAATACAAGGGAATATTCGCGTGGATATTCTCGACCGATCACAAACGTATCGCGCTATTGTACCTTTACTCCATGATGACGATGTTCGTTGTCGGTGTTGTTTTGGGGCTGGCCATGAAACTTGAATTAATTGCTCCGGGGAAAACCATTATGGATCCGCAGACCTACAATGCGGTATTTACGGTTCACGGCGTAATCATGATCTTCATGATTGTCATACCGGGCCTTCCGGCAGTATTCGGAAACTTTATGCTGCCCATCATGATTGGTGCAAAAGACGTGGCATTTCCGAAGGTGAATTTACTCTCGTGGTATTTTTATGTCATAGGTGCAATACTCGTTATTTCGTCAGTACTTTTTGGTAACGGCACTCCCGACACCGGATGGACATTTTATGCACCTTACAGTTTTAAATCGGGAACCAACTTACTTCCGGCGATATTCGGGGCATTTGTTTTGGGATTCTCATCTATTTTAACCGGATTGAACTTTATAGTTACCATTCACCGGATGCGTGCACCGGGTATGACCTGGTTTAAAATGCCGCTCTTCCCCTGGTCGCTTTACGGAACAGCCTGGATTCAGCTGCTGGCTACTCCGGTGATAGGAATTACATTGGTGCTGGTCGCTCTTGAACGCATTTTTAACATTGGAGTTTTTGACCCTGCATTGGGTGGTGATCCGGTTTTGTACCAGCACTTGTTCTGGATTTATTCGCATCCTGCCGTCTATGTAATGATTCTTCCGGCCATGGGCGCCATTTCTGAAATTATACCGACATTCTCACAAAAACATATTTTTGGTTACAAGGCCATTATCGCATCAACTCTGGCGATTGCCTTTGTTGGGTACTTTGTATGGGGTCACCACATGTTTACTTCAGGGATGAGCGGAACTGCCCAATATACTTTTTCGATTCTGACATTTATTGTAGCCATCCCCAGTGCGATAAAGGTTTTTAACTGGATTTCGACCATGCACAAAGGTTCAATCAATCCTGACATCCCATTTTTATGGGCGGTTACCTTTATTTTCGTTTTCATGATTGGCGGTTTCTCCGGATTGGTACTCGGCGCTCTGGCAACCAATGTTTACGTTCATGATACCGCTTTCGTCGTTGCACACTTCCACTTTATTGTTTTTGGTGGTGTCGGATTTGCTTTCTTCGGAGCCATTCACTATTGGTTCCCCAAAATGTTTGGCCGCATGTACGATAAAGTTTGGGCCAAAGTGGGCTGGGCATTTTTTACCGTTGGCTTCCTTACTTTGTATTCACCGATGTTTTATCTTGGAATGATGGGAATGCCCCGTCGTTATTACGATTATTTACCCGAATTTCATGCCGCCAATATACTTTCGACCCTGGGTTCGTGGGTAATGACTTTTGGATTGCTGATCATTGTTATCAACCTTTTCAGGTCGGCAAAAAACGGCGCAATTGCACCGATCAATCCATGGAACGGAAAAACGCTGGAATGGACAGTACCATCGCCTCCACCGGTTGAAAACTATGATGAAATACCGGTTTACGGCGAAAAAGATGGACCTTACGAATATTAAAAATCTGATACGCATTTATGGAACACACTGCAAACCATACAGATCCGCATTACGATCCGGAAGCATCCAAGTTGGGAATGTGGCTATTTATATTTACTGAATTACTCCTTTTTGGCGGTTTATTCATCGTATATTCAATTTATCGTTTTTTAAATCCGGAAGCCTTTCAACTGGCCGGACATGAACTTAATCTGACCATCGGGGCAATCAATACAGTCATACTTTTGGTAAGCAGTATGACCATTGCGATGTCAACATCGGCACTTCAGAAAAAAAACAAAGGATTAACCGTGTTTTTGCTTGAAGTGACCATTATGCTTGCACTGATTTTCCTGATCAACAAATATTTCGAATGGGGTGTAAAGTTCGATCATGGCATCTGGCCCGGATCGCAACACCTGTTAAATGACATGGGCAAGGGAGAAATCCTGTTTTTCGGCCTCTATTTCGTGATGACCGGCTTACATGCCCTTCACATTATTATTGGGATGATCATCATTATTGTGGCACTCCGGAGGGTACAGACAGGGCGGGTAAATGCCGATCGCCCGTCGTTGCTCGAAAATGCCGGATTGTACTGGCATTTGGTCGATCTGATCTGGATATTCCTGTTCCCTTTATTCTATTTAATACATTAAGAAACGAAAATCAAAATGGAAAACGAAAAACACCATATCGTACCTTACAGAGTTTACTTTTATATTCTGATAGCGTTGATCACCTTTACATTTATGTCAATCGGGATTACCCAAATCAACCTTGGAGCCTATTCAGTATTGGGAGCAATGATTTTTTCGATCCTGAAATCGATACTTGTCTTAAGCATTTTTATGCACCTTAAATTCGACCAGCCCTTTTTACGTTTTATGGTTGGCTTTGTAGCCCTGGTGTTTACCGCGGTTATATTCATCACATTTTTAGATTACTATTTCAGATAAAAGCTATGTATATCCTATCAAATACCGTTAATGCATCCAACTTTGTAACAGGCGTTGACAAAGCCTTTGTAATAATTATGGGTATTTCCTTTGTTTTCCTGATCGGATTAACTTTTGCCATGTTGTATTTCATTTACAAATATAACTACAAGAAAAATCCAACGGCAACCCAAATTAAAGGCAGTACAAAGCTTGAAATTATCTGGACCGTAATACCTACCATTTTGGTATTGGTCATGTTTTATTATGGCTGGATAGGATGGACTCCAATGAGAAATGCGCCGAAAGACAGTTTTAATATCAAGGTGATCGGACGGATGTGGAACTATACTTTTGAATACGAGAACGGTAAAAAGACGGATACGTTGTTTGTTCCAATGAATAAGGCCGTGAAACTAAGCCTGAATTCGCTCGATGTGATCCACGGTTTTTATATTCCGGCATTCCGTATTAAAGAAGACGTAGTTCCCGGAAGGGAAAAAATGGCCTGGTTTGTCCCGCAACGCGAAGGAAGTTTCGAATTGTTCTGCTCGATGTACTGCGGATTAAATCACTCCTACATGTACACTTATGTAAAGGTTATGCCTGAACAAAAGTTCAACAGTTGGTATGTTGATACGGTCAAACACGTTGATGCGATTGCAATTGATTCGCCAACCGCCAACGGAAAACGGATCATGAAAAACATTGGCTGTTTTGCCTGCCACTCGGTTGATGGTTCAAAACTGGTCGGTCCATCATTCAAAGGCATATACGGACATGAGGCCATAGTGATTACCGGAGGAAACGAACGTACAGTTGCCGTTGACGATGAGTACATCAAACGCTCCATTTATGACCCGAATGCAGATGTGGTAAAAGGCTTCAACAAAGGGCTGATGTTATCCTACACCGGACAGTTAACTGAAGACGAAGTAGAGCAAATTACGGAATACCTGAAAACGCTTAAATGACCAGAACAAATCTGTTATCCTGGATAAAAATTGTTTTAGAACTGGGCAAAGTACGTATTTCTTTGCCCATTGCTTTGTCGGCACTGGTAGGTTATACCCTGAAAACCGGTTTTCTCGCTGGCGAAGTCTGGATGCTGATGTTCGGTGTATTTCTGATGTCTTGCAGTTCGGGAGCAATCAATCACATTCAGGAATACAAAACGGACGCCTTGATGCCAAGAACCAAAAACAGGCCCATCCCTTCAGGAAAAATAAGTGTGAAAGGTGCAATTCTGATAGCAATTTCGTTTTTTGTTTATGGCGCTTTTATTTTGCTTGCCAACTTTCCGCCAATCGTATTCATCACCAGTTTCCTGACTTTATTGTCGTACAACGTGATTTACACACCTCTAAAGAAAGTAACAGCTTTTGCGGTCGTTCCGGGTTCACTGGTTGGTGCGCTGCCTCCTTATATTGGCTGGTTTGCAGGTGGAGGGGCATTGGTTGACGAACGAATCATCTGGGTGGCCTTGTTCTTTTTTATCGGTCAAATTCCCCATTTCTGGCTGTTGCTGCTCATGTTCGGTAAAGAATATACGCTGGCAGGTTATCCAAGCCTGAATTCAGTATTCAGCGATAACCAAATCAAACGGTTGAGTTACACCTGGATTCTGGCCACCATCGCGACGGCTTTCATTGTTGCAATGACCGTTTTGAGTGGTTCGACTACCATGTTCTTCCTTCTCATCTATATCTTCTACTTATTGTTTTCGTTGACAGCCGGCATCATGATAAAAAAAGACATTCCGGTTCGTGCCTCTTTCCTGAAGCTAAACTTTTTGTATTTGCTGATGATGATTTTGCTGATTGTGGATAGCGTTTATTGACCAGAAACTTCCCATGCATGCTCCTAAAATTTCCTTTTCAACAATCCCTATTATCAGGGATTGTTGCCTCTTGTTCCTGATCTAAAATAATGGGAGATAATTGTTGTCAAAGTTGTTGTGTTGTTCTATCTTGCAGTGCACTTCTGATACAAAATTCGAATTCATTCAATAAATTATCAACATTATGAAACAAGTACTTTTTATCGCATTCATCAGCATTGTTCTTTCAGCCTGCGCTCCCAAACAACATACTGCTGATAAGGAAAAAACTCCTGTAGTTATGGTTGAAATGAACCTTAAAGTGGAGGGAATGACTTGCGATGAGTGTGAAGCATCCATTCAAAAGGGAGTAACCGAACTGGCCGGGATTGACAGCATTAGCGCCAATCATCTTGATTCCACTGCCTTTGTCCGGTTCGATTCGACCAAAACCAACCTGAAAGAAATTACGGCTGCCATCGCCAAACGGGGATACGAAGTAAAATAAATACTCCGGATTCATTATTCAACAGGGACTTCACGCCGGGCAATGCGTGCGGCTTAAAGTCCTTAACTATTGTAAACCGTCTATTTCTTCGATTTAATATAGTACCCCTTATCCAGTTTATGCTCAATACTTGTAAATCCGACTATCTTTAATACAGATTCAACTTCTTCTATCGAGTATTTACAAAAATCTTTTGTGAACTCTGGTTTTTCAAATTCTCTCTTATGTGTCATAAAAATGCAAAACATACCACCATTATTCAACAGTGCATAAATCTTTTCAAATACAATATTTAGATCATTCCAAAAATAAATTACATTAACACAGAATATCTTGTCATATTTTCCATTATCAATATTATCAGTCAATAAATCTCCATATCTCAGATTAACAATCCCACTATTAATGAATCTTTTATTTCTTTTTGTTGCTTTCCTAAACATTAAATCTGAATAATCTATCCCACTAATTGAGCAATCAATTTTACTATTAGCTATTAAACTTATACCTAATCCAGGTCCATAGCCAATCTCAAAAATTCTGTTATTGCTTTCTATCTCTAATTCCTTTATGATTTTTCCATAAAATTCTCTATTCCTCATATCCATCATCTTAGAAACTAAACTTCCGTAAAGTCCTGATGGTTTTCTTAATTGATTTCCAAGTGCTTTAAACATATCTGTTTATTTCTTTAAATATTTTACAATCGAGTCACGCGAGGAAATTTCACCCTACCGTTCTAACGCAATGCTTCGACAATTGCTCAGTAACCTCCGTGCTTGGAACTCACGCTTCACTCAGCCTGCCCCGTTTTTTCGGAGGCTCTTCTTGTTTAATCACTAAAGTGTGAACTCTTTGAGTATGTATTTTCAATTGCCACTTTCCTTCATCCGGATAAAAACAAAAAACATTTGATAAATCCATAGCATTGTAGCCAGCGATTTCTTCCAAGGCGGATGCGTCGAGCTGAGACTTCGACTTGAGCTCAGTCGGAACGCTAGTCGAAGCATATTCTAACGGGGACTTCGCGTTGGACACTTCGAGCCGCTTAAAGTCCTGTTTATTATGGGCTGGAGTTCAATCAACATAGGTTTCTTTTAATACTGATTTTAACTTATTGATCTCGGACTTAGTCAATCGTCCAAGGTCTCTGATTATTCTCTGTTTATCAATAGTTCGAATTTGATCTAAAACAATCCACCCAATTTTATTGTCGTGTTTAATCTCAATTCTAGTCGGATAATTTTTAGAACTTGTTGTCATCGGAGCAATTACAACAGTATTTAAAAATTTATTCATCTCATTTGGCGAAATCACAACGCACGGTCTGATTTTTTTAATCTCGCTTCCAAGCGTCGGATCGAGATTAACCAGAATGATTTGATATTGATTTATTTCCATTCCTCAAGGTTTTCATCATCAAAAACATCATTAATCAACAATCTGTCATCGCCATTTTCAGACATTTTTTTGAAAGCCTTTTCCCAACCTTTTCTCGGTCTTGATAATGGTTTTATAACGATTTGCCCTTTTTCGAGGATTACCTCAACTGTGTCTTGGATATTATACTTGTCCAACAAAGTCTTGCTAAGTCGAATACCCTTTGAATTACCAATTTTTATTACAGAAACTTCCATCGTGTCAATTTTTATAATGTAATTACAAAGTTACTACTTTTTGTGATATTTCTAACTTGCCCGACAATCGGGTAACACAAGGGAATTTCACCCTAACGTTCTCATCCTGAACCATGCTTCGACAGATGCTCAGTAATCTCCGTGCTTGGAACTCACGCGTCACTTAGCTGCCCCGTTTTTTCGGAGGCTCTTCTTGTTTAATCACTTAATTACGAATACTTTGTGGATTCACCAAATCCCATATTGTAATCGCTAAATGGCTTCCATCTTTTGTACAGCATTCTTCTCCGGAATAATAAAGTTGATTCAAGACACACGCGGTTTGCAGCTAACCGAAGGACGGGATTTTTACCACAAAACCTGATTTGAAAAAACTAAACTTCCATTAACCACAAAACTGCCTTTGGAACACGAAACCCCGCCATTTTGGTAAAGGCTTTTATAGCCAGTGCTCCTTGTCATTGTAATTGTCTTTTATTTGTGAGAACAAAGTTGTCAAAAGATATTGGCTCTTGTCCCGTAATAATTTTTACGCAGTCCGTTGTCTTTGGTGCTTTTTGAAATCTTGGGAAATAATGCAGCATAATCATCACTAAAATTAGCATTGCCGGCACATTTTGTTTCCGTTTAGTCCAAAAGAATTGAAACAAATTAGGTGAAATAAATTTTACAGTCTTTCGAATTCCTTTACTGATCTTTTCAGCCATTTCCGTAAATGTCAAGGTTTCGTAATTGGTTAATTCATAGCTTTTATTGATATGGCTTTGTGGTTCGGTTAAAATTTTTGCTGTTACATACCCAATATCTTCTGCGTCTATCAACGTAAATTTTGCTTGTCCTGCCGGCAAATAAATTCTTTGATTATTTACTAAGTCATTGCGTAAAGTTGTAGTGAAATTCTGCATGAAATAGGCCGGTCGTAAAAATGTAAATGGAATTTTACTGTCTTCAATTAGTTTCTCAATTTTATGATGGGGTATAATTTTGCTGTTCTCAACACCTTGCACAGATAGAAAGACAATGTGTTTTACAGAAGATTGCATTGCTATTTCAATGAGTGGTGCAAAATATTTTTTAACGTCTGCAATTTGTGGTGGTCGAAGCAAAAAAAGCAGGTCAACGTCTTTTAAGGCAGGCAAATACGTCTTAATATTTATAAAGTCAAATTTGATTGTCTTGATGTTGAAATTTGATAGTTTCTCATTGCCAAATTCTGTGTCTCTGACACCTGCATATATCTCTAATTGATGGTCAAGTTTATTTAAAGCAGATAATACTTCAATTCCAACATTTCCTGTCGCCCCTGTAATTAAAACTTTTGTCATATTATTAAAGTCAGAATATTTCAACTTTAGATGTCTTTTAGCATTGGCTATAACGTTGATTTAAAAGTAGTGTGGACTTAACAGCACCTTCTTTTAAATGATATTGCCAAAGTGAACAAATTGAGACAGGGATACAAGACCTAAGTTGCCCGCATTAATCTACATTTTTACTTGAGATTAACTCTGATGAATTTGGAATAGCAAACAAGTAAGACACTTAATAAAGTTACAAATTATTGCAACAAGGATTTAGCCATTTCAGCATGACGAAGTTCATCTTCAATAATTTGCTGAATCTTGGGAAATTCATCTTTTAAGGGCTTATAATTATCAATTGATTTTAACTCACCTTTCTCCAATAATCCGATTACAAAATTATGTCCCAATAGTTTATAAAGAAATCCCACAAGTTTTGCTTTTGTTCCTTTGGGTTTTAAAATCTCATTGGTATATGATTTAAGGATTGCAGCATGTTTTCCTTCATCTGCAGCTATTTCAGAAAATACTTCTTCCCCATTTTTATGCTTGGTAATTTTAGCCAAACGCTGATAAATTAAGACGGCATTGAGTTCGCCTTGCTGTGATCTTACTAACTTATCTTTCTGTTCCTTTGTCATATCTGTTTGTGTTTTCATGTTTCAAAGATAGCTATAAACTTCTAATCGTCAGACTATGATGTTTAATGGCGCAAATTGATATGCTTGCAACTATATTGATAAATATTACGAAGATCTTCAATGGTTGTATTTAATCACTTGAACTACATTAAAGCTTTTCAATTAATTTTGTATCCGACTGAGATTAATAAATGTTCTGTTTTTTCCTGATTTTGGTTATAGATGTAATTACCACCAATTGACCATCTTTCTCCAAAACTGAATTTATAACCAAGCGTACCCTGATATCCAAACTTTCGATCACCAGTCTCACTCTTTAAGTTTCCAGATCGGCACTTTCAATAACCAGACTCATACTGCAAGCTTCAAAATCGATACTTTCAATCGCCAGACTCGCACTGCAAGTTTCCGGATCGAAACTTTCAATCGCCAGACTCGCTTTGTAAGTTTCCGGATCGAAACTTGCGATCACCAGACTCACACTGCAAGTTTCCAAACAGGCATTGATTTTTACCTGATGAACATTAAAAAATTCCCGATGCACATTGCACCTTTCCAAATGCGCAAAAAAAATAGCCCGATGCCCGCTAAATTTTAATGATGATAGAATGCAGAGAAAATTTTCAACAAAATTAACAGTCAGAAAGAATGAACATTAATCTATTTACTTACTAAGTTATGGCTGTTTGTTTATTAAACCAAATATTTTTTAAGAAAATGTATGAAGTGACCGTTTTTCGTGTCGAACTGTGCAATTTGATGGTTGAACGGTCACTTCCGGTGCCTATTCATTTTCGAAAGACCTAACTTGTTATTGATTTCAGATAAAATTATCTGATTTTCTGAAAAATTTCTAACTATTGATTAAACCTAAATCATTAATCCTTTGTTTTCATGATAAATTGTACAATTAATTCTATTCATTAACCTTAAAAACAATCGATTATGAAAAGATCAATTAGATTATCAATCTGTTTGCTGCTTGCTGTTCTATTTACGACAAGTGTAGCATTTTCCCAGTCACCTGCGGAATATAAATCAAAGATCGAGAAGATCAACAAGGAAATGGCAAAGGACATGATTGAAGGCAATACGGAAAATAACCTGAGCCGTTATACCGCTGATGCAATTTCGCTGCCAAGTTATGAGCCAATACACGATGGCATTGCAGCTATCAGGAAAGCAAGTGAAGAAATGACCAGGTCGGGGTGGAAATGCAAATCATTTGAACCCACAACACTTAAGGTTATGCCAAGTGGCAACCTTATAACCGAAATAGGTACTTACAAGATCAGTTTCACTATGGAAGGCATGGATAAGCCCATGGATGATCATGGCAAGTATCTTACTATTTGGGAAAAGCAAAAAGACGGATCTCTGAAAGTGAAAGTTGAAACCTGGAATACGGATGTTGATCCGATGATGATGATGAAATCGATGGATATGACAGGGATGGATAAGAAGAAGTAAGCCTTAATATTTTCACTACAATGCTTCTGGCGACTAACACCACCTGTGATGGTACATGAAAGTACTCAATCAAAAAAGGCCGTCTCAAACTAAATTGAGACGGCCTTATATATATTTTAGCGTTTGAAATTATTCTCCTGATACCGATTGGAGAAATGTAATAGTCCAATCATCGTTCACTCGATTGGCCTAACATTTCTATCCATCGGCATTCTACCATAAAGGCATTAGGGTTAATTCATAATTCGCTATGGTCTGAAAGAAATTCATCCACATTGGCAGCAGCAATTTTACCGGCTTCAATGGCACGAACCACTAAGGTAGCGCCGGCTTCAATGTCGCCGCAAGCGAATACTTTATCAATGGAAGTCTGCTTTTTGGCATTCACTTTTACATTGCCACGATTATCGTAATCAATGCCCAACTGCTCGAGTAATCCGTTGTGAACCGGCTGGGTAAAACCCATTGATAACAGCACCAAATCAACGTCTTTGATTTCCAATGATCCGGGGATTTCAGTCATTACCCAACGTCCTGCTTCATCTTTGCTCCATTCAACACCCATCAATTCAACTTGTTTCAATACGCCGTTCTCACCGATCAGCCGTTTGGTCGTTAAACTCCAGCGGCGTTCACAACCTTCCATGTGCGAACTCGAAGTGCGTAAAGTTGTCGGCCAATAAGGCCAGGGATTGTTATCAGCCCGTTTATCGGTTGGTTTAGGAAGAATTTCAATCTGGGTAACGCTTCGTGCCTTTTGCCTGATGGAAGTCCCTACACAGTCGGAACCGGTGTCGCCACCGCCAATTACCAATACTCTTTTATCCTTTGCATAAATGCTCAGTTCTTCGGGAATAACTTCACCGGCAATCCGTTTGTTTGATTGCATCAGGAATTCCATGGCAAAATGAACGCCTTTCAGTTCGCGGCCCTCAACCGGCAAATCACGTGCCTGTTCGGCGCCGTTGGCCAAAACCACCGCGTCAAATTGCGACAACAATTCTTCACGCGTAATATCAACACCAACTGCAACATTGGTTTTGAAATTAATTCCTTCGTCGAGGAAAACTGCCAAACGACGATCGATAATGGTTTTGCTCAGTTTAAAATCGGGAATTCCGAATCGAAGCAAACCACCGATGCCATTGTTCTTCTCGAAAACAGTTACTTCATGTCCGGCCTGGTTCAACAAATCGGCAGCCGAAAGACCGGCAGGACCGGAACCCACAATGGCCACCTTTTTACCGGTGCGAACTTCAGGAATACGAGCTTGTACAAACCCAAGGTTAAACGCATGTTCAACAGTAGAGGCTTCGTTTTCGCGGATGGTAACGGCTTCATCATGAATGGCCAGCACACAGGCTTTCTCGCAGGGAGCGGGACAAACACGGCCTGTAAACTCCGGAAAGCTATTGGTCGAGTTTAATACTTCATAAGCGCCTTTCCAGTCCGCTTTGTACACCAGATCCTGCCATTCCGGAATTTTACTTCCGACGGGGCATCCCCAGTGACAGAAAGGCACTCCGCAATCCATACAGCGTGCGGCCTGATCCATCCGGTCGTTCTCGTCAAGCGTCTGCTCCACTTCACCGTAATCGTAAATTCTATCATTCAGCGGACGATATCCTGCTTCTTTTCGTCCTATTGTCATGAACCCTTTTGGATTTCCCATGGTAATTTGTATCTATTTTTTGTTGAAAATTCCTTATAAACCGGAATCTCCAGCAATATATTGTTTCAAAAATAAATGAACTAAACTTTTCTCAATTCCGTCCGAAACCTGATTATTGCTTTGAATAACGCAATCTCCCGGACGGTTTTATTTTCCTATTCTGAATCATGGATATTGAACTATTGCCCTTTCATAGCAGTAAAAATCAATATAGTAATGCCCAAATCTTTCCCCCTTGGGGGAATAAGAAGGGGGCTCTTATTCCTGATGGCTTGGATCGTCTTCGGTCAACTGAAGTTTTTTCACCAACTCACGAAGTTTCAACTCTTCCAGTACTTTCTTATACTCGAATGGAATTACCTTGACAAACTTTGGCAGGTATTCGTCCCAGTTGGTCAAAATTTTAGCCGCCATTGTACTTTGTGTGTATAAGAGGTGTTTGTTGATCATATCCTGTAATTCAACAATATCGGCTTTGTCCTCCACCGGACCAAGTTCAACCAGTCCCTTGTTGCAGAAATAATCAAAATCGCCTTCCATATCGAGCACATAAGCGATACCGCCACTCATCCCGGCTGCAAAATTACGTCCGGTAGTTCCCAGCACCACCACACGGCCACCGGTCATGTATTCGCAACAATGGTCGCCGCTTCCTTCAATCACCGTTTTGGCTCCTGAATTACGCACGCAGAAACGTTCACCTGCAACTCCTCTTATATATGCTTCTCCTGAAGTTGCCCCGTAGAAAGAAGTATTTCCGATGATGATATTTTCTTCAGGATTAAAAGTGGAACCTACCGGAGGAACCACAATAATACGGCCTCCTGAAAGTCCTTTTCCGATATAATCGTTGCTGTCGCCTTCCAAACGGAAACTTAAGCCTTTCACAAGAAAAGCGCCGAAACTTTGCCCGGCTGTTCCGGAAAAATTGGCCATGATGGTATTGTTCGGCAATCCTTCTTCGCCGTAACGACGGGAAATTTCGCCCGATAACATGGCGCCTACAGTACGGTCAACATTGGTTATGGTATGCGACAACCATACTTTTTCCTTGCTTTTAATCGCCTTGTTGGCTTCGCGGATCAAGGTATGATCCAAATGGTCTTCAACCGATTTAATATTCGGGAAAGTATTGTGAATATCGTGATGTTTGGCTTCTTCAGGCATAAAAATCACCTTCGAGAAGTCCATTTTTTTCATTTTCCAGTTCAATACTTCATTGTTCTGTTCGAGAAGATCGGCACGGCCAACAATTTCCTCAAAGGTCGTAAAGCCGGCTTCAGCTAAATGCTCACGAACTTCAGTAGCAATAAAACGGAAGAAATTAATAGCGTATTCAGAACGGCCGATAAACCGTTTCCGAAGTGTTTCATCCTGTGTGGCAATACCAGCCGGACAAGTATTCAGGTGACATTTCCGCATCATGATGCAACCCAAAGTAATGAGCGCCGAAGTGGAAAATCCGAATTCTTCACCGCCCAACATTCCCATGATCACCACGTCGCGGCCGGTTTTTAGCTGACCGTCAACCTGCAGTTTCACACGACCACGAAGGTTATTCATTACCAAAGTTTGCTGTGCTTCGGCAATACCCAACTCGGCTGGCAATCCGGCAAATTTGATAGAGCTGGCAGGACTTGCACCGGTTCCGCCTTCGCAACCTGAAATGATAATCACATCGGAGAAAGCTTTTGCTACCCCGGCAGCAATGGTTCCTACCCCATTTTCGGCAACCAGTTTTACTGAAACTTTTGCCCTTGGATTGGTAACCTTCAGGTCATAAATCAACTGGGCCAAATCCTCAATCGAATAAATATCGTGATGTGGCGGAGGTGAAATCAGTGTGATTCCGGGAGTCGAATTCCGGAGTTTGGCAATAATATTATTGACCTTGAATCCCGGCAACTGACCACCCTCGCCAGGTTTTGCGCCTTGTGCAATTTTAATCTGCAACTCATCGGCATTGATCAGGTAATTGTTAGTTACCCCAAACCGGCCCGATGCCACCTGTTTAATGGCGCTTCGCTTGTTGGTACCGAAACGTTCGGCATCTTCGCCGCCTTCGCCGGTATTGCTTCTTCCGCCGATGGTATTCATGGCCACAGCCAAAGCTTCATGGGCCTCCTTGCTGATTGATCCGTACGACATGGCACCGGTCACAAAACGTTTCATGATGCTTTCTGCCGGTTCGACCAGCGAAATATCAATCGGGTTCCGTTTGTATTTCAGGCAACCGCGAATAAACGTGGGTTTTGCATTTTCGGCATCCACCAATTTGCTGAATTCCTTGAATACGCTGTAATCATTGGTACGGGTAGCCCATTGAAGCAATCCGATAGTTTCAGGATTCCAGGCGTGGTGTTCGCCGTATTTCCGGTAATGATAGGTTCCGGCGCTTTCAAAATTAGTATTGATCTGATGTTTCTTTTTTCCGTAAGCTTCCTTGTGGAATATAAGAGACTCCTGGCAAATTTCTTCGATACCGATCCCGCCAAATTTAGAAGCCGTTCCCGTAAAATATTTATTGATTACATCCTGACTGATTCCAAGGGCTTCGAATAACTGGCCTCCCTGGTAACTTCGTAAGGTAGAAACACCCATTTTTGACAAGACCTTCAGCAACCCTTTATCAATTGACTTGATATAGTTGTGACGGGCTTCAGAATATTTCATTTTAATCTGACCGCTCTTCACCATATTGTCGATGGCAGCAAAAGCCAGGTATGGATTTACCGAACTGGCGCCATAGCCAAACAGCAGTGCGAAATGCGCAATCTCACGTGCTTCGCCGGTCTCAACTATGATCCCGATCTGCATTCTCTTCTGGGTCTGGATGAGGTGATGGTGAACCGCTGCAACTGCCAGTAATGATGGAATTGGTGCATATTCTTCAGAAACCTGACGATCGGACAGAATGATGAAATTTTTATGGTCGTCCACCGCTCTTTCAGCCAGTTTCAGTAAATCATCGAATGCTTTTTGAAATCCTTCAACGCCTTCCTTCACCGGAAATACCATTGGTATGGTAGCGTGTGAGAATTGTTCGTGTTTCAGGTCTTTAATTTTCCCAAGGTCGGTATTGGTTATGATCGGATCGTCGAATTTGATCAGTTTGCAATGGTCGGTCGATTCATCCAGAATATTGGAATGAAGCGATCCGATGTAATTGGTAAGCGACATCACCAAACCTTCGCGGATGGAGTCGATAGGCGGATTGGTGACCTGCGCGAATACCTGACGGAAATAGTTAAAGAAACGCTGTGGTTGTTCTGAAAAGCAAGCCAGCGGTGTATCGTTTCCCATCGAACTGGTTGGTTCAACTCCTGAAACGGCCATCGGTGTGATAATCATTTCCATATCCTCTTTCGAATAGCCAAATACTTTCGATAAAGTATTAAACTGATCGCCCAGCGAGGAAGAAACACGTTGTTTTACCTCAATGTCGTCCATTACCAGACGGTTTTCCTTTAGCCAGTTGCCATAAGGATTTCGGGAACTCAACTGTGCTTTAACTTCAATATCAGGAATGATAATTCCTAATTTTGTATCGACAAGCAGGATTTTTCCCGGACGTAAACGGCCTTTTTCTTTCACATCTTCAGGAGCGAAAGTTTGAACTCCCACTTCGGAACCCATCACGATCACATCATTTTTGGTGATGATATACCTTGAAGGGCGCAATCCGTTGCGGTCAAGGGTTCCTCCAATATAACGGCCATCGGAAAATACCATCGAAGCCGGGCCATCCCATGGCTCCATAATGGTTGAATGATATTCGTAAAATGCCTTCAGACTGTCCGGAATCGGATTTTTCGAGTTGAATGATTCAGGAATCATCATACACAAGGCATGGGGAATCGAACGCCCTGTCATGTGCAGGAATTCGAGCGTATTGTCAAACGACGCAGAGTCCGATTTGTTTGGTTCGATTACCGGAAACAGTTTCTTTAGGTCTTCACCGAAAACTTCCGATTTCAGCAAGGCTTCGCGTGCATTCATCCACATGCGGTTGCCTTTGATTGTATTGATTTCGCCGTTGTGCGCCACCAAACGGAAAGGTTGTGCCAAATCCCAGGTAGGAAAAGTATTGGTACTGAACCGCGAATGCACCAAAGCAATGGCGCTTTTAAATTTCGGATGAGTTAAATCTTTGTAATAATCCCTTAACTGACCCGGAGTAAGCATCCCTTTATAAATGATCGTCTTTGAAGATAAACTTGGAATATAGAATGATCCTTTGTATTTTAACGAGGATTCACGAATCTCTTGCGCAGTTTGTTTTCTGGCAAGATATAATTTTTGTTCAAGCATATCCTGTTCAAGATCTGCTTTCACAAATATTTGTCTGACAAACGGCTCTGTCAGTTTTGCAATTTCACCCGGGGCTGAACTATCAATAGCCACATCGCGGTATTCAATCAGTTCGAGGCCTTCCTGTTTGATGTATTTGCTTAAAACTTCTTCGCAAAAATTAGCCTCTTCCTTATCCTGAGGAAGAAAAATCAAGCCTGTCCCGAATTTACCTGAAGCCGGAATATTCACCTTCAAAACTTCCTTAATATATTGATCAGGTATTTGCATCAGAATACCTGCACCGTCACCCGTCTTGTTATCAGAACTGGTAGCGCCACGATGATCCATGTTCAGAAGAACCTCTAAACCTCTTTCAATAATATCATGCGATTTTTGACCTTTGATATGGGCCACAAAACCAATTCCGCAATTATCGTGTTCATTGGCCGGATCATACAATCCCTGAGCCTTTGGATATCCTGTTAGCATCTCATTTCTGTTTTAAATTTTTGTCATCGTCAAAGAATTTGACAAATTGATGAATCCAGATTCATTTTGATTAATTATTTCAATAAAAATTGAAATATTATAAGTAAATCAATCATTTTTCTTTCAAACTGAAAGCGAAAGTAGTTATTTTTATAAATAATTCCAATTTTCAATTCTATTCGAAAATTAAAAACACCGAACCTGGCCGTAATAACTAATTTTAAAATTGAACTAAGAAGCAAACTACCAATACTTTAACATCTAACAGGGAACTTCTGCCGTAAAAACTTCTGAATCAAAAAATAACGATTAATTAACAGACTCTTTTCAATCGCAGTAAGTCATCCGGAATGCAAAATTGAAATAAAAAATCTCAGCATGCTTTCGATTTAAGCGAGATGCTGAGATATTTGCAGTTATGCGATCGGTCGTTGGCAGGAAAATTAAGAAAGGTGAAAATCCATTAATAGATTAATG
>JBBRXN010000081.1:0-26979 GCA_038248385.1 Bacteroidales bacterium
ATTCCGCCATAAAAACAGCCATGTCCGATATTCCTTTCAGTAAGAAATTCGCTAACTTCCTGAATGGTATCCTTGAAATTACAAAAAACAATTCCCGGTTGGTTCCCGAGTTGACCAAGCAAACCGGCCAGCGTTTCCAGTTTATCATCGGAAGCCGCGAGTACCGTTTTGACTTTCAGCAGAGAAGTTCCCTGCTCAAGATAATCTAAAAAGATTGGATTCTTTAATCCGACGAACTTAGGAATTTCGACTTCCTGCGTGGCCGAAGTCAGTATTTTTTTCCGAACATTCGGCAAGGCAGCCACGATTTCCATCATTTCATTTTCAAAGCCAATTTCAAGCGATTTGTCAAATTCGTCGAGTACGAGAGTCGTGATAAACTCAGATGAAAAGTTTTCCCGTCTCAAATGATCGGCAATTCGTCCGGGTGTACCAATCAGAATTGCCGGACGATGTTTGATATCCGATTTATCTTTCGAACCGGCCCTTCCGCCATAAACCGCATTGGTTTTGTAACCCGATCCCATTTCCCTGATTACCTGCTCAATCTGAATGGCCAATTCTCTGGAAGGAACAATAATCAGCACCTGAACTTCATCGCATTCACGATTCAATTCAGCAATAATTGGTAATAGAAAAGCTAAGGTTTTACCTGTTCCTGTTGGCGAAAGCAATACAATTCCAGGATTGGAAAGAATCGCCTTTTGAGCTTCTTCCTGCATGGCATTGAGTTTCTCAATACTTAATTTATCCAGAATATTCGTCTGATTTTTAATTTGACTTGACATCCGGCAAAGGTATCGTTATTTGTTCCGATTGGTGAAAGTTATTTTTTCATCACGATGAAACGATAATAGGTTGTTAAAAAAGCAAATGAAAGTTGATTTTTAGTAATATGAAGGCACATGGGATTAACAAATTGAAAATTCATATACCGCTGGCAATACAAGCAGAATATTGTTTCTACAAACGCCATAGCTTTGACGAACTTTTCAGAAACAAAAAATATTAATTCCGTTCAAATGTCGGAGAATCATCATCATTCCGCACTAAGTAAAGTTTCTTTCGGCGGACTATTGATCACCATAGGAATTGTTTTTGGTGACATTGGTACCAGCCCGCTCTATGTTGTTAAAGCCATTATTTCAGGGGCAGATCAATTCGATAAACTTTTGGTGTATGGCGCTTTGTCGTGTGTTTTCTGGACGCTGACATTACAGACAACCCTTAAGTATGTAATCATCACCCTGAGAGCTGATAACCATGGCGAAGGTGGAATCTTTGCCTTGTATGCCCTGATGAAAAAGAAATCAACCTGGGCTGCAGCATTGACTATGATTGGAGGAAGCGCCCTTTTAGCCGATGGTGTAATTACTCCATCTATTACAGTCACCTCATCCATAGAAGGTTTGCGACTGATTAATCCTACCATTCCGGTATTGCCTGTGGTCCTCTTAATTATAACAGCCTTGTTTTTTGTACAACAGTTCGGTACCAAATTCATTGGAAATTCATTTGGCCCCATTATGGTCATTTGGTTTGCAATGCTTTCAGCACTTGGTTTTATTCAGCTCACTACTTATCCTGAAATCCTGAATGCCATTAATCCGGTTTATGCTTACGATTTTTTGACTTTATATCCCAAAGGATTTATTTTACTTGGCGCTGTATTCCTTTGTACCACAGGGGCCGAAGCTTTGTATTCCGATCTGGGTCATTGTGGAATCAAGAACATTCGTATTTCATGGATTTTTGTAAAAATTTCCCTTTTACTGAATTACTTCGGTCAAGGCGCATATCTGATGAACCATCCACAACCAGTTGAAAATTTGAATCCTTTCTATTCAATCATGCCAGCCTGGTTCCTTTTCCCTGGAATTCTGATTTCAACAGCTGCAGCGGTTATTGCCAGCCAGGCTTTAATCACCGGATCCTATACCCTGATCAGCGAAGCTGTTTCACTGAATTTCTGGCCTAAAATAAAAGTACTGCACCCTACTACTATCAAAGGACAAGTTTACATTCCTTTCGTTAACTGGCTTTTGTGGGTGTCCGTTTGTTTTGTGGTAATGTTTTTTCAGGAGTCGTCAAATATGGAGGCTGCTTACGGTTTGTCCATCACCATTACCATGATCATGACTTCTATGCTTCTGATCCATTACCTTTATGAGAAAAAGGTTCATTTTTGCTTTCTGGGCATCCTTGTGCTGCTGTTTGGTTCCATCGAAGGTTCATTCCTGGTTGCCAACCTGCATAAATTCAAGAATGGCGGGTGGTTTTCAATTGCACTGGCATGTGTCTTTTTACTCATCATGCTGGGTTGGTTTTTTGGCCGGCGCATTAAGAACCGGCACATCAGTTTTGTAAACGTAAACAAGTACCTGCACCTGTTCGAAGATCTGAGCCATGACAAAACAATTCCTCGAATAGCTACCAATCTGGTGTATATTATCAAAGCCAACAATTTATATCAGATCGAATCCAAAATTATGTATTCCATTTTCAACAAACAACCCAAGCGCGCCGAAACCTATTGGTTGCTGCATGTGAATGTGGTGGATGATCCTGATACGTTTAGCTATGAAGTAAACCAATTTATTCCGGGTACACTGATCCGTGTTGATTTCCACCTTGGATTTAAGGTTGAACCACGCATTAATCTTTTCTTTAAAGAAGTATTGAAAGACATGGTAGCCAATGGCGAAATAAAATTGTCAAGTTCTTATGAATCGCTGAAGAAACATCATTTTCCTGCCGACTTCCTGTTTGTCAACCTTGACCGGGTAATGACCCAGGATTATAAACTTTCACCCTGGGAAACCATGATCATGGGAATTCATGCATTTACCCGACTGTTAAGTATCAACGATGTAAAAGCGCTTGGACTGGATTCCAGCAGCGTGATTGAGGAGAAAGTCCCGATCTCGGTCGAACGCCCGTTGAACCGGAAAATTAAACGCGTTAATGTGTGATAACAGGTCAAAAACCCTTTAAATCAATATTTTCGCTGTCAATCATGGTTACCCATTTTCCCATCTTCTTTTGAATAATTTTAAAATGATGCTGGTCTTCAGGAGTAACAAAAGAAATAGCTTCACCGGGAGATTCTGCACGACCGGTTCGTCCAATACGATGAATGTAATCTTTGGGCGAACGTGGCAATTCGTAATTGATTACATGAGGTAAAAATTCGATGTCGATACCGCGCGCTAACAGGTCAGTAGCTACCAGCACCCGAAGTTGGCCTGATTTGAATTTACTTAATGCATCGGTTCTGGCGCCCTGGCTTTTCTTACTGTGAATAGCGGTCGCATCGATCCCGTTCTTCCGGAGTTTATCGGCCACATTATCGGCCTTATAAACCGAGGAAGTAAAAACCAACACTTGCTTCAACTCATTGTTTTTGATGAGGTAACGCAGCAGCGGACCTTTCTTTTCCTCAGTCACAAAATAGCCCAATTGATCAATCAGGTCGAGGTTTTCCTGCTCAGGTTCGATTTTAATCACTATCGGATCGTGCAAAATAATCCGGTTGATGTCTTCAAGCTGCTCGCTCAAAGTTGCTGAGAACAGTAGGTTTTGACGCTTAACAGGAAGTAGTGCAATGATTCGGTTCATCTCTTCCTGAAAACCAAGATTGAGCATTTTATCGGCTTCGTCCAATACCAGTGTGTCGATTTCGGATAAGTGAACCGCTTTCGATTCCACCAATTCCAGCAATCGCCCGGGCGTGGCCACCAAAATCTGAACACCTTGCAAACCGATCATTTGTGGGTTGATTGAAACACCGCCAAACACCGCCATCGTCTTAATCCGTTCCGGAAGTTCATATCCAAACATGATAAACACATCCCTCACCTGTACTGCCAACTCGCGTGTTGGAACCAACACCAAAACCTGAGCATACCTGTTTTTTGAAACTTTATTTCCCTGCAAATTCGTCAGAATCGGCAATACATAACTTGCCGTTTTACCAGAGCCTGTCTGAGCGATTCCTAAAACATCCTTCCTTTTCAGAATGGCTGGAATCACCTCTTTCTGAATAGGATACGGTTGTGAGTAGTTTTGATCAGCCAGAACTTTTATTAATGCGGGAGGTAAACCAAAAGACGAAAAAGGCATACGATTGATGGATTAGTTTCAGTCCCCAAAGATAAGCGAATTAATTTTTTAAAAGTAGTTTATTGTAATGACCAGCAGGTCAGCATTTCTTTGTCCTTCACAAAAATTTTATTCCCGATAATCAACGGATGTGCATAAACTTCTGTTTCTGCAGCTTTATACCGTGCTAATTCAATATATGCTTTACCTGAAGGTTCAAAAAATATCAAATGTGAGTTCGCCGGAAGACAAACCAATACATCACCCAAATCGAGAATAGATGCAAACTGGTTAAGTGCAGTAGCATCAGCCCAGCATTTCTCACCTGTTTTGGCATTTATGCAAAACAAGCTGCCAGACTTGGCTTCGTTGCCATATAAAAAACCATCCTTCAGCAATGGCGTATTGAAGGAAACTCCCAACTCTTTATTTGCCCATAATTCCTTAGTCTCCCAACTATCTCCGGCTTTGGCAATACTGTAGGATTTTGTTCCTGATCCTTGTCCGGTCACTATCACATTCTGTCTGTCAAAAACGGGAGAAGAAGAATTGCTAAACATACGTTGCGTCGGAGTTGGGATTTTCCACAACAACTGTCCATCGGTCGATACTCCTAACAGATCAGTTTCCGATTGAACAAGCATCATGTTCTTATCTGCTATCATCAAAGCGGGCGAAGAATAAGTGGTAGGTTCACCTTCCAGTTTCCAGATTTCTTTTCCTGAATTTGCATCAAACGCAACGATCACTCCTTTGTTTTTACCACCCAACTGAACGATGCATTTTCCGTCATAAACAAGTGGTGAACAGGAAGTGAAAAACTGAGGTACTTCGGAAGTATAAGCATCGTTTTTCCAGATTATTTTGCCGGTTTTTGTATCGAGGCAGGTAACCACTCCTCCGGTTCCCAAGGTAAATAGTTTCCCATTGCCGATAAACGGAGTACTTCGGGGCCCCGGGTGGCCTATTGCAGGGCCGGGGATGTCGGGCGAAGGATTCAGACTTGTCCGCCAAATCTCTTTCCCGTTTACAGCATCAAGGCAAAGAACCACTTCGGTGGTATCGATTTTTACATGAATGAAAATCTGATTATTGGCCATTACCGGAGAAGCATCTCCCAGACCAACTTTACTTTCCCAAACCTTGTTCAGTTGAGCAGGCCATTTGGCAGGTTTGGTAAATCCGGCAACGGTTCCATCCCGGTTATTTCCTCGCCAACCCGACCAGTTTTGTGCATTCACAATGCCGATATTAGCCAGCAAAAAACTGACAACCAGCAAAAACCTGATTAGTCTAAATTTTTTCATGATTACGTTGATTACTGGTTTATGCGATAAAGTTAACTCATTTTCAAATAGTTTGAAAAAAGTCACTTCAATAATCCGCCTAATTTTTCAACATCCAGATTTTTCATGAACAAACCCGGATAATCAGGGTGGCCATTGTTGTTTTGGATATATTCTGCTGTTTCAATTTCAGAGTAAAGCTTATAAAACATGGTCATAAACTGAACGGCTGATCTGGGTTTGGTTCGATCCCAGTATTCAGGATTAAAGCGCATGATCTGTAATCCGGATTTTTGTGCTGTGACTTCCACTAAATCATCCTCAGAACCGTTATAAGCATTGCTATTTAAATCTTCAGGAGTGAAATCTGAATATGCTTTCTGCAGATAATCATACACCATTTTGTCGCCTGTTTTGATCTTCCAGTAATTCAACCTGGCCTCCATCACTTCCTTTACTGTAGCCGGAATCCAATAAGCTGGTCGGTTAGGATTGAAAACAACCAGATTTCCATCTTTATAAAGTCTGACTCCGGCGGCAATTTCGCGTTCTACCTCGAAAACACAAAAAAACTCGCTGTATTTTGCTACGGCTTTATCGAGCGCCTGCTCCAGCTTTGGTTCATCCACCTGAACCCGGTATCCGTCAAGTCCGCCATAGTTTGCCGGGTGTCCGCTCCATGCCGAATTTATTTTGATGGAGTAATGAGGAGGCTCGATATTCCATCTGAGCGCTTTTCCGTTTTCCATCCAGAATAGCTTGAACCAGAAATCAACGTCTCCCCAAGTGCCGTAATCACAAGGCCGGTATTGATAATTTTCGGGATTGCAGTCGGTAAAAAAATATACTTCGGCATCAAAGCCTTTGATTGCTTTGAACATGGAGTGATTTTGATGGAACCACTCTTCGATGACAGACAGGTTTTTAGCGAAAGCAACTTTCCGGCCTTTGTCGCAATCGCTTATTCCAACCGATTTTATCCAGGACCCCGGTTTTTCGGGTTGATAAATCCGCTGTGCCACAAGTTGTAAAGACATCAGGAAAATGAGGAAACTTAAAAGGGTTGAAAGAATGTTTTGTTTCATAATAAATTGGATTTTTGCAGATTGTTACTTCTTTTTCATGATTAGACCGGCCAGGTCTTCCAGTTTAATTGATTGTATAATTTCCAATATCGGACGACCATTGTTTTCGAAATATTCATCTTTCTCTTTTTGACTAACTTCATGATAACCAAAAGTCAGAAACTGGATGGCAGAGGGTGGCAGCGAACGGTCCCAATAATCAGGATTAAAACGCATCATTTGAAGGCCTTCGCCCTTCCCATTAAAACGTAGAACAACTCTTTCATCATGTCCGATAAAAGCTGGTGAATTCAATTCTTCCACAGGTATTTCATCTAACTCTTTCAGGAGGTATGGAAGTAAAAATTCATCTTTCTTCAATGTGTAATATTCCAGATACATATCTGCAATTTCTTTCAAGGTTAACGGAAGCCAGAAATCGGGCCGATCAGAATTAAAAACAATCAGATTTCCATCGCCATAAAGACTTACTCCAGACACGATTTTCCTCTTTAATGGGAAGATTTGGAATAATCCATTGATCCGGCTGGTAATTTTTCCCAAGGGCACTTCAGCAGAAGCAGGATCTTTCGAATAATCCCAACCGCTCTCATGAAAATTGGTGCCATGTCCGCCTTCAGTATTGTTGATGTAAAAACTTTAATGAGGCGGTTCAACAACCCATTTTCCACCCCTGGCTAAATCAGAAAGAAAAAGTTGAAAATCAAAATTCATTTCACTGCGCATACCGAAATTACAGGCATCTCTTTTGTAATTATCTTCCCAAATACCAAACGAAGTAGCCAAAAGATCAAATCCAGTTGGATTTTTTAACATCGGAACATTCTGATGAAACCATTCTGCCAGCGATGCCAGATTTTTATTAAAAGCAGCCAGTTCTGGCCCGGGGCGTTTAATATTGTTGTAATAGATCCATTTGCCGGGTTTCTCCGGAAGAAATTCAGAAGGTTTTTGGGCTTTTGTACCTAAAGACACAAGGAAAAATGAAACGAAAAAACAGATGATAAGCTTTTGCATAACTATAATGGCTAAAAAGGTTTTATTCCCTACGCAGGTTAAAATCAAAAGTAATAGTTGTCTTTTCTTTGTTAATTGGATCAACTTTCGAAATAGTATTCCTCTGGCTCAAGGTTTTATCCAATGATGTACCAGAGAAAGGGCCAAAAATCTCAATAAGCGGCACATCTGCCTTTTTGGTGACATTTTCCGGAGGATCGATTTTGTTATCACAGGTTCCTTCTGCCCGCCTTTCAGTTTTCAATTTCAGCTCCCCTTTTTTTGAAGCGGCTTTCACCTTCAGAATATAAGTTCCATCATCGTTGAAAGTGATTTCAGCCCGTGCATCTTCAATCTGCTGACCGTCCAAAACACTTTCATTTGACAGACCCTGAACAGTTGCTGTTTTTATTATTTTTTCGGTGTACATACGAGGTCCCTGACGACCGGAGGCGCATTTGTAGCAATCGTTTTGTTCTTCAATATTACTCTCTTCATACAGGCTAAAGGAAACGCTTCCACCAGTGGTATTTTTCCCGGTTTTATTCAGTTTCCAGTTAACCTGACTTGTGTTATCTATTTCAGTTACTTTTCGGTAAAGTCCGTCTCTTCCATCGCAATAAACAGTGTAAGTTTCAGTTTCCTTATCTTTTCGCTCTGTTTTTACTTCAATATTAATCGGACCTTTAAACGGGCAGATTTCATATTTTTTCAAACCTTCGATTAACTGCGTTGAAACTTTTTCCATAGCATCAACACCGGCGCTTCCATTGGCAACGCTTGCGGTCGCACGCGAAATTGCTCTTGATTTCCTTGTCTCGATGCAAAGGGCGTTGATGAGCGCAGTATTCCCAATAACTGAAACTTTCAAACTTATAAGATAGTCGCAACCCATTGAAGCACCTAAGTCCTCCAGGGAATTCCCTTCGTCGGCACTTAAAAACTGCCTCAGTCTTTCGTGTTCGAGCGTAGCGATAACTGATGACTGTGTTTGGTAGGTCACACACGGAAATTCCTTTTTTAAGGCTTGTGTCACCTGTCCCTCGAAATAATTAATATAGCCCGCAGCCTCCTTATTATTGACCGATGTGCAGATATAGAAGCGTGGATTGGCTGCTTCTGACATTCCTGTCCGGTACATGAAGAACAAGAATAGTAAGATCATTCGTATTCTCATTTCAGTAAGATTTTGCAATTGGGCAACTGTTGTATTATTTTAGCCAACTCCGGATTTTCAATGCCGGTTTTGACAATTCCCAGCGTATCCAGACGATTAAGCTTATTAATATCAGGAGACAAAATTTTAATGGGGTTCATGTCGATATAAAGTATTCGCAAGGAAGCGAGTGAATTTACTTCTGAAGGTAGTTTGGTAATGCGATTGTTAAACAAGGCAAGCAAATCCAGATTGGCAAAATTGCTGATGCTCTTGGGAATTTGAGTGGCAAAGTTCCTGAAATTAATGATATACAGTTGCTTTAACGGATAATTTGCTGCTTTGGTGAGCAAATCATTGAGATCGACAGGCACTCCGTTTTTGCCTCCGGTAATAACCAGCGTTTTGATAGATTTATAGTTTTCCATTTGGTCGATCACCAGATGAACCGTTGGTGACGACATATCGACACACAGGAAAGTTATCTCTTCAAGCATTTGGGGACTGCTTGTTTTGGACTTTTCATCTTCTTTGTATTCCTCCTTAATTTCTTCCCTGACAGGTTCAGCCAGCAAAACATCAGCGCCCTTTCCCCCTGCTGCGCTTTTCATGATCTGCCCCCACATATCCAACTTTTCATCAACAATATTTTCCTTTTCTGTTTGATCAGGAACGGGTTGATTTGTCGGATTACCCTGATTGGGCCCTGACAGCATCAGTTTTTTGGAAAGCTCCCGGATTTGTTCGTTGGCTTTTTTTGCTGCAGCCGGATCGTTCCAGTTAGTTGATTGCCGTATTTTTGCCATCTGCTTGCGGAGGGAAGCAGCGTCGTTCTGGCTGAAAGAATTAAATGCCAGAGAGAGAAGAAATAGAAATACAATCAGTGGTCTCATTCAGGAAAATATCAGGAATAAATTCCGATAAAATGGTTGTTCTGTTGACAATTATTCAACGACCTTTTCTTTGTCTTTAGCCTTAACTTTACCTTCGTTTTTGAATTTGTAGATATGAACATAAGTTACCGTTGGCATTGGCAAATCGCGCAGATAGCTCAAATATTCCTGAAGCGCTTCCAAATGCATAAGCGCTACTTTATTTTCAGGTTTTTTAACCCCCGTTATGCTGTACTCCATCATATTCTGAATTGCCTCCAACCGATTGTAGTCAGCTGTCAATGCCTGAATATCGACCAGGCGTTCATCCAGCATTCCTTTGTAGTAAGGAGCTGCATTATTATAAAAAGCGGTGAAACATTTTTGAAGTTCAACTCCTTCATTTATATCGGATCCAAGGGACACATTACTATGTGAATCAATGTATTTGTGAGTACTTTCAAGACAAACATTATAAGGAATACTCCATATTTCTTTGTTTTTCCTGTATTGGGCAAGTTTATCTTCAAACTTTGATTGTTTGGCCTGAATTCTATTTGTAATAGCACTTTGTTCCTCAGCTAATTCGGCCCTATTCATATTTCGTTTTTGCTGAGCAAGGTTTTTGTTCGGGTCAGCCTGGGCGGCAGCCATCATTTCGGTTGAAAGTCCTTCAGAATAAGCTTTTTTCCCTTCAGGACTCAGCTTATTTATATCTTTTGCTTCGTCTAACGACATGTTGGCCATTTGCTGCATCATACGGTTGGCCATCGCTTCTTTCTCTGCCTTGCTCATTTTGCCTGATTTCATTTTCTGCATATCGGCAGCCGAAATATTAGCGCCCGTTTGTTGCATCATCTGCTTTCCCATCTTATTCTCCATGTCTTTGCCGGCTTCTTTGGCCTCTTCCTTACGCCGGCTTATTTCATTAGCCAAAGAATCCTTTAAAACAGATACTTTTTTTTGAAAGTCATCCTGAACTTTAAAGTCGTTGATATTCAATGGCATGGCAGGAGTACTGATAACAATATCCATAGGAGATATTTGAGCGTTAACAATGCAGAATGACAGCATCATAAATGAAAAAACAACTTTGATTTTCATGATTATATATTTTATAGAATCTAAGAAATATTTCGCTGAGAGGCTAATAAACAACCTAATTTCTAATCTCTATTAATTCCATATGCGATTGCAAACTGCCTTTTTTGTCGTAGCTCTCTGTTTTAACAATTCCAACTCCTTTTGCATACCAATCTGTATTTTTAGAATTCACCTTTATTCCCATTACAGTGGAATTCACCTCGCCCGAAAATTTATATCCTTTAAAAGTACCGGCCTTAACTGTAATATCTTCAATGGCTTCCACTTTACGGTTAGTAACCTGGGCTGACATTTTCATGTTAATGAACCCAACTTTCATGGCCATTTCAACGTTTGCATCAGGCAAAATATCGCCAGGCTGCGGATTTGCCGGGACCTCCATGTTATTTCCTGTAATTTCTATATTAGCCGGGATCTCCCCGTTCTGCTGAAAAGCGGATTTGTTGATAAAATTACTCATATCGAAATACAGCTTATCGCCTTTCTGGTGAATGGTAATCTCCTCTTTGAATACCGGTTTTTCCTTTGGATCAATTGATTCGCACAGATAAGTAATGTCGATGTTGTTGCCATTAATATTTACCTTATTTATCGTATAGCGAACGGTTCCGGTAAGCTTATCTTTTTTATCAAACGATTTGTAAGTCAATATGGTTCCCTCTTTGGTCGGGAAGAACGTTTCCTGTGCTTTCAGTATAGCTACGCTAAATACTATAATTGAGATGAGAATAAGTTTTTTCATGATTTTACTGCTTGTATGAATGCTTGAATGTTTGATTTACAGTGGTTTTTGAATCCCCCTCCTTCGGAGGGGTTAGGGGAGGCTTCTTTACAGCTTGATAAATTCAACCCTGCGGTTAAGCGCTTTATTAACAGGAGTGTCATTTGGAGCAACCGGTTGTGTTTCGCCAGCGCCATCAGTCACCAGCCGGTCGGCTTTAACGCCAAACGACTTGGCCAGTTCGGCTTTTACAGAAGCGGCCCGGCGTTTCGATAAATCGAGGTTGGCGGCGTCTGCTCCATCGGCATCGGTATGACCAACAATTTTCACTTTCACATCCGGAACTTCGTTTAAAACAGTCGCAATATCTTTCAGCGTACCATAAGACTCAGGTTTGACAACATCTTTATTTACATCGAAATAAATTCCATATGTAACCAGTTTGCCTTCTGTCATCAGTTTGTTGCGGGTATCAGGTGCACCAACAGCAATGCGGATATTGCTTACCATTGCGGCGTTTGCTTCAAACCTTAACCTGTCCATTTTAGCTGCCGGATCAGGAAATGCACGGGGAACATCAAACAACTTGGTTTCGTTCTGATAAATTCTTACCCTTGTTTTTTGTACCCAGACCGACATGTGATATTTCTGATCCTTCGTTTGTTTGATTTTATCGTCTTCGTTGTATCCCTTTTGGTCCCAGAACTCACCATCGAGTTTGTTGTTATAAGCACGGTAATTAGGTCGTCCAAAATATTCCACCTGAAATTCAAAACCGGCATTCCCCGGAACGGCGCCTCCATCCCACGATTTTTGATTGATGCATTTCATCAATAAGAAACCCCATCCACCCATTCCACCTTCTGTTCCCTCAATAGGAATAACATCGAACTCCAAAGTATAGTTATCGGGTAGTGTTAATAATTTATCAGTCCAGATTGACTCGGTCATCACATATTTCAACCAGTTTCCGGGATACAAATTTGTGTTTACAACTTCTCCTGAAGCATTTGTATTCCATAATGCAGGGAAATCGCCAATGGCATCCTGGCTGAAATCATCATAAAACATTACTTTCTCGCCCGGAATAAAGTCGTATTTGGAATAGGATTGGAGTGATGGCGATCCGGAGGGTGTTTTTGCCTGATCCTGAGTTGCTGGTTTATCTTGATCGCTTTGTTCTTCAACCTGACCATCGCCTTCTGTTTTCTTTTTCTTCTTGAAAAGATTTTTTACACCTTCTTCAACTGAATCAAGGCCTTTGTCAATACCTTGATCGACTTTGTTATTGGCTCTGTTGTTGGTCTGATTCTTTACTTTTCCCTTTATGTTTATTTGGGCATTTAAATTGATGGATATCAGACAAAATAAGAATACGAATAAGAATGGGTATGTTTTCATATTATCTAAAATTTAGGTTCCCCTAAATATAATGAATTCCAAACAAATTTTCATTCGCCCAAAAGCAAAATAATTCAAATTATTCTAACTAAAATAAAGACTATTTAGTCTGATTTATAGGCATGTACCGTCAACAATCTGAGGATTGGCTAAACTTCGATTTTTTAAAGTCTTTTTCAAGTTTATCTGCTATATCTGCCGGGTTTATTAATGGCATATTATCGGCAAATAATTCATAGTCCAACAATTCTGATTTTCTGATTTTTTCAAAAACAGGCAATTTTGTTCGGTTAGTAGTTTCAATATGATTTCCCTCCTCGTCAACAATTATTATTTTAGGAAGAAAAACTCCTTTCCTTCCAATAAAAGAATCCATTATCTTAACCGCATGGTCAAATTCCTGTTTCGTAGCACGGCCGAGCGCTTCATATTTTATTATTTTTTTATTTTCCCATGTTGAGACAGGGGCATAGCTTTCAGAAATTTTTTCATCAATATTTGGCTTATGATTTAAAGTGTCGTGCCCCGATGGCATTAAAAGCACTTTCCCTCCTCCACCTTCAATATTCACGGCATATCGGGGAACCGTAACCCCGGAAATCCAGCCTTGCAAATGCTTCATATAAATTTTACCCACTTGAATTGGTGTGATAAAATGGACTATTCCTTTTTCCTTATGACATTGCAGCAAATAATACGGATGCACACCGATCCAAAACATTCTTCTAAAGGTTTCTGCCAATATCCGGTAAGTATCATTCACATGGTTTAACAATACAGTTTGGTTCCTGATTGTAAATCCATGCTGTGTAATTTTTTTTACAGCCATCGCCATATCTACAGTTATCTCCTGAAAATGGTTGATATGGGTCATAAAGTACACATACTTATCAATGCCTGTATTGTATTTATTTGCCGAAATATTTATTAGTTCCAATAATTCATCAGTGATTGCCATCGGTAAAACCACAGGCACCCTTGTCGCAATCCGGATAGCCCTGAGATGCGGAATTTTGCTTAGTTCTTCCAGAATATATCGCAACTGCCCTTTGCTAATCATTAGAGCATCACCTCCGGTTACTAAAACTTCATTTATATTTTTATTGTATCCGATATAGAACAACCCCCTATCCACTTCGGCACGATTAACATCAACTGTGCTGTCCAACGATTTGGCCCTTTGGCAATGCACACAATATGAGGCACAACTTGTGTTCTGGGCAACAAATAATGCTACTCGGTTTGGATAGCGCTGATAAGCTGCGCCATAGCTTCTTGAGCCTTCTTCCATTGCTCCCTCTAAACCTGCATCTGGAAATAAAAGATTTGCCGGAGTGGGCACACTTTGCCAGAAAATCGGATCAATGCATTTTTTTGATTTTTCTGAAAAAAAGACAGGATTAAACGGATCTTCCTGAATCAAAGAAGCATAATAGGGAGTTATTCTAAATGGCTCTTTGCCTTGCTTTTTCATCGTGTTGATAGTTCTTTTTATTTCCTTTTCCTGATGTTTATTCAGGATGATTACTTTTTTTAATTGTGCGACTGTACGAATTGAATTCTTTGTTTGCCATGTCGGATCACTCCATTGTTCCTGGGATACGTTTTTCCATAGCTCAAGTGAGTTGAACTTTCGTGGTTGGTATAAAAAGTTATCTTCTGAATTCATCCTGCTTCAATATGAGTTTTCTTTCTGATTTCATAAAAATACAGATTTTTTCTCACACTTATTGGACATTAGGACCGATCATATTTTAGGAATAGCAAAAGAGGTCGTTTCAACTAATGAAACGACCTCTTTTGAAATTAAAAATGTTTGGATTACATCAGGTTGGCCACCTTGGTCAATCCAGGGACATTAATAAACCTGATTTTCCTGCCCTGTAAATCAATTAGTTGATCTTGTTTGAACTCTGACAGCAACCTGATCACGCTTTCAGTAGCTGTCCCAACCATATTGGCCAATTCTTCGCGGGTAAGCGAAATCTGTAGGGTGTTGGCATTGTCAAGTTCAAAATTTTCCTTCAGAAGCAAGAGCACTTCAGCAAGTCGTTCGCGAACTGATTTTTGAGCAATGTCGGTGATATAATCGTTTGCCTCACGTAATTCTTTACAAACGATTTGCAGCATGTGAAGTGAAAATTGCCAGTTGTTCTGAATCAGGTATAAAAGTGTTTGATAGGGGATGTGGCTTAATACCGTTTCCTCAATTACTTTGGCCGTGGTGCAAGCCAATTCCTGACTTAAAAGGGAACGGTAGGCAATAATATCGCCCTTTTTGGCAAAGCGTATGATTTGCTCCTTGCCATCAATTCCGGTCTTGAAAATTTTCAGAATACCACGTGTCACACAGTAAAAACCGGTCAACCGGCTGCCCTCTCTGTATATAATACTGCCCTTTTTATACAACGAACAAGTCTTGTCGTAATTGAGCTGAGCTATTTCCTGTACGGTAAGTTTTTTAAACAATTGAAATCCATCGAGATCGCATTCTTCGTCTATTGGTCTTTTAATTGAACTTCTCATTGTGTTGTTTTGTTTTGTTGATGAATTTAACAACGATCAGGACTAAATATGAACATTGAAGTTTTCATATATAAAAACAAAATGTGATACTTGGGCCTTATATTTAGGCCGTAAAATTAGCTTAATTATTCAAATTTCAATACTTATAAAATGTAGATATGAAACATGTAATTGATTTGGCCTGGAAACAAAATTTAGCTTTCGAGTGTGATATGGACGGACATCACCTGGTGGTTGATGCCTCGAAGGAAGGCGGGGGCGATGATTTGGGTCCGCGCCCTAAAAAGCTGATGCTTACCGCCTTGGCAGGATGTACCGGCATCGATGTTATCATGATCCTGAAGAAAATGAAGGTTGAACCGGAAGCTTTCAATGTGATTGTTGAAGGTGATCTGACCGAGGAACACCCGATGCGCTACGACAAGATGAAAGTTATTTATCAGTTTAAAGGTAAAGACCTGCCATTCGAAAAGCTCGAAAAGGCGGTAAAACTTTCAGAAGAAAAGTATTGCGGTGTTTCGGCTGCCTATCGGTTGGCTATGGATCTTTCGTTGGAAATAAGAATCGTTGAATAATCAAGCAGTGAAAAACCACTTACTCTTTGAAGATGAAAACGAAAAGATTTTTACCATCCGAAAGATCTGCGATTTTGATAAAGAGGAAATTGAGCACAATCTCATGCCGCATCTTCACGATTTTTATTCGATTTTCTGGATCGAATCTGGCGAGGCCACACATGCGACCGAATTTGTTGAATACAGCCTGAAAGCTGATACTATCCTGTTTGTTCCTCCCGGATTGAAGCACCGAATGTTTATTGACCAATCGGTCGGGGGAACCTACATGCTTTTTAATGAAGAATTTATTCAGTATAATCAGAAAACCCATGTTCCGTTAACAGAATACCGTTTGTTCAATAATCCTGACTTTAAAAGCCTGATCAGTGTGCTTCCGGAGAAACAGGGAAAACTGAAGAACATCACGGAGCTTATTTTTGATGAACTTCGCGCACCTGACGATTACAGTCAGGATATTGTTTTGAATTTGTTGCATCTGTTCCTGCTTGAATCGCGGCGTATTTTCGATCAGCAAAATCAGGCCGGTATCGAAAAAACTGCTGAAACGCCAGATTCAACCATCATTCAGTTTAAATTGCTGATCGAGAAAAATTTTCAGACACAAAAAAACGTGTCGTCGTATGCTGAAATGCTTAACATGAACCCTTCGTGCCTGAACGAGGTGGCCAAACGAACCACCGGAATTACTGCCGGCGAACTCATCCGGAACCGTGTAATTGACGAAACCAAGAAGCTGCTTTTCTCGACCGGCATGTCGGGAAAAGAGATTGCATTTCAGCTTGGATTCGACGATCCGGCCTATTTCAGCCGCTTTTTCAGAAAATATACCGGAACAACATTAAAGGAATTTCGGGAACATAGCCGAAAAAAATACCATTAAATCCTTTTTTAGTCCATTTCCTGAGGTACTTCTTCACGCTATATTTGTAACTGTATAAAAACAATTAAAAAATAAAGCAGTTATGAAAACAATTAATCTTAAATCCTTAGGCATTTTAGTTCTTGCTTTTTCACTTACAACAACCGTCATAGCAGGATCGAAAAAAGTTGATATTACAAAAAGCAGCGTAAAATGGTTGGGTAAAAAAGTTACCGGCGAACATAGCGGTACAATCGGAATCAAGGAAGGTAACCTGGAAGTAAACAATGGTAAAGTAACCGGTGGTAAAGTTGTGATGGATATGCAATCAATTGCTGATCTCGATATAACTGATGCCGGGATGAACGCTAAACTAGTTGGTCATTTAAAATCAGACGACTTCTTCGGGGTTGTAACTTTTCCAACATCAGAACTGGCAATCACCAAAGTTGAAAGTAACGGAAACAGCCATACCTTCACAGGAAACCTTACTATTAAAGGAATCACCAATCCGGCGAGTTTCACAGCAACATCATCAAAGGAGGGAAATAATACCGTATATAAAGGCACTCTGGCCGTCGATCGCAGCAAGTACAATGTGAAATACGGTTCAAAATCTTTCTTTGATAATTTGGGCGACAAAGTAATCTACGACGAATTCACCCTCGACTTTAGTCTTGTTGCCGCCGAATAATTTACCATTAGACTAATTACAATTTACAGTTGCATTGTGCAGGATAAATCGTAAATAGTCAATTAATAAATTGTAAATAAAAAGTCAAACGATGAAACTCACGGTACACAAGGCAGGTAGCCGGGGAAATGCCAATCATGGTTGGCTAAAAACCTGGCACACCTTCAGCTTTGCCAATTATTACAATCCCAACAGAATGAATTTTGGCGCCCTGCGGGTTTTGAACGACGATAGCATTCAGGCCGGGATGGGTTTCGGAACACATCCGCACGACAATATGGAAATTATCACCATTGTGTTGGAAGGAGAGCTGGAGCACCGCGACAGCATGGGAAACGGATCGGTTATCACTCCGGGCGAAGTACAGGTGATGTCGGCCGGAACCGGGATACAACATTCTGAATACAATCATTCCGAAGAACAGGATTTAAGCCTGCTTCAGATCTGGGTTTTTCCGGACAAGCAAAACGTAGAATCCCGATATGGGCAGGCCCGGTTTACCGATGAAGAAATGAACGGCAAATGGAGGGTAGTGGTTTCTCCAGATGGAGCTCAAAATTCGTTATGGATACATCAGCAATCGTGGTTTTCAATCGGAAAATTCGATAAAGATTCCGTTGCCCAATTGAATTTGAATAAATCCGGAAATGGGTGGTACATTTTTGTGATTTCGGGAAAGGTCAGGATAGGCGAAGAAACCTTGCATGACCGCGATGGAATTGGAATAGAAGATGTTGGCAACCTGATAATCGATATCGAAGACGATTCGAAGCTTCTTGCCATGGAAGTTCCAATTGCTTTCAGATAAAATTCAATATAATTTGATTGATAAGGGATTCAGGAAACTGGTTCCCTTTTTTTATGGCAGCAATATTACCAATACCAGAATCTGAAAGCAGAAACAGGATTTTTCGTCCATCAAAAGTTTCGAAATGAAAGAGGCAGGCATGTTCATTCTGAAGGTAGTTTTCCGATTGATTACTATTTTTAACTTCGATATTACGCAATAATGTTCATTTTATTTCCGACTTTTGAATTCCATACCTACATTGAGTGGAAAATCTAAAAACCATAAAACAATCGACAAATGAAAACATTTTGGATTACAGCAGTTGCATTGCTATTGGTAGTGAATATTGCTCAGGCGTCGAAAAAGGAAAAAGTTGAATTTAAGAATGATGTCAACGGGAAAAAGGTCGAGGTATATGTAGGTGGAAAATTTTTCACTTCATACATCTATCCCGACAATATGGAAAAGCAGTCGCTTTATCCTATCGCCAGTGCATCCGGGAAACTGATTACCAGAGGTTATCCTTTAAATCCCAGACCATTCGAAAGGACCGACCATCCGCATCATGTGGGTTTGTGGTTCAATTTTGGCAGTGTCAATGGTCTCGACTTCTGGAACAACTCTTTTGCCATTAAACCTGAAGATAAGTCCAAATATGGCACTGTCAGATTTCGTAAAATTGTAAGCGAGGATCAAGAGAATGGAATGTTGGTAACCAATTCAGACTGGGTAGATGTGAACGAGAATGTACTTATAGACGAGGTATCGACTTTCGTTTTCGAAGGTACCAACAACTTCAGGAGTATTGAACGGACTACAAAATTAACCGCCAGGCAAACTGTAACTTTCGAAGAAAATAAGGAAGGTCTGATTGGGTTACGTGTTGACAGAGCTTTTGAAGAGCCATCACAAAAACCTGACAAATTTCTCGATGTAAACGGAAATGTGACTGAAGTTCAGGTGATGAACAACGAGGGAGTGAATGGCGTTTACCGCAATGCCGAAGGGATTAAAGGCGGCGATGTATGGAGCAAACGCAGCCCGTGGGTAGCTCTTCGTGCTGTAAAAGATGGGGAAGTGATTACCATTGCAATTATCGACAATAAAAACAATGTCAATTATCCGGCATGGTCGCATGCCCGGGGATACGGACTGTTTGCCACCAACAATCTGGGCGGACGTGCCTTCGACAAAAATGCTTCACCCGTAAAAATTATCCTGAAAGCAGGAGACAGCATCGTTTTTAAGCATAAAATTGTAATTGGCGGCGATTTGAGTGATTCGGAACTGAATAAGTTGTCAAAGAATTATAAATAACCAACATAAACTAATTTACCAATGGAAAAGGAAGAAAAAAATTCAAGAAGAAATTTTCTCAGAACTGCTGCGACCGGGGCATTGATTGCAGCCGTTGCTCCATCAACTGTAACAGCACAAGTGAAAAAACCGGTAATTTTACCGGCCAGTGTAAAAGGAGCAAACGATCGTATCCGTGTGGCGGTGCTTGGCATAAACGGAAGAGGCAAGACGCACATCGAGGAGATAATGGGCCTTTCTGGAAAATCGAATGTAGAAGTGGCTGTTTTGTGTGATCCTGATATGAATATACTTCAGGAACGGGCCAGTGACTTCGAGAAAAAATATGGCAAAAAAGTGGCCATTGAGCAGGATTTCCGCAGAACTTATGATGATAAAACCATTGATGCCGTGACACTGGCGACCCCGAATCACTGGCATGCCCTGCAAACGATCTGGGCTTGTCAGGCCGGGAAAGATGTATATGTTGAAAAACCAGCTACCCACAATATTTATGAAGGCAAAAAAATGATTGAAGCTGCCTATAAATACAACCGGATTGTGCAACATGGCGTTCAGCTACGCAGCTCGGTGGCCATCCGTGAAGCGGTTAAACATCTCGAAGAAGGATTGATTGGACGGGTTTATATGTCACGTGGCCTGGTTTATCGCTGGCGTCCTGATATCGGCAACAAAGGTATTTCGCAAATTCCGGCCGGACTGAATTACGATTTGTGGTGCGGACCTGCTCCGATGCGCCCTTTTACCAAAAATCTGGTTCACTATAACTGGCATTGGCACTGGAATTATGGCAACGGCGATGTGGGCAACCAGGGAATTCACGAAACAGATCTTTGTATGTGGGGTTTGGGTGTTGACACCTTGCCTGAACGGATCACTTCAATGGGCGGAAAATTCCTGTGGGACGATTGCAAGGAAGTTCCTGAAATTCAAACTTCGATTTATCATTATCCGAAACAGAAGAAAATGATTCAGTTTGAAGTTCGCAACTGGTGCACCAACCTTGAAGATGGCGCCGGAGTGGGAAATATTTTCTATGGCGACAAAGGTTATCTGGTGGTAAAAGGATACGATACTTATGAATCATTTCTGGGTGAAAAACGCGAGAAAGGACCAAGTCGTTCTGAAAAAGGCGAATTGACCCTGCACTTCCAGAACTGGTTCGATGCGATCCGTGCCCGCGACATGAGCATTCAAAACGGACCTGTGCAAACCGGAGCTTTATCGTCATCATTGGCTCATCTCGGTAATATTTCCTATCGTTTGGGCAAACAGTTGGAGTTTGATCCGGTAGCTGAACGTTTTATCGAAAATGACATTGATGATGCCAACAACATGCTAACCCGCGAATACCGGGCTCCTTACCTTTTGCCTGAAATTATATAGGATAAATAATTCTCAACCGATCAAGTCAGGGTTTCACTTCGAGTGAAGCCCTGACTAACTTGTTTTTATCAGTGAAAATCCGGGTAATCTGTGGTTAAATATTTTTTATCCGTAGTTTTCTATTATTCCTGAAATAAACTGATCCAGAATTTGTTTCAGTTCTTCGGGGGCTTCAACTTTTGCGAAAGAACCTGAACTGATGATCCAGGTAGCAAAACCTCTGAGTTCGTTGTTCGAAAAGCGAAGTCGGCTTGTTTGTTCGTCAATCTTTTCTTCTTCGGTGAAACCATACCAGTATTTCGATTCGGCGATCCGGTTAATCCGGTCGGTTTGAACAAGCAACGAAATATTTGCCGAATCGCTTATCACATTGATCTTCCTGATAAATTCATCCATCGAAATGTGCTGTTTCCCTTTGAAGTTTTCGGAGCTTATTCTTAGTTCATGAATACGGTCGAGCCTGAAATCGCGGTATTCGCCCCGCAAGCGGCACCAGGCAAACAGATGCCAGCGGGTGCTGTAATTGCATAATCCGATGGGCTCAACCATTCGTTTGGTGGCAGGGGCTCCGTAAGCTGCCTGGTAATCAATTTCGAGTACCTGTTTGGTTACCAGCGCCTGTTGAATTTCACTCAGGTAAAGACGGTTGAAATTCTCGTATGAAGAAGTAAAATTGAGAACAGCAATACGATCATGAAGCTTTTCGAGTCGGTCTTTTTCTTCAGGATTGAGGATGGCTTTTATTTTGAATAGGGCTGAGCAAAACTGTTCCTTCATTATAGTATCCGACATTTTTTCGATCAGTTTTTCGCCGAAAAGCAATGCCGATGCTTCTTCTTTGGTGAACATCACAGGTGGTAGCTTGTAATTTTCCATCAGAAAATAACCGACACCAGCTTCCGCGCCAATTGGAACACCCGATTCTTCGAGCGCCCGAATGTCGCGATAGACGGTGCGCAAACTGATTTCGAAACGTTCAGCAATTTCCGAAGCCCTCACAATTCGTTTGCTTTGTAAATGTATCAGAATGGCATTCAATCGTTCAATGTGGTTCATGTCTGAATTCAGGAAGCCAACCTTACTTTGTTTAGTTGGATCAGATCTTTGTTCATTTCATAGTTTTTTTGAAGTTTGATCCAAAACTCTGCCGGAATATTAAAGGCTTTTTCGAGTGCAATTGCAAAAGGTATGGTAATACTCCTTTCACCTTTAATCAATAAGGAAACAAAAGATCGGTTAAAGCCGGAGATACGGGCCAGATCGGCTTGCTTAATATTTTGAGCTTCCATTTCATCTTTAATAAATTCTGCTGGGTGGAACACGTCTCCAGGAACCAGATCGTTGGCATATTTCTTCATCTTTCGTAATGTTTAGATATTTCATTGATAAGAATAACTTCAATTACAATATCCCCCGAATCTTCCCTTTCGATGGAGAAAATCAGCCTGTATTGTATGTTTAACCGGATTGAATACTCACCTGTCAGGGTACCTTTTAAGGCTTCAAAATGCAAGCTATTGAAGAGTCTCAATTCATCGACAGAATCAACACTGATCATAAGCTGTATTTTCTTTTTGAATTGCTTAATTATTTCCTTCTGAAAAGGTAGTTTACCCACAAGGTTGTCAATCGGTGTGAGATAGAAATATTCAAGTTCGTCCTTCTTAAATTTCAACTTCATGAAACAAACATACAAAAAAGTTTACAAAACTGTAAACGAATGAATCCTTTTTCGAAAAGAAGTAAAAAGTAAAAGGGCAAAAGTTTCCAGTGTTCAGCCTCAGTTGTCAGAAACTATGATCATGGAGGTGTTTTCTGCCGACTGTGACTGAAAACTGCGACTGCCTACTTCCGTTTCAACGATTGTTGACTTGTCACTGCCATGTGCCCGGCGTACCAAACGGCTCCTTTTTCGCGGATGGTCAGAATACACTTCTCTCGGTTGGAACCAAAAATGAAGGCAAAAACCTTTGAAATCGGATTATTGAATTTTTTGCAGGCATTGGGCGTTTCGAGCGGGCAATCGGCACAACTTTCAAACTTCTGATCGATGTTACAGGTTCGGATTTTACACCAGTGTTTACCCTGAATTTGTTTGCAACTTGGGCATTTCCCGGCCAAATACTTACGGCAGGCTCCGCAATAGAGCCCGCAGTAAGCAATTAGCTGAGGATCGTTTTTTACCTCCTGAATCATTTTATCTCGATTTGAATTTCGGTGACACAGTTTTCCTGATTTCCGAAATCGCACACTTTATAGACTTCACGGGTAGTTCCGGTATATGATAAACCTTGCTGCATAATGGCTGGCATCAATTTCATGTACGTGTCTCCAAGTTTGGCCCAGGGACCTTTGTGAATTTCGCTGATGCAATTGAATTCGGGAAATTCGGCAAATCGGAATTTTCCGGGATCGCCATTGGTTTTGTTTACCGGAACAGCGATTGTCAATTCGAATTTGGTTGTCGGATTTCCGTCAGCACCTTCGTAAACCCAAATTTGTGGGCCAGTAATTTCGAGTTTCAGCTCAGCGGCTTTGGCCACCAGTTCATCGGGTAGGTTTCCGGTGTCAGTCATCATTGACTTCAGCGAAGCATTGACGCTGATGCAAAGCACGGTTGTTTTTTGTACGGTTTTCTTTTCCATTGCTAATGTGTTTTGAGTGAGTAAGATAATGAATAAAATAAGAACTGAAAGATGTTTAATTGTTTTCATGGCTGAAAGTATTTTTTGATTTCAACGACAAAGAAAACATGGGTGAATGACAACAGTATGTCAGTAGTGCTTGAAGACAAACTGCTTTTTTTACAGACTTAATAGGTGAGAAGAATGATTGTGAGGCATACGAAACAATTAGACTTTATTTTCTTTTAAAAACACCTTCTCCCTGAATTTACCAGGGGTAATACCTTCCCGTTGCTTAAAAATCCTGATAAAAGAGTTTAAAGATCCAAATCCGGAAGCTTCCGACACATAGTCGAGAGAATAATTTTGTTGTTTTGAATTGGACAATAACTTCTTTGCTTCAACAATTCGGTACTGGTTAACAAAATCACTAAATGTACAGGTAAATTCGGTATTAATAAGGTTTGAGACATAAGTTCGGTTGGTTTGAAGGATCGACGATACATCTGTTATTCTTAGATCTGTTTGCTTAAAAATTTCCTGATCATTGAAAAGTTCTAAAAGATTGACTTTTAGTTGCGCCTGATTGAATCCTTTCATACTTAATTCGGATACACCTTGTTCATCGGCTACCAGATTAATCGCTGTGTAGTTTTGCAAATGTCCCTGAAAACCAATTAAAAAGAGCAAAATACTGAAAATCCCTGAAGGAATAAGTAATAATAGAATAGAATCTGAAAATGCGGTTCGCCCAATAAAATTGAAAATAATACTCATTATTGACACAACAAAAAACGAATACAGAATAAGTTTTACCCACACAATTGTTTTTCTTTCGAGGTTTGAATAAAAATTTGCAATGCGCTTGTTGTAACGTAGAATAAGCTTACGTCCCAAAAATATAAATATAAAAATCTGAAACATAAAGACGGACCTGCTGATAATGTAGATGATGTATTGGATATCATGGAGAGTTGATTCGGTTGAGACTTTTTTAATCTTAAACAGATAACCGAGCAAATAATCCATTCTTTCTTCATGACTCATTAAAATATAGACCAATACAGAAGCCATACTTAGAATAACAGCAGGCAAAAATAGCCTTAGGTTTCTAAGTTTAATATCAGATTCAATGGTCAATAACTTAATATACCAATAGTACATTGGATAAACTGAAAGTGAAGAAAGTCGATAGATAGGATCAAAAAACAAAAAGGCAGAATATTGCTTCTGAAAGAAAAGGGCATGAGAAGAATAGACACCGAAAGCCAAGATCATAAAAATACCCAGAAATTGTTTCGCTCTGTTATTCCTTCCTGACGATAATAATAGTACCAATGCCCAAAATCCGGTAATGTACATTGGTGTGTATGTAATCAGATCAATCCACATATCCACATTCTAATTTTTATATGAAAATAGGAAAAAAACGACTAAATGTACCATTTGAATACTGTTTATACAAAATAGGCATGTTTTTAAGACTGATTAAAATACTTTTAAAAAATTCCGGTAATAGGTATGCTTTGAAAACGTATTTAAAAACTCAACAATATGAAACACTACTACATTAACTCGATGGTTGTTTTCTTTCTTATCGTACTATTGGTTGGATTTACTGCTGTGAGGGCAGCTGACATCACAACAACGGCACAAGGTGGTCTTTGGGATGATAAAACAACATGGGTTGGTGGCGTACTACCTACTGCAACCGACAATGTATTCATCACATCGACAGTAACTACCGGAAATGCGTATTACAGTTCTACAACCTTTATTATGAAAAACCTTACTGTTAATGCGGGGGGTAAGATTATCAGGGAAAAGGAGAAAGCCGGAATGTATTCACTTGAGATATCCGGAAATTTAATTAATAATGGTGAAATTATTGATTATAAAGATTATTTCGACATAAAGATAAATGGCAATATCATAAACAATGGAATCTTAAAACCCAGAATCATCTATCTGCAAGGTCAGGGGCAAAAAATATCGGGTACAAAAGAAATCGAATGTAAGACTTTAAACCTGAATATGACAGATGGTGAACTCACTGCAGCTTCGAATCTAAGTTTCCGGAACTGCTATATAACTTCCAATACTTCATCAGAAACAAAAAAACTGAATATGAAAACCTTCAGTTTAAATTTAGCTGCCGATGAAATTAAATATGATAATTATTACGGTCAAATTTCTACAGCCTGCGAATGCCGGCAACCCATTATTTTTGAAGGTGCAGGTAAATTAACTATTGATAAAGCCAAGTTTGGGAATAACACCATTGTTGGAAATGTAACAATAAATAGCCCCACTTACGCTTTTATCGCCGATTTGATAGTTGAAGGTGATTTAACAATTGCCGAAAACTCGAAAATAAGCAGTTATGCCAATTTACAAAAACTACGGGTTTTTGGAAATTTCACCAATTATGGTGTTCTGAATAAAGATACGGTTAAAGTTGGTTTAATAAAGTTTCCACCACGTTCCATGAACCTTTTTATTTATGGAAATTCTACGAATATGGGTTCAACCGGTATTTCAACTGTGTTGCCAATTACCAACGGGAAAACTATATCTCTAAGTGGAAATTATGATGGTGCAGTTTATATCAAACAATCTGAAGGATCTACTAAACCAGGTGGAAAGGTTCTGATCAATTCCAGAGTCGATATTTTAGGGAAACTGGATGTTTATGCCAATCTTGAAATTGGATCAGCTGGAATTTTAAATCTACTTTATAAGATTTATATACCTATTACTGTTTCGGCAACCGATGGTAGTTTAACCAATAAAGGGCAGTTGTACCAATACCACAAAGTCAATAGCTCATGGGGATATCGTAGTTTTAGCAAATTGCCGGGAATGAACATTGACTTTGAATTACGCGATTGGACACTCCCAATTGAAGGAGTTGATGTTACTGTTTACAACGGCAGTACTTATCCGAATTTGCCGGGTTCAACTCTTCGTTGGTGGCGGGTAAAACCGGTTGTTACGGGTCTTGTTAAATATTATACCCTGAAATTGTATTACGACGAAGCTCAACTGAACGGGCAAAAGGAAAAAAATCTGAAAGCTTTCAGGTCGATAGATAAAGGCCAAACATGGGAACTATTGTCGATAGGCGACTATGCAAAATTAGATACCATTGAAAACTCCATTACAATTGGCGCCTGGAATATTGCAACATCGATGCTCAAAGAATTTGGCGATTTTGTAATTAGTTCAGGGGATGGGAGTGTGCCCTTACCCTCGCCAATAGTAATCAAACTTGTTGGAAGAGATCAGGTTAGGATAGGAGCACCAAATCGTTACACTGTACACATGCAAAATATTGATCCGAATAAAGCCTCAAGCAGTTTTCTTGTATCTGTAAATCTGGATGGGGATGCTCGATTTCTTAAAGTCGAAATACCGGGGAATAATGGCTTACAAGTTTTACCGATAGATTCAATCGGAAACAAGGACGATAACACTTTGGCC
>JBBRXN010000082.1:0-26204 GCA_038248385.1 Bacteroidales bacterium
GTGCCCGGAACAAGACTCGAACTTGCACAACCTTGCGATCACTAGTCCCTGAAACTAGCGTGTCTACCAATTTCACCATCCGGGCATTTGCTTTTCTTTTAAAGCGCTGCAAATATAAAAATATTTATCAATTTTCAGATTGTTTGAGCTCAGGAATGTGGAATATTTTAAAACCGTGGAATTCTATGTGGTTTTCAGGGGAAATCGTCTGTCAGGTTCGTTTATCGGTAGAATTCAGTAGTTGGTCGTTTTTGTTGTGTGTCGGTGCGCATAAATGTTTTTTTTTGTTTTTTCTGTGCCGGACAGTTGATGTAAATAACGCAAATATCCGGTCGAAATCGAACGACTAATTCCGACTTATCATGATTCAAAAGTATCTTGCAGAATACCTTGTTTTTTGGGAAAACAGCACAACTGATTTTCCGTTTTTTGCCCGGAAATTCAACACGGTTGAAAAGCAAAAACGCGAGAAAATACTCGATCAATATTTGAAATTGATAAAATCGTTCAGAAAGGGGAAGCTGGATCGTAAGAAATTTACTGAAAAGGAAGAACAACTTTTTTTCTCCAACACCCGGACCTTTCTTCGTGACGGCCTCGATTTCACAGCTAAACAATTACAAATCATGTTTTCCGACGAATTAACCGATGTTACGCGACAATTTGTAAGACAGGCCAAACGGTTCGATCCAGAATTAACATTCCATGATATTTTTCAGGCGTGTCGCAATATGTGGATTATGAATGGACTTCAAATCGTACTGGGTCTTCCGGTCAGATTGACTCCATCCATTTTTGCCTATAGTTTATTGTATCCTTACACAGATAATCTAATTGATAACCCTGCGATTACATCTTTTGACAAATTGATTTTCAGCGATAATTTTTATTTGAGGCTGGATGGAGAAAATCCTGAGCCGAAAAATGCTTCAGAACAAACTATTTTTAATTTGGTAACAATGATTGAAAATGAATTTCCGCGTACAGCCTTTCCTGAAGTATATGAAAGTTTGCTCGCTATTCATGAAGCGCAAACCAGAAGTATGAATTTGATTCATTCCGGAGATACACTTTCGGAATCAGAAACACTACAGATTTGTATTGCGAAAGGTGGTGCATCTGTTTTAGCCGATGGTTATCTGGTTGCAGGCAAACTGAATAAGGATCAGGAATATTTTCTGTTTGGCTACGGTGCATATTTGCAATTGCTGGATGATATTCAGGATGTTGAAGAAGATCGTTCTGCCGGATTGAAAACTGTCTTTTCAAAAAGTAATGAATTACTGGATCATAAACTGAATAAGACCTATTGGTTTGGCGAACAAGTTATGAAAAGCCTGCCACTTTTTGGCGGTCAATATCTGGAAGTATTTCAATCGCTTATGAGAAAGAGCATGGACCTTTTTATCATTGAGGCCATCGCGCAAAATCCTCACTTTTACAGCAAATGGTTTGTGTCTGAAATAGAGGACCATTCCCCCTTCAGCTTTTCATATATCCAAAAACGGAAAGAACAATTTGCTCCTTACAATGGACTATTACTTACTGCCATTGAAGAAATCGCCTTAAACGAATTTATCCCCAATAAAAAAATCCGGTCAGTCGTTGCAGAATGATGTCAGATGAAGGTGAGAAAGTGAAAATAATCCTTTCAGACTTTCCAGATCACTTTTTTTTGTGTTGTAAAAAATAAAGTGTTTGAAAGACAATTATAATTTTGTTCTTTTGATAACGTAACTTAAACATCAAACTAAAATCAATAAAATTATTAAAAATGAAGAAGTTAACCATTTTATTCGTCGGACTGCTTGCCACTTTTGCCACAATGGCTCAGTTAAATGTTTTACAAATAGATGTGGCTGGAGGAAAAACCCAAATTAATAAAAATATTTACGGGCAGTTTGCTGAGCACCTCGGACGCTGCATTTACGATGGTATCTGGGTTGGAAAAGATTCACCAATCCCTAATGTAAACGGATACCGTAAAGATTTGCTTGAAGCTTTACAGGCCTTGAAAGTTCCGGTTCTGCGCTGGCCTGGTGGCTGTTTTGCAGATACATATCATTGGAAAAACGGAATTGGTCCTTTGAATGAACGTCCGAAAATAAAGAATGTTTTTTGGGGTGGAACTGTTGAAGATAACAGTTTTGGCACCAACGAATTTCTGAACCTTTGTGAATTACTGGGTTGCGATCCATATATTTCGGCCAATGTAGGTAGCGGAACAGTAGATGAAATGGTGGAATGGATTGAATACATGACTTCGGATGATGATGTGCCGATGGCGAACCTTCGCAGGAAAAATGGTCGTGAAAAATCCTGGAATGTAAAATTTTTGGGGATTGGCAATGAAAGCTGGGGCTGTGGTGGTGATATGACTCCTGAGTTTTATGCCGACCTGATGCGGCAGTATTCAAACTACGCCAGAATGTATGGCGGCGATAAATTCGATCGTATTGGCTGTGGCTCAAACGGAAGCGATTTTAACTGGACCAAGGTGCTGATGGAAAAAGGCCGGAACAACATGAATGGCTTGTCGCTGCACTATTACACCATTGCCGGTGAAGGCTGGAACAACAAATCGGCCGCGACAGGGTTCGGTGAAGAACTTTATTTTTCAGGCTTGAAAAAGGCTTTGTACATGGATGAATTGGTTAGCCGGCATTCTGCTATCATGGATCAGTATGACAAAGACAAACGTGTTGACCTGCTGGTTGACGAATGGGGAATCTGGACCGATGTTGAGCCCGGAACCAATCCCGGTCACCTTTTTCAGCAAAATTCGATGCGCGATGCTTTGATTGCTTCTTCCACTCTCGACATTCTGAACAAACACTGCGATCGTGTTAAAATGGCCAATATTGCACAAATCGTCAATGTTTTGCAGGCAATGATTTTAACACAAGGGAATAAAATGGTACTTACACCAACTTACCATGTTTTTAAAATGTACAATGTGCATCAGAATGCAACTTTATTGCCCTCGAACCTGATTTGCGAACAATACAAATTGGGCAATGATCAGATTCCTGCCATCAGCAGTTCTGCATCGGTTGATAAAAATGGTAAAATACATATTACAATCAGCAACCTGAACCCAACCAAAGAAATAAAACTGGAAATCAATCTTTCAGGCAAAGGGTTTTCCAAAATCAATTCAGGAAGTGTATTAACCGCTGCAGTTTTCAATTCTGTAAATACATTTGACAAACCGGAAGATGTAAAACCTGTTTCGTTTAAAAATGCGAAGAAACTTTCAGACAGCAAGTTGGAAGTAAGTATTCCGTCGAAATCAGTCGTGGTGCTGGAATTAGAATAAAAAGAAGTGCCTAAAGTTGGAAGTGAACTAAAGTGCCTAAAGTTGGCTGTCGCACCAATTGAAAATGGCCGGAATGTTTAAGCAGTCCGGCCATTTTTGTATTGTCTTTTAGTGTAATTCTAAAATTATGGATTCAAATCCGTATCAACTGACACTTTTTTAGATCCCTGGTACAATTCATATTTCCGGAAACTACATTCAAGGGAACCGTTCAGAATAGTTATTTTTCGTGAAGGACGCAATCCGATAGATTTCAGGCATTGCGGTGTACTGATAATCCAGACAGTCGCATCCGAATAATGGTGTTTTAACCGTTCACCAATCATTGAATAAAGGTTGGCATCATCTGACGACAAGCGTTCTCCGTAAGGAGGATTAAACAACAGAAAAGGCTTTTCTGAAGAAGGTTCGAGCAATTTAAAATCGGATATCTTAAAATCAATCAGCGACAAAACTCCGGCAGCTTCGGCATTTTTATAGGCGATATCAATGTTTCGGCGCGAAATATCAGAAGCCGAAATTTTTACCGGAGAAATGTCCACGGGATGAACTTCTTCCTCAATTTGATTAAACAATTCAGGATTGAAGTTGCGCCAATTGCGGAAAGAAAAGTCCTTACGAACACTTCCGGGAAATAGTCCATTGGCCAACATAGCCGCTTCGATAGCGATCGTTCCGGAGCCACACATCGGGTCAATCAGGTCACATTTGCGATCCCATTCCGAAAGACGGATTAAACCGGCAGCAAGCACTTCGCTCATCGGGGCTTCGTTCTGGTCGAGCCTGTAACCACGTTTGTGCAGCGATTCGCCGCTACTGTCGAGTGAAATGGTACAGTACTCGTTGCTGATGTGCAGGTTAATGCGGATATCCGGATTTTTTGAATCAACCGAAGGCCGGTCACCAAATTTGTAGCGAAAACGATCGACAATGGCATCCTTCAGCTTGAGTGATGCAAACATCGAATTATTGAAAAGATCAGTAAAAACAGTACTCTGAATGGCAAACGTCTGTTCGATACCGAACAATTCTTCCCATTTGAAGTTCTTGCCCCGCTGATATAAATCGTCGGCCGAATGAATCTTATACGAATCGATGGGCAATAGAATGCGCAACGCAGTGCGTAAACAATAATTGGCTTTATAAAGCATTTTCAAATCGCCGCTGAAATAGACAGAACGCCTGCCTATCTGCACCTCATCAGCGCCAATTTCAATTAACTCCTGCGCAAGTACTTCTTCAAGACCAGCCAAGGTAGTGGCGGTGTATTTTTGTTTTTTCAAGATATATAATATTAGATGATAGACAATAGACAAAAAACCAGAATATCCAATGTTCAATAACGAATATCGAATAAGAAACAAGAAATAAGAAATAAAATCAGATTCCCCTATTGATAATTAATCCCGAAACTATTGAACCTCGAACTTTAAACACTTATATTCCAGCTCCGTCGTTAAAATCAGTTTCTCTAGCTTTAAGCTGAATAATCCTAGAATTTGGTGGCAAACTATTGGTTACCCATACGTTACCACCAATAACAGAATTCGCACCAATCCGGATACGGCCTAAAATGGTTGCCTGGGCATAAATGATTACATTGTCTTCGACGATTGGATGCCGCGGAATACCTTTAATCGGATTGCCATCGGCATCGAGCGGAAAACTCTTGGCACCGAGGGTAACTCCCTGATAGAGCTTCACATTGTTGCCGATGATACAGGTCGAACCAATCACAACGCCGGTACCGTGATCGATTGTAAATGATTCACCAATCTGTGCTCCGGGATGAATGTCGATACCAGTTTCGGAATGGCCCATTTCGGAAATAATACGCGGAATGAGCGGTACGCCCAGTTTTAAAAGCTGGTGACCGATACGGTGATTGATTATTGCCCGTATAGTAGGATAACAGTAAATCACTTCACTTTGGCTGTTGGCTGCAGGATCGCCCAAATAGGCAGCTTCGACATCGGTAATCAGCAAGCGCCTGATTTCAGGAAGAAATGAAATTAAATCGGAAGACAAACCCTGAGCAAATTTCATGCGTTCCTGCATGTCAACCTGTTCAGGATTCTGGCATGTAAAACACAATCCTGCCAAAATTTGTTCCGACAGTAATTCAAACAACTCATCGATATTTACCCCAACGTAATGTTTGATTGTATTCGGCCTCAGGCTGGTATTCCCGAAGTATCCGGGAAACAGAATTTCACGGATTACTCCCACGATTTTGCTGAGTTTTTCAATCGATGGCAAAGGTTCGCCAATGCGGTGCTCGTGACAAACAAGGTTATATGATTTTGGATCAGCCAGTTGCTCAACGGCACGACTCATTTTGTGTTCAATATTCTTTTCTGAAAGCATTGCTTAGAATTTTAATAACAGACAAAAATCATACTTTTAGAGGTTATATCAAACTTTAAAGTCTGAAAGTTTCACAATTGCCGGTAAATATTATTAATCGCTTCGATGGCGCATTTCAATCGGCTATCCCCTACTCCACCGATTTCAACATATTTAAAACCATAATAATTTAGCTCCTTTCGGTATTCATCGAACAGTTTCAATCTGTTTTCGCCTCCGTTTTCGCGAACAGTATCCGCTTCCCAGGGCAAATCCGGCCGACATAAAAGGAACAAATCTATCGGACATTCTTCAATTTGCTTTTCAAGCCTTTCAGGATTATGTCCAAAAACCCATTTAAACCAGACTTTGGTAATAATCAGCCAGGTATCGAAAAAAAACATTTGCCCCGGATTTGATTTCGTTGCCAGATATTGTTCAATCTGAGTATTTGCAATTGCTTCAACATCATCATAAGTATAATGACGGTCTAATTTCTCAACATATTCACGTGCAAATTCAGGTATATACTGACCTTCAAATAATTCGGCCAATTGCAAAGCTAAAGTAGTTTTACCTGTAGATTCAGGTCCTGTTACTGCAATTCGTATTTGTTTTTCAGTTTGAGGCATAAGTGCAAAAGTACTTGAGTAAATGAGAATATCAAATCACAATTCATTTGATTTTTCATTGAATTTGAGACATGAAATCCTCATTATTCAATCCAACATCAACCTTATTCAGATCATTTCCATATAAGAGGACGAGATAAATAAATAATTTAATCCTGTCGGTCTTTTTAAATATTGGTTATTTTTGTTCCCTTCAAAAAACCAATTATATTCTGGAACGCTTTAGAAACAATGTAATTTAATACTTTCGGAATCGTTTCAATATTATAATATATGCATACAGATAGATATTTAAATAATAGATTCGAATGAAAAACGCTAAAGTAATTGAACTCGAAGAAGTAGCTATTCGGTTTTCAGGTGATTCGGGTGATGGAATGCAGTTGACAGGAACCTTGTTTTCGGACACCTCGGCATTATTGGGAAACGACATTTCGACCTTTCCTGATTATCCTTCCGAAATCAGGGCACCACAGGGTACAGTAGGAGGAGTTTCGGGTTTTCAGGTACAATTCGGAAAAAAGAAAATTACTACTCCGGGTGATCTGGCCCATGTGCTGGTTGCAATGAATCCGGCAGCAGTAAAGGCCAATGCCGCTTTTATGAATCCCGGCGGCACCATCATTTTTGATGTTGACATGTTTAATGAAAAAAACCTTGAAAAAGCACAGTACAAAACAAATGATCCGTTTGTGGAATTAAAACTGGAAGATTATGCTCTAATGCCTGTCCCGATTACCAGTCTGACCAAAGAAAGCCTCAAAGATCTTGAATTGGATAACAAAAGCATCTTGCGCTGTAAAAACATGTTTGCCCTTGGTCTGATTTGCTGGATGTTTGACCGTCCGTTGGATTATATTGAGAAATTCATCAACTCCAAATTCGGAAAAAAGAGTCCTTTGATTGCAGAGGCAAACCTTATAGTATTGCACGTTGGGTACAACTACGGAATGAATATGCAGCACATGACTCCTCAATACATTGTACATCCGGCACCCATCGAAAAAGGAACTTACCGCAATATCAACGGAAACAATGCAACTGCATGGGGATTTCTTGCTGCTGCAGAAAAGGCAGGACTTGACCTTTTTATAGGCTCCTACCCTATCACTCCTGCAACTGATATTCTACAAGCTTTGGCCGAGCGCAAAGACCTTGGAGTAAAATCATTCCAGGCAGAAGATGAAATCGCCGGAATCTGCACCACCATCGGAGCAGCTTTTGCTGGTCATTTGGCTGTAACTTCCACTTCTGGTCCCGGCTTTGCGCTAAAGTCTGAAGCATTGGGGCTTTCAGTAATGGCCGAATTACCTATCGTAGTAGTAAATGTTCAACGTGGTGGCCCGTCAACCGGACTTCCTACCAAAACAGAACAAGCCGACCTTTTGCAAACATTATACGGACGTAACGGTGAAAGCCCTTTGGTGGTGCTGGCTGCCAGTACTCCATCCGATTGTTTTTATTACGCCTTCCTTTCTGCAAAAATTGCACTCGAACGAATGGTACCGGTGGTTTTGCTGACCGATGGTTTCCTTGGAAACGGCAGCGAACCCTGGCGTATTCCTTCAATGTCTGAATTGCCAGCCATAACACCTCGCAAAGCAACCAATCCTGATCTGTTTAAACCATATCAACGTGATCCGGAAACGCTTGCAAGAGATTGGGCCATTCCGGGAATGGAAGGTTTCGAGCACCGTTTGGGAGGATTGGAAAAAAATATTGCCGGTGGTGTAAACCAGGATCCCGAAACACACCAGAAAAACAGTGATATCAGGGCTGCCAAAGTTGAAAGAGTGGTTGACATGATTCCAGAACTGGAAGTTGATGGTAATACTGAAGGAGATTTACTGGTGGTTGGCTGGGGCGGAACCTTTGGTCACATGATCAGCTCGGTTCGGGCCATGCAGGAAGCCGGGAAAAGTGTTAGCCTGGCTCACTTCAATTATATTAAACCGTTACCAAAAAATACAGCTGAAGTATTCAGCAAGTATAAGAAAATCGTTGTTTGCGAATTGAACATGGGACAATTTGCCAGCTATCTGCGAGATAAATTACCGCAGTTTACCTATCACCAGGTAAACAAGATGATGGGTTTGCCTTTCTCTGTGCACGAATTAGTTGAAAACTTTGATAAATTACTGGAGGCTTAAACATGACAAAATTTAATTATACTGCCAAAGATTTCAAGAGCGCTGCTGAAGTTCGGTGGTGCCCGGGTTGTGGCGACTATGCCATTATGAACGCCGTTCAGAAAACAATGGCCGACATGGACATTGCTCACAAGGATTTCGCTGTTATCTCCGGAATTGGCTGTTCTTCGAGGTTTCCTTATTATATGAGTACATTTGGTTTTCATACCATCCACGGACGTGCCGCGGCAATTGCTTCAGGCGTAAAATCGGCCAATCCTGATTTGACAGTTTGGGTAATGACCGGCGATGGCGATTCATTGGCTATCGGTGGAAACCATTTTATTCATTTGGTGCGTCGTAATATTAACCTGAACCTTGTTCTTTTCAATAACAAAATATACGGCCTCACCAAAGGTCAGTATTCACCTACATCCGACAGGGGAAAGATTACCAAGACCTCACCATTCGGAACCATTGAAGATTCGTTTGTTCCCGGGCAGCTGGTATTGGGTTCACGCGGCACATTCTTTGCCCGAGCAGTTGATAACAACATTAAACATACCCAGGAAGTATTAGCATTAGCCGCTCAACACCAGGGAACATCTGTGGTGGAAGTTTTGCAAAACTGTGTTATTTTCAATGATGGTATTCACGAACAGATTTCTGATCCGAAATTTCGTGCCGAACGCCAGTTGTTCCTGAAACAAGGACAGCCGATGATCTTCGGCGAACTGCAAGACAAAGGGCTGATGTATGTAAATGGTCGTCTGCAAGTAGTGAAAATTGGTGAAAACGGAATTACCCGCGACGATATACTGGTTCATGATGCCACAGATGATAACCTCGGACTGCAGGTTGCCCTTATCAATATGGCTCTACCCGAATTCCCGGTTGCAATGGGCGTTGTCCGCAGTGTTACAGCTTCTGTTTACGATCAGGAAATGAAAAAACAAATTGAAGACGTTCAGAAAAAACGAAAAATAACCTGTGTGGACGATCTGCTCCAATCAGGAAATACCTGGATTGTTGAAGGTGAAAACTGCAGCGAACCGGTTAAGTTTTTCGATAACAAATGTTTCGGATAGATTCATTCCAATCAAATTTAAAGGCCGAATGGGAGTTCCCGTCCGGCCTTTTTTTGCTTTCTGTATTTTTCCAAAACCTTAACTTGAAATTAGGAACATGGAACTAATATCCCAAAAACCCATCAACCGCACTCATAAACAGCTGTGGTTGTTCGGCATGGAGCCAGTGGCCGGCATTTGGAATTTCAACGATTTGGGCTTCAGGATAAATCCTGCGAATGATTTTAAAGTCTTCAGGAAGAATATAATTTGAATTTGCCCCTTTTATAAAAAGTACCGGATAATTGAAGATAGGTAATCGGTCCTCGAACCATCTTTCGTTCACTCCACTGATGATTTCGTCCAGATTGTCGATTAATACCTGAACATTCAGGCGCCATTCAAACCGGTGGTTTTCCTTGTTGCGGTGTACATTTTTCAGCAGAAACTGCACGATCTGCGAACTGTCGATCCGCTCCAAAAGGTAATTTTCAACATCTTTACGCGATTCCATTCTGTTGAAATCAATATCGAGCATAGCTTGCAGAATATTTTTGTGGAGGAAATACTGGCTTTCGTCGTTCAGTAAAAAATAGTTTTTAGGAGCAATATCAACAATTATCAGCTTTTCAATCCGTTCAGGATAATCGGCCGCAAAACTCATTACCGTTTTTCCGCCCATGCTATGCCCCATTAAAATTGCTTTTTCAATTTTATGCTGATCTAAAAAACCGGCCAAATCGTTTTTCAGGACTTCGTAATTGTGCTCATCTGAATTGGGCGACCGGCCATGATTCCGCTGGTCGATCATATAAACCTTAAAGTGCGAACTTAGTTTTTTGCCTACAGTCAGCCAGTTATCCGACGAGCCATACAATCCGTGTACAATTACCAGCGGAAACCCTTCGCCTTCTTCTCTGAAAAAAAGTTTCATCAGTAATTTATTTCAGGCAGGAAAGGTATTCCTGAATCGTGTTTCTTAAACCCAGATAAAGTGCATCAGCAATCAAAGCATGGCCGATGGAAACTTCATCAAGAAAAGCGACATGGTCGCTGAAAAAACGAAGATTCTTCAAACTTAAATCGTGACCGGCATTGATGCCAAGTCCCAGTTGATGTGCCAGTTGTGAAGTTTCCTTGAATGGCGCGACTGCCTTTAGCGGATCAATCGGGTACATTTTCGCAAAAGGTTCGGTATAAAGTTCAATCCGGTCGGTTCCGGTTTCTTTTGCGCCTTCAATCATTTCCATCACCGGATCAACAAAAACAGAAGTGCGGATCCCTTCAGCTTTAAAACGTGCAATCACATCTTTCAGGAACGAAAGGTGGGTAATCGTATCCCAGCCATGGTCGGAAGTAAGCTGATTGTGATCGTCGGGAACCAGAGTTACCTGATTTGCCTTGACCGCGATCACCAACTGAATAAAATCTTCGCCTGGATAACCTTCAATGTTAAATTCAGTAGTAATATGAGGTCTGATATCAAAAACATCTTGCTTACGAATGTGCCGTTCATCGGGTCGTGGATGAACTGTAATTCCCTGTGCACCAAATTTTTGACAATTAATTGCTGCTTCCAGAACACTCGGGGTATTTCCTCCCCGCGAATTTCGCAATGTTGCTATTTTGTTTATATTTACACTCAGTCTGGTCATATTCTAAATTTTAAGGGCGCAAGTTACAATTTTTGAATTGATTGACATATATTGAAAATTTAAAAAATGATAGCATTAAACCTCCTTTCTGAAGTTGTTCCTCCTCTGCGACTGACAGATAGTGGTCAGAAGGCGCTTAACTGGATGGAAATATTCAGGATTTCTCATTTGCCGGTGGTCGATGGAAAAACATTGATTGGCCTGATGTCAGATAAAATCATTTACGATTTAAATATCATCGATAAACCGGTTGGCGACTATGTTGATCACATGCTTTCTCCACATATTCGGTCAAACCAGCATATTTATGAAGTATTTTCGGTCATCTCGCAACTTAAACTGAGCGCTGTACCAGTTATTAATCTTTATCATGAATATTGCGGAGTCATTACTGTTTTCGATCTGGCCCAAAAATTTGCCGAATTGGTTGCTGTTCACGAACCTGGTGGTGTTATAGTACTTGAATTGAATTCAATTGATTATTCTTTGTCACAAATTGCACAAATAGTTGAGGGAAATGATGCCAAAATCCTGAGTTTTTATATCAATCAGGTCGAAGATTCAAAGCTGATAGAGATTACCCTGAAAATAAATGTTGTTGATTTGTCATCAATAATTCAGACATTTGTCCGATATGATTACAATATCAAAGCGGTTTACATGGATGAGTCCATCATTCAGAATTTATATGACGACCGCTACGATCAATTGATGAAATTTATGAATATCTGATTTAAATTACGAACAATCATTCATGAAGATAGCACTATACGGACTTACGATCAATCCTGATTTTGTTGAAGAATTTAAGCGCCTCTTAGACATTCTGAAGGAAAAAAAGATTGAATATTTCGTTTACAGGCCTTTTTTGGAATATATGCAACAGGACTGCTGCTTAAAACCAGAATTTGCCGGTGTATTCGAAAACGGTGACGATTTACCTGAAGATGTATCCTACATATTTAGTCTTGGCGGAGATGGTACTTTGCTGAAATCATTTATGGTGGCGCAAAAAAGCTCTATCCCTCTGGTTGGTATCAATTCGGGGAGGCTGGGTTTCCTTTCTGATATCTCGCGCGAAGAAATTGACATGGCGCTAAATGATATTATTGCCGGAAATATCATTATTGATGAGCGTACAGTGCTGGAACTTGAGATTGTACACAACGATCATTCTGATTTTCATTATGCCCTGAATGAAATAACGGTGACCAAGCTCGATTCATCATCAATGATCAGCATTCATACCTATATTAACGATGAATATTTGAATACCTATTGGGCCGATGGTTTGATTATTGCCACTCCTACCGGATCAACAGCTTATTCGCTAAGCGTAGGCGGACCAATTCTTACCCCCGATTCGCAAAATTTTGTAATTAGCCCTATTGCAGCCCATCACTTAACTGTTCGGCCTATTGTGGTGCCCGACCATCATTCGGTTACTCTGCAGGTTGAAGGGCGTGGACTTCATTTTCTTACTTCAGTTGACTCCCAATCAGAAGCGATCTACTTTTCTGTTTTGTTAAAGATCCGAAAGGCTTCTTTCAATGTCAAGACTATCAGACTTAAAGACCACAGTTTCTTCTCAACGCTCAGAAATAAACTGATGTGGGGTGTTGACAAACGAAATTAATTTCAGGCGGAGCTTAACAATTTTTAACCTCTATTTGGGTTTAATAATATGCACCAGGCATGGATATTACAGAATTGTATTACTTTTGTAGCACTTGAAAGGTGTTATGTTCAGAATGTAAATAAAAGTGCCTGAATGATTTATAGATTTAGAACCCTTTCAAAATTGTAATTCAATGAAGCGATTATTAACAGTTTTTTTGATAGCATTTATGGTTTTTGAAGCGCATGGACAACAAAGCGTTGACGTTGGTATTTTTGGAGGTGCAGGCACTTATTTTGGCGATATGACGAACACCGAATGGCAAAAGTCGGTCAATCCGGCTTACGGAGCGTTTATGCGGTTTAATTTCAATCCTCGTTATGCATTGCGGTTTAATATTTTAAATGGCAACATTGGCGCTGTCGGCGAATTTGCTTCCCAAACCTTGAATCCAGTCCAGGCTGATCGCATAAACAATTACTGGGATTTTAACAAAAATGTGCTGGATATCTCACTTCAATTTGAATTCAATTTTTTCAAATACATTGTAGGCGACAAGGTAACACCATATTCAACCTATATTTTTGGCGGAGTTGGTATGCAAAATTATGGTTACAATATCGATAATATAAGTGGTTCTGAAATTAGTCCAACTATTCCATTTGGATTAGGTTTTAAACTTAATTTGAGTAAAAGATTTGGATTGGGAATTGAAGCAGGACTGAGAAAAACATTTTCTGACAAACTGGATAATCTGGATGACCCTTTAAGTTACGAAATTAAAGATGGTGCGGGCGAAGTTATTTCTCAGGTTAAATATACCGACCAGCTCCATAACAACGATTGGACATCTTACCTTGGGATTCATTTGGTATATAAGATGATATACGGCAACAAAGAATGGGAATTAAAAACCCAAAGAAAGAAAATACTTGATTGGGGCATCGAAAATAATTCGAAGAACAGATAATAAAAACAGACTATATGGAGAGCCGGATACAATTTGGTCTGGTTTCAAAAAGCTTATACAGATAAAATGTTTAGAGATAAACTGATAAAAGAAAGAATACCGAGGCATGTGGCCATCATCATGGACGGAAATGGCCGATGGGCCGCCCAATTTGGTAATGAACGCAGCTTTGGCCACGAACATGGGGTGGAGGCTGTTAGATCGGTAGTTGAAGGTGCGGGCGAAATCGGAATTGATTTTCTTACCCTTTATGCTTTTTCAACCGAAAACTGGTCGCGACCAAAAGAAGAAGTTGATGCACTGATGGGGCTTTTAGTCCAGTCTATTTCAGAGGAAACTGATGAACTGAAAAAGAGTAATGTCCGCCTTCAAGTAATCGGCGATGTAAAAAGTCTTCCAATTAATGTTCAGGAGAAATTAGACTGGTCGATTGATAAACTTAATGCCTGTACCGGATTAACGCTTGTTTTAGCCTTAAGCTACAGCTCGAAATGGGAAATAGTTGAGGCTGTCAGGCGAATTGCAGAACAGGTAAAACTTGGGAAACTGGAACCATCGGAGATTGATTACGATTTGATGAATTGTTTTCTGAATACTTCTGAAATGCCTGATCCTGAATTGCTTATTCGTACAAGTGGCGAATGCCGGATCAGTAATTTTTTATTGTGGCAGATTGCCTACACCGAATTATATTTTACACCTAAATTGTGGCCTGATTTTAGGAAAGAAGATTTATTTGAAGCCATTTATGATTTTCAGAATCGTGAAAGAAGATTTGGAAAAACGAGTCAACAAACAGTAAGCTAATTCAACAACGAATAGAATGCAAAGAATTAAACTTTTTATAATATTGCTGTTAATCAGCGCGAAAGTCTTTTCTCAGGAAGCCGACAGCACAAATTTCTCCATTTATTATTCAAGTCCGAAAGAATTCACTATTGCGGGAATGGACGTTCAGGGAATTCGTTATCTTGATAAGCAGGTGCTTATACAGATTTCAGGATTAACGGTGGGTGAAAAAGTAATGGTTCCTGGTGATGATATTACCAATTCGATCAAAAAACTCTGGAACCACGGTTTGTTTTCGGATGTAAAAATTACTGCGGATAAGATTTTAGGCGACAGCATCTGGTTACTGATCAACCTACAGGAACGACCAAGATTGGCAGAGGTAAATTTTAGCGGGGTATCCAAATCAGAAAAAGATGATATCACCAAGAAAGTATTGCTGCTAAAGGGCAGTCAGGTTACCGATAATCAAGTAATTACCGCCAACAAAGCCATCAAGAAGATTTTTCTCGAAAAAGGTTTTTTAAATACTGAAGTCAATATTATTCAACGCGACGATACTACGCAGACCAACAGTGTAATCCTCGATATTAAGGTGGATAAGAAAGAAAAGGTTAAAATTAAAGAAATCGTTTATCATGGCAATAACAATCTAAAACCCATGGTTCTTGACCGTTCGATGAAAAAAACTAAAGCCAAAAAGCTGATAAATTTTTTCAGTTCAAAGAAATTTTTAGGCGAAAAGTTTACCGAAGATAAGATCAACCTGATTAAAAAATACAATGAAAAAGGTTACCGCGATGCAACGATTATAAAAGATTCGATTACCAAGCTTGAGAATGATCGTGTCAGGCTTGATATTTGGATTGATGAAGGCAATAAATACTACTTCCGTGATATCAAATGGGTAGGAAATACCGTTTATCCAAGTGATTATCTGACAACAGTTCTGGGGATAAAAAAGGGAGATGTATTCGATCAGAAATTATTGGATAAACGTACCAAAGACGATGAAGATGCGGTAAGCAATGTTTACCTCGATCATGGTTATTTATTTTTTAACCTGTCACCAATGGAAACCCGGGTTGAAGCAGATTCAATCGATCTCGAAATGCGGATTCAGGAAGGCAGGCAGGCAACCATCGATAAAATAATTATTTCGGGGAATACAAAAACAAATGAACACGTGGCCCGCCGTGAACTCCGGACCTTGCCAGGCGACCTTTTCAGTAAATCAGATATTATCCGGACAGTGAGGGAATTGTCTCAATTGGGGCATTTCGACCCTGAAGCAATTAATCCGGACGTACGGCCACATCCCGAAAACGGTACTGTGGATATCAATTATGAGTTGGTGGAAAAAGCCAATGACCAGATTGAACTTTCCGGCGGATGGGGAGCCAATATGTTTGTTGGAACTATTGGATTGAAGTTTTCCAATTTTTCGGTTCGTAACATTTTTAACAAAGAAGCATGGAGACCATTACCAACAGGCGATGGGCAAGCCTTAAGTCTCAGGGCTCAAACGAGTGGTAAATTTTATAAATCATACAGCCTTACCTTTACCGAACCATGGTTGGGAGGCAAAAAACCAAACTCATTTACCCTTTCATTGTCTCACTCAAAAGTAAATTATTCGGCTAATAATACATATAGCAGTTACGGTAACGATCCTTATGGTGGTGGTTATGGTGGTGGTTATGGTGGTGGCTACGGAGGCAGTTCCTATGGTGGGTATTCTCCTTATGGATACGGCGGTTATGGTGGTTCCGGTTATGGTGGTTATAGTGGTTACGATTATGGTACCAACTATTCGTATGCTGACCAATCGACTGAAAATGATCAGATCCAGATTACTTCGGCTGCTGCATTGGGTTATGGTTACCGGTTGTCATGGCCTGACGATTATTTCACCATGTACCATGAACTTTCATTTCAGCATTATCAATTGCAGAATATGGCTGGTTATTACTATTTTCTTAGTGATGGAACCGGCAATGGTAATGGTGGCTTTAATAATTTTAGTTTTAAAACTGCTTTTGGGCGGAACTCAATGGATAATCCGCTATATACACGTAGCGGATCGAGTTTTACCGTTTCGCTTCAGTTAACTCCGCCATATTCGTTAATAAATGGGGTTGACTACAGCGATCCAACACTTTCGAATCAGGAACGTTATCAATGGATTGAATACCATAAATGGATGTTAAAGGGCGACTGGTATTCACCAATTTCAAAAAACAGGAATTTGGTTTTACATACAAAATTTGAATACGGATTTTTAGGATACTACGATAAATACAGAAAATCACCGTTCGAAGGTTTCCGTGTCGGAGGTTCAGGTATGTCAGGCTACAATTTATACGGAAGTGATATTGTTTCGCTTCGTGGCTATAAGGATTATAGTTTGAGTACCGGTTACGGATCAAACCTCTATAATAAATTGTCAATGGAAATGAGGTATCCGGTAATACTGAAGCCCTCTTCAACCATTTATGTACTTGGATTCCTTGAAGCCGGTAATGCCTGGAATAATTTTAGCGACTACAATCCATTCAAACTACATCGTTCGGCAGGTGCGGGAGTTCGTATATTCCTTCCAATGTTTGGTTTAATGGGAATCGATTGGGGATATGGATTTGATAAAGTTCCAAACCAGACAGATGCAGCAGGAAGTCAGTTCCATTTCGTAATCGGCCAGCAATTTTAACAAAATATGCTTTGGTCTGGTATTTGATAAAACCTCGAAAGAAACAATTTAAAAACATATCATTATGAGGAAACTGTTAATAATCACCGGAATATTGTTACTTGGGACAGCAACAACGTTTGCACAGAAATTCGCCTACGTTGATACGGAGTACATTCTTGACAACATTCCTTCTTACAAAGCAGCTCAGGAGCAATTGGATCAGCTTTCAGCCCAATATCAGAAGGAGCTTGAATCGATGCATGCCGAGGTTGAACAGATGTATAAGGATTTTCAATCGGAAAGCGTTCTGCTATCGAATGAGATGAAACGGAAACGCGAGGATGTCATCATTACAAAAGAAAAGGAATACAAGGAATTGCAGCGTAAATATTTTGGCAGGGAGGGCGATCTGTTCAAAAAACGTCAGGGTTTGGTTAAGCCTATTCAGGATGACGTTTTTAATGCTATTCAGGAAATCTCGACCGAAGGAAATTATGCCGTAATCTTTGATAAATCAAACGGGATTACCTTAATCTATGCCAATCCGAAATTTGATCTGTCTGATCAGGTTTTGGCAAAACTTGGTTATAAAAATTAATATTATAAATTTGTCACAAAAATTTTAATCCAGAAAAGTATGAAAAGTGTTTTCAAAATTTGTGTTTTAGGAATTCTGTTGTTTTCAGCAGGTTTTGCCAATGCTCAGGCGCCAAAATTTGGTCATATTGATTTACAGGCCTTAATACAGGTAATGCCTGAAAGAGCAGAAGCAGAGAAAAAATTCACCGCCTATCAGAAAGAATTGGAAGATGCACTGGCAATTATGCAGAAAGAATTCCAGGCAAAATATGTGGAATATGCTGCCAAAAGAGATTCCTTGTCGGAAACAGTGCGCAAAATGAAAGAAGAAGATTTGAATGCCATGAACGAACGTATTCAGACTTATCAATCAAGTGCAAGTCAACAACTTCAGACCAAACAGGGAGAACTTTTGAAGCCTGTATTCGATAAAGCTGATAAAGCTGTAAAAGAAGTTGGCGCTGAAAAAGGGTTAATTTATGTTTTTGATATGAGTGCGAGAAGCATTCTATACAATTCGAAAGAAAGCCTTGATCTGTTGCCTTTTGTTAAGACAAAATTAGCCATCAAGTAGATTTTATTATTTATATATTGGAAAAGCCATCTTTTATGAGATGGCTTTTTTATTTTTGTTGAAAACCCAATTCCAATGACGGAAAAATTTCTACCCATCGGTGTATTCGACTCAGGTTATGGCGGATTGACCATTCTGAAAGAGTTTATTCAGGACATGCCTCAGTATGATTTCATTTATTTAGGCGATAATGCACGCGCTCCTTACGGTTCACGATCGTTTGAAGTGGTTTATGAATATACCTTGCAAGCAGTGAAAAAACTCTTCGAAATGGGATGCCCGTTGGTTATCCTGGCATGTAATACTGCTTCGGCGAAGGCGCTGCGAACTATTCAGCAAAATGACCTTTCAACATTGGATCCCGATCGAAGGGTACTGGGAGTTATTCGTCCTGCCGTTGAATCAATCGGAAATTATACCCGCAACGGACATGTTGGGATTTTGGGAACTGTTGGAACAGTGCTGTCCAATTCATATCCGATTGAATTGGAGAAATGGGCCGGGGGAAAGGTTGTTAAAACTACTCAGGAAGCTTGTCCGATTTGGGTTCCGTTGGTTGAGAACAATGAAACTGATTCCCCGGGAACCGACTATTTTGTATCGAAAAATATCCAAAGCTTATTGGCTGCCGATCCTGAAATTGATGCCATTATTTTAGGTTGCACACACTATCCTTTGTTAATGCCGACAATTCAAAAATTTGTTCCTGAAGGGGTGCGAATTCTTGAACAAGGGAAAGTAGTGAGTGCCGGATTGGTTGATTATTTGTATCGTCATCCTGAAATGGATCAAAAATGTTCCAAATCGGGAACCGTCAGGTATTACACAACTGAAAACATCGATGTTTTTGAAAAGAATGCCACCACTTTTATCGGACGTGAAATAAAAGGAGAGAAATTGATTCTTAGATAGCTGCTACCAAAGTTTATCGGGATAAACTCCCTGATCGGTTAATTTTTGAATCTGCTCAATCACGAAAGGTTTATCTTCCTGATAAGTTACCCCAAACCAGGGCGAATCGGCTTTTAAAACTTCAACCTTTGTCTGCTTTTTTTGAATCATTTCAAAAACTACAAAAGGAATATAAAACTCAGATTTTGGCAATTGAATATTTGTTTTCAGAAATTCGATAAATTGATTTTCAATATGATCAAATACTGAAGGTTGAAATCCCCAAAAATTCATTGAAACAGTTTCGTTGCCTGTCATTTCAACTGTTTCCTTACTTTCTGATTCACAAAGAATAGTTTTACCTTCCTGCCTGATCTTGTGAGTTTCAGTAATTTTGGTGAGTAAATTATTTCCGTCAGTTACGCATATTCCGCGCGAAACAGATCCAAAATCGGAAAGCGTTTTATTGAGCTGATAGCCAACCATAGCGTATTTATCTTCGCTGACCGATTGATTAAGGAAATCTGCAATCACTTTATAAGCGCCGGCGCCATAAAAATCGTCAGCATTGATCGCTGCAAATGGCTCATTAATCACATTTTTGGCCATCAGAACAGCATGACCGGTTCCCCAGGGCTTTTCACGTCCTTCGGGAAGTATAAAACCTTGCGGTAATTTATTTATTTCCTGATAGACGTATTCTATTTCAATTTTACCAACTAATTTCGATTCAAAGCGGGCTTTAAAATCTTCAGCAAAGCTTTCGCGAATCACAAAAACGACTTTTCCGAAACCTGCCCGAATCGCATCAAAAATTGAATATTCAAGGATTGTTTCTCCGCTTGGTCCAACAGGTTCAATCTGTTTCAGTCCGCCATACCGGCTTCCCATTCCGGCGGCTAATATTAATAAGGTAGGTTTCATATTGTATATAGAATTGAGTGAATTATAACCGGCTCAAAAATACGGTTAAAAGTTTAATACCAAAGTGAATTATTATACCAAAGTGAATTATAAACTAATCCAAAATATTTAATGGTAATAAGCAACCTGATCCGGTTTCCGAAATTTTCAGTAATCCGAAACAAAAACTGACCAGGGAATATCTGGACGGGTATTTTGCGGTGAGGTTAGTTACTTTATTGATATTTCCAATTTTCGGCCCAATCCTGTCTCAATAATTTTTCGCAAAGTAGCAATTTCCAAATCTGACCTATCATTCTCAATCTTAGAAATATATGTTCTTGATGTGCCACTTTTTAACGCTAAATCTTGTTGTGTCAGCCCAGAGCTTAATCTTGCTTCTCTAATCATTTCTCCAATTTTTAATGAAAGTTCTGATTTTTCAGGCTGACTATATTTTAGCAATATATCTGCTCCAATTTCATAAGGAACTTTCATTTTCTCCCCATTTCTCATTGTTATATATTGCTCAACATTGCTCCAGGAGAGTGTATTTCCCGCCAACTCAACCTTCGCAAACTCTTTAGAATCAAATAGAATGTGTGCTGGTGATTTCTCATCAACAATATTCTTTTTAAGCACCTTTCTGAAATCAATTATCCTTGATTCCCCATTATTAAAAACAACCGAAATTGACAACTCACTTGTCCAGTTTATTTTTAAAATCCTCGGTATTTTTATACTCTGTCTCATTTTAAATCAGGATTTAATTCATAAAAAACTTCTAAAGCCCAATCAGCATTTCCTGCCCACCAATCGAATACTTGTTTTAACTGTCTATTTGGTAGGTTCCCAGAATAAATTATCCCTTTCTCAATCTCAATGAGAACCTCATACTCGCTATAATCGGCATGTATATGGGGAGGCCTGTGTTCGCCGTTATAAACATGTATCTTGATACCGTTAAAACTATCAATTGTTGGCATTGAAATTCCGTTTTTACAAATGTATCCAATTAGGTACTAATATCCAATTTTCATGTTTACAATCTTTGACGTGATGGTCTCTTGTAATTAACCAATAAGCTTAGTAACTGGTCATGCACCACAAACCCAAACCTTATATACCTTAATTCACCTTTTCCTGATAATACTTCAGGAAAAGGTGAATTCTATTTTCATGATAGATAAGATAAATAAGGTTGGATGTTAAGGAGTTGATTAGAGTTACTAAGGTTATCTGAAAAAACATAAGGTTTCTGAAAAAATAATCACCTGCGGGTTTTGTATTGAAAAAATTCTTCTCTTCGACTATTTAGTTCATTTTCAAAAAAAGAAAGCCTGCCGGTCGGGCAAGCTTTCTCAATATTTTAAGGCGATGAAAAAAACGAATCTTGTCTTAAATCAGGATTTAACTTTTTTCTTGCCAACAAGCAAATATAACCCAATAAAAGCAAATACCAGTATAATTGGCAATATGGTCATGTTTTGCAGTGTAGTTTGCGCACCCGAAGTTTGGATAGATTTACCCATAATTGGCAGCACCATTGATGTGGCAACAAAACCGGCTCCACCCAGAATTGACATTCCAAGTGCACCGCTTTTGGGAACGTACTCCGAAGCTACCCCAATCATGGTTGGCCAAAAATAGCATACGCCAACAGCAAAAACAGCAGCCGAAGCAAGTGTCATTACAGCGCCGTTTGAAATACTTAACAAGTACAACCCAAGTGTTGCAATTACCGAAGAACCCAGTAAGACGCCCGTTGGATTTAAACGATGAATCAGTCCGCCGGCAAAAAAGCGTCCAACTGCCATAATTCCGGTTACGACAACCAATATAATCATCGGGTTAATGCCATTTTGAGCCAATAGAGCATTTATCCATTGAGTTGTACCCAATTCTGTGGAAGCAGTTAGCAACATACAGAAGAAGATAAAAGGGAACAACAAGCTAATTTTATTAATTACCCTGCCTTCAAGAATAATAAACAGCGCTACGACTCCAACAATTATAAGTGGCCACACATAATTTGCAGTAACAGCATCGGCAACAACAGAATTGGTTGCCATCAAAATCATAAAAATAACAGCAAGTGTAATTGTAATGGGCGCTCCAACATTACGCATCATCTCTTTATAGCTCACACCCGATGAAACACGTTCAGTTTCAGGTATTTTTTGCCCAAAAAACAGGTATCCGTAAATTGCCAGCGGAATAAACAACATGCTGACCAAAACCTGCCATGGGAGATTAATCTGATCCATTATTAGCCACGCCAAAATGCCACCAATTACAATCCCACCGGGGAACCAGACATGGAAACGATTCAGCATTTTTGTTTTTTTATCAGGGAAAAGAGCTGTAACAAGAGGATTACATGCTGCTTCAACACTTCCATTTCCCAAACCGATAAACACATTGGCAATAAAAAGCGAAGAATAATCTTTAGCGAGGAGCAATAGAACAATACCAATCAAGTGCATACTAAAGGCGGCCCAAATAATGGTTTTTGTTTTAACAATATCGATGAAATAACCACCGGCAAACATGGCGATGGCAAATCCCCAGAATGCTGGACTAAAGGCGCGACCCACCTGTTCCTTAGTTAATCCATAGGGCTCGGCTGAAAAAACACCTTCGATTTTTGCCCTGATAGCGAAAGTGATGGCTGTCACCAAGAGCGCCAGACAACCTGCAATGAAGAGTCTTTTTTGATTTACATTTTCCATAAGTTGCGATTTATAAAGATTAGTCAATTAAGTTAGCTTGTAAATATAAAAAATCGGAACAGAATATACCTTCAGTCATTCTAAAAAATAATTATTCCTTTTCCTGAAAATTACAATCATTGATATTTGGGAGAAGAGTAACCCGAAACAACTAAAGCCCGATTGAAATCGGGCTTTAGTTTTCATATAATATTTAAATCTGTTTAATTTTAAAAACCTGAAAGGTTTCGATTAGACTTGAGTTAAACTGAACAAGGATAACAATGCAAATATTAACCGATCACCAGATTTATTAAGAACAACAATGAAATTCTAAAGCGTAAAATATTGTTAGATTTTGTTTTTTATTTTGCGCAGGATAGCCTCTGCTTGTGGCTGATAATATCCCTTATTGTTTGCTATTTTATTGAATAATTTAATCGCTTTTTTGTTTTCATTGGTTCGCAGATAGCATAATCCGATGTACCATTCAGCCTGCTCAATGAAAAGGTTATCTTTTTCAATAACAACTACTTCGTATTCTTCAATCGCATTCTTGTATTTCCCTAATTCCTGAAGGGAAACTCCTGAATAAAAATGTCCCACAGCGTTATTCTGATCTTTCAAAATCATTTCCTGAAACAGATTCAGTGCTGATTCATAGTCACTTTTGTTAAACTTTTCCAGAGCTATTGCTAAAGTTTGATCATTCAGCGTAGTCGAAGATCGCGAAATTCCGGTAGTTTCATATTTGGTATAGAATTTCTTATAAATATTATCATCGGAGGAGTACCTCGACAACAAACCTGTAATTCCCATCAGCAATATCAAAGAAGCTGCAGCAAATGTCAGTGTCATCTTTCCGGACCTGAATCCCCTGATAATTGACTGCTCTGATTGTTTTTCCTTTAAATTTTCATCTGCAATATTCCTGAGTTTGTTTCTCAGTTGCATGATATCATTTTCCTGAAGGGCATTGTCAATGTTTCTTATCAGATCAACTTCGGCATAAAGGTCTTTATTAATCGCCAGTTCAGCTTGAAATAAAGCCATTTCCTGTTCTGAAAGTCCATTATAAATATAGCCTTCAATTTCCTCAATACCGGATAATGACTGGAGTTCTGAATTCCGTATATCCTGAAGCGATGCTCTTAGGTCCATGATGTCTTTTTCAGCCGAGGCCAGGTCAATGTCAGTAAATAATTGTACATCATTGGCCAGTTTGTCATTCGATTTCAAGTGTTCTTCGAAATCTGATCTTTGCTCACTGCTCATCTGGTCATAAACATAGCTGTCTATATCTTCCGTTGAATAAGAGTGATCGGGCATCCTGGCTGCAATTTGTTTCAGATTTGCCCTGAGATCCAACAGATCATTTTCCTGCACTGCATTTTTAATATCCTCAAAAAGAGCATCATCCATTGGCGAATAGGTTTCTGTTTCGTTTATCGAATCATGGTCATGTTGCTCTTTGTAGAATTGGTAAATATTTTCCTTTGCAGCAAGCAAGTGCTGATAAAGGTGAATCTTCGGGAAGGAATGGGCAATATTAGAGATATCTTCGATGTTGATCCGACTATTCAAATTATTTGCAGAAGTAAATTCTTCGGCCAATTCGAAATTGAATGAATCGGAAATAACAAATTCACCATCATTATTTGTGATAATTTGATCGTTAGTGATTTTGTTCATTTTTTCACGCAGGCTTATAATGTCTTGTTCCTGAACAGCTATCTGTACATCCATTTGAAGGCTGAATTCTTCGGCCAAGTCTGAATTAAATCTCATTTCGAGCTCCAGTTCAGTTAACTCCGATTCGGTCAGCTCATTGTTAATGTACTTGTCAATGGTTTTAAAATATTCCGATCTGCGTATCATAATGCAGTAGATTAATTTGTTGTAAAGCCTGCGAGGGCACTATTTATTTAAAAAATTACGAGTTATTTCCATCTGCCCAAACAACCGGAATGGTTACCTGCTGAAGCAGAAAGACAATAAAAATCGTGAAATAAGATGAAATAACTATGCAATCAACTTTTAGGCGTGATTATAGAGTTGGATCAATATAATTATCATCTGATTTTCCACCCTTGATCAAAGCAAGTTCTTCAACTGTTAATACGTCGAATGAGAAGTTGTCAAAATTTGTTGTTCCGTTGTTGGCTGATAAAGTTTTCATTACTTTTGGTTTTAAATGATTAATACTGTTACTTAATTATCCTTGTTCTATTAGTTAATTCCGGAAAACGACAAAAGGTAACCCTCTAAAATGATTTATTTTCAAATTATTTTCAAATTATTTTTTAACACATTGATATTAAATACATTGACAATTATAAAAAAAAGCCGGATTTTGCTGTTTTTGCTCATCCAGATCCTGTTTCCTCCTTTGGTATTTTCTCAAAAGTCGGATTCATTTGTGCAGGACAGCATAAAGGCCTTGAAAATTCATGCAAAGGGAGTAACAGCGGGGCGACTTGGTGATTATGAAGAAGCGCTAATCTATTTTAAACAGGTCTTTAGTATAAATCAAAAGCTTTACGGAGAAAAGAGTGCTCGTTTGGTTTCTCCGTTGAATAATATGGGGATTCAATATAAAAATCTCCAAAGTCTTGATAAAGCTATCGAAGTTTATGAAAAAGCTAAATCGTTATATATTGAGGCATTTGGGGATGATTATCCTTTATTGGGCACTGTTTACATTAATATTGGGAATATTTATCGGCTCACCGGTGATTACAACAAAGCATTGGAATATCAACAAAATGCATATCGAATTTTAAGAAAAGATAGTGTTCGATTGAATGATAATTTTCAGTCTTCAAAATTTAATATAGCAGAAACTCAATTAAAACTTGGAAAGAATACTGAAGCAATTCGTTTTGCCCAATCGAATCTGAAATCGGCCTTGCCAAGATTAAAGCCCAGTCTATATGATTTAATTGCTTTAGCGTACCGGAATGAAAAGAAATTTGATCTTTCAGAGAAATATTATTTGATCGCGATTAAAAGTTGGATTGATTTATATGGAGAAGCCAATGTTGAACTGGTTGATGAATACCTGGCTTATTCATCATTACTGCTCGCGCAGAAACAATATGAAAAGGCGCTTTTGTATTCAAGCAAAGCTGAGAACATTGTTCTTAAATTCTTTGGAGAAAAAAGCACAGCCTATTCGGCAGTAGAAACGAATTTTGGAGATTACTACGCCTTAAGAAATATTGAGGCCCAAAAAATGAATGATTTCCGTAAGCAACAAAAGAACAATTTGAACCGGGCCATTCAATATTACCAAAATGCCATAGTTGCGCTTGTTTATTCTTTCGAAA
>JBBRXN010000083.1:0-24337 GCA_038248385.1 Bacteroidales bacterium
CCATTCCGGTACAAAGGGAGCAATTGTTCCCGATTTGTCAACACCGCTATTTTGGCCGGAAATCCTTCATCTGGCTATAAATTTCGATTAAAATATCTGGTTCCGTTTACACCAACTCCGATGAACAATGTAAATTCGCTGGACCACAAATTGGAAATGCCAAAACTGTTAAAAAGTGAGCCATTTTGCCCAATACGAAAATTGGATTACACATTGTTAAAATCGACTTTGCAAGCTCCTGCGCGCCATCCAGACATTCCTGAAAAGGCTCATTGGTTAAGTGGTGAAGGATGTGGTTCGTGGTTTGTAATTGAACCGGACGGGACGCTGCTTAAAGTAGCACGTTATTCGCCCCACGGTGTAATTGAATGTATCGGCCTTTTTGAAAACCGGATCGGAAATACATTGAATGCAGATCAGTCCATCCAAATTACCTACCCAAGCAACTGCAAAATTATTTCAATAATTCAAAGGGATCAGGAAATAGTTTTTGAAAGAACGGTTATTTAAGTTTTTTTTTCATACCTGACAGGTTTTAAAAACCTGTCAGGTATGAAAAAAGTCAAACTTCATTGTCAGGAATTACAATTCACTGCGACTATTTCTGTGAAATGAAGTTCTGGTGGTAGGAATTCACCTCGTATTTCATATTTATTCACGTTTCACAAAAAATTACTAAAATGAAAAATTCAATGATTATTTTGGCCGTAATATCCTTTTTTGTAATCGTTGCAGCAAAGACATTCTCTGCAAGTTCAAATGAAAAAACCGGTTCAGGTATTGCCTTCCATCAGGGAAACTGGTACGAAGCGCTGGCGCAGGCAAAGAAGGAAAACAAACTGATTTTCCTCGACATTTCGGCCAGTTGGTGCGGCCCTTGTAAAATGCTAAAATCAAAAACTTTTCCCAATGCCGAGGTAAGTGAATTCTACAATGCCAATTTTATTAACGTGGCCGTTGATGGCGAAAAAGGAGAAGGAGTTGAATTAGCACAGAAATTTCGTATCAGAGGTTATCCGAGTCTTATTTTCGTCGATGGCAATGGAAAAGTGGTAGCACAAACAGCGGGATACCGCAATTCAAAGGAGTTCCTCGATTTAGGGAAACAAATCATCAACCGCTAAGTCATTCGGTAATCCGGAAAAGCAGTATAAATCAGATTCCATGAGACACTTCACGACACTACTGATAATCCTATTTTGGGGACTAAATGTTTTTGCATCCATAGGCAATGAAGACGATCAACATGCTTTATTCAAAATCGGGCGCAGCAAAGATGCCAACGAAATACATTATGAAGTGAATCTTGACGAAAATGGCAATCTTGATTTATCTAGTCCAATCCATACCTATTGGATAAAATATAATTGGAATGGCCGAATTGAGCCGCTTACCTGGATTCAGACCAAATATGCCTATGGCTTAAAAATCCTTCATCGATCACCAAAAAATATTGAATTTCAGTTTGTTTCCTACTCGAAAAGAAACTTTTGGTTAAAAAGGCTGGATTCAGGCAGATATAAAGTTTTCACACTTTCCAATGGTAAAGAAGTAGAAGTTGAACGGGTATTTATTCAGATTGACGGTGGAACTTTCTGGCTTCCTAAAATTTCGCAGGTTGAACTCTATGCCAACGAACCTGAAACAAGAGAACCTGTATTAGAGATTATTCATCCATAGTTTGAGCATTTAGAGATTAAAGAAATAATAAAAATCAGATAAGTTAATCTGTTACTAAACATTTAACTGAACCATCAAATAAATAAAATGTTATAGCTAATGAGTTTGACTATCCAAAAATCAAATATTTGAATATATGAACGAACACTTACCTGAAATCTCCACCAATGAATTAAAAGAAAAACTTAATTCAAAAAACATACTCCTGGTTGATGTACGTCCGGTCGACGCTTATAACGGTTGGAAACTGCTGGATGAACCCAATGGTGGCCATATCAAAAGCGCTAAAAGTCTTCCTGAAAAATGGCTTAAATACATCGATTGGATCGAAATCGTCAGGCATAAAAATATTTTACCGGGAAACGAAATCGTCATTTACGGTTACACAAGCTATGATGCGGGAAAAGTTGCACTGCGGTTTCTAAAATCGGGTTACAGAAAGGTATCTGTTTACAATTATTTTGTCAACGAATGGTCATCAAATCCTGATTTGCCGATGGAAAAGCTTGCACGGTATCGGCATTTGGTTTCCGCTGAATGGGTCAATGAGCTGATTTCCGGAGGTAAGCCAGCCGAATATAAAAATGACAATTACGTGATTGTGCATTCACATTACCGCAACCGGGATGCATATTTAAGCGGTCATATTCCCGGCGCAATCGATATGGACACGCTCGCCCTTGAAGCTCCCGAAACCTGGAACCGTCGTTCGCCCGAAGAATTAAAAATTACGCTTGAAAAGCATGGAATCACTGCCGATACAACCGTGATTCTTTATGGAAAATACATGGATCCTGACAATGCTGATGAATTTCCCGGAAGCGCTGCGGGTGATATTGGAGCTATCCGGAACGCCTTTATCATGATGTACGCCGGGGTGAAAGATGTCCGTGTATTAAACGGTGGTTTTCAGTCGTGGCAGGATGCCGGTTTAGACGTAAGTACTGTCGATGTGCACAAACAACCGGTTGTTGATTTTGGTGTAAATATTCCTGTTCATCCCAATCTTGCTGTTGATACTCCTGAAGCCAAACTAATAATTGATTCACCGAATGCTGAATTAGTTTGTGTAAGAAGCTGGCCTGAATACATTGGCGAATTGAGCGGGTATAATTACATCAAAGCAAAGGGCAGGATTCCTGGAGCTGTTTTTGCCGATTGCGGCAGTGATGCCTACCATATGGAAAACTATCGAAATGTTGACCATTCCACGCGCGAATTTCATGAGATAGCTGATAACTGGATTAAAAACGGTATCACTCCGGATAAACATTTGGCTTTTTACTGCGGAACCGGCTGGCGTGGCAGCGAAGCGTGGTTCAATGCCTGGTTGATGGGCTGGCCAAAAGTTTCGGTGTATGATGGCGGTTGGTTCGAATGGAGCAACGACCCCGATAACCCTTACGAAACAGGTGTTCCTGAACATTACAAAATAGAAAACTAAGCCAATGGAACAGCAAATACTTCTTTCAGAATTGGCTACCGACACCTTAAGAGGTTTGTCTGCAAAATCCAAATTTTTGTTGTCGAAATATTTTTACGACGACATTGGAAGCAGCATTTTTCAGGACATCATGCAAATGCCCGAATATTACCTGACAGATTGTGAACACGAAATATTCACTGATCAAAAAGAACAAATTATCGAGGCTTTTCTGAAGGATCTTTTAGAATTCGAATTGATTGAACTGGGCTCGGGCGATGGTTTGAAAACTAAGATTCTATTGAATTCATTGGTCAATAGGGCTTTAAGCTTTAAATATATTCCCATCGATATCAGCCGGAAAGCAAACAATGAACTTACTGAGAGCCTGGCAAGGGAAATTCCTAAACTGAAAGTGAATGCCCAAACCGGCGACTTTTTCAGGGTGATGAAACAACTAAATGGTTACTCAAGACTCCGAAAAGTGATTCTGTTCCTGGGCTCCAATATTGGTAACTTCTCAGAGAACGAAATAAACCTGTTTTTGAACCAACTTTCGGAATTTGCGCATAAGGGTGATCAGGTAATGATTGGGTTCGATTTGAAAAAGGCACCTGAAATAATCATAAAAGCCTACGACGATCCGCATGGCCATACCCGTAATTTTAACCTGAACCATTTGGCACGCTTAAACCGGGAACTAGGCGCCGATTTTAACCTGGACAATTTTGAACAACACACGGAATACAATCCACAAACAGGTGAAGTGAAAAGTTTTTTGGTTTCAAAAGAAGATCAGCTAGTGCATGTCGAAAGTCTTGAAAAAAGTTTTCATTTTAAACAATGGGAAACGATATTCATGGAACTTTCGCGAAAATTTGATTTGGAAACCATCGAAACTTTGGCCGAAAATCATGGATTCAGGGTTGAAAAACATTTTACAGACAGCCGGAATTATTTCGTGGACTCATTATGGACTAAGGTCAGTGATATTTAAGATTTAATATACCCTTGTGCCCATTGTGGTGAACTTAACAACCTGCGTATATGTGGTCATTTTTACTTGAGCGAAAGGAATATTTGTACGAATTGCTACTTCAGCACATGGTGCTCTCGCTCACAGCCATATTTATCATTGTAATTATTGGTATTGGTACCGGTATCGCCCTGCTTCAATATAAAAGAATCAGGAATATAGTGCTTGGGGTTGTTAATTTTCTTTACACCATTCCTTCAATAGCCATGTTTGGGCTGTTCATTCCGCTAATCGGCATCGGCTTTATAAACGCATTGGTGGTGCTGGTAATTTACGGCCTGCTTCCTATGATCAGAAATACTTACACTGGATTAATCGAAGTTGACCCCAAATTGCTGGATGCAGCAAAAGGGATGGGGGCAACTCCAATGCAAATATTCGTCCGGATCCGCTGGCCGCTGGCATTTCCAACTATTTTGAGCGGGTTCCGAACCATGGTGGTAATGACTATCGCGTTGGCCGGGCTGGCTTCTTTTATTGGAGCGGGTGGACTAGGACAGGCAATCTACCGTGGTATTAATACAAACAACTCTTCGCTCATACTGGCCGGTTCAATTTCCGTAGCATTACTGGCACTGGTCACTGATATCCTGATCGGTTACTTCGAAAAGTCAGTTAAAAACAGGAATCGACTTAAACGCAAATATCGGCATTGGTTGATTTATTCTGTTTTGATAGTAATTGTATTTTCAATTGGTTACACCTTGCTTCCAAACCCATCCAAATCAACAAAAAAGGAAGTTGTTGTGGCCTCAAAACCAACCGCCGAACAATACATTCTGGGTGAAATAATTGCACAAATGATTGAAAACCATACCGATATTGCAGTTAAACGCAAGTTTGGAATTGGCGGTGGAACATCCAATATTCAACCAGCCATGTTGTCGGGCGAAATTGATGTGTATCCCGAATATACAGGCACAGCCTGGTTGTTTGTCCTGAAAAATCCGCAAATCAACAATCCGGATAGTTTATATTCAGCCCTAAAAAATGCTTACTCTGAACAATTTGGATTTACCTGGGCATGTCGCCTGGGTTTCAACAACACATTTACTCTGGCATTGCCAGAAAGCATTGCCCAACAGGAGAATATCAAAACATTTTCCGATCTGGCAGCAAAAAGTAACCGCTTAACTTTTGGAGCCGAATTCGATTTTTTCGAACGGGACGATGGTTTTGCTGGGCTTTCTAAAGTTTATCCGTTCAACTTTAAAAACCGAGTTGAACTCGATATCAATCTAAAATTTAAGGCCTTGGAAAATAAAACAGTTGATGTGATCAATGCCTTTTCAACCGATTCGCGCATTCGGCAAATGAACCTGCGGGTGCTTCGCGACGATAAAAATTACTTTCCGGCATATCAGGCAGGAATTGTGGTGCGAAATGAAACACTTCAACAATATCCTGAACTGGCGGATTTATTTAGCCGGTTGAACGGTATTATTGATGATGATGCCATGTTGAAACTGAACTATGAAGTGGAAATCGAAAAAAAGACGCCGGAGGAAGTGGCTACATCGTTTTTAAAGGTCAATAATTTACTGAACTTAAAGCCGGACAAATGAGCAAACCGATCATCGAAATATCAGAGGTAACCAAATCGTATCAGGGTGGGAATCCTATTCTTCGAGGTGTTTCGTTAAACATTGCGGAAGGTGCTTTTATAACGATTATCGGCCCCAGTGGCTGTGGTAAAACCACCCTGTTGCGTCTGATCAATGGCATGACCGATTTTGATTCAGGAGAAATAAAAGTGATGGATAAGGATATTCAACAATGGGACAAAATTCAGTTACGGCGAAATATTGGATATGTAATTCAGCAAGGCGGATTGTTCCCGCATATTTCGGTGCGGCAAAACATGGAATTTGTGCTGAGCATTTCAGGAAATGAAAAAGAAGCACGGGAAAGTCGGGTGGCCGAATTAGCCACCATGATGGGATTCAATGAACAACAGCTCGAAAATCTTCCTGATCAGCTAAGCGGAGGGCAACAACAGCGCGTGGGTGTTGCCAGGGCTTTGGCCGCCAATCCAAAGATTGTGCTGATGGATGAACCTTTTGGCGCGCTCGATAACATTACCCGCCGGAACCTTCAAAACGAAATCAAACAAATGCATCAGAATCTGGGATTGACATTTGTTATGGTCACCCACGATTTACACGAAGCCTTTTTGCTGGGAACACAAGTTGTAATTATGAACGAAGGGAAAATAGAACAAATGGCCACTCCTGAAATTATTAAATCAAACCCTGCTTCTGATTGGGTAAAAGATTTTATTACAATTTGAGCCGTTTATTCGGGCGAAAAATTAACCAGATGTAACAGCAGGAATTTGAATTAGAAGGCACTGAATTGAAGAAATCCGAATTGTTCGGGATACTTTGTGAATATGTGAAAAACCTGATAAATAGCTACGAAAATGAATGTAGTTCCCATAATAAGATTCATCACTCCTGCTAGTTTTGGGATTTTCGAAGCCAGATATTTTCCGGTGTATCCATACAAATAGAGAGAAAGAAAAGTCCCTGTGAAAATTCCCAATGAAAATATGAGCATTGTATCTGTTGATAGAATAATCCAGTTCATCGATAAAAAATAGGCCAAATACATCAACCAAAAAGGGAATACCAGAGGATTAATTACAGAAAGAAAGACTGCCCAGGTAAATTCGTTTCTGTTTATTTTTTCGGCACTAATTGCACCTTTATCTTGTTTGGCTTTCTTCAGATAATAAACTATAAAGGCAATAAAAACAGGTACAGCTATAACTTCCAGGATAAATCCGGAGATTGTATTGTTCATCAACCGAATCATGATTAGTATCACAATGCCAACCTGAAAAAATTCGACCAGACTTGCTCCAAACGAAAAGTATGCGACTTTTCGCATATCTTTCTTCATGCCGATATCAATGGCGTTCAGATTCAAAACACCAATTGGAAGTGATCCGATAAAACTAGCCAGCAAACCGATGAAAAAATTTTGAAGCATTTGGTTTTTTATCTTAAGTTTTATAAAGGCGAATAAATTAGTCTAAAAATGGAGAAACAATTATTTTCACTGTTGTTATTCTTTAAGTGTCGGTAGGAGTGGTTAAACCTGACAAATATCATAGATATTCGTCAAAGATTAGTAACTTTTCTTATGGTTTGAGCCAACTAGCGAATACTGGACAGACAAGGTGGAACTTAGCATCCAACCCTGTCCGACACCTGGGAAAAGGATTTGGCACTAAAAAATAGCAGATTGATAAATCATCGCTATTTCAGCTGCTCACATCATTTTAAGTTTCGTTTCCATTTTACTGTTCGCTTTTAACATTTTTCTTCCTTCCTGGTAACTCAAGTATGGATACCCTCTGGAAAAATTAAGGACACTGATTTTGTAAAGTATGTTCCAGTGCCTGATGATTTCTTTCCATGCGAAGAAGAGTGAGTGATCATGGTCATATATGTGAGTAGGTTCACTACCTGCACCATTTAATTCAATAATCGAGAAATTTTTTCCATCGCATAGATCATCCCAATCGGAATACCTGATGTCAAGACGGCCAAAATAAAATCCATCAATATTTTTGCAAATTGAATCAATCGTATTGAACAACTTCACGTTTGCTCTGGAGGAAATGTCGATAAATTGCGATCCAAGGGTATGACTGCCAAAAGGAACTAAAATTAATTCTTCATTTTTGGGTAATATTGTATTTAAAAACGACCCATATCTTTTTTTTAGCGAATCGAGCTGAAAATGGCTCCTGTGATTTTGTTTAACTAGTTGCAGAATTGTATCCATGCCATTACCTTTTGCAGTTAAAAACATTTTATAGACAATTCCGGAAATTTTTCCATGTGGCTGATCAGGAAACCGATAATAAAAAATCCCTATTTCATGCTGATAATTAATAAGTTCCTGTATTAAAAAATTCTCGGATGAGTTTTGAACATATGAAGCAAGTTCTATCTCATCTTTAATAACCTGAACGCCCCAGCCTTTCATCCCAATATCTGGCTTTACAATAAAGGGTATCTTTATTGTGGAAACTGCTATGGTTTTCAAAATTTCAGTAACTGGAGTACCATGCCTGAAAAAAAGTGTTTCAGGAATAAATTTCGACGGAATTAAATCGTAAATCTCTTTCTTAGATTCCATGGCTAATCCGCCATTTTTTATAGAAGGATTTGCAGCATTAAAAAAAAATAACGATTTGGCTTTCAGCGCAAAGTAAAGCCAGATCAAACCAAGAGGATAATAAATCAATTGCATGGGCCAGTATTCCCAATTCATCAATTTATGAAATTTTAATTTAAAATAAACCATAAGTAATAAGTGGTAAAATTAGCCTGCAATTTTAGTTAAATAAAAATCATTTGGGTTAAAAATCTAATTTTTAGACGACATTTAATTGGTTTTGCATGAACCAAATTAGCTGTTCATCAAAATAAATCTAATGCAGATTGTCAGGATACCTAAACCTTTACGACTATTGAATTAAATGGACAATAGAAGGTTATCAATAATTCAGAAAAAATGAGTCAGGAAAAACTACGGTTGTCAGAGTCTGACAGCAAGCAAAAAAACTGGAAAAACTGGGGGCCTTACCTTACCGACCGGCAATGGGGAACCGTCCGCGAAGATTACAGCAAAGACAGTTCTGCATGGGAATTTGTTTCACACGATGCAGCCCGCAGCAAAGCTTACCGTTGGGGAGAAGAAGGTATAGGGGGAATCAGCGATGCCAAACAGCTTTTCAATTTTTCGGTAGCTATGTGGAACGGGAAAGATTCTATTTTGAAAGAACGTTTTTATGGGTTGACCGGCAATGAAGGAAACCATGGCGAGGACGTGAAGGAATATTATTATTACCTCGACAATTTGCCGACTCATTCTTACATGAAAATGCTTTACAAATATCCGCAAAGCGAATTTCCCTATCAGAAATTGATTGATGAAAACAGAAACGGCGATAAGTCGTTGCCTGAATATGAGTTGGTTGATACAGGCATTTTTGATGAAAACAAGTATTTTGATGTGTATATCGAATACGCCAAAAATGATCAGGATGATATCCTCATAAAAATTACAGCTCATAATCGCGGAAAAGAAGCAGCAGATATAAAAATCATCCCGCAGCTTTGGTTTCGGAACACCTGGGATTGGGGATACGATGCAAATAAACCATTGATAACCCGCAAAAATCAGAAGGCACTTTCGATCAATCACAAGGCGCTGGGCAATTATTTCCTGTATTGCGATGGAAAACCTGAACTGGTATTCTGCGACAATGAAACAAATGTCAAACGATTGTTCGGTCTGGAAGAATCAACCGGATATTTCAAAGATGGAGTGAACGATTTCGTGGTGAATGGCAATACTGAAGCCGTCAATCCGAATCAAACCGGAACGAAAGTAGCGGCAATTTATACAGCCAATATTCCTGCCGGAAAATCGGAAACCTTTCAATTGAGGTTAAGTGCGTCCTCACTTCAAAAACCATTTGCCGATTTTGCTACCATTTTTGAGTCACGGGTTACTGAAGCTGATGAATTTTACGCTGAATTGCAAACCGGAATAGCTAATGAAGATGCCCGGAATGTGCAGCGTCAGGCAATGGCCGGAATGTTGTGGAGCAAACAGTTTTATTACATCGACATACCCCAGTGGCTGAAAGGCGATCCCTCGCAACCAGCGCCGCCTCCCGAAAGATTGGATGCCAGAAACAGCGAATGGATGCACCTGAACAACGCCGACATCATTTCAATGCCCGACAAATGGGAATATCCCTGGTATGCTGCATGGGATCTGGCTTTTCACTGCATCACTTTGGCGATGGTCGATCCTGTGTTTGCCAAAGCTCAGCTCAAATTATTGACCCGCGAATGGTATATGCACCCCAACGGCCAGTTTCCTGCCTACGAATGGAATTTTTCGGATGTCAATCCTCCGGTTCATGCCTGGGCAAACTGGCGGGTATATAAAATGGATAAAAAGCAGAATAACGATATTGGCGATACGGCTTTTCTCGAATCCGTTTTTCATAAACTTTTACTGAATTTTACCTGGTGGGTGAATCGAAAGGACGAGCACAATCACAATATTTTTCAGGGTGGGTTTTTGGGTTTGGATAACATCGGCGTTTTCGATCGCAGCGCGGAGATTCCTGGTGGAGGCCATATTGAACAAGCCGATGGCACCGCCTGGATGGCAATGTACTCGCTAAATATGATGCGCATTTGCCTCGAACTGGCCAAAAACAATTCGGTTTATGAAGATTTGGCAACCAAATTTCTTGAACACTTTTTATACATAGCCGGAGCAATGGCCAACATTGGAGGCAAGGGCATTGACCTTTGGGACAATACCGATGAATTTTTCTATGATTGCCTTTATGCCGGAAATGGATGCACTAAACTTAAAGTCAGGAGCATGGTTGGTCTGATTCCGCTTTTTGCAGTGGAGGTTATAGATCCTGATGTAATTGACGACAGCCCCGAATTTGCTCGCCGAATGGATTGGTTTCTGAAATACCGGCCCGATCTGGCCAGTTTAGTTTCACGCTGGAATGTTGAAGGGAAAGGCGAAAGACGGCTTTTTTCCTTGTTACGTGGTAGCCGTTTAAAAAAAATTTTAAAACGAATGTTAGACGAAACCGAGTTCCTTTCCCAATTTGGAGTACGTGCCTTATCTAAATTTCATCACGACCAGCCATACATTTTTAACGCTCAACATACCGATTATATAGTGGATTATCAGCCCGGAGAATCAACCACCAACCTGTTTGGCGGAAATTCAAACTGGCGCGGACCGATCTGGTTTCCGGTAAATTTTCTGATCATCGAATCGCTCCAACGGTTTCATCATTATTATGGCGACGATTTTAAAGTGGAATGTCCAACAGGTTCAGGCCAGTTTTTAACACTTAGCGAAATAGCCGTTGAACTTTCGAAAAGGCTTTCAAACATTTTTCTGAAAAATGAAAATGGCGACAGACCTGTATTTGGCGAAAACCGTAAATTCAATAGCGATCCACATTTTAAAGACCACGTGCTTTTCTACGAATACTTTCATGGTGACAGCGGTCGAGGAGTGGGCGCATCGCACCAAACCGGGTGGACTGGGCTGATTGCGAAACTCCTTCAGCCAAAAAAAGTGTAAAAAATCGATATGAAAAATAATAATCATGACAAAAAATAAACTACCAAAAGTAGAAATGCCCTGCGTTGATGTGCCTAAAATACTTATAGGCCAAAAAGCCCTGGTTACAGGCGCTAATTCAGGAATAGGAAAAGGAATTGCACTGGAACTTGCCCGTGCAGGCGCTGATGTGGTTGTCAATTACGTTTCAAATGAACAATCGGCTCTTGAAGTGGTGGCCGAAATCAAGAATTGCGGCGGACATGCCTATGCCCACAAAGCAGATGTGAGCAATGAACAGGAAGTAATTGAAATGTTCCGTAAAATGTTTGAGGAATTCGGAACAATTGATATTCTGGTTAACAACGCCGGGTTGCAAAAAGATGCTCCTTTTGATGAAATGACACTGGCGCAGTGGAACACTGTAATTGGGGTAAACCTTACCGGTCAGTTCCTTTGTTCACGCGAAGCGGTCAAAGAATTTAAACAAAGGGGTGTGAATACGAATGTATCCTGTGCTGCCGGAAAAATAATCCACATCAGTTCGGTACACGAAATTATTCCCTGGGCTGGCCATGTTAATTATGCTGCCTCGAAAGGCGGTGTGATGCTGATGATGAAAAGTTTGGCTCAGGAAGTAGCTCCTTACCGAATCCGTGTAAACAGTATTGCTCCGGGTGCAATCCGAACTCCGATAAATACAGCTGCGTGGGAAACTAAAGAAGCATTCGATAACCTGATGAAACTGATACCCTACAAACGAATCGGCGAAGTGGAAGATATTGGAAAAGCTGCCGTTTGGCTGGCTTCCGACCAGTCCGATTACATTAACGGGACCAGTTTGGTGATCGATGGTGGAATGACTTTGTACCCGGGATTTGCAACAGGCGGATGATTCGAAAACTTAATTAAAGCATATATTTCAATGAAAACACCTTTATCAATAGAACCTAAAACAATTGTGGATTGCATCAGCCATGAATGGTTGGAAACCAATGGACTGGGGGGATGGGCAAGTTCTACCATCTGCGGATTAAATACACGCCGATATCATGGGCTTTTGGTGGCAGCCAAAAATCCGCCATCAGGTAGATTTTCGCTACTTTCAAAACTGGACGAAACGGTAATTGTTGGCGATTCTGAATATGAACTGGGAAGCAATCAATATCCCGGCGCTGTCCATCCTGAAGGGTACCAATTTCTTACACGGTTTGAGCACGATTTGTTCCCAACATTTTATTATCAGGTTGGCGACATTTCCATCAAAAAGACCATTGCGGCTATCCACGACGAAAATACTACTGTAATCATTTATGATATGCTTCGTTCTCCGAAAGGGGCAATGATCGAATTTCACCCGTTTATTTCAGGACGCGATTATCACTCGCTAAATCGTAGAAATGGGAAAGACCTATGCACTGATTATGCTTTTTTTAGGGGTGTTTTCAATTCAGAGCCATGCTCTAATGATGCTAATTTTTTCATCTCTATACCCGATTCTGAATATCAGAATCAACCGGAATGGTATTATAATTTTGAATATGCCCTCGAAAAATACCGAGGCCAGGAATATCTGGAAGATTTATTCAGACCTTGTATTTTAAGCCGGAAAGTTACCGAAGGCGAAAGCTTTGGGATTATTATTTCTACTGAAGACCCTAAGGGCAGAAATGCGTTGAAAATTTTTAACGCTGAAAAAAGAAGACGGATAAAACTTACCGAAAGTGTTTCTTCGGAAAATGGTCTTCTAAAAACGCTTACTCTGGCAGCCGACCAGTTCATCGTGAGCAAAGGTAAAAACCTGAAAACCATTATTGCAGGTTACCATTGGTTTACTGATTGGGGGCGCGATACCATGATTGCACTACCGGGACTTACCCTGGCCACCGGCAGGTTCGCCGATGCCAAAAAGATTTTGCGAGCTTTTGCAGAAAACATTGATGAAGGAATGATTCCTAACCGGTTTCCTGACCATGGCGAATTTCCGGAATATAACACCATTGATGCTTCCCTTTGGTTTTTCGTTGCCGGGAAAAAATATTTCGATTACACGAAAGACATTGACTTTGTTGAAAAAACACTCCTTCCGGCCTATCGTGAAATCATTAAATGGCATTTGAAAGGAACAAAATTTGGTATACGTTCCGATAATGATGGCCTTTTGTCTTCCAATGATCCTAATGTTCAACTTACCTGGATGGATGCAAAAGTGGGCGACTGGGTGGTTACGCCCAGAAATGGCAAAGCCGTTGAAATTAACGCACTATGGTACAATTCGCTGATGATTTTTGCTGATTTATTGACATTTACCAACCAAATGGATGAAGCCGCGAAATTTTATTCAAAAGCCGAAAAGACAAAAAAATCGTTTGAAACGCTATTCTGGAACGAAGATAAAAATTGCCTTTTTGATGTAGTTAATCCTGATTACAAGGATGGTTCCGTAAGGCCAAACCAGCTTTTTGCATTGAGCTTGCCTTATCCGCTTTTCGCTGGTATAAAAGTCGAAAAAATACTGAAAACAGTTAAGGAGCAGTTGCTTACACCTTTCGGGTTAAGGAGTTTATCTCCTTCCGATACAGCTTATAAATCCCATTATGGCGGAAGTCAGCTTGAAAGGGACGGCGCCTACCATCAGGGAACCACGTGGAGCTGGCTATTGGGGCCTTACATTGACGCTCTTGTAAAAGTGGATGCGGAAAATGGAAAAGAAGAAGCCAGGAAAATCATCAATAATTTCTCCGTTCATCTGTCACAGGCAGGCATCGGAACTATTTCTGAAATTTTTGATGGCGACAGCCCATTTAGTGCCAGAGGTTGTATCGCCCAGGCCTGGAGCGTAGCCGAATTGTTGAGAGTAATTAAAGAACATCAATTGTTTGAACCTGGTTTTTAGATGATTATTGCTCTCTTTTTAAATTGCTATATATTCGCTCAAGTACCGAAAAAACCTGATTGTGCTCATTTTCAGTGATATTCTTATAAGCCACATTCAGTGCTTCTTCGGCATCACTAGACACTATATGGTATAAAGCAATCCCGCTTTCAGTGAGATTCACATAATTTGCACGACGGTCGGTATGAGAAACCCTTCTGGTCAACAACCCTGTTTTTTCAAGTTGGTCAATTAATCGTTTTACCATTACTTTATCCAATTCCAAAAAAACAGCGATGTCTTTTTGGGTTTGGTCAGTTTTTTTATGAAGAAGTGAAATAATACTCCACTGCGCTGCCGTCAGCTTAATTCCGTGTTGTGCAAGTTTCTCTTCCAGCCTGTGCCCAATCGCCCTGGAGACTAAACCTGTTATCTTGCCCAACGATTTATCGAAGTCGTACATAACCAATTTTCTTATTTTTTATCGAACCAGTTGAATTCTATACATTCCCGTAAATTTAATTTCGCCCGGTGTAAAATCTGCCAAAAATTCGCAGGTGTAATCTCCAGTTCCTCGCAAATTTCTTTTCCGTCCTTTTCTTCCAGATATTTCAACCTCATGCACATGGCCCAACTTCCGGGCAACTTGCCCATACATTTTTGTAATTCAGTCTGAAATTCAGGATTGTCGAGTAAATGTTCGTCAGCATCGTCCTGCCATTCATTCGGCTTCCGGTTTTCCTGCCAATCTCCATCAACCTCAAAAAAGTTTGTAAAAGATTGGTTATCAAGTGCAGTTGGTTGCTTTACCTTTTTTCGGTAATAATCAATGATCTTATGGTTCAGGATACTGAATAACCAAGTCTTTGGGGAACTATCGCCTTTAAAATTCCCCATTTTTTCGGCGGCAGCCAGAAAGGTATTCTGAACTAAATCCTGTGCTATTTCGTGATCGGATGTTTTAAAAATCGCCCATGAATATAATTCTCCGGTATAAACTTCAACCCACTTTGAAATATCTTCCATGCTATCCATTTGATGTTTTACAATGAATGAATTGACTGCTTCTGTAAATTCTATTCCTACAACGAATATAACCAATAATTAGTTTCAAATGTAACTAATTATTAATTTCTGTCAGGTTTCGAGTTCTATTCGACTTATTGGTATCGTTTCAGGAAAAGTACACCAGAATCACCAATACAACTATTATCAGGAAATCAAAATTATCATTCACAATAAAAAATTAAACGTATGAAACTCGGATTTATCGGACTTGGAAAAATGGGCGGAAACATGGTTCAGCGCCTTTTACTTGGCGGCCACGAAGTGGTTGTTTACGACCGAAGGATCACTACATTAATTCAAATCTACTGTCAATAAAAATATATTATGCAGGAAGTAGCAATCACAACCAATAAACTGCCACGAGTTGTAATTATCGGGGCTGGTTTCGCAGGCATTAATCTCATTAAAACACTGGAACATAAACCTGTTCAGATGATCCTGATTGACCAGTACAACCACCATCAGTTTCAACCTTTGTTGTATCAGGTTGCCATCAGTGGCCTCGAACCCGATTCGGTGGTCACGCCAGTACGGAAACTTTTTAAGTCGTGCATCAATATGATTTACCGAATGGCTAAAGTTGAAAGCATTGATGCTGCCAATAACATAGTAATCACAGATATCGGCTTTATAAAATACGATTTTCTGGTTATTGCAACCGGAAGCAGCACGAATTACTATGGTTCGAAAGAAATTGAAAGCAATAGTATTGGATTAAAAACCATCAACGATGCCATAAACATCAGAAGCTGGATGATACAAAATCTGGAAAAAGCCATTGATGGAAGCACTGAAAAGGAGAAAGAAATTCTGACCAAATTTGTGGTTGTAGGCGGAGGTCCTGCTGGTGTTGAGATGGCTGGTTCATTAGCTGAATTTAAAAAGTATTTGTTGCATAACGATTATCCTGAAATAAACGGCGATCTGATGAAAATCTACCTGATCCAGGCAAGCGAAAGGGTATTGCCAACCATGTCGGCCCGCTCGTCGGTACACGCGCTGAAAGGGCTGCAAGAACTGGGAGTTGATGTGATTCTAAATACGAAAGTGATTGGTTATGACGGCGAAAATATTAAAATTGACCGTGGTTCAGGAGAGGAAATTTTAAAAGCCGGTGCTTTGATCTGGACAGCAGGAGTAAAGGGAAATACTATTCCTGGAATCGGAGAACAAGCCATTGTGGCTGGTAACCGGATCAAGGTAAACGAATTCAGCCAGGTTGATGGTTTTGAAAATATTTTTGCCATTGGCGATATTGCGGCCATGATCACTGAAGAATACCCCAGAGGGCACCCAATGGTGGCACAGGTCGCCATTCAACAAGGCAAGTCGTTGGGCAAGAATATTATATCTTCGGTAAAAAGCAATACATTTAATGCTCCGTTTAAATATAACGATAAGGGCTCTATGGCAACCATTGGAAAAAAAGATGCTGTTGCCGATCTAAATATTCTGTTCCTGAATGGCAAGCTGGGTTGGCTTATCTGGTCGTTTATCCACCTGATTTCAATAACAGGGTTCCGGAATAAATTTTCTATTGCGGTGAACTGGATATTCAAATACATTACCTACGACAACGCGAATCAGTTGATCATCAGAAAATATAATCCAAATAAAACAGCATAGGAAATGGAAAAGGATTTTATGTCATTGTCAACGATAACATGTCCCAACTGTGGGCATAAAAAAACTGAAGAAATGCCGACAGATGCCTGCCAGTTTTTCTATCAATGTGAAAACTGCAAGACGGTGCTACGTCCAAAAGCTGGCGATTGCTGCGTGTATTGTTCGTATGGAACCGAAAAATGCCCTTCGAAGCAGGAATAAATACAAGTTATTGAAAAATTTGTTATAATATTTGTCAGGTTTCACCTATCAACCCGACCAATTGAAAAAGCAAATATCAATTAACTATGGAACTTACTTTCAGTATTATTTATGGATCTGTCCGCAGCGATCGTCAGGGAATTTTTGTCGCGAAATATCTGGAAAAAAAATTAATTGAACGGGACATCAAGGTACATTTTATTGACCCTATGGAATATCAGCTTCCTTTACTGGACAAAATGCACAAAGAGTTTGCCCCCGGAACAGCGCCCGAAACAATGGAAATTCTTTCCGGATTCTATAAAGCATCGGATGGATTTTTGGTGGTTACCGGCGAATACAACCACAGCGTACCACCGGCATTGAAAAACATGTTAGATCATTTTCAGCGCGAGTATTATTTTAAACCTTCGGCCATCGCATCTTATTCAGTAGGTTCTTTTGGAGGAGTCAGGGCAGCCGATCACCTTCGTATTATCCTTGGTGAATTGGGCATGCCAGCCATTTCATCCATGTTGCCGTTTCCATCGATAGGCGATTTGTTTAACGATGATTTGACCCTGAAAAACAACCGCATCGAATCGTCAACTGCCCGGTTTATCGATGAATTTATCTGGTATGCCGAAGCTTTCAAAACGCAAAGGCAATCAGGAACACCATACTAAATCACAAATCTTAAAAATATAAAAACATGAAAGCAATTTGGAATGGTAAAATCATCCCTGAAAGCGACAAAACCATTAACATTGAAGGAAACCAATATTTTCCTGAAGAATCAGTTAACAAAGAATATTTAAGTTCGAGTGATTCTCATACCGTTTGCCACTGGAAAGGAACAGCCTCTTATTACGATGTTGCAGTTGACGGAAAAAACAATAAAGATGCTGCCTGGTATTATCCTGACCCATCACAACTTGCCGATAAAATCAAAGATTACATTGCGTTTTGGCATGATGTTCAGGTGATTAAATAATAGAAAAGGGCGAAATACTACATGTATAATTTTATTATAGATATTTTGTCAGGATTCAAAATTTTCTCGACTAATCGTTGAAATCAAAATTATACGCGTATGAAAAAATCAGTATTAATTACAGTTTTGGCTGCATTGGCAGTTATGTTTTCGTTTCAATCTTGCAAAAAAGATGAAGTTGCTACGCAGGAATTTATTGCAAATGACACCTCGTTCAGCAATTTCATGAGCTGGAACCTTGAAGCGACAAATCAGGGTCCTGATCCAGCTTTGGGCAGTGCACATGCCGGAAATGATGCGACCGTGAAGCGGATGATTTATTATAAAAATGGGGAGAAACCTGTTAATGGTGTATTTCCGGTAGGAACAATCATTGTAAAACATTCGAGTAATCCCGGACTCACGGTGAACGAATATACAGCGATGGTTAAACGCGGAAATAATTTCAATCCAACTGGAGGCGACTGGGAATGGTTTATGCTCAATGCCGATGGCACCATAGCCACCGACCCTTCTTCAGGGATGAAAACGCGAGGTTCGAACCTAATGAACGGCATGTGTATTTCTTGTCACAGCGCTGGCTCTACTGATTATACATTCACCAAGTAGTGAGTGTATTTTTAAGGTTGAATTTAAATAGTTGAATACCATAAAGTTGAAATTTTTCAACATTCTGGTATCCAACATTAAAATCACAGCTAATTTGATATATCAAAGCAATTGCTTAGATTTGCGGTAAATAAATTTCGATGTCAAGAAGTAAAGCTTATATTGATGAAGTTGTTCTGGAACGCGCCATGCATGTTTTCTGGAAAAATGGCTATGAAGCCACTTCAGTCAGGCTGTTGGAAAAGGAAATGGGCATTAACCAGTTTTCTATTTATTCCTCCTTCGAAAACAAGAAAAACCTTTTTATTCAATCCATACGAAAGTACCGCGAGTATGTGAAACAATATCGGTTTCATGTTTTGTTACAGGAAAATTCAGGACTGGCCGAGTTGGAAAGTTTTCTGTTTGGTGCGGTGATTACTAAAATGTCCGATTCGGAAATGAAAGGTTGCCTGGTGGTAAATACCGCTGGCGAAATCGGGAATAAAGATGCTGACATTTTGAGCGAAGTGAATCAGTACTACGATTTTATTCGCGATATGCTGAAAAAAGTGTTGATAAATGCAATCGCAAAAAACGAAATTCCGGAAAATACCAATGCGGAGCAACAGGCAAATTTTTTCCTTGGTGTGATGCAGGGGATTTCGGTAGCTTCAAAAACAATGGATAACAACCAACTGAACGATTTTATTTCAGTGGCTTTAAAACAAATTAAATAATTTTTTTAATCGAAATCTAAGCATTTGCTTAGATTTCTAATTCAAATAAAAACAAAATAACAATGACAACATTTAAATTACACACGATTGAAACTGCGCCCGAAGATTCAAAAGAAATCCTTAGAAGCGCTTTGAAACAAAACGGATTTATCCCAAACTTATATGGCATTATGGCCGAATCGCCTGAAGTTTTGAAAGCTTATACACAAATGGCACAGCTTTTTAACGAAACATCATTAAGCCCGGTTGAGAGAAACATAGTTTGGTTAACAGTTAGTTATAACAATAAATGCCATTATTGCATGGCCATTCATTCAATGGTCGCAAAGATGTATAAATTACCTGATGAAATGATTGAAGCCCTGCGCACCAATCAGCCTTTGAATGACATTAAGCTCGAAACATTCAGACAATTTACTGCACTGTTGGTCGAAAAAAGAGGATGGGCTTCAGAAAAAGACATTTCAACATTTTTAGCAGCTGGATATACTCAAAAAAATGTATTGGAACTGATCCTGGGCATAGGCCAGAAAATCATCAGTAATTATGTGAACCACATCACACACACACCGCTCGACAAACAAACTGAAGGGTTTAAATGGGAAGCCCCGGCTTGTGACTGTGAATGCAAAAAGTAAACAATCAAAAATAGTAATCGGGTTGGGAAGATTTTTCAACCTTGTTCACTTTTTTATAAATCAACCATAAAATACAGACAATCATGAAACACGTAATGCTTATTTTACTCAGTATTTGGCTTGCTTCTTTTTCAGCAACCGCCCAGATAGCAGAAAAGGCTGAAGACATTTCTCCTCTACTTATCGGTGAAACCATTTCTGAAGCGGATCTGAAAGCGCCTGACGCAACCAGCCATAAAGTTTTGGCAATTATTGGCAAAAAGCCAACAGTCCTGTTGTTTTACCGTGGTGGCTGGTGCCCTTTTTGCAATGCCCACCTTTCTGAAATTCAAGGCATACAAAGCGAAGTGATCAAATTAGGCTACCAGATTGTGGCCATTAGTCCCGATTCGCCTGAAAACCTGGTGGTAACCGATGATAAAGATAAGTTGGATTACAGCTTGTATTCCGATGGAGATGGAAAATTAATCCAGTCACTTGGTATAGCGTTTAAAGCTCCTGAAAAATATGCAGGAATGCTGAGTAAAAGTTCCGGTGGACTAAACGAAGGTTTTCTTCCGGTTCCATCCTTATTTGTTGTTGATACTTCAGGCAAAATACAGTTTGAATATATTAATCCTGACTACAAAACAAGAATAAGTGCCGGACTTTTATTAGCTGTTCTAAAAGAACTCAATAACGAAAAGAAATAGAAAAACAGATGGTTACAACTCTTGCATTTGATGTGTACGGTACGCTGATCAACACCCGCGGCGTTTCTGACCTGCTCGAAATTTTTGTTGGGCCCAAGTCTTCATTTTTTATGGAAACCTGGCGGTCCAAACAACTTGAATATTCGTTTCGTCACGGATTGATGAAAGATTATGTCGATTTTTCGGAATGTACACGAAATGCACTTGATTTTACCTGCGATTTATTAAAATGCAAGTTGTCGCCTGAAGAAAAAACCCGGTTAATGCAGCAATACAAGCTATTGCCTGCATTTCCGGATGTTCAGGAAGGCCTTGAAAAACTTCAGTCTACCAACTTTCGTTTATTCGCTTTTTCGAATGGAAGCTCAGCAGATGTATGTGGGTTGCTTGAAAATGCGGGAATCATTCATTTTTTCGAGGATGTAGTCAGTGTTGAAAAAGCAAAAACATTCAAGCCCAACCCTGAGGTTTACGCTCATTTCCTGCAACGAACAAAATCGTCAGAATCGGATTCCTGGCTCATATCAAGTAATCCTTTTGATGTAATTGGAGCCATATCAGCAGGAATGCGTTCGGTTTGGATTAAACGTTCTGCTGATGCAGTTTTTGATCCATGGGGAATTGAACCAACCAAAACCGTAAATAATATCACAGATTTAGACAGTATATTTCAATGCAAACTGTAACATATTATAGATAAATTATTTGTAAACTTCAAAATTATTTATTATGAAATCAAAATTTCCTTTATTAATCTTTATCATTCTTTTATTTTTTACAAATTCGAAAATAATGGCACAATCTGAAACGCCAAATGAATCAGCTGATAAGCTAGTGGTAGTTTGGACAAGCGATGATCCTTATGTTGCGGAACGGGTAGCGTTAATGTACACCCACGCTGCAAAAACCGCCGGATGGTTTAAAAATGTGACTTTGATCATTTGGGGACCTTCAGCAAAACTGACAGCTGAAAACCTGAAAATTCAGGAGAAGCTAAAAGCCATGCAGAAAGATGGCGTGGTGATTGAAGCGTGTATTGCCTGTGCAAATGCTTATGGAATTGTCGACGACCTCAAAAAATTGGGCTTCGATGTAAAGGGTATGGGAAAACCATTGACGGAATATCTTAAAAGTGGGGCAAAGGTGCTCACTTTTTAAAAAGGACTTAAATTTTTTTGTACGAACTTGTCAGGATTAGTCAGGCTGTGCGACTGATTAATTATAAAGTCAAATTATTAAGGATTAAAAAGTAAAATTATGAGAACATTTGCCATTTGTCCAATTTCGGATAAAAGAATAAATGAACGGGTTGCACGAACTAATGCTGCATTTACAGTGTTGCTGCTTATTATCTTCGCTTATACCTCAAACGCATTTCTGATGGTTTTTATGGTAGTTGATTTTTTATTCCGGTCAACCACTTATTCAAAATTCAGTCTGGTTGGGATATCTTCCAGAAACATCGTGAAATATCTTACACTTGATGTTCATCTCATTAATGCCGGGCCTAAAATATTTGCAGCACGCATTGGGTTTATATTCAGCATTTCCAGTGTATTGTTTTTGATAATTGGAGTACCTTTAGTTGCCTATTCATTGGCGGCAATCCTTGGCCTATTTTCGTTTTTGGAAGCAGCTTTTGGATTTTGCGTTGCTTGTGAAATTTATCCATTCGTGTTCAAAATCTTTTATCGTGAAAATCTTAATTAATATACATCTGTAAATCAAATATATAACCTGCTTTCGAAAATACTCAATTATTCGAATAATATTCTAAATCACTATTAAGGTGGTGACAAATGCATAGTAATCATAAATGATCTTGAAGAATATTTTCATAAAGTTATTGATCGCTCTGCGGAACGGCAAACTGACATGCACCCAGTTGACCTTATTCACGGCAGCTCAATGTATGGTTAGTCAAAATTTAACTGACGTGCCAGTTGCCAAAATAAGACCTCAGGGTTAACCGATTTTTCTGTTTGACCTTTTGTCAACAACCAACTTTTTACGGAGTTTATTCATGTCATCACTTACTTTCTGTTCTATTACTTTGGCATAAATCTGAGTAGTTTTTATGCTGGTATGTCCCAAAAGTTTTGATACTGTTTCCATCGGAACGCCATTGCAAAGGGTTACAGTTGTTGCAAAGGTATGCCTGGCAATATGAGAGGTTAAATGTTTGTCAATTTCGCACAAATCGGCGATTTCGCTCAGATATGAATTCAGCTTTTGATTGGAGTAAGTGGGAATCAATTTGCCGGAAGCAAGTACTCTTGTATCGTTTTTATATTTTTCAATGATTGCTAAGGGTAAAGGCAACAGGGGGATATGAACTGGGACATCCGTTTTTTTCCGGCTGGTGTAGAGCCAATATCCTCCATCGATTCCACGAACAATATTTTTTTGATTTAGATTAAATACGTCAATATAGGCTAAGCCAGTATAGCAACTAAATACAAAAATGTCTTTTGCATACTGAAGCCGGACGATACTGAATTCCTTTAATTCAATAGCTGACAGTTCATCAGCAGTGAGAAATTGACGGCTTGTTTTTATAAAGGTTGGTTTGAATTTCATAAAGGGGTCCCGCTCCAGCCATTCATTTCTGATGGCCATGTTTATGACCTTTCGAAACCGTTCAATATGCTTCATGATTGTATTTTGCCCACAAGGTCGTTTTTGATCTTTTTGTTTGTAAGCCCTCATAAAAAGGTCAAAGTCAGTAAGGAATTTGTAATTCAGTTGCGATAGGTAATAGTCTTTCGATTTGAACTTAAATTTGATGAATTCCTCCATGTACCGTCGTGTTGTGAAGTAATTTTTCAGCGTTCCCCATTCCAGCGTTGGTTTCATTACTGTGTTGTGGTAATCAAACAACGTAATCACCGAATATTCCTTGTCTTCAAGACCACAAAACATATCCTTAATCAGATCAGCGGTAACCAATTTTTTTTTAAGTTGAAGCTCCTGGTAACATTCAGTAAGCCGGCTTCTTATTCTTTCCAGGTAAGTATTAAATGAACGGTTTTCTTCACTATTGCCTTTTGCCATTCCTTTAAGGTTATTCCACTTAAGGATATCAATTTCCGTTTTAAGGTATATATCTGTTCGTTTTCCGTCAACTGTAATTCTCACATAGATAGGAGCTTTCCCATCCTTGCTTTTGTACCTTCTCAGGTAAAATGCAATCCCAAAAGTGTTTAGCGTTTTCATATCAATCAATTTAAGTGTAAATGAATCAATTTGAACTTTTTTGGCAAATTAGGGTACAACAAACTTGAAAAACACCCCCCCAAATATGGCTAAAATGCTACAAAATGAATCATAAATTATTAAAATTCATATTTGCAAATAATTGTAGTCTAAATGCTTATAGGCAGGTAGGTGCCCAAATAGGTGCCCAAATTTAATAATAGTTTTTTGGGCACCGAATAACCCACAGATCGATTGATTTCAGATGGTTTAAATTGATATAGGAAAAATGAAAAAGCCCTCAAATCCAGTGATTTAAGAGCTTTCTGATATAGGTTGATTTCCCTTTTGTCGGGGTAGCCGGATTTGAACCGACGACCTCGTCGTCCCGAACGACGCGCGCTACCAAGCTGCGCTACACCCCGATGTTGTTTTCATAACAACCACAAATTTAATGCTTTTTATTAA
>JBBRXN010000084.1:0-23997 GCA_038248385.1 Bacteroidales bacterium
GATATAAGCAACAGGACTGAATTGCGTGCTTTAACCGCAGGCGCTGAAGCACAGAAATTCATGTTGAAAGCTGAAAAATCACATTACCTGCCAAAGGTACAAGCCCTGGCTTCAGTACGCTCTGATCATATTTTTAATGCCAATACCAATATGGATGCCCCTTTACCCATGAATATGAAAATTGATAATATTGATTTCGGCCCTACCTATATGGCAGGCGTTGGTTTCAAATGGGAGATTTTTGACCGATCTGGTGGTTCAGCGAAAGTAAAACAGGCGAAACTCGAAGTACAGAAAGCTGAAAATGCAAAAGAAGATGCCAGGGAATTGCTTCAACTCAACCAAACCAAGGTAACAACGAATTATCAGTCGGCCATTTCGCAGGTAAAATATAAAGACAAACAACGTCAGGCCGCGAAAATGGCGCTCGAACTGGCTCAAAAAGCTTACAATGAAGGCGTGATAAATATAACTGAAAGGCTGGCAACAGAAACTGAAATGCAAAATGCTGAACTCGAATATCTTCAGGCTGTTTTTGCCCAACGACAATCAGTACTGGAATGCTACAAGGCCACAGGTACCCTAACGCTATCAAACATCAGATAATCCAAACTAAATAGAAACAATAATTTATCATAAAAAATAATTTTTACTATAATGAAAACACAAAACAAAAGACATTCAGGAATGCTTATTGCATTTTCAACCTTGCTTTTAGTTATCGCAGTTGTTAGTCTTATTGGCTGGATCGTTTTAAAGCCCGAGCCAATTATGCTGCAAGGTCAGGCAGAGGCAACCGAAATACGAATATCTGGTAAAATTCCCGGACGTATCGAGAAATTTATGGTATCTGAGGGAATGAATGTAAAAAAAGGAGATACGCTGGTTTTGATTGCCAGTCCCGAATTGAATGCAAAGTTGATGCAGGCTAACTCGGCCGAAGATGCCGCAAGTGCGCAGAACCAAAAGGCAAACAAAGGCGCCCGTGCCGAACAAATTGCTGGCGCTTATGAGCTATGGCAAAAAGCAGAAGTTGGAGTGAAACTGGCAGAAAAAACATATAATCGTGTACAAAACATGTTTACTGAAGGTGTTGTTCCTGCTCAGAAACGCGACGAAGCCGACGCCAATTACCAGGCTGCCCTTGCAACTTCAAGGGGGGCTAAAACGCAATACGACATGGCAATAAACGGTGCCGAAAAAGAAGATAAACTCACCACCCTTGCCCTTGTGAATCGGGCCAAAGGAGCTGTTTCGGAAGTTGAATCCTATATTTCGGAAACCATGCTGGTATCACCTATCGACGGAGAAGTATCGGATGTATTCCCTAAACAGGGCGAGTTGGTTGGTTCGGGTGCACCCATTATGAACATAGTTGATCTCAGCGACATTTGGGTTGTTTTCAATATTCGCGAGGACTTGCTGGCAAACATAAAGGTAGGTAAGGAATTTCAGGCTGTTGTGCCTGCACTTGGTAATCAATCAGTATCGTTGAAAGTAAACTATATCAAATCAATGGCAAGCTATGCCACCTTTAAAGCCACAAAAACCAACGGCGGGTTCGATGTGAAAACATTTGAGGTGCGTGCCAAACCAGTTGCAGAAGTCGAAGGCCTGCGCCCCGGGATGAGCCTGATGGTGGATTATGCCAGACTAAATCAGAATGAGTAGCAGGTGAAAGTACTAAATAACAGGTATTTGCACCATGAACCATGTATTTAAATAAAACAATGAAAGCAATATTATCTAGCATTTGGGAAGTTGCCGTACGGGAAATAAACCGTATGTCGTCGCGTGGGTTGTACATCTTCGTTACGATACTACTTCCTGTTTTGTCAATTTTATTTTTCTCTTCGCTTTTCAGGGAAGGCGTGCCTACCAAAATGCCTATTGCAATAGTCGACCTCGACCAAACAGTTTCTTCACGTAAAATCGTCCGAAACATCGATGTTACTCCACTGAGCAAAGTAACTGAGCACCTGCAATCGGAAAGTGAAGCCATGTCGGAATTACGCAGCGGAAATATTTACGGATTTGTGGTACTTCCAAAAAACATGCAGGCTGATATCTTAGCGTCGCGACAACCGGTGATAAGCTACTATTATCAGAATGGTTTTCTGATTGCCGGCGGCTTAATGCAGAATGATTTAACACTAATCCTGCACACTTTATCCGGCGGAATAAATATTCAGAAACGCGAAGCCATGGGCCAGCAAGAAGATTACATTATGTCGCAGGTGCAGCCAATACAATTAAGCACACACCAATTGTTCAATCCAACGGCTAATTATTCCGTCTATATTTCCACTATCGTCATGCCAATTATGCTGCAATTGTTCATATTACTCATGACAGTTTACAGCATTGGAATTGAGATAAGGGAAAGATCCTCGCATGAATGGCTGCGGCTTTCAGATAAATCTATGTTTATCGCACTTACGGGCAAACTATTACCTTATACCGTGATATTCTTTACCTTGATGATGTTTCAGAATTTCATGCTCTATAAAGTAATGCAGATACCTATGCAAACCAGCCTGGGATGGCTGATGCTGGGATCGTTGATGTTTGTGCTTGCATACCAGGCCATCGGAGTTTTCTGCATAGGGCTGCTCCCCATGATGAGGCATTCACTCAATATGTCAGCATTTTACGGAATCCTTGCACTTACTCTTTGCGGATTTTCTTTCCCGATTGAGTCTATGCCGCCTGTATTTCAATACTGGGCAAGCGGATTCCCCGTAAGGCATTATATGCACATATTTCAAAGTCAGATACTTGCCGGGTTCGAACTCCGATACTCAATCGTATCATATCTGTACCTGTCACTGTTTCTGCTTTTACCCTTTACGGTAATATATCGTCTTAAATCAGCTTTGATCTACCATACTTTTATTGAAAATATTGAGAAAACATAGCTTCATATTACAACTTTAACTTAAGAATAAGGCGGTTTACCGCAGAAAAATAGAATTTAAAATAATGGAAAATAATAAAAAAAATCTGGCCAGGTATATCAGGGAAGGATTCCACAACACACTCAGGATCTGGATGCGTGAGTTCCAGCTTATATTTTCTGATGTAGGTGTGATGGTGCTGATATTTGTTGTTCCACTGATATACCCAATGCTATATTCGTTTATCTACTATCCCGAAGTGGTTCGCGACCTGCCTGTTGCAGTGGTAGATATGTCACAATCGGCTGACAGCAGACAGTTTATCAGGAATATTGATGCTACGCCCGAGCTTAAAGTGGCATCCGGTAATGTTTCGATGGAAGAAGCCCTGTTGCTGTTTAAAAACCGTGACGTTAAAGGCATTGTTCAAATTCCGGAAACCTTCAGTAAAGATATTGCCCTGAAACGGCAGACAACAATCTCGGCTTATGCCGATATGGAGTTTTTTCTCTATTACAAAGCCCTGATGACCGGAGTCAGTTTCGTATCATTAGAAACCGGAAACCAGATACAAATCAACAATCTGATGCAAGAAGGTTTAACTGAACGTCAGGCAGAGATTGTTGCTGAGCCGGTAAAACTGGTCGATAATGCCATGGCCAACGGGGGAGGAGGCTTCGCAAGTTACGGTATTCCGGCAGCACTTATACTTATTATACAACAAACATTAATTATTGCTATAGGTATAATGGCGGGTACTGCCCGCGAGCGACATCTGTTTGGGACTCTTGTTCCCCTCGACCGTAACCGCCTTGGCGCATTGCGCCTGGTATTAGGAAAATCAGCAGCCTATTTTACTATTTATGCTTTACTCAGTGTTTATATGCTGGGGATGATACCCAAATGGTTCGGGTATGGACAATCAGCCAGTTTTACCGGACTGATCGCGCTTATAACGCCATTTATACTTTCAAGTATTTTCATGGGAATGACGCTCTCTGTGATCTTCAAAAATCGCGAAAGTTCAATGATGCTATTCCTTTTTACGTCAATACCTCTGCTCTTTTTGTCGGGAATTATCTGGCCTTTGTCAAACTTTAGTCCTGTATGGATGATGGTACGTGAAATATTCCCTTCATCAAATGCCATTTTTGGGTTTATAAAAATGAATTCGCTGGGAGCAAGTATTTTTGAAACACGCAAAGAAATCATGTCACTATGGATTCAAAGCGGGATTTATTTCCTTACAACCTGCCTGGCATACCGACACCATGTTAATTATTCTACACATCTGCGCAGCGAACTGGCCTCACTTCCATATAGAGAAATCAGAGGAAGAATTGCCCTATTAAAGGGTAAACGTTAATGGTCAGAATTAAGAATATTTAATAACAATACGTTACGGATGGATAGCTGCAATATGGGTTAAGTTGAATTGTGAAATTGTTTAAGCCGGAATTCAGAAGTGATTTAGTTGTATTTACCTGGCATCGCTTTTTCTTTGCTAAATCTATTTCGTCGGAGAATCAAGGTGTTTTCCTGAAATAAACCGGATGGGATACCACGCTGCCATGAAGCCGATGCCGGAAACAAGCAGAAAAATAACGAAAAGATCGGTTAGCCGGATTTCGACCGGATAGCTTGAGAAAATAAACGAACCATCGTTACCAGGAATTTTCAGTATTCCGTATTCAATCTGAACCCAACAGATAAAAATACCAAGAATTAATCCGAAAACAGCGCCGGCCAGCGAAATCATCCAGCCCTCGAAAAGAAAAATCGTGCGGATGAGTTTTTGGTTGGCGCCCATACTTTGCAGAATGGCGATATCGGCTTTTTTGTCGATAATCAGCATCGAAAGTGATCCGAGAATGTTAAAGGACGCGATGATTAGGATAAAGCCAAGTATAAGAAAGATGGCCCATTTTTCGGATTCCATTACGCGGTAAAAAAGTTCGTGTTGTTCAAACTGGGTTTTAACTGTGAAATTTCTGCCAAGCAAGGTGGCAATTTTGGCTTTGACTTCCTTTTCAGAAACTCCTTCTTTCAAGCCGATCTCAACTGCAGAAACCTGGTTATTCATCTGGAAAAGTTCGCTGGCATAGTCGAACGGTACCAAAACGTATTTCGAATCAATTTCCTGCTGATTGGCAAAAATACCTGAGGTGTAAATGGTGCTGTGAATAAATGCATTTGCTAATGCCGGCCGGCCACGGGTTCCTTTTTTCAGGGTATAAATGTGGATCGGATCAGAAAAATTCAACCCGACTGATAGAAAATAGGCGACTCCCTGCCCAACTACGGCAAACGGAATCTGGTCGGCTTCCAGAATAAATTTTCCGCTGGTGATAAAACTGCTATCCAATCGTGAAGTTAAAAAGTAATCAACCGGAACACCTTTGATAGTGGCAAAATATTGCCGGTCGCCATACATCAGAAAGGCATCTTCTTCAATTACTGGTGTAACTGAGTTAACTTCAGGCAATTGTTTAATTGCTTCAAAGTTGCCGTCTTTCATGTCAAATGATTTCCCGAGTGAAGCGCTGATTTTAATGTCGGGATCAAAAGAGGAAAACAGTGATTTGATAGTGGTATCGAGCCCGTTGAAAACCGAAAGAATGACCACCAGCGCGAAAGTCCCCACAGTAACTCCCGCAACCGAAACTCCGGAAATGATGTTGATCACATTGACTGATTTTTTCGAAATCAGGTAGCGACGGGCGATATAGAAGGCAGTATTCAATTATTTACTATTATACTATTTACGATTGACCATTTAACCATTAGCCATTTAATTACTTCCAGGCTTTTACAATCAGCCCGGTTCCGCTTTTGTGTTTCATTCCGAGATCAAAAAAGTTAAGGATCACCGATATCGGAAATGTAATCAGGTAGTAAAATGGAAGGATGACGAAAAACAATTTGCTGGCGCCCAGCATTAAAATCGGGTATTTCATCGAAAGTTTCCATGATATTTTTCCCGGACTGCCATACGAATAACGGGCTTCGACTTTCGAAAATCCAACCGATTTAAGTTTGATTTCGATATCTGAAATGTTGTATCCGTCGCGAACATGCTCGTCAATAAAACCATGAACACCTTCCTCGTGGTCATGGTCGTGCGAGTCGGAACCACCCTGATCGGATGGTGTTGAAATCAGTAACATTCCGCCTTTTTTCATTGAAGCGTAAAAATTCCTGAAAACCTGCACATCTTCTTCAATGTGTTCCATCACATCCACCGAAAGTACCAGATCATACTTGTCATTTTCCTGAAACTGAGTAAGGTCGGCCAATTCAAACTTCACCCGATCATCAAGGCCTGCCTTTTGCATAAATTGGGTACAATCCTCAATTTGTTCCGGTTTGATATCCACCGCTTTGATTGTTGCCTTCGGAAACCAGCGCGCCATACGGTAAGTATATTGGCCAAAACCCGATCCTGCATCCAGAATGGTTTTTACTTCAGGAGAAGTATGGGTGCGTTTACGAAGTTCCTTGCGGATGTGCCATGCCCGAAGCAACAGCCAGTCGAGTAACTGATAAAAGATTTTGCGCAAAACCGGTGTCTGGTTAAATACCTTTCCCAGAGAGCGTTTAATCGGATCGTATTGCATAATGTCAGGTAAAAAGTAAAAAAGTGATCAGTCGCAGTGTTCAGTTTCCAGGTAGCCGGACTTGGAATTTGAAACCTGGAATTTGAAACTATTCCTGTTTCAACAGTCGGTCAATGTTGTCGATATAATCAAGACTGTCGTCGATATGAAAATCAAGCTGAGGCACAATCCGGAGTTGTTTTCCCACTTTTATACCAAGCAGGCCGCGTATTTTGGAGGTATGTTTCTTGATTTCCAGAATTGTCTCGGCTCCTTTTTCGGAGGGGAAAATGCTGATGTAAACCCGGGCAACCGACAAATCGGGCGAAATACGGACATTGGTAACACTTACCATCACCCCGTGAAACAAATCTTTCCCTTCTCTTTGAAGTATGTCGGCCATGTCCTTCTGAATCAGGCGCGATATTTTATTTTGTCGTGTAGAATCCATTGTATATATTTTTGATAATTAAGCGCTCAAAGGTAATTAAAATTGTTTGACCTTTTGAAACTGGCATACGCCGGAAAATGTCGATGGCAATTGCTAGCACAAAACGCTGATGGTAAAAATAAATATATCTTTAGATTTTAATACAAATGAAAGTTTGAGCAACAAAACAGTACAGATAATCGTCAAAGGGCTGGTTCAGGGAGTTGGGTTCCGTCCATTTGTGTATCGTTTGGCAGCGAAATTTGGCTTAAAGGGCTGGGTACAAAATACCAACGAATTTGTCCGGATAAGAATTTCCGGATCGGATGAAACGATCAGACTTTTCATTGATTCGTTCACGAAAGATGCGCCAATTGCGGCAATCATTGAAACCATTGTTACAGAAAATCTGGAACCCGAAGAATTCACCACTTTTCAAATTATCGAAAGCCACAATATTTCGGATGAGATTACGGAAATCAGTCCCGATATTGCTGTTTGTGAAGAATGTATTCAGGATATAGAAGTGGCAGGAAACCGGCTCAATTATTCGTTCGTCAATTGCACCAACTGCGGCCCGCGGTTTACCATTATTCGTGATTTGCCTTACGACAGGGCCAAAACCACCATGCAGCATTTTCCAATGTGCCCCGATTGCCGGATTGAATACGAAGAAATTACCGACCGCAGGTTTCATGCCCAACCAATTGCGTGTGTGCATTGCGGACCCAAATATGAATTATTTATTGACGGGAAATTAACATGTTCCAATATTACCAAAATCCTCGATCGTGTTTTACTTTTGATTGATACCGGTGGAATTATTGCCATCAAAGGATTGGGTGGTATGCACCTTGCCTGCGATGCTTTCAATGAGGAAGCTGTAAATAAATTGCGCGAACTGAAGAATCGTGAAGCCAAGCCGTTTGCAGTCATGTTTCCAGATCTTGAAAGTGTCAAACACTTTGCAGAAATAAATGCAGCGGAAGAAAAATCGATTCTTTCCTGGCGCCGTCCCATTGTGCTGCTAAAAATGAAAAAAACTTTGGCCGCGAATATCAATTCAGGATTGAACCTTTTGGGCGCGATGTTGCCTTATTTACCTTTTCATTACCAGCTGTTCCGAAAGCTGAAAACCAGTGCCATCGTGCTTACCAGCGGAAACTTCAGCAGTGAACCCATCCTGATTGAAAATATGGAATCATTGCTGAAACTTTCAACCTGCACCGACGCTGTGGTTTTGCATAACCGCGACATTTATAACCGTACCGACGATTCGGTTGTCAGGATTATAAACGGAAAAGAGCGGATTTTCAGGCGTTCGCGCGGATACGTTCCTGCCCCGGTAAATACCGATTTGAATGTCGATGGAATTTTGGCTTTCGGTGCAGAGCTGACCAATTGTTTTGCCGTGGGGAAAGGAAAGAAAGCTTATATCAGTCAGCACATTGGCGATCTGAAAGGATTGGAAACAACCGAATTTTACGAGCAAACGCTCGATCAGTTCATTCGCTTGTTCCGGATCAAACCTTCCCTCCTTGCTGTGGATCTTCATCCTGATTATATTTCAACCCGAATGGCTGAAAAATTCAGTCCCCTACCGGTGGTTCAAGTGCAGCACCACCACGCCCACATCGCTTCCTGCATGGCCGAGCACCGGCTCGACGAAAAAGTAATTGGCGTGGCTTTCGATGGAACCGGATTGGGCACTGATGGAAACATCTGGGGAGCAGAATTCATCGTTTGCGACCTTTTGGATTTTACCCGCATTACTCATTTCGATTATATTCCGCTTCCGGGAGGCGATTTGGCCAACGAGGAACCCTGGCGAATGGCGGTTTCCTATTTGTACAAAGTATTCGGAAAAGAATTCCTGAAATTGGATCTTCCCGTTTTGCATCAGATAGAAGCAGAAAAAATTGAAACAATTATCAGGATGATCGACCGGAAAATCAACTGTCCGCTGACTTCAAGTGCCGGACGATTGTTCGATGCGGTGGCTTCCATTCTTGGATTGTGCCAGGTGGCTGCATTTCCGGCCCAGGGACCAATGCTGCTTGAAAACCTGTCACTTACTTCCGGATTAATGGAGCAGAATCCTGCCACTGTCTGGAAATACAAATGGAACACAAATGAGACTATTCATGTGGAAGATATTATCCGCGGAGTGGTGAATGATCTCTTGGAAGGTTTGGATACAGTGATCATTTCAAGAAAATTTCACAATACGATAATTTCGGTTATATTTGAGACTGTTGAAGCGATTCGATACAATACCGGGATTCAAAAAGTTGTACTTTCAGGAGGCGTTTTTCAAAATAAATACCTGCTGGAAGGCACAGAATCACTGCTTCGGGAAAATAACTTTGAAGTTTATTCACACATTTCAGTGCCCACCAACGACGGCGGAATTGCACTGGGACAAATGGCCATCGCGGCAAAAAGGAGGGAATCAGGATGTGTTTAGCTATACCTGCAAAAGTTATCAGTGTTGAGGGGCAAAGTGCTTTGGTCTCCATTGAAGATGTTGAATATAAAGCAAGTCTGTTGTTGCTGGATGATGTTGTTGCTGGTGATTACGTGATGCTTCATGCCGGATTTGCCATCGAAAAGGTGGATCCTGAAGAAGCAGCCGAAACTTTGCGCCTGCTTAATGAAATTGAAAGAAACAGCCTCCGATGAGGTACATTGACGAATACCGGAAAAAGGATCTGATCCTCGGCATTGCTTCGGAACTGAAGAAAGTCTCGAAAAAAGAGATTTCGCTGATGGAGGTTTGTGGCGGACACACCATGTCCATCCACCGCTTCGGACTGAAATCATTGCTTCCGCCAACCATTCACCTGCTTTCAGGGCCGGGCTGCCCGGTTTGTGTCTCCGGACAGGGTTTTATTGACGCAGCCATTGAATACAGTAAGATTCCCGACATCATCATTACCACTTATGGCGATTTAATCCGCGTTCCCGGTTCCACTACTTCTCTGGAAAAACAGAAAGCAACCGGTTGCGATATCCGGATCGTTTATTCAACACTTGATGCGGTTGAAATTGCCAGAACCAATCCAGATAAACGAATTGTTTTTCTTGGAATTGGTTTTGAAACCACTGCCCCATTAACTGCCGCAGCAATTATTCAGGCAAAAAAACAGCAACTCAATAACTTTTTCGTCCTAAGTGCCCATAAAGTGATGCCTCCGGTGATGGAAGCGTTGGTAGTGGAAGGTGTAAAAATTGACGGATTCATTGCTCCCGGACATGTAACTGCCATAACAGGTATGCATATTTACAAGGGCCTGCCTGAAGTTTATGGCCTCGGAGTGGTCGTTTCAGGATTTGAACCCGTTGACCTGATGCAGGCAATACTGATGCTTGTTCTGCAGTTCGAATCCGGAAAACCAAAGGTCGAAAGTCAATACAAACGGGTGGTTAATACTGAAGGAAATGTGATTGCACAAAACCTGCTTAATGAGGTTTTTGAATTGAAAGATGAATCGTGGCGTGGATTGGGAATGATCCCCAAAAGCGGCTTAAAAATTAATACTGAATTTTCTGCGTTCGATGTCGAAGTACAAATTCCGATTCTGGTTCCTCCTACCACAGAGCCAAAGGGCTGTATCTGCGGGTCAATTCTCAGGGGATTGAAAACACCCATCGATTGCAAACTTTTTGGCACCAAATGTACCCCGACCGATCCGGTTGGCGCTTGCATGGTTTCAGGAGAAGGAACTTGTGCCACCTACTTTAAATACCGATCATGAGTCGCAAAGAAGAAAAAATATTGTTGAGTCACGGTAATGGAGGGCGCCTGATGCACGACCTGATTTCGAATTTATTCCTGAAGAATTTTGGCAACAAAATACTGGAAGAACAATCCGATTCGGCCATTCTTCCGGTTGATTCGGCTGAAATTGCATTTACCACCGATTCGTTTGTGATTGATCCGCTCTTTTTCCCCGGCGGAAATATCGGTAAACTGGCCGTGTGCGGAACAGTAAACGATCTCTCGGTTTCGGGCGCTGAACCGCTTTACATCAGCGTTTCGTTTATCATCGAAGAAGGTTTTCCGATGAATGATTTGGAAGTGATTGTAAAATCGCTGGCTGCGGAAGCTAAAAATGCCGGAGTTGACATTGTAACCGGAGATACCAAGGTCGTTAACAAAGGAAAATGCGATAAACTGTTCATCAACACTGCCGGAATCGGGCGCATCAGGAAAGAAAAAAGTATGGCTGGCAAAACGCAGAATATAAAATCCGGCGATGTAATTATCCTGAACGGGCCTATCGGCGATCATGGAATGGCGGTAATGAATGCGCGCGAATCGTTTAATTTCAAAACACCGGTTCAATCGGATTGTGCCTGCCTGAACAAGTTGATCGGTGAAATTCTGGAGCAATCCAAATCAGTAAAATTTATGCGTGACCCTACCAGGGGCGGAGTTGCTACCGTTTTGAATGAACTGACAGCAAAAATTCTTTTTGGAATTGAAATAGAGGAAGAGTTGCTACCGCTGAATAATGGGGTAAAAGCGATGTGTGAACTGCTCGGTTTCGATCCGCTATATATCGCCAATGAAGGAAAAGTCCTTTTGGTTGCCGGAGAAGAAGAAGCTGAGCGAATCCTGGAAATCATGAGAAGGAATGATTTGGGAAAGGACTCTGCCATCATTGGCCGGATTGTTGGCGATCACCCCGGAAAAGTAGTCCTGAAAACCAGTACCGGTGGTAAACGGATTATTGATGTTTTAACCGGCGATCAGTTGCCACGAATCTGCTAAAAACCAGAAGACGATGCACGAACTATCACTGGCCATGGAGGTAATTGAACTGGCTTCGCGCGAGTCGAAGAAGAACGGCGTTTCCAAAATATTTGAAATGGAAATCGAAGTTGGCGACTTGAGCGGCGTTGAGGCGGATACTTTTCAATCGGCACTGGAAATGATTGTAAAAGATACGCTGCTTGAAAATACACTGATTCAAATCAACCGACAACCGGCGACCGGCAAATGCACCGATTGTAACCAAGCATTTGAAATGAAAGAACGAATGGCCACTTGCCCAACCTGTCACTGCTTTCCTTCAGAAATCAGCGGCGGACAGGAATTTCGGGTGGTATCAATTTTGGCGGAATAGTACTTTTTTTTGCTAATAATTTAAACTGAAAATATATGTGCGATACTTGCGGATGCGGAAACGATGAATTTTCGATTCATTATCCATCAGAACACGACCACGAACATACCCACGGGCATGAACATCATAATCATTCCCATGACCACCACGACCACCACGACCATCCGCATGTTCACGATCATGACCACCAGCCTAAAAAATTAATTGATCTGAATGTGGACATCATGTCGCAGAATAACATGCTGGCAGAGCGCAACCGTGGCTATTTTGAAGGCCGGAATGTGCTTTGTCTGAATTTGGTTAGTTCACCCGGTTCAGGAAAAACCACCATTCTCGAAAAAACGATTCTGGAATTGCTGCCATCACGGAAAATTTTTGTGATTGAAGGTGATCAGCAAACGACCTTCGATGCAGAAAGAATAGAAAAAGCGGGAGCTCCGGCCATTCAGGTCAACACCGGAACAGGTTGTCACCTTGATGCAAACATGATTCAGGCAGCAATAAAAAAAATGGAAGTTGCCAGTGGTTCGGTATTGTTTATCGAAAATGTAGGAAATCTGGTTTGTCCGGCGCTTTTTGATCTTGGAGAACAGAAAAGGGTGGTGGTAATCAGTGTTACCGAAGGCGAAGACAAGCCACTGAAATATCCGTATATGTTTCAGTCGTCTGATCTTTGCATCATCAATAAAACCGACTTGTTGCCGTATGTTGATTTTGATGTTGAAAAAGCCGGCAATTATGCCCGGCAGATAAATCCAAAACTGGAAATTATCCTTTTGTCGGCCACAACCGGAGAAGGAATGCAGGAATGGTTCGACTGGATTTCACGTCAATAAAGAACTTACAAGTTCCCTGATTTTTGCAGTAGCCTCCGGAATGGCCGCTGTCACTTCCGGCGAAAGATCCATTCCCATATCCTGAAAATCCTTGACTGAAATAGCCACAAGATAAAATTCAGGCATATTGCCCAACATGAAAGTTGAGTCAATCAGGTCTTTCAGACCAATTTCGTGGGCGCTCAATTGTTTCGGGAAATCTTTGGCGAATTTTGGATGAAGTACCCGCACCGTTCCGGCTGGAAAGTTATCCAGAGCAGCATCAACAAAAATGATTGTCTTGTAGGATTGAATAAAACCAAGAAGGTGAAAACCACCGGTACCTCCATCCATGATGTCGGCACCGGTGATTTTTTCCTTTTCAAGCTCCTGAACAACCTGAATCCCAACTCCTTCGTCGTTCATTAATAAATTCCCGACTCCGAGAATCAGAATGTTTGCTTGTTCCACTATGTTTTATTGGTTTTTTTGTGAATATCTTCAGCATTTTCGTTTCGTTCGACCATATCTTCTTCAATGAACTTCCAACCACCAATCATGGAGGAAGTAACTCCCCGACGTTCAATGTAATCGTGATAGAAAACCAGGTATATATGCACAATGGCGAACAGGATAAAACCCCACATCAGGATATGATGTAGTTGACGGACAGCCATATCACCGCCCAGAAAAGGTACAATCCATGCAAAAAGCCTGGGCAGCCAGGAGGTGCTCATGGCCGAGTACATCCCGAAACCGGTCAGGCTTTGAAGAAGAAAAATCAGGAATGTGATAAAATAAATGAAACTGGCCAACGAATTATGACCAATTGAGTCAATATTTTTACGCTTAACCTGAAGGATATCAACTTTAATGACATCCATGATTTCCTGCCATTGAGACCGTTTAAGCGGAATAAAATTATACCAGCGGGAGAATTCGTTTCCTGAAAATCCCCAATAGGTGCGAAACACGAAATTAAAGAAAAACAGAAAAGCGGTTACAAAATGAATAAAACGCACAGTTCCAAACCAATAATTGAAGTAGGCTTCAGTGCCTTTCATTATTGAGAGCGGATTTCCAATAATATAACCTGTGATGCAAAGTGCAACAATGCATAGCGCATTAATCCAGTGATAGATGCGTACGGGCATTTCCCACACATACACTTCTCGCAAAGCGATGGATCTGCTTTTCATAGCTAATAGGTTTTCATTTCATGAATATAGCTGCCATTTTCGTCGTATAAATGCACGGCACATGCCAGGCACGGATCAAAAGAGTGGATGGTGCGCAACACTTCCAGCGGATTTTTTGGATCAGCAATTGGAGTTCCGATCAGCGATTCTTCATAAGCCGAACGTTGTCCCTTTTGATCCCGCGGCGAAGCATTCCATGTTGTAGGAACAACCAACTGGTAGTTTTCAATTTTCTTGTCCTTTATGACAATAAAATGTGAAAGTGCTCCGCGTGGAGCTTCTACCATACCGATACCTTTGGCTTCTTTTGGCCATGATTCGGGTTCCCATTTTTCGTTGTTCATTGTCCGGGAATCTCCATTTTTTATGTTGGCAAGCAATTGCTGATATGACTCCAGCGCCCATCCGCAGGTCAGCTTGGTTTCCAACCCGCGGGCAGCAGTGCGGCCCAAGGTCGAAAATAATGCTGCTACCGGAACATCGAGTGCTTTCAAGGTGCTTTCGATTACTTCTTTGTAATCGGCGCGACCTGAGGCATATCCCACCAACATGCGCGATAACGGGCCAACTTCCATTGGAAGTCCTTTCCATCGCGGTGTTTTTATCCAGCTGTATTTTTGCGTAAAATCGAGGTGTTCATAAGGTGGTTTCGGACCGGTGTAATTGAATTTGGTTTCACCTTCCCATGGATGCAATCCTGTTTGGTCGCCTTTTGCATATTCATACCACGAGTTGTTGACAAATTCCTGAATCTGATCCTGATCTTCGGCTTTTACTTCATGAATAGTACTCAGATCGCGGTTTAGAATTACGCCGCGCGGCATTTTGAAACTTTCAGGATTGTTGTAACCATTGGTCGGGAAATCGCCGAACGACATATAATTCGATAAACCACCACCGATAGCGCCCCAATCACTCTTGTAAAAACCAGCAATTGCAACCAAATCCGGAATATAAACCTGATCAACAAATGTCTTTGCATCTTCGAATAATTTGCCTACAAATGCAAGTCTTTCAGCATTAATAGCATTGGCTTCCTCAATATTAATTGAACAAGGGACACCACCAACCACATAATTCGGATGTGGATTTTTTCCGCCAAATACGGTATGAACTTTCACCAGTTCTTTTTGCCATTCAAGCGCTTCAAGATAATGGGCAACAGCAATCAGGTTGATTGCAGGCGGCAATTTATAGGCTTTGTGCCCCCAGTATCCGTTCGCAAAAATGCCCAGCTGGCCGCTTTCGACGAATTTTTTAAACTTATTCTGAATGTCGGTAAAATAGCCTACTGAACTTTTCGGCCAGGGGGAAATACTTTGTGCAATTGCCGATGCTTCTGCAGGATTGGCTTTCAAGGCCGATACAACGTCCACCCAATCGAGTGCGTGAAGTACGTAAAAGTGCACAACGTGATCCTGAATATAAAGCGCCTGAGCCATCAGGTTACGGATAATTTCCGCATTTGGAGGCACCGAAATGCCAAGTGCATTTTCAACGGTCCTGACGGAGGTAAGCGAATGTGTTGATGTACAAACACCGCAAACTCGACCAACAAATGCCCATGCATCGCGCGGGTCGCGGCCTTTTAAAATGGTTTCGATGCCTCGCACCATGGTTCCGGCGCTAAATGCATCAGTAATTTTGCCATCAGTTACTTCTATTTCCACCCTTAGGTGGCCTTCGATACGCGTAATTGGATCGATTACTATTCTTTCTGCCATGGTTATGATTCTTTCGTGGTTTCAATTATAGAACCTGTTTCAGGTTCATTACTTATCTCTTTGTGTTTGCGGATATTGGTGACGATAGCATGTCCGGCTATGCCAGCAGCTGTGAGCACGCCCAAACCAAGTCCGATTTTATCAGCAGTAGCTTCAATTCCGAAACCAGACACTTCTGGCAGATGTTGATAGAACGGACCATTGTCCCAGAATCCTTCCTCTGCGCAACCGATACATGGATGGCCAGACTGAATTGGATAGCTTACGCCATCATTCCATTTAATAATGGCGCATGAATTATAGGTAACCGGGCCTTTACATCCCATTTTATATAAACAATAGCCACGTTTTGCTCCTTCATCATCGAAAGACTCAACAAACAAACCGGCATCAAAATTGGCACGACGGTAACAGGTATCATGCACCCGCCGTGAGTAAAATGCTTTTGGACGGCCTAATCCATCGAGTTGAGGAATACGGTCGAAAGTAAGTAAGTGAACCACGACTCCGGCCATCACATCAGCAATAGGTGGACAACCCTGAACGTTGATCACTGGTTTGCCGCTGATCACTTTATGAACCGGTTTTGCGCCTGTCGGATTTGGACTGGCTGCCTGAACGCAACCTGAAGAAGCGCAATTGCCCCAGGCTACTACTGCCTTACAATTCGCCACAGCTTCTTCGAGGATTTGCTTGGCGCTTCGTCCACCGATGCAGCAATAAGCTTCATTTTCAGTTGGAATTGAGCCTTCGACCATCACAATATATTCGCCCGGATATTTTTGCATCACCGCTTTATAGGCATCTTCCGCCGCAGTTCCGGAAGCTGCCATGAGGGTTTCCTGATAATCAAGTGAAATTTTATTCAATACAATGTCAGCCACAAGAGGATGAGATGCACGGATAAAAGATTCGCTGCAACAAGTGCATTCCTGGAAATGAAACCAGATGACCGGTAACCGTGGTTTTGAATCTAAAGCCTTGACAATCTGTGCAACTCCACTTGCTTCCAAACCAAGAAAAGCAGCCATGGTTGTACAGAATTTTAAGAAATCCCGACGGGGAATTCCATTCGCCTGGACTTCTTCAGAATAGGAAGGACGTTTCTCCATAAAGCAGTGAATTTTAAGGTTAAATAAATGTTAAATGTATAAATATATATCTCACAAAAAATGTTTTGTCGATTTTTGTACTATTGATATATAATAGGTCGCTCAATTCAAAAGATGAAACATCATTACGTCGTATCAGAGATGGTCATTTATTTTCTTTAAGTTCGCAGCTAAAATTGATTATTGCTTTAAATGGAAGGACTTTTCGATTACAGCCTGTGGGGACTTTTTTTGGCCAGCTTTCTGGCCGCTACGGTGGTGCCATTCAGTTCCGAAGCTTTACTCACCTATTTGATTGCCAACGGGACCAATGTTTCGACAGCGGTTTTGGTGGCAACGGCCGGAAACTGGTTGGGCGGCATGAGCAGCTTTGCCATTGGCTACCTCGGGAAATGGGAGTGGATTGAAAAGTACCTGCGCGTTAAACGTGAATCCATCGAAAAATGGCACAACCGGCTGTACAAACGGGGAGCCATTTTCGCATTTCTGAGCTGGGTTCCCGCTGTCGGCGATATTTTTGCCGTCGGACTTGGAATTTTGCGTGCCAACATTTGGATTACCGCAATTGCCATGCTTGCAGGTAAGTTTTTACGTTACGTTGTTTGGGCCTGGCTGAGTGGATTGGTGTTTTGAAAAACCTCACCAATTCACTCTAATTAATAGAAAAAGAATCAATTGAACCAAATCCTTTTTTTGCTTCGGTTGTTTTAATTTTTTCAATGCTTTATAAAGATTAAAATTGTCCAAATGAGTTCATTGTTAAAACATAAATTTTTAGATCTGACTTTACGAAAAAAAATGAATTTGGCCATAATTGGCATGCTTTTTCTCATTTTTTTGATGCTTGCAGGAGGACAGGTGATTATGAAAATATATAATGACACTTCCCAAAGACTCATAATTGAATTTCATGAACAAAATTCACTCTATGAGTTGAAGAATTCATTGCGAGAGCTCGAAAATTCAATCGTCAGATATGATGAAGAAAGCTCAGTTAATTCAACAATGAAAGTTGTCGCTTCAAATAATCGCGTTAAGAAAAAACTATCAAATTGCATTCAGATAATTACCACAAGGCATGATTACAAATTGCTGGATAATATTGTAATTCAAGCAAATAAAATAGATAGTCTTATTTCTATTGATTCAATGGGAGATTTAAAGACAAAAGAATTATTCCTAAATAAAGCAATTCATCTTGTTGAAAATGCGATTTTAGAACTTGATCCTTTATTGTCTGAAACAGAGAAAGACATATCCGATTTTGAGCGTATTATCAGTCGTGCGAGTTTGCATGGAACATACACCATATTATTTTTTGGGCTGATCTTAATGTTCATTCTCTTATTCGGAGGCAGTAAATTTATTGACCATATAAACAGGCCAATACAGGAATTGGTTGATGCAACACAAAAAATCAGTAGTGGTAACATCGACATACGTATTCATTTAAATACAAAGGATGAATTTTCCCTTCTTGCTGATTCATTTAATGATATGCTTGATGCACTAAACAAGACTACCTATTCTGAATTATACCTGAAAAATATTATTGATAACCTTTTTGGCGCTTTATTGGTAACTGACCGGAACGGGAAAATTGTCACAATTAATTCAACTACCACCAAATTGTTTGGCTACGATGAATCGGAACTCCTTGGCGAACCTCTAACCATTCTTTTTGATCACAACTTTCAAAATATGGAAATCGTTAACGATCTTGATAAATATGCGCTTTCATTCGCTCAACAAACTCAAATGCATTCTAAGACAGGGGAAAAGATACCGGTTTATGTTACCTGTACAGTCTTGAAAAATACGCCGGATAAAAATGATGGGCTGATCCTTGTTGGTCATGATCAGTCAGAAGTCAAAGAATATGAAGCGAGAATAAAGCAACTTAGGAAAGACAGGTTGAATGCTATCAATGAAGCGCAGGAGGAAGAAAGAATTAGAATCGCTAAAGATATTCATGATGGATTGGGCCAGATGTTAACTGCCATATCCTATTCAGTTCAAAATTTAGATACAGACGAGGAAAATCAGGTTCATTCCATCAAAAAAATTCAGAAACAAATTGATGCAACCATAATCGAAGCAAAAAACATTGCTCACGACATTACCCCCATGGTTTTGAACGATTACGGACTTATTGCCGCATTAAACGGGCTGGTTGAAAAAATGAATCAAATTACCAAAACCGAATTCAGATTAAGTTGCTTCGATTTTGAGGAACGGCTGGCTCCCGGACTTGAAAAAGCAATATATAGAATCTGCCAGGAATCAATGAATAATATCATTAAACATGCTTCTGCAAAAATGGTTGCAATTGAACTTTTTGCTACCAACGAGCAAATAGTTTTGGTTATTGAAGACGATGGAGTTGGCTTCAATCTGAAAACTTACGATCAGAAAACCGGAAGAAAAGGAATTGGATTAATAAGTATCAGGGAACGAGTCAATACTTTTGATGGTATCTTTACCATCGATTCAGAGGTTGGCAGAGGTACAAATATGATTATTGAAATACCACGTAAAAAAAATAGCTGATGGATAAAATTAAAATTCTAATAGCTGACGATCATGAAATAATTCATAACGGAATTGAAGATATTTTGAGATCATATTCGAATTATCAGATTATTGGCCATGCCTATAATGGCAAAGAAGCAGTGGAAATGGCAGTCGAACTGAATCCTGATGTTATATTTATGGATCTTTCAATGCCTGTTATGGGTGGCATAGAAGCAATAGCCTTATTAAAAGAAAAAAGACCGGAAATTAAAATCATCGTTTTAACACAACACGATGAAAAGGAATATGCAATACATGCTTTTAAATCAGGCGGAAACGGATACCTGATTAAGAATTCGAAAAAGGAGGAAATTTTTGAAGCAATTGAGACTGTTTTAAAAAACAAACGTTACATCAGTTACGACCTCTCTGAAAAAATGATTGATAATGCACTGGATAAGAATTCCCCGAAACACAGTGAGCAGGAAGTGCACCTTACCCGAAGAGAAATTGAAATAATCCGCAAAATAGCAGACGACAGCAGTAACCAGGAAATTGCAGACTCACTGAATATAAGCCTGCGAACGGTTGAGACTCATAGGCGTAATCTGATGCAAAAGTTAAAAGCTAAGAGTGTAATAGCAATGCTCAAATATGCAGTTGCGAATAAACTTATTGATTTGTAACGCTTCTGTATTTTCAGTTCACCTTTTTCTAAGTAGTATATGGTATTATAAAATACCATATATCTGTTATTGTATGCATTTCTGGCTATACCTACTTTTGGTCTGTTAATAAAACAGAACTTCTTTTAATATGAATTTTAAAAATTTGACTTATGAATAAAAGACTTTATTTAATCCCTGCTTTGTTAGTAGGGCTTTTCACTATGCTTTTAACAGGCTGTGCAAAAGATGAACCGAAATCAGCAGATCAGGTTGCTTATGATGCGGCAAATGGAATTAATGGTGCTCAAATGTATGATCATCCGTTAAATTATATTAATGCAAGCAAAACTGATTATCCAAACGCATATACCAACTTTTACAGGTGCAAGAGTTGTCATGGTTGGGATTTAAAAGGACAAAAGGGAGTTCTGATCAACAAGGCTTCATCATCAACATATCCTGTAGCAGCTTCAGTTAATTTATACGAATGGTCACATTCGCAACCTATTAGAGTAGTTTTTGATGCTGTTAAAAAAAGCGGTGGCAGAACTAAAGCTGATGCTTATGATTCTAAACATCCTGATTATGGAAAAATATTGACTGACCCACAAATATGGGAAATTGTGAAGTTTCTAAAAGAAACTGCTCATAATGTTAGTGATTTTTATGATATGACTACAACTGGAACTTATCCAACCGGAACCAAAACATTCTCAAATATTGGTAAAGGTGGAAATGCAGCTGCAGGCTTGGTGACTTATAATGCAAAATGCTTAAGTTGTCATGGTGCTGATGGCAAAAAAATTGATGTTTATTGTCAGGGGTTATTCCTTGGTGAAATGTTCAGACAGGATCCACACGAAATGCAGCACAAAGCAATTTGGGGAATGCCAAATGATCGTGAACATGTTGATGCCGGTTGTACTTTTGCAGCTCCAATGCCAATAATGACTATTACTGACCAGGATATTAGAAACATGATGGAAATGGGAAAAAATGTAACGATGTTCCCTGATAAATAATAATCTGTGGAGAAAAAACCATACGGATAATTCTTAAAAAATGAGCCATCTTTTTGATGGCTCATTTTTTTTTGAGTGGATCGTTTGATTCACTCTTTTTTATTCTTTGACTTGGAGTTACCCCCGTGAATTAAAATTTCATTCCAATGCCAAGCAGGATAGATTTTCGGCTTAAATAATCGCCCCAATATGTTGCATCCATACCATCGAACTTACTTTTTTCATAATTGCAGCCAATTGTTGATATCAAACAAGAACCTTTTGTTACTGGAAAATTGCACCTAATTCCGACAGCACTTTTAAATCCTTTATCCCAGGGCATTTGAAAATTGAATATTTGGACCTCCTTCAGCAAAAGTGTAAATCGAATTTTTAGAATCTTCAAAATAAAAACGGATATTCGGCACAAGTGGGAATGTCTTTGCTTCAGAAACTTCATATCGGTCTGCACCAAAACTTATTCCGCTATAAATGTGAGGATTTATCAGATATCCCAAGTTGAATCATAGACTTTCAAAATATACTTCTGAAAAATCATGAGGACAATTGCTAGAACAAGAGTTAGCTTCATTATATGTCTATTTAAATATTTTCTTTCACAATAAAAATCTTCCAAATCTTTTTAAATCCTTTGAAATAAGCAACAATTGACGGAGAGACTCGAAGTCACTCCGTCAATAAACAACTCTTAATAATCGTGAAAATGAATCATCTGCCGGTTATACCCGGCAAAAATGCCAACGCCATTTTGAATGTTTGAATAAACTTCGACAACCGACGAAAACGGATTGTCCAGATTATTGACCTGTTTTATGTAGGATTTCTGGTACTTGTAATAATCTTCGCTCATGCCTGTTATCTCGAGCCAGTATTCTTCTTTATAGTTAGTCTGGTTATTTTTGTTCATCACCGGATAATAAGAAACAAACAGGCTTACCTCTTTCAATCCACGATATTCACCCAAGACATTCCATATATCTTTTGAAACATTATTCAGCCCAATGCTGTTTGAGAATAACAGACCGGATTGAAAGGCGTCATCATAGCGGGTTGTAACTTTTATTTCTTTTACAGTATTGAGAATGATGTTCGAAAAATCATTCGAGAATTCAATTTGATACTTGACAAAAACATCTCGGATGATCCAATAATATTGATATGAGGCCAAACTAACCCCAATTAATTTCCCCAATTCGTTTAAAAAATCCTCTGGCATTTTCTTTTGGCGGAGAGCTGAAATGGTATTTGTAGTAACAGAATACCTTAAATATCCCCTTTGGGTATTGAAGGTAGATAACTCAAAGCGAACGAAGTTAACCCCATTGTTCCCTGTAATCTTGAAATCTAAAGGCAAAACTTCATAATCGCTGAGGTTGGCGTTCGAGAAATAAATCGTGTTCTGGGTCGATGGCTTTATATCGGAAATGGTTGGTTTTGCCGGGATTGAGCTTTGTGAAGTGATTGTATTCCCTTTAGAGTCGCGGACAACCAGTCGGTATTGAATTCCGCTTATTGGTTTCTCATTTGAACCATAAATGCCGTCTTTAGAATATTCCAGATGGATGGTGTCTTTGTTTTCGGGAACAACGACAACACGGGCATCATCAACGTACGAATCAGATTTATCGCTAAACGATTTTATCCGGGTCAAAGTCACTTTCCATGTCTCATCTTCTGAAAAGAGGCAGTTGACCACCATGGTTTGATCTGGTTTTTCGTACGGCAATTCCAGATCTTTGGTGCAGGACACCAAAAAGAAAAGGAGTATAAGAATTAAATTTCTTTTCATGGCTGAGGGCTTAAAAACTGATTCGATAACTGATTGAAGGTATGATCGGAAATAACGAGAATTGTTTCAGCCCGGTTGTGCCATCGGGCTTCGTTTTGGCCGAAATAAAGTATGGATTCTGCCGCGAATACACATTGTAAATACTCAACGATAGCGCCTTCTTTTTTCCATAAGCCTCCCATTCTTTGGTAAACCCAATATCCAGCCGGTGGTATGCAGGCAGGCGCACTCCATTAATTGACGGATAATACTGAATTCGGTTGGCGTTAATTGTGGTGCCAGTAGAAAGACCAGTAGGTTCATCGTTCTGATAATATGGGAAACCGGAATAATCGAGTCCGGAAAAGGTCGCTGGAGCTCCCGACTGATAGGTCCAGGTTGCAGAACCCGACCAGTTATTTCCCAATTGCATGATGATGCCCAGATCGAGCTTGTGCCGCCGGTCGTATTGATAGGGAAACCAACGGTTTTTGTTGATGTCTTCAAACTTTCGTTCGTTCCAGGACAGAGTGTATCCAATCCAGCTTTCCAGCTTCTTATTGCTGTATCTGACTTCAGTTTCCAGACCCCAGGCACGCCCTTTACCCGATGTGATTTTTTGCTCCCAATTCTGGTCAACATCCAGAATCCCATCACCTTCGGTGAACGAGATGACATGGTCGAGCAGTTTGTAATAAGCTTCGGTAGAGAGTTTAAATTCTGGCCGAATTGTTTTTTTTATACCGATGGAGATGATATTTGAAGTTTCAGGCTGTATCAGTTTGGTTGAAGGAACCCAAATATCAGTTGGGAAGCCCACATTGCCGTTCGATAGTAGATGAATGGCTTGTGTCATTACCGCATAGGAAGCCTGGTAGCTCGTGTTTTCGTTTGGCCTGAATTCGAAACTTAAACGAGGTTCTAGTGCGAGATATGTTTTCTGGTTGCGAATAGCATAAAACGCGCTACGCAAACCTGTAGTAAAACTTAGCTTTTCCCCAAGGTTGAATTTTTTATCCAGATAAGCTCCATAATCCAGGCTCGATATTTCTTCACTCGAATTTTCATAGGTTCCTTCGTTCCGGGCGACCTGCTGTTTTCCGGGCAAATAATTACTGGC
>JBBRXN010000085.1:0-23330 GCA_038248385.1 Bacteroidales bacterium
CCGCGAAGCCGGATTAAAATTTGCTCATTGTGCCGAATGTGAAATCAGGAATTGTGTTCATTCGAAAGGCTTCGAAACCTGCGCCGATTGCGAAAAACTGGAGAATTGCGAACTCACAAAAGGTATTCACCAATACGTTCCTGAGGCACTGCTGAATTTAAAATCGTTGAATTGATTTGTATTGTTAAATTTTAAGACACTTTCAGGTCTGCGATGCAGAAAGGTCATGCTTCGTCGAAACCAGACAGCTTCTGAAGGCCATACAGCATATAATTGACTATTCGAGCCATATCCAACTGGTTCTTAACTATTATTTCAGCGCCTATGCACGTCGGCCACAAAATGTTAACTACAAAACTATTTCCTGTTTGTGTTGTTTGAAGCAAAAAAGTTTAGATGCTGCACAACAATTTCTGGCAGGATATTCACCAGCCAATATATGTTCTTGCTCCAATGGAAGATGTTACCGATACCGTTTTTCGTGAAATAGTTATCGATACGGCATCCCCTCAAACATTAAATGTTGTTTATACTGAATTCTGTTCAACCGACGGATTGTGTCATCCGGTGGGGCAAAAAAAAGTGATCCACCGGTTGCAGATAAATCCTTCTGAGCGTTTGTTACTGAAAGAGAAAGGAGTGAAGATTGTTGCTCAGATTTGGGGAACTCGTCCGGAAAAGTTTAGTCAGGCAACCAGATTTATAAGCAATGAGTTCGATTTTGATGGTATTGATATCAACATGGGTTGTCCGGTAAAAAAAATCGTAAAACAGGGAGGATGCTCAGCTCTCATTAACAATCCGCAGCTTGCAAAGGAACTCATTTTGGCGACCAAAGAAAATACACATCTTCCGGTAAGCGTTAAAACCAGAACAGGTATCAGCTTTCACCAAACCGAAGAATGGTTGACCAATGTTCTTGAATGTCAACCAGCTGCAGTAATTTTACATTGCCGAACCCAGAGCGATCAGAGTGAACGACCTGCCGATTGGAATCAAATGAGCATTGCAATTGCTCGTCGAAATAAAATGGCGTCCAACATCCCCATTATCGGAAATGGCGATATTTTCACCATGCAGCAAGCAAAAACCTTTATTGAACTTACCGGTGCCGACGGTGTTATGTTTGGACGAGGTATTTTTCAAAATCCATGGTTATTTAATTCTGAAAATATGGAACATTCGCCGGAAGAAAAACTGAATCTGCTTTTGAAGCACACTTTCCTTTTTGTCGATACCTGGAAATCAGCAAAAAATTTCTCTATTCTGAAACGATTTTTTAAGGTTTATACCCGGAATTTCGAAAATGCAGCAAAACTAAATTCTGAACTTATGAAAGCAGAATCATTGACAGTTGTTCGACTGTTGATTGATCATTTTTTAGAGGCGAATCCAACATTAAATCACATAGATACATGAAAAACAAAAACATATTTGGTGAACCATTAATGGAATGCAGCGCCAAACCAAAAACAGGATATTTCAGGGACGGATGCTGTAATACGGATGAAACTGACACAGGAGAACATACTGTTTGCATTGTTGCCTCGGAAGAATTTTTAACTTTTTCGCGTTTGGTTGGAAACGATTTAAGCACTCCGGTACCGGAATATTCGTTTTCCGGAGTTAAGCCCGGCGATAAATGGTGTTTGTGTGCACAGCGATGGTTGGAAGCATACCAATACAACTGTGCACCACAAATAGTATTGGAAGCCACCAATGAAACATTATTATCTCATGTTTCGATGGAAATAATCTTAAAGTATGCTTTTCGGGATAAATTAAACCAGATAAAATCTGTTACCTGAGGCTATTTTAATTCATTCTCCTCTCCAGCAGCACCACATTTTCCACATGGTGCGTATGCGGAAACATATCGACCGGCTGAATGCGTGTAACTTTATAATATTCGTCCATTAAAGCCAGATCACGCGCTTGTGTGGCTGGATTGCAACTTACATAAACCACCTTTTCGGGCGCAGCTACCAGAATGGTTTTGATTGATGGTTTGACAAATATTGCTTAATTTTGCTCAACCCTAAACGTTAAATATGAGGATTCAAAAGGTTTATATAGACACATCAATTCTTGGCGGATATTTTGATAAAGAGTTTGACAATCCTACCCGAAAACTCTTTGAGGAAGTTAAACGTGGAGAATATAAAATTGTAATTTCTACCGTAACAGAAGGTGAATTGCTTAATGCCCCGGAACATGTAAGAACATTATTGAATGATTTGGGGATTGATTACGAAATTATTACATTGACCGATGATGCAGTAAAATTAGCATTAGAATATATTCGGGAGAATGTTGTTGGTAAGGCAAGCTATGATGATTGTTTGCATATTGCAATTGCGACTATTTCAAGACTTGATTTATTAGTAAGTTGGAACTTCAAGCACATTGTAAACATTAAAAGGATTAGAGGATACAACGGAATAAACATTAAAAATGGCTATCCTTCAATTGAAATTCGCTCACCTAAAGATTTGATAAATTATGAAAACGAATAAAGATTTTGATTGCGTAAAAATGATGCGCGATATACGAGATAAAGTCAATTCTGAGATTGTCGATATGGATGCGGTTCAAATTATCGAATATTTCCGCAAAAGATCAGAGGAATACGAGCATAAATATGGTCAACCAGCCACTACAGCTCATATCCAAAGCAACATTCAATAGTCGTTTCAGTAAACTCCCACTCTCCTCTCCAGTAGCACCACATTTTCCACATGGTGCGTATGCGGAAACATATCGACCGGCTGAATGCGGGTAACTTTATAATATTCGTCCATTAAAGCCAGATCACGCGCTTGTGTGGCAGGATTGCAACTTACATAAACCACCTTTTCGGGCGCAGCTACCAGAATGGTTTTGATTACTTCTTCGTCCATTCCGGCACGTGGCGGATCGGTAATCATCACGTCAGGCCGACCATGAATGGCAATAAAATCGCTGGTAAGTATTTTTTTCATGTCGCCGGCAAAAAAGCTTGCATTCGTAATTCTATTGAGTTCAGAATTGACATGAGCATCTTCAATGGCTTCAGGAACATACTCTATACCAACTACTTTCTGCACATTTCGGGCAATAAAATTGGCAATGGTTCCGGTTCCGGTATATAAATCATAAACTACTTCAGTACCTTTCAATCCGGCAAAATCACGGGCCACTTTGTACAATTCGTAAGCCTGTTCTGAGTTGGTCTGATAGAAACTTTTCGGTCCGATCTTGAATTTCAGACCTTCCATTTCTTCCAGAATATGGTCATTCCCTCTGTAAACAAGAATTTCCTGATCATGGATCGTGTCGTTTCCCTTTTCGTTGATCACATACATCAGCGAAGTAATCTGAGGAAATTCTGCAGCGATGGCAGCCAGCAATTTTTCGCGGTTCTCCTTCTGTTCGCTGAAAAAACACACGATCAGCATCACATCGCCGGTAGTCGAAGTACGGATAATGATATTGCGTAAGAGGCCGGACTGAATGCGGCGGTCAAAAAATTCCAGATTATTGTCATCGGCGAATTGTTTGATAAAATTTCGAATTTGGTTCGATGGATCATCCTGCAACCAACACTTTTTAATGTCGATGATTTTATCAAACAGTCCCGGAATATGGAACCCAAGCGCATTCTTGTTTAAGTCATCCCCTTCGGTTCCAATTTCTTCGCTGGTCAGCCAGCGTTTGTTCGAAAAACCGAATTCGAGCTTATTGCGGTAATAGGTCGTTCTCGCAGAACCAATGATGGGTGTTATTTCAGGTAATTCAATCCGTCCGATACGCTGCAATTGGTCCGCCACCTGTTTCTGCTTGTAGAAAAGTTGTTTTTCGTAAGGCAGAAACTGCCATTTGCAACCACCACAAACCTCGAAATGTTCGCAAAAGGCAGGAACGCGGTCAGGCGATTGCTCAATAACCCGGGTTACGCGGGCTTCCATGTACTTTGTCCGCTTTTTAGTCACCTGCAAATCAACCACATCGCCCGGAATCACATGGGTGGTAAACACCACCATATCATTCACCCGTGCAATTGCTTTTCCTTCAGCGCCAATATCCGTGATGGTAATCCCTTCCAAAAATGGCTTGCTTTTCCTGCCTCTTCCCATGATTTTCAAAATTTCAGCAAAAGTAATTAAAAAGGAATATAAGTTATCCCTTGGGATCAATAACATAACCACTGTATTCCCTTTCTGAATACCATTCTTTCACCATCTTTTTCAGCATGATCCCTGCTTCAATTAGAAGTCTCTGCCAACCCAAACCAGCTATCATAACCAGGTGGATTATCCTTCCGGTAAGAGTCAGACAAAAGGTTAAGCCTGTTGTTGTTGCAACAAGCAATTGATGATGATCTTTTACTGAACTGTCTGTCAATGGAATAGTATTATAAGTAACGCAATCGAGGTCAAAATCAAATTTTGTAACACAATCTTTTGTTTCCAGTTCCCTTTTGCCAAATAGAAAATTAAGTCCCCGGCTGAAAATCTGGAGCGCTTCACGGATTTCACGATACAGAAATTTAGCAAAATTCTTAACCATGTTTGTCAATCCGTTAAAAAAGCTTTTCACATCATCTTTTAGCTTATTGAAAATACTTTTAAAGCCTTTCCAAAATGATTGAAGCAGGCTACGTGCGCCATAATAGATGCGCCGGAACCGATGGGCTGTACTTTTCATATCACTGCTAAAATCAACATTAATACTCCTCCAGGCTGTACTCATGTTTTCGTCAACAGTCTTTTTCTCAACTTCATCCAGTTTTTTATATTCCTTGTCGAATGAATCGAACACCCTGGAATTCAGATCCACAATGTCAGTTTCCGACCGGGTCATTTCACGAAGCAAATAATGGGGGTTCACAACCCATAAATCTTTTGAAACAGATCCGATGAACAAATATGTTTCAAAATTAATATTCCCATTTTCCTTTTCGCCCTGAACAAGCTGAAGAAAACTTTCAAAGGTAAATTCACCCAGTTTGCCATCTATTTCACCAAGGTAATATCCTGAAATCCATTGAGCTATTTGCATCAGCCGGATAAGAAAATTGCCATGATCATCATTGCATTTTTCATTAAAAAGTTCCTGATCAAAGTCGATTCTCCGTGAGTCAGATTTTAACTCCTTATATTCCAGACTCTTTCTGTCAATATCCTTTCCCAGCTGTTTTAAAAAGGATCTGTTTTGACCAATTATGTTGTAGTATCTGCTGTACGCTTCCCATTTCTGTCTGGAATGTTCATCCTGATCCAATTTCGGATTTGGACTAAAATATACGATCTTATTTGCAAAGGCCTTATTCTCTTTGATATGGGAAATTAATTTAGTGATATTACCTGTCAGGTCAAGCAGTTCGTCGGATTTCACCGGAGACAACCACTCCGACAGTTTATCCAAAGCCAGTTTAATCTGATCAGTAAAATATCCGTCAGGATGTTGTTCAAGCAGACCTAAAAGGTGAAGGCGATATTGAAGCACTCTAATATAAATGCCGATATTACTTATTTCAGAAATAGGTTTCAGGGTAAAATCACCATCAAGGCTCACCAATAGTTGTAAAATGCTGAATTCGCGATAAGTAAGAATACCTTCGTGATGTTCTTTTGGAATTTCCGGAAAAGGCAATTGAAGGCTTGACTTGCTGATCAGCAATCCGCTAATCGCCTCCTTCCGGAATGTATAAACTGCCGTCTGTAATTTAAATGTACTTACTATTTTGCCTTCTTCAGCCGAAATTGTAAGATAACCAAGATCAGAAAGCATCTGAACTATCTCTTCATAACGACCATTGTCAAATACGCTGAGTTCCTGCTGAGAAACAACATCTTCGAAACCAGAAAGAGTCAACATTACTTTATCACTTCTTTGATAAATGTTAATACAGCTAATCTGGCTGCTTTGGAAGATTCTACTGCCTGCTGATGCAGTTTATAGGTCAAGTCTTCTTCTTTGATTCCATCGCGGTAAAACTGGATCACATCCTGATCAAAATCTACATGAGTGAATGCTTCTACACGGATAAGAGAGTTTTTTGGATCATAATCCTGAATCAATTTGACAGGCTTGATAAATTTATTGTTCTCAATGATTGTTTTAATTTCACCGCTAATAGTTACAACATCAAGTGTTGTGAAATCAGTAATCGTTTCGTCAATTGCACTAACTAACTTTTCAAGTTTTTCTGATAATTTTGACATGACATTTAATTTTAAAGGATTAATAAAATGTATTGATTCAAGTATTTCTAAGATTGACTTTTATATCTTTTCAGAATAAAATTACAAAAAAAATTAATATTTTTTATGCCTGAATTTGGCTTTGTCAGCGCCTCCTGTTGATGGATTCACCAAGCCTCCATTTTTACAAATGTTTGTTCTATCTTTGCACCCTCAATTTTTTGTAATATGATTTCGGTTGATCAATTGGTAGTTAGTTTTGGTGGGTTCGAACTTTTTAAGGGAATTTCATTACTGGTAAGTCCTAAAGACCGGATTGGTCTGGTAGGTAAAAACGGGGCAGGAAAATCGACGCTTTTAAAAATTCTTGCCGGCCATCAAATACCCAACTCAGGAGTAGTTTCGGTTCCAACCGATGTTCGCATTGGGTATTTACCTCAACACATGATAATAAGTGACGGACGAACAGTTTTCGAGGAAGCTGTCACTTCATTTGTAGAAATTCTGGAACTCGAACGTCGCATCGAACAAATCAATCATGAGTTGGCCACCCGAACCGACTACGAATCAAGTGAATATCATCGTTTATTGGATCATGTGACCGAATTTAACGATCGTTTTCACATGCTTGGCGGAAATAATTTTGAGGCTGAAGTTGAACGGACATTGATCGGTCTCGGCTTTCTGCGGTCGGATTTTACCCGCCAGACCTCTGAATTTAGTGGTGGCTGGCGGATGCGTGTCGAACTGGCAAAAATATTACTCAAACGCCCCGATGTATTTCTGCTCGATGAACCAACCAATCACCTTGATATTGAATCCATTCAGTGGCTCGAAGATTTCCTGAAGAGCTACAACGGTGCAGTCGTACTGGTTTCTCATGACAGGGCTTTTCTGGATGCAGTAACCAACCGCACTATCGAGATAACGCTTGGCCGGGTTTATGATTTCAAATCAAATTATTCAAGATACCTGATTTTACGAAAAGAACTGAAAGAGAATCAGATGGCGGCCTACACCAATCAACAGAAAATGATTGATGAAACCGAAAAATTCATTGCACGTTTCCGTTATCAGGCGACCAAGTCGATACAGGTTCAGTCGCGCGTTAAAATGCTCGATCGGATTGAACGACTGGAAGTGGATGATGAGGATAATTCGTCTCTCCGGATAAAATTTCCACCGGCATTGCGCTCCGGAACCATCGTGGCAGAGGCGAAAGAACTGTCAAAAAGCTACGGAAAACTGAATGTGCTCAACAAAATTGACATCATTATTGAAAGAGGCGAAAAAGTTGCTTTTGTCGGGAAAAACGGTGAAGGAAAAACCACTCTTGCCCGTGTCATCCTGAACGAACTGGAATACGATGGCGAATTAAAAATGGGTCACAACGTAAAAATCGGATATTATGCACAGGATCAGGCCAAGCGGCTCGATCCGAATCTGACGGTTTTTGAAACCATCGATCTGATTGCCGTGGGCGAAATCAGAACCAGAATCAGAAGTATCCTGGGTGGATTCATGTTTTCGGGCGACGATGTCGATAAGAAAGTCAGTGTACTTTCAGGAGGAGAATGTTCACGCCTTGCCATGGTAAAACTGATGCTCGAACCTGTTAATTTGCTTGTACTCGACGAACCTACGAACCACCTCGATATGCGTTCAAAGGAAATTCTAAAGCAGGCACTGATTGATTACGATGGAACAGTAATTGTCGTATCACATGACCGCGAGTTTCTGGAAGGATTGGTGAGCTGCGTATATGAATTCAGCGGAAAAAAGGTAAAACAGCATATTGGTGGTATTTACGATTTCCTTCGCAAGAAGAAAATGGAATCGATGAAGGAACTGGAGAAAAAGGACGTCACTCTGAATCAGGAAGTAAAAGCACAAAAAATTGACGAAGTTGAAAAAGTAAGTTTTGAAGAGCGAAAAGAGATTAACCGTTCTATTAAAAACATTGAGAAAAACATAGAAAAGACCGAGAAGGATATTGCTGATACAGAAAAGAAAATAGCACAAATGGACAAGTTACTGGCTGAATCAAATGGATCTGATCCTTCAGATTTCGACAAATACGACCAGCTAAAAAGAGAACTCGAACAAAAAATATATGAATGGGAGCTCTTGAACGAAGAATTGGAAGAATTTTCGGTTAAGAAAACCTGGTAGAAAAGTCAACAGTCGAAGTTTTCATTGATCAAAACAAAGCAAAGGCTAAGGCAGAATTTGGAACCTGGAACCTGGAACCTGGAATTCCTTGATTCATTAAAAATAATTCATCAAAAATAAATCAAAAATGTTTAAACGAGAAGATAAACCAGCCGACGACCTGATCTTTGGAATCCGTGCCGTAATCGAAGCCATTCAGGCCGGGAAAGAAATAGATAAAGTTCTGATTAAGAAAGGACTGATTGGCGATTTATTCAAAGAAATGTTCGATCTGATCCGCATCCGGCAAATTGCTTTTCAGTATGTTCCGATTGAAAAAATCAATCGTATTTCACGCAAAAACCATCAGGGGGTGTTGGCTTTTATTTCGCCGGTTGCCCTGCAACGAATTGAAGATATCATTCCGGCTATATACGAAGAAGGGAAAACCCCATTAATCCTGGTACTCGACCAGGTGACTGATGTGCGCAATTTCGGCGCCATTGTGCGTTCGGCTGAATGTGCCGGAGTAAATGCCATCGTAATACCTGATAAAGGTTCGGCCCGGATCAATGCCGATGCGGTTAAAACTTCGGCAGGCGCATTGCATCTGGTTCCCATTTGTCGTACCCGCAGTATGAAAGAAACCATTTCATTCCTGAAAGAATCGGGATTAAAAATGATTGCTGCCACCGAAAAATCCACCGCTGTTTATACCAATGCCAATCTTACCGGACCAATGGCCATCATTATGGGTTCAGAAGATACCGGAATCGATCCGCGACTTCTCGCCTTAGCCGATGAACACTTAAAAATACCAATCCTTGGCAAAATAGAATCACTCAATGTTTCGGTAGCTGCCGGACTGCTGATTTATGAGGTGATCAGACAAAGAGGGTTGGAATAGCAAAGATATTACTACCTTTGCGCCCCTGAAATAAAATACAATACGCATGATTACTGTTTCAAATTTATCAATTCAGTTCGGAAAAAAACCACTGTTTTCGGATGTTAATTTAAAGTTCACACCTGGCAACTGCTATGGTGTTATTGGTGCCAACGGCGCCGGCAAATCAACCTTACTACGGATAATCTCAGGCGATCTGGATGCAACCCGCGGTTCGGTTATGATGGGGCCGGGTGAACGCTTATCGGTTCTCAACCAGAACCACCACGCCTTCGACGAATACACGGTGCTCGATACTGTTTTGATGGGTCACACAGAAATGCTCCGTGTGATGAAGGAAAAAGATGCACTTTATGCCAAAGTTGATTTTTCGGAAGAAGACGGACATTTAGCCGCCAAACTCGAAGACGATTTTGCCAACATGAACGGCTGGAATGCCGAAAGTGATGCGGCCAGTTTGCTTAGTGGCCTGGGAATTAAGGAAGAAATGCATTATACCCTGATGAAAGACCTGAATGGTAAGGAAAAAGTACGTGTACTGCTTGCTCAGGCCCTATTTGGTAATCCTGATAACCTGCTGCTTGATGAGCCTACCAACGACCTTGACCTTGAAACCGTACTTTGGCTCGAAAATTACCTGTCAAATTGCCAGAACACCGTGATCGTTGTTTCGCATGACCGTCACTTTTTAGATAATGTTTGTACCGATGTGGTTGACATCGACTTTGGAAAAATTCGTGCTTTCTCTGGCAACTATACTTTCTGGTACGAATCGAGCCAGCTGGCTTTGCGGCAAGCCTCGAATGCCAACAAAAAAGCAGAGGAAAAACGCAAGGAATTACAGGAATTCATTCAACGATTCAGCGCCAACGTAGCCAAGTCGAAACAAACGACCAGCCGCAAAAAAATGCTTGAAAAGCTTAAAATAGAAGAAATTGAGCCTTCAACCCGTCGTTATCCCGGAATCATATTTCAGCAGGAACGGGCCACAGGCGACCGTGTGCTTACTGTGGAAAACCTGTCGTACGTTCAGGATGGAGAAGTGTTGTTTAAAGATATTTCGTTCACCGTCGAAAAAGGCGACAAAGTGGTATTCCTTGCCAAGGAAAACCGCGCAGTAACTGCCTTTTTCAAAATCATCAATAAAGAACTGGAGCCAACTACCGGAACTTTCGAATGGGGAGTTACCATTTCAACAGCCTACCTGCCCAACGACAACTCGGAGTTCTTCACCAAAAACGAAACACTATACGAATGGTTGGGCAAATACTCAACTGATACAAGCGAAAACTTTCTACGCCAATATCTTGGGAAAATGTTATTCACGGGCGATGATCTCCAAAAAAGCGCCAAAGTACTTTCAGGAGGCGAAAAAATGCGTTGTATGATTGCCCGTATGATGCTGGAACACCCGAATACCGTGATTATGGACCATCCTACCAACCATTTGGATATGGAATCCATTCAGGCTTTCAACAACAACATGAAAGTATATCCGGGGCAAGTGCTGATGGCCGGACATGACCACGAATTTATCGAAAGCGTTTGTATGCGCGTTATTGACCTGACACCGCGCGGACCAATAGACAAATACATGGACTTTGAAGAATACCTCACTGATGAAAAGATCAAAGCATTAAGGACAGAAAAATATAAGTAATCGAATATCGGGTTTAATCATTTACCGTGATGCTTAAAAGTTGGTTAATTCTTGTCAGAAGCAGTCGCCGATCGATGGGTTTACTAATGTAATCATCGCAACCCGATATAAAAGCTGTTTGTCTGTCTTCATGAGTGGCATAAGCTGTCTGGGCAATTACCTTAATTGCAGGTTTCAGTTTTTTTATCTGCGAGGTAACCTCATATCCGGTGATATCAGGTAGGCGAATGTCAATTAAAACCAGATCAATTGCCTGTTGTGTGCAAATTTCCACTGCTTTCCGACCGTAGCAGGTATGGGTAATATCATAATCAGTTTCCGAAAGTATTTCGTGTAAATATTGGGCATTAAATTCATCATCTTCCACAATCAGTATTTTCGCATTTTGATGGCCGTACACCTCTTCCATTTCCACCTCTTCATAAAAATTGGTGGCTAAATAATTAATTGATTTGAAAGGTACAGTAAAATAAAAGGTACTCCCTTTCCCTTTTTCTGATTCGAGCCAGATTTTACCTCCGAACATGCTCAACAGTCCCTGAACAATGGACAATCCCAATCCGGCACCACCATAGAAATGTGATTTTTCATTGCTTGCCTGCATAAAACGGCTGAATATTTCAGCAAATTTTTCTTTGGGAATTCCAATTCCTGTATCGGCCACATAGAAAGTAAAAATATTGGGTTCATAAATATTGCATCCAACTTCAACGGAGCCGGAACGGGTAAATTTAAGCGCATTTCCTATCAGGTTATTGAGAATTTGTTTCAGTTTCACCTGATCGACAATAACATCCATCATTTTCACATTTCTGGCAATCTTGAGATAAAATTCGATTTCATACCGGTCGTTTCGATTCTGATGTTCGTGAAAAAGTGTTTCGATTTCTGAAAAAAACTCATGCATATTACATTCTTCAAGATGGAGAGTCAATTGCCCGGATTCAATTTGGGCAATGTCCAGAATTTCGGTAATGATATCAAGGAGATCGGCACCTCTTTGTTTGATGATTTTAGTGAATCTGGTCAGTTTTTGCTTATCATCAAAATATTCAGGCAACATATCTGAAAATCCCATGATAGCATTCATCGGCGTACGAATTTCGTGGCTCATGTTCTGCAAAAATGCTGTTTTCAGGCGATCACTTTCTTCTGCCTTTTCTTTGGCGGCAATCAATTCTGTTTCAAACTTTTTACGTTCGGTAATATCACGTACAATTCCCTGCATCCTTCCGTCTGAAAACATTTTGCCGCTAATCTCAGCCGGAAAGGATGAGCCATCTTTTCTCACCAGTATCCGATTGGCAATTGCTATCTTTTCATTTTGCATTTCAGCTTTCTTAACCGGTTTTTTTGAAAGACTTTCCTTCAGAATTATATCATTTATATTGATTTTCAACAATTCATCTCTTGAATAACCCAACATGTCACAGCCACTTTTATTAACTTCGAGGTAGTTTCCTTCGCTATCATTAATAAAAATACCATCTGAGGCCTGCTCAAATAAAGTCCTGAATTTATATTCGCTTTCATCGGCCTTTACATTTGCTTTTAAAAACTCATCCTTCGTACGTTTTAATTCGGTAATATCAATGCTGACGCTCAATGCTCCCGTCAGTTTGCCATTATCGTCCAACAACGGATAAACAGTCAAAATAGCAGGGAAAAGCTCTCCTGATTTTCGACAAAGCATGATTTCTTCCTTTCTGCTCAATCCATTTTTAAACAGATCTCTTTTTATTGAAGACAACACATTAATATAGCCTGGCATTTGTAAAATACTCAGCGATTTCCCAATCACATCTCTGGCAGTATATCCAAACATTTTCTCTGAACCGGGACTAAAACTTCGAATGACAGACTGTCTTGACAGATCAACGATTATAAACGAAACATCAATAGACGCGTTGAAAACCGAACGAAGCTTTTTTTCATTCTCGGATAAAGCCTGTTCAATGATTTTGCGCTCTATAATTTCACTGTTCAAATTTTTATTAATTCTGGTCAATTCAGTTGTTCTTTCAGTTACGCGCTTATCGAGTTCCAGATTTATGCTGGTTAATTGATTAAAAATCGAAATTTTATCCAGTCGTTCTGTAGTAAGCAATACAATTTGCTGAAGCAGCATCACCACTTTTGAAAAATGATTTACAGATCGCCTGTCAGATAGAAATAAAAAGTATTTATAATGATCACCTTTCAGCGGGCACTTTAATATCAAGGCACTATTGGGTTGAAATTGCTGACCGGAGATTTGGATTGAAAAATCATATTTTTTAAAATCACTTTTATCAAGGATTAAAAAGCTTTCTTCCGAAGTGATTTTCTCTGCAATATCAGGAAACGTCAGTTGAATGTCGTTGGTATCGAAATCGCCAAATGATGTATAAAACCCCAAAATATTTAAGTCCTGTTCAACTGGTTCAAAACAAGCACAAAAAGGAATGTTTTTTAATATTGAAATTCGTTCAAGAATCTGATCAATCAAATGAAAGGAATCTTCAGTCTGGTAAATAATTTCAGCGACCATTCCAAATAAAAGTGAATCTTCCGCCTTTTCTGACAAGGCAGCATTTTCAGCTTCAAGAACCTCAATTTTCGTTAGTAAATCTTTTATATCAAGCTGCATATCTTTCCCCTTTTATGAATTGATGCAAATCAGTCTATACCTATTCAAAGTGTCTCTATATATTAATTCCCAAATTAACAAAAAGGTAACCCTCATTTTTGAATTATTTTTATTTTTTTTTCAAATTTCTGCTTCAGTAATACTTTTTGCAGTCCAAACAATACCAAAACAACGATTAGAATAGTAAAATATATGGTTGTTATAAAGCTCTGAAGTAAACCGCCAACAATTTACAAAATCAATCGTACTTAGAGCATCTGAATCCGAATATTTCTAAATGTTTTTTCACTCGAAGAGACAATCTTCAAACAGAAGTACTACCTTGATTTAATGGCCTGTAATGAATATAAAATTGAAATCTATCAAAACTTCAGGAATAATATTTTCAGTAACTTAATGTTTTATAACACAAAACTTAAGATTCAGTTAACACATAATACTGCTACACAGCATATCTTTGCAACGTTATAAGAATTCAAAACAACTGTTATCACATTTCATAAGTTATGTTTGATTAGTTTTATTGGTTTAGTTAGTTTAGTTAGGTTTAGTTAGGTTTAGAGAAAGGGTAGATTAGAGAATCTATCCTTTTTTTTTATACCACTGTCAAATCAGCATGAATCCTTTCTTTTTTCTACATTCCCCAAGATAAATCCACAACACAAGCGATATTTGTTTTTTTTATATAAATTTGGTCAGCTCCAAAAAAAAGAAACCCATTAAATCTGACCAATGGAAAAGAACAATAAGGAAAAGTTGAAAATTATACACATCGGTGCGGATCCGGAGTTTTTATCACCAATTATTTACGAAAATTATCTGGTTGAAATCGACACAATGGATAATCCTTTTTCAGCCAGTCAATGGATATCTGCCAACGGATTACCTGATGCCCTTATTTGCGAAAGAAAACTTCCCGGAGGCGACGGATTTGGATTTTACGACTTTTGGATTGATCAATTTGATCAGGAAAAAAGGGTTCCTATTATTTTACTTGATGATGAAAAAAATCAGGAAACTGATTCGAAAGCGCTTCTGAAAAAGATTAATGATATTTATATCAAACCAACCAATACTGAAACGCTGATAAGCAGAATTTTGACTTTACGGAATGACAATCAACTGTCAAAAATTGCAGCAGTTGCTGATATGAATGCTTTCAAGCCCTACAAATCAACTTTCCTGAAACGCGTATTTGATATTGTTGCGGCATTTATTGCACTTATAATGGTTTCGCCAATATTGTTGATTTCTATCATTGCCATTCGGCTCGAATCGAAAGGAAAAGTTTTCTATATCTCGCAAAGAGTTGGCTCCGGGTACAAAGTTTTCAATTTCTATAAGTTAAGATCGATGTACACCAATGCCGATAAACGATTGAAGGAATTGGCACATCTGAACGAATACCAGAAAGAAATACCGGGAACTCAGGCAAGAAAGGTGAATCCGGAAATGATAGATCAGAATATGGGAAATACTTCAGCATTGATTGGCGACTCCCGGATTACAAAAGTTGGAAAAATCCTTCGAAAACTGAACATTGATGAATTTCCACAATTGTTTAATGTAATCAAAGGAGATATGTCGATGGTTGGGAACAGGCCATTGCCAATATATGAAGCCGAACTTTTAACCACCGGGGACTGGGCTGACCGTTTTCACAGTCCTGCAGGAATTACAGGAATATGGAAAGTAGTTACCCGGAGAAAACTTAAATCGATGTCGCACGGAGAAAGGAATAGCCTGCAAAATAAATATTCTCAAATTGCCAACAGTTCAACTTCATTCTGGAAAGATATCTGGATTATTTTACGAACCATCCCAGCCACATTTCGGAAAGGAATCAGGTAATTGGTTTCGAATAAGGAGAATAGATTTATTTCAAATACATTCACCTAATTTACAGTCCGGATGACAGAAACAATTCACCAGATGATCGTTCACCATACCGGTAGCCTGCAAATGGGCATAGACAATGGTCGAGCCAACAAATTTAAATCCCCGTCGTTTCAAATCAGCGCTGATTATATCCGACAATTCAGTTTTTGCTGGTAATTCAGACAATTTTTCCCACCGGTTAACAATAGGTTGATATTCAACAAATTTCCAGATGTAACGATCGAAACTACCAAACTCTTCCACTACTTCGAGGAATAGTTTCGCATTGTTTATGCTCGCTTCGATTTTTTGCCTGTTTCGGATAATTCCTGAATTCAACATCAGCTCATCCACTTTTTGCTGATTGAAAAAAGCCACTTTCCTGACATCAAAATTTTCATAAGCCAACCTAAAGGCTTCCCGTTTATTCAGGATAGTCAACCAGCTCAGGCCAGCCTGCATTCCTTCCAGAATCAAAAACTCAAACAATTTCTGATCATCATGCAAAGGCCTGCCCCATTCTTCATCATGGTATTTCGCCATTATTTCATTTTTTTGCGCCCAATCACAACGGTTATCCATAATCAATTTCCTTTCTTTAAATATTCATTGACTGATAATTACCTCTTCTAAATTAATTACTCTTTAAAATGTTCAATTCATGGCTTTGCTTACCATGGTTAATGTTTTCAAAAAAAAATTAAAAAAACCGAAAAAGAAGCTATACGGGCTAAAATACTATTTTTGCTATTCATAAATTGCACCCGAATGAAAAAATTGATATTCCTCCTTCTAATTCTGTCTTCAAATCTGGCTTTCAGCCAGTTGAACATCAACCATTATATTCGTGTCGGTGAAACCCGGATTCAGATTGGCAATTATGTTGGCGCGATAGAAAACTTCAATATTGTAATTAGGTTTAAACCTCATTTGCCCGAACCTTATTATTTCCGGGGAGTGGCCAAACATCAGCTCGAAGATTTCAGAGGGGCAATTCAGGACTATAATACTGCCATCGAGATAAAACCCTATTATCCTGATGCATTTATGCACCGTGGATTGGCTTACCTCGAACTAAATGATTATGCCAAAGCCATTGCTGATTATAACCGTGCCATTGAACTTTCGCCAAATGACGCAGCCATTTATAATAACCGCGGAATTGCCAAAATTTCGATGAAAGATATTGAAGGAGCTATTGCTGATTACGACAAAGCATTGGAAATCAATCCGAAATTCACAAACAGCTATATAAACCGGAGCAATGCCAAATTGTTGAAGAATGATATCAGAGGAGCGATCAAAGATTTGAACCAGGCTATCGTTATCAGGCCTCACTTCGCAAGTGCATACCTTCTAAGAGGATTGGCGCGTTTCGAACTCAACGATTACGCTGCGGCTCTGCGCGATTTTGATCAGTGTATCAAACTCGATCCGAAAAATGCCTATGCATTTAATAACCGTGGAATCGTAAAACAAAAACTGGAAGACTTTAAAGGAGCTATTAATGATTACAACCTTGCGTTGCAAATCGACCCAACCATCGCAAACGCCTATATGAACCGCGGGATTGCAAAGGAAATACTCAAACTGCCCGGTTCAGACGAAGATTATGGAATCGCCGCCAAACTGGATCCAAAATTTGCCTTCAATCCGAAGGAGGTTGATTCGAGCACACTGGCAAAGGCAAGACAACAGGCAAGCAATACAGCCAGGCAAAATCAGGGCGCAGCAACCCAGACACAAAATGTAGCCACACCAAATAAAAGCCAGCAATCCGATGCTCAGGATGAACCCGATCAGAATACTGAACCAAAAAAGGAAACCAAGGAAGAACGCGACCGGAGAAGGTACAAAGTTACATTGTCGGAAGCGCAAAATCTTCCTGGTTCCGAAACCAAAATAGTTGATGATGGCCGGATTCAGAATAAAAACATCATCATCGATCTGCAACCCATATTTATTCTTTCGTCATACAATAAATACTCAGATGATTACGAACGGCTTCAGTACTATAATCTTGAACTCGAAACCATCAATAATTTCAATAACTACGATCCGGTTGTGACTATTTCAAACAAGCCGGTTGATAATCTGAAAGAAGTTTTTAAAAATAATATTCTGTACTTCAACGAAAGAATTAAAAATAATAACAGCGAAAGCCAGAATTATTTGAGCCGGGGTATATTTTATAGTTTGATAGACGATTATACCAATTCGATGAACGACCTGCAAAAATCAATAGAGCTGAACAACAGAAATGCGCTGGCTTACTTCTCGCGTGCCAATTGCAGGTTAAAAATGACTGATCTGATTGAACAACTAAGACAATCGACCGATGCAATTACAGTTCCCCTCAGAAATAATCCAAAACAAACTAAAGAAACCACCACTGAAACAGTGACTGATTACAGTGCCATACTGAATGATTATGCCACATGTTTACAACTCAACCCAAACTTTGCCTTTGCCTATTATAATCAGGCGTATGTAAAATGTAAAATGCGCGATTATGAAGGCGCACTGGCCGATTTGAACAAATCTCTGGAAATTGAGTCAGACTTTGCTGAAGCCTATTTTAACCGCGGCCTGACAAAAATTTACCTCGACGACATTGAAGGTGGCGCCATGGACCTGAGCAAAGCCGGCGAATTAGGAATTCAGGATGCCTACAACATTATCAAGCGTTATTGCAATTAACCGTTAAATCAATTCATTTCGCAACATTATGCAATTTGCCAATCAACCACTTGCCGAACGATTACGCCCTGCAACCTTAGACGATTACATCGGGCAGGAACACCTGATTGGTGAAGGGGCTGTTTTACGCAAAATGATTGAATCGGGTAAAATATCCTCTTTCCTGCTTTGGGGCCCTCCTGGAGTTGGGAAAACAACTTTGGCCAAAATAATTGCCAACACGCTCGAACGTCCGTTTTATACTTTAAGTGCTGTTAGTTCAGGAGTAAAAGATGTTCGTGATGCGATTGAGAAAGCACAGAAAACCCAATTTTTCAACAAGCCCAATCCGATTCTTTTTATCGACGAGATTCACCGTTTCAGCAAATCACAACAGGATTCTCTGCTCGGTGCAGTTGAACAGGGAGTTATCACTTTGATTGGCGCCACAACTGAAAATCCTTCGTTCGAAGTCATTTCTCCGCTTCTGTCACGTTGCCAGGTTTATGTGCTGAAATCTCTTGACAAAAAAGACCTGCTGAAAATTGTTGATCTGGCCCTGACTAAAGATCCTTACCTGAAAACAAAACAGATAGTCATTGAAGAAGATGAAGCCTTGCTGCGATTTTCGGGAGGTGATGCCCGAAAACTGCTTAATGTGCTTGAATTGGTAGTCAATTCGGAAGAAAATGATACCATTACAATTACCAATGAAAAGGTGATGGTCAGGCTTCAGAACAACATGGCGATGTACGATAAAAACGGGGAAATGCATTACGACATTATTTCCGCTTTTATTAAAAGTATGCGTGGCAGCGATCCCGACGCAGCCGTTTACTGGCTTGCCCGAATGATTGAGGGCGGCGAAGATGTCAAATTCATTGCCCGCCGGATGCTGATCCTGTCTTCAGAAGATATTGGTCTGGCCAATCCGAATGCATTATTGCTGGCGCAAAGCACCTTCGATGCGGTGCATAAAATCGGTTATCCCGAAGCCCGGATCATTTTGTCGCAATGTGCTATTTACCTTGCAACCTCGCCGAAAAGCAATTCAGCCTACACCGCCATCGATGATGCCATCGCATTGGTAAAAACAACCGGCGATTTACCTGTGCCGCTTCACATACGTAACGCACCCACCAAACTAATGAAAGAACTGGGCTACGGCAAAGATTATAAATACGCTCATTCGTTCGAAAATAATTTTACCGAACAGGATTTTCTGCCAAAAGAAATTAAAGACCACCGTTTTTATACTCCCCAAAACAATCCGCTTGAACTAAAGATCCTCGAAAGATTAAAAAGCCTTTGGGGAAAACGATACAAATAATAAAATGAATATATGGTTGTGTACCTAAGTGTTCAACTAAGCTCAAACGAAGCCTATCCTTTGCCGTCCCGATTCATCAGGACGGATTAATGGATAAGAGATTAATGGCTTTAGCCACAGATTCTTGGGCTAAAGCCCGATTCATTCACATTCCTTTAACCGTTGACTGAAGTCAACGGCAAAGGATAATATCTCACTTTTCATCAACTTTAGTATGATATGGGATATTCATTATAATAAATCAGCTTTTCCGGTAACCTGGCATTTTACAATCGGGATACAATTCTCTGAAATACATTACAAAGTAAGTAAGGTAACAGTTCTACTTTTCGGATATAGGATATCAAAATTAAAGCTCCTCTTTAAGAGAATGATGGAAATGTTACAATGATGTTACATTTTTATTACATCAGGCTGATAAAAAAAGATTAGATTCGCAGAACCTATAATTAACCAATGAACTTAATTATTAATACCATACAATCCTTTAGCAGAGTAAGCCTGACTGACCTTGATCAGGTTAAACTCATGAACCGCACAGACAATAAATTTTGCCTTCACCGCCGCCTGTTACCGACCATTCTGGAAGCTTTAAAAAATGATTATTCGATACTCGAGATTGATGGAGAAACGATCTTTCCCTACTATAATACTTATTTCGACACCATCGATAATCAAATGTATTTAAACCACCAAAATGGCAAATTGAACCGATATAAAGTCAGAATTCGCCAGTATGTTCAAACAGGAGACAATTTTTTGGAAGTAAAATTTAAAACGAATAAAGGTCGAACGATTAAGGATCGCATTAAAAAACAAGATTTTAATGCTGGTTTTGGAGAAAGCGAACTCGATTTTTTACAAAATTCTTCACCATATTGCGGAGCTCAACTTCAACCGAAAATATGGAGTAATTTTAATCGCATCACATTGGCGAACAATGATTTTACTGAACGAGTTACCATTGATACTTTCCCCGGATTTAAAAATCAGGAAAAGGAAATTACACTCGAGAACTTAGTCATTATTGAAGTAAAGCAATGTAAAACTTTAAGACCAGCGTTGATCACCCAGGTTTTGAGAGCCAACAAAATAAGAAATCTGGGATTCAGTAAATATTGCATAGGCCGATCACTTCTCGAAGAAAAAATTAAAAAAAACAATTTTAAACCTCTCCTGACTGAAATCAGGAAACATTATAGCAACTAAACTATTTATCATGCAACTTTTAAACATTTTATTATTAGCACCCAGTGCAGTCGAGGAATTAAAATTTTTCGGCATTAAATTAATTAATGTCGAAGACTATCTTTCTTTATTAATTAGATTTTCGCTCAACCTAATGGTTATAATAGTTATTGTTGTTGGCTTGTATGCTAAAACAAGCAAACGCAAAGATTTCTATTTCAGTTATATTGCTGTTAGTATAGTGATATTTTTACTTTGTTTTTTACTTGTAAGCGTGAAAATTGAATTGGGTTTTGCACTTGGTCTTTTTGCGGTTTTCGGCATCATCAGATATCGAACTGATGCGATTCCCATCAAAGAAATGACCTATTTATTTGTCGTAATTGGTGTTTCGGTAATCAATGCCTTAGCGAATAAAAAAATCAGTTATGCCGAATTGATCACTACAAATTTGCTGATTGTTGTAGGTATCTATTTTCTTGAAAAGGTTTTGAACCTCAGACAGGAGATTTCGTACCGAATCATCTATGAAAAAATTGAAAACCTTGATGCTAATAAAAAGGAAGAATTAATGGACGACCTGAAAGAACGTACAGGAATAAATATCAAACATTTTGAAATAGAACGCATTGACTTCCTTCGAGACGTTGCTTATATTAATATTTTCTTCGATGTATATGGCACTAAGAAACTTTAATCAGAATGAATAAGAAAATACTTCTTTCAATTTTGGTTACTCTTTTTGCATTTCCGGTAATTGCACAAAATAAACCATCCGCCTGGTTCGAATTTGAATTAAGCAAAGAAATACTTAAAAACCTCAAAATTGAATTTAATCCGGAATTAAGACTTCAGGATGGATTTAAGATGGACTCGACAAATGGATTTAAGATGGATTCGTATATTTTAGAGGGTGGACTCTCCTATAAATTGCATAAGTACCTCAGCTTTGCAGGATTTTACCGGTTTGAAGAAGAGTACAAGGCCGATTACAGAAGAAAATTGGATGCAAATGGAGAAAAAATTAAACCGAAACAATATGAATACGTTTACTCCCACAATTCTTTGAATCGTCTTGCATTTGACATCAAATCAGGCTTTAACATCAACCGTATCGGAATTCAGTTTAGAATTCGCTATACCAAAGGATTATATAATAATAATGATGCATCCGAATTCAGGTACAGAGCAAAAGTTGACTATGATATTAAAGGCAGTAAAATATTGCCTTATGCCACAGTCGAGTTTTTCCACGACAAGTCAATCTTTTCGACAGATAGGGACAGTATTTCAGGTGGTTTTAAATCCATCGACAAAATCAGATATACCGGAGGTTTCTCGTATAAGATTAATAAAAACAATGACTTAACTTTATTCTATCGTATTCAGGACAATCGTATAAAAGATGAAACAATAAATATTCTTGGATTAGGATATAGCCTGGATTTCTGAAAAACGGTATTATTCATACGAGATTCAAAACGTATGTATTTCAAATATAGAGAGGCGCTTCAGGATTGCATTTTAAAAAATAAATTATCTTCGTTTAAAATTAAATCATGATGATTCCAAAACTCAAATACTCCAATTCAAATTTTCTGCTGTTGGCTGGCCCGTGTGCCATCGAAGGCGAACAAATGGCCATGGAAATTGCTGAAAGAATAGTCGAAATTACAAATAAGCTGCAAATACCATATATTTTTAAAGGTTCGTACCGGAAAGCAAATCGTTCCAGGCTTGATTCGTTTGCCGGAATTGGCGATGAAAAAGCATTGAAAATATTACGAAAAGTATCCGAAACATTTGACATACCTACTGTTACCGATATTCATACTGCGCAGGAAGCTGCCATGGCCGCCGAATATGTTGACATGTTGCAGATCCCTGCATTTCTTTGCCGCCAAACCGACATACTGGTGGCAGCTGCCGAAACCGGAAAAGCGGTAAATATTAAAAAAGGTCAGTTTCTATCGGCCGAAGCCATGAAATTTGCAGTAACCAAAGTCCGCGAGAGTGGCAATAACAATGTTTTTTTAACCGAACGTGGTTCAACTTTCGGATACCACGATTTGATTGTTGACTATCGCGGAATTCCGGAAATGCAGAAAAACAACTGCCCGGTTATTCTGGATATTACCCATTCGTTGCAACAGCCCAATCAATCGGGTGGCGTTACCGGAGGGCAGCCTCAACTGATTGAAACCATTGCGCGCGCCGGAATAGCAGTAGGTGTCGATGGGATCTTCATCGAAACTCATTTTGATCCGGCCAATGCCAAATCTGACGGCGCCAACATGCTGCAAATTGATTTACTTGAAGGACTCTTAACCCGGCTTGTTCAACTCAGGCAAGTTGTAAAAACTTTTTAAAAATGAACGACAGACGCGATTTTATGATGAAACTGGCTGCAGGAATGGTAGCAACAAGTTTTGTTTCGATTGCAAGACCAGCCAGTGCAAAGGAAATAGTTTTTAAAAATGTATTTATTCATCATGTATTTTTCTGGTTGAAGGAACCAACGAATATCGAAGCCAGAAACGATTTTGAAAAAGGTTTGCAAGGATTGATTACTGTTCCGCAAATTCAGAACTCCTGACCCTATCTTTGAAAAACAAATAGTTACAAAGTTTTGGGTGTAGAATAAATTGTCGTATATTTTGGGTTAAAAAAGTATGCAATTGCAATTACCCATATTCCCAGGACAGACAAAACTAATTAATTCA
>JBBRXN010000086.1:0-23023 GCA_038248385.1 Bacteroidales bacterium
GAAGCCCTCGACACGCCTGATAATCTGAAAAAACATTATTCAGCAAAAAATATGGATGAGGTTTTTTTAAAGATCGCAAGGAACTGAAGCCCCACCCAAACCCTCCCCACAAGGGAGGGCTTAAAAAAAGCACTAAATTAGAAAAGTCAGTTAAATGGAGCTAATCAATTCAAAATACACTATCAAAATCCCCCTCTTTTGGAGGGGGTGGGGGGAGGCCTTATGAAACAATTTATCGGTTTTCTCAGGAAGGAATTTTTACATATTTTTCGTGATCCGCGAACGATGATCATCATTTTCGGGTTGCCTGTTATCCAGTTATTGCTGTTCGGCAAGGTGATCAATTCCGATATTAAGGATTCGAAAATTGCCATTTTTGACCAATCGCACGACAATACTACTCGTGAAATCACCTCAAAATTGTTGTCTTCAGGTTATTTTCTGTTGGGAGAAGAACTGCATCCGGGAGACGATGTGGAAGAAACTTTCAGAAAAGGCAAGGTGAAAATGGTGGTTACTTTTCCCGCCAAATTCGAGCAAACTTTTGAGCGCGAAGGAAAAGCCGATGTGCAACTATTGGCCGACGCTTCCGATCCCAACACAGCCCGAATCCTGACCACCTATGCTACTGGAATCATCACCGACTATGTCAGGAAAGAAAAACTTCAGAATATTCAGCTTCCGAATCAGATCAGTACCGAAGTCAGGATGCTTTACAACGAAGGCCTGAAAAGCGTTTACATGTTTGTGCCGGGAATTATGGCCATGATCCTGATGCTGATATCGGCCATGATGACCTCCATCTCTATCAGCAAGGAAAAAGAACTGGGAACGATGGAAGTATTGCTGGCATCACCCTTAAAGCCCATTCATATTGTACTTGGTAAAGTGACCCCGTATTTATTGCTTTCATTCATCAATGCCCTGACCATCATACTGATCGGAAATTTGTTTTTTGGAGTACCAATCAAAGGAAGTTTTGTATTCCTGATGCTCGAAAGTTTCCTGTTTATCATGATGGCGCTGAGCCTGGGAATCCTGATTTCGACCATTGCCCCCAACCAGATGATCGCCATGTTTATTTCGCTACTCGCACTGATGCTGCCAACTATCCTGCTTTCAGGTTTTATATTTCCGATTGACAATATGCCGCTTCCGCTCCAGATTTTCAGCAATATTATACCACCTCGGTGGTTCATCGTAATTATCAGAAACATCATGCTGAAAGGAACCGGAATTTTGTTCGTCTGGAAAGAAACACTGATACTGATGTTTATGACCTTTGTGTTCATTACGCTTAGTATCAGGAATTTCAAGATAAGACTGGAATGAAGAAGTTCGGAGTGCCTAAAGTATAAAAAGTTCGGAGTGAGCTAAAGTTCGGAGTGCCTAAAGTACTTCATAAGCATTCTCAGTATTATATGTTTACATCATATAAAAAAATGTAGAATGGAAAATAAAGAATTTGCAAAACAACTCGAAAAGAGAACAAGAGTATTCGCTATCAGCATAATTAAACTTTCATCATCACTTCCTAATACTCCTGAAGGTAGGGTTATTCGAAACCAGATCACAAAATCAGGTACAAGCATTGGAGCCAATTACAGAGAGGCCAATCGCTCAAGAAGTAAACCAGATTTCAAAAACAAGATCTGCATTTGTGAGACTGAAGCGAGCGAAACAGCTTATTGGCAGGAAATAATTGAAGAATTGGAATGGGCAGAAAATCAAAAAATTCAAACTGCCATGAAAGAAGTGAATGAACTATTGGCGAATTTTACATCAATTGGAAAGAATTTAAAATAAAAAAAGTTCGGAGTGAGCTAAAGTTCGGAGTGCCTAAAGTACTTCCGAAAACAACTTTAGGCACTCAAGGCACTTTAAATACTTTAGGCACTGATTTATGAAAACAATATTTTACGTCATACAGAAAGAGTTCATCCAGGTCAAACGGAACAAAATAATGCTCCGGATGATTGTGATGATTCCGATCATGCAAATGCTTGTCCTGGTTTTTGCAGCCACTTACGACATTAAAAACGCCAATATCTTTCTGGTTGACAATGACCTGTCGGCTACTTCGCGCAAATTGACTTCGAAAATAGATGCATCGCCGTTTTTCACCATCAGCAACTTTTCTTTTAATCCTGAAGAAGGGGAAAATGAACTTTTGCGTAATAAAGCCAATATGGTACTGGTCATTCCTCCGGGATTTGAGCGCAATTTAATTCGCGACGACAAGGCTTCTTTACAATTGCTTGTGAATGCCATTGACGGGTCGGCGGCACAATTAAGCTATTCTTATGCCGCTTCAGTGATCCGCGATTTCAACAAAAACATAATCGCCGATTGGAAAGGCTTACCCGAATTCAAAGCGCCTTACCAGATTAATACCGTTTCGCGCTTCTGGTACAACACCGAGTTGGAATACAAATGGTACATGGCACCGGGCATTCTCGCGCTTTTGGTTACACTTATAGGTTTATTTCTCTCCGGAATGAGCCTCGTAAAAGAAAAAGAACTGGGCACTATTGAACAGTTAAATGTGACACCCATCCGGAAAATACATTTTATTGCCGGAAAACTGATTCCGTTTATCGTCATTGCCCTTTTTGATCTGGCGTTCGGCTTACTGATTGCGCGGCTCGTATTTAACTTGCCCATTGTTGGGAGTCTTTGGCTGGTTTTCGGCTTTGGTGTTTTGTATCTTATTGGTATTCTTGGATTGGGATTGTTAATTTCTACTGTTGCCGACACCCAACAGCAAGTCATGTTTGTCACTTTCTTTTTTATGATGATTTTTATCCTGATGAGTGGCATTTTCACCCCTGCTGAAAGTATGCCTCATTGGGCACAGGTGATAGATGAAGGCAATCCGGTTTATCATTTTATGCGGATCATGCGAATGGTAGTGCTGAAAGGTTCCGGCTTCAGCGATTTAATTCATGAGTTCGTAGCTTTGTGCATTATTGGAGTTATATTCCTGAGTCTGGCAGTATGGAGATACAGGAAAACTGCGTAAGAAAGGCAAATAAAGTATTCAGGATCAGTATTCAGGAAAATTTAGCTATTGATTGTCATTTGCTTCGCGTCATTAATTGTTATTCATTGTGAACCGCCAAACAAATAGAATGTTCCAATGTAAAAAGAAAAGGCAAAAATCAGGATAAAATAATTTTTCATTTCCGTTTTCGTTGTTTATTAGTAATTGGCGATAGTTCTTTGTTTTTATACTTTTGCCACTCAAATAAAATCGATGATGACAAAATTAAATATTCTCATAGTATTCATTTTATTGACATTCCTGACGATAAGTTCCCTTACAGCACAAAACACTAAAAACACCGACGTCAATGTTCCGCGTCTGGTAGTGGTGATTTCGGTTGACCAGATGCGTACCGATTATCTTTCGCGCTACTGGAATAAGTTTCAGCCCGGAGGGTTTAAGCGTTTGGTAAACGAAGGCGCTGTTTGCTCCAATGCCCAACTCAATTTACATGTTCAGAAAGTTTCGACCGGCACTGCTACTATGTTTACCGGCGCATTCCCTGCCGTCCATGGTATTGTGAACGACAGTTGGTTCGACCGGCTGAGGAAAAAGGAGGTCAACTGCATTTCGGATGAATATTTCATTACGGTTGGCAGCGATTCCAAAGAAGGCGAACGGTCGGCAGCAAAATTGCTTTTACCAACCATCGGCGACCTCATCAAAATAAATACCCGCAACAAATCGAAAGTTTTCAGCGTGGCCATGAACGATGTCAGCGCGGTACTTTCAGCCGGACATGCAGCCAACGGAGCCTATTGGTTCGATAACCAAAACGGGAACATGATTTCAAGTTCGTATTATGTCGATATTTTTCCTGAATGGGTGCGCCAGTTCAACGAAAAAGGATTTGCCAAAATATATACCCAGCGTAACTGGACCACCTTGTTGCCGGTTACCAGCTATGATGAAAGCATGGCCGACAATTACATTCTCGAAAAAGGCTATTACAACAAATGGAATACATTTCCTTATGATCTTAAAAAAATAAAAGATCAAGCAGGAAGTTATAAATTTCTGAAAACCACTCCGTTTGGAAATACCATTGTGAAGGATTTTACAACCAATTTAATTCTGGCCGAGAACCTTGGGAAAGATGAATATCCTGATTTTCTGGCCGTCACCTTTACCTCAATGGATTACGAAAACAGTTCGTTCGGGCCAGCGTCGGTCGAAATGGAAGACACCTATCTGAGATTGGATCAGGATATTTCGCTGCTGATGGATTTTCTCGACAAAGTAGCTGGCAAGGGAAACACTCTGGTTGTGCTTACCTCAACTTGTTCTTCTACCTATCCGGTTGATTATCTGAAAGAAGAATTCAATATGCCTGTCGGGACTTTTTCGCCCGAAAGTGCAGTGGCCTTGTTAAAATCGTTCCTGAATATTACCTACGGACAAGGCGACTGGATTGAGGTAGCAGGCGATCAGCAGTTATATTTCAATCGGGAACTATTGGAAAAGAAGAACATTTCGCCTGAAGCCATCCAAACCAAAACAGCCAATTTCATCAATCAGTTCGAAGGCGTAAAAATCGCTCTTCCTTCCGCATCGTTCGCACAAGGCGATTATTCAAAAGGGCAACTGGCGGTAATAGCTAATTCCTTCAATTTTAAACGTTCGGGCGATGTGTTGTACCAGCTCGAAGACGGATGGCAACCTGTTTACAAATACCAACGGACCATATACAACGATAACTCGAACATTCCGTTCATCATGCATGGCAGCGCGATAAAAAAGATGCAAATACGGAGTAAAATAATGGGCGAAGACTTGGTACCAACGATTCTTGAGATCCTGAAAATGCCTATCCCCGACCATTGTGCCGGAAGTATCCTTGAAGATATTTTATGGTAATCCTTTAAAATTAGAATCAAATTAGAAATAATCAGCTGTAAAATCTGCTATCTTTGAACGCAAATTTCAGAAAAATGGCCAAAGATTGGAAAGACAGACTGGGAACGATATATTCAACTGACCCTGATTTTCAGTACGAAACCAATGCAGAAAATGAATCAGAAACAATTCCTCCGCAACAACAGAATTTGCGTGTGCAACTTGACAAGAAAAAGCGTGCAGGAAAAAGTGTGACGCTCATTACCGGTTTTGTTGGAACGGACGATGACTTAAAAGCAATGGCAAAAATACTGAAAACCAAATGTGGTGTTGGAGGTTCTGCCAAAGACGGTGAAATCCTGATTCAAGGTGATTTTTGCAATAAGATAATTGAAATTCTCAAGAGCGAAAATTACAAAGTCAAACGTTCGGGAGGATGATGAATAAATTGAAAGAGACCAGGATACAGAAAATAGGAGAAGGAAAATTGAGAAATCTTTAAAAAAGCACACATCATTTACGCTCAAAAAACCGATTCACGTATGTTCAAACATTTTAAAACCATAGGAATGATTGGGGGAATTGCCCCTGCATCAACAGTTGACTACTACCAGCGAATCATTTCACGTTTTCAGGAACGCACCGGACAGCGGGAATATCCGTCCATTATTATCAACAGCATTAATATGACCCACATGCTGAACCTCATCACCAATAATCATTTAGACGAACTGACCGATTATCTTTCAGAAGAAATTTTCGTACTGGAAAAAGCCGGGGCTAAGGTGATATTTTTAGCGTCAAATACTCCACATATTGTTTTCGAACCTCTAGTCCAGCGGGTAAAAACCAAAATGGTCAGCATCGTCGATTCAACCATTTTATATGCTCAGGCCAAAGGTCATCGAAGGCTTGGTTTGTTCGGAACCATTTCGACCATGGAAGGTGACTTTTTTCAGGAAGGGTTTGAAGCTGCAGGAATGGAAATTATTACTCCGATGCCCGACGAACGAAAATATATTCATAAAGTATATATGGAAGAACTGGCCAGAGGAAGATATTTGCCTGAAACGAAAAACCGATTGCTGTCGATTGCCAACAGGATGTACGCTGAGGCACAGATTGACAGTCTGATTTTGGGTGGGACAGAATTACCCATGATCCTGAGAAGCAGCGATTTTGAAGATATCGGAATGCTTAATACTACCAAAATACATGTTGAACGAATCCTGGATGCAGCAATTGGATAATAACTTAACACCTCTATATCAATCGTTTGTGTTCAACAAACGGTAATAACAAATGAAACGAACGTTCAATCTTGTCTTTTTAATTTCATTTCTGATTTTGTTTTCCTCATGTGGAAACCTCTTCAAGTTCAGAAAGGCAGGATTTCCCAGCGAAAATGATTACAAATTCTTTGCAAACAGAAAAATTAATACCGGAACTGAACCCTTCCGTTTTCATGAGGCAAGCCCGGACTTGCAATTGGGAACAACAATCGAATTGGACAGCCGTAAAATAGATGCCTCCGATCTGCCTCTCGAACTATTTTTAGAGGAACACAAAACACTTTCGTTTCTGATCATCCGGAACGACACCATCTTATATCAATATTACGATGCGTCGAAAAGCGACTCCAGTATTGTAACTTCATTTTCGGTTGCCAAAGCGTTTATTTCAGGATTGATTGGTATTGCAATTTCTGAAGGTTCAATTCCGGGAGTTAACACCAGTATTGCTCAATATTTTCCGGAGCTTACCAACCAGGGATTTGAACCGGTAACCATCGACCACCTGCTCGATCACACTTCCGGCATTCATTACAAGGAAACAAAAAATCATGTGGGTGGAAATTTAGAGTTCTACTGGGGAAGAAACCTCTCGAAAGATATTTTCAACATCCATCCGTTTTTCCCTGCAGGAGACCATTTTGAATATAGCAACATCAACACTCAATTGCTTGGAATAATTCTGGAACGAGCCACCGGCAGGTCGGTTTCCCAATACCTTCAGGAAAAAATATGGGAACCTATCGGTATGGAATATCCTGCTTCGTGGAGCCTGAGCAGCGCTGGACCAAATGGAATTGAAAAGGCCTTCTGCTGCCTGAATGCAAGAACGGTTGACTTTGCCAAATTCGGCCGGCTATATTTAAACCGGGGAAACTGGAACGGGAAACAGATTATTCCTGAATCATGGATTAATCAAACTTTACGGTCATCCAGGAAAGACGGGCAAAGACTGACTTATCATTATAACTGGGGAATAGGTCCCAAAAAGTATGGCAGTTTTTATGCGATCGGGCTATTTGGGCAATTAATTTATGTTTATCCTGAAAAAAATGTAATCATCGTTAGGTTCGGAAAATCAGATATGGGATACAACCCTCCGTTTTTATACCATACAATGCTTCAGATTTGCGATCAACTCTGAGTTAGAAGTGGTTATTGTCAATAATTGTCATTGGTTGTCTATTGGGAGTCGGGCAATTACTATAATTGACGTGAAACTAATGACAACAAATGACCTAATTCTTGTGCCAACTGCGACTGAACACAGATCACTTTTTTGCTCCATGTAGTCTTCTCATCAGCCCGTCACAGGCATCTTCCAGAATATCAAGTACAAGCTCAAAACCGGCATCCTTCCCGCCATAAGGATCAGGTACTGAGTTGTATTTTTTACCGATGCAAAAATCTGTCATCAGGAAAATCTTCCTGCGGTCGGTTTCATTTCGTGCAATTGCTTTTAATTGGCGCACATTCTGCCCGTCCATACCAATAATGTAATCAAACCTGTCGAAATCACTATTTGGATCTATCCCACGTGAAAAGCTGGTCAGATCGTATCCTCTTTTTTGTGCAAACTGCCTCATCCGTATATCAGCTGGCTCTCCTATATGGTAGGCCGCTGTTCCGGCGGAATCACAGCTCAACTCATTTTGGAGTCCATTTTTCTCAATCAAATCGTTAAAAATGGCTTCAGCGCCGGGACTCCGACAAATATTTCCAAGGCAAACAAAAAGGATTTTCTTCATAGCGATTAGTGTTTTGATGGCAGGACCATGTCTTTGAGGAAGATCTCGGCAATATCAGCAATTGACGAATCGAGGCTCCGGTACTCAAAGCCAGCAGTTTTAGTTATTTTTTCTCCGGAATATTGGTTTTTTTGATTGGTTCCCGAAACAGTATCCCGCGTAATGATTGGTCGTTTTCCGGTGAAGAAACTAGCCGTCAGGGCCATTCGCCAGGCAATGTTCAGCTTTATGTCGGACGCAAAATTCCGGGGTCTTGGTTTATTGAGTCCATCAGCAATTTTGTTGAAGAAATCCTGATAGCTCATATTCCCGGCATTCAGGATAAACCGTTGGTTTTTAACCAGCTCAAACTGTCGGTCATCCATCAGCAAAATCATGGCTTTTACTACATCACGCACGTCAACAAAACCCGACATGCCTTTGGTATAATATTTCAGACCTTTCCAAATCGACTGAAAAAGCTTCGGACTGCCTATTTCCCAGTTTCCCGGCCCCATGATGATGGATGGATTAACAATCACTGCATCCAAACCTTCTTCGATTCCTCGCCAAACCTCCATTTCAGAAAAGAATTTGCTGAGCGAATAACCCGATTTACGTTTCGATGGCGTCCAATAAGTATCTTCTGTAATTTCACTCCCATCCTGTGTTTTACCCAGAGCGGCAATTGAACTGACATGGCAAAACCTGCTGACTCCGTTATGGATGGCTGCATCAATTAAGTTTCCGGTGCCTTTCACATTGTTGTTGAGCATCATGTCGCTGTCATCGCCATGAAATGAAACCATGGCGGCACAATGGTAAATGCTTGTAACACCTTTCAGTGCTTCTTCGAGGCTAAAATAATCGAGGATGTCACCTTCAACCCATTCAATTTGTGAAAACAATGTTTCAACCTGGTCGGCGTAATACGAAAATATTTTCTTCACCCACGCAGTATTGCTTTGCTGACGCCGGAGTGCCTTTACCCGAAGTCCTGAGCTGGTCAGCTCATAAAGCAAATGTGCTCCCACCAATCCGGTTCCACCTGTTACTAAAATCATATTGAATAAGTTATCATTATTGAACGACAAAAAGGTGGTTGCTTCCCGAAGAGTTCATACTTGACGAAAATTTGTTTCACGATTCAAAAGCAACTTTAGCAAAAGTACAGAAATAACTTTCTTACTTTTACTGAAAGAATGAAAATGCTTTCCAAACGGCAGCATAAAATAAGCTTTATTAAACGAAAGAGAACATGAAACACTTACCATTCCTGTTATTACTGATTCAATCGTTCATTTTACAGGCACAGGTTCTACCCGGATTCAAGACATCAGGCACTTTTGATGAACAACAAATGGTAATCGAGAACTCACTCCCCGCAACACGAATTTTAGTCAATGCTCCACTAAAAGGATTTGAGCAAGGCAAACAGGTTCAATTGATCTTTTTTGCACTTCCAAACGGCAATACCATTGAACAAACTTTTGGCAAAAAACTCAAAAAAGGCGATGACTGGCATTTTGATATTCAGCATATCGGGGCTCAAACCCGGTTTTTAAGGAAAATTCTTAAAAAGCAAACCATAGTCACAGTTTATCTTGAAAGCAAGCAGAAAAGCTGGCCAACATGGAAAGCAAATACTCCGGATCATCAGGAGAAGGTAAAAAAAATAGTGGACGATGTCAGGGCAATGTTTGCCCAATGGAATCCGCAGGTGGTATTAAATGGTCACAGCGGTGGTGGTCGATTCATATTCAGTTATCTCGATGCAGTGAAGGAAATTCCGGATGAGATAGTGCGCATCGCGTTCCTGGATAGCGATTACGGTTACGAGGATTCTATTTATGGCCCAAAGCTTGACAAATGGTTGAAATCCGGAAAAAATAAGTTTTTATCGGCGCTTGCCTATAACGACAGTGTAGTTGTATTCAATGGCAAACCGTTGGTTTCCCCTACAGGTGGAACGTGGTACCGAACCAGGATGATGCAAAAATACCTGTCCGGCTCGTTCCGCTTCAAAAAGCAGGATAATGACTCGCTGATTTGTTACAGTGCACTGAAAAACAGAATAGAAATCATTTTAAAAACCAATCCGGATAAAAAAATATTCCACACGGTTCAAGTTGAACGCAATGGATTTATTCACAGTATTTTGAGTGGCACAAAGTACGAACAGAAAGACTATACTTTTTTTGGGAAACGGACCTATTCAGGGTTCATTGTTGATTCGGTAAATATTCCAATACGCTGTCTAAATATTCCTCCGCGAAGTGCAAACGCTGAATCAGGGTCAGCTTTTATGGAACGGATAGCTTCATTACCGTTGAATGAAAGGGAAGAAGAGATTTACAAAGCAATTATTTCAGGCAATTCACCCGGATTTTTAAGAAATACGAACACCATAAAGGACGAATTTGCTGATTCGGCAGGCATCATGCATAAAGTGACGTATGAAGCCATGCCTGATTACCTGGCAGTTGGAAACGACACTGACTTTTGCCGGATTCCCATGAGTCCGCAAACTGCACAACGACTGGCGATCCTATTTGGCGCTTTAATGATCACTGCCAAGCTTAGCGATAACATATACAAAATGGCGCAGGTAAAGCTAACTCCATTCAATTACGTTCCTGTTGGACATGCAAACGAATTAGTCAGCAAATTCCGGGAACACAATGCACAAATTGAAAAACAGCGCAAAAAGGCAGGAGGGAAGAATGGCCAACTGATCGCAGGGATCAAAAAAGATATCATTCTATCCAATCGGTTAGCAAAACAGCCAGGTAAAGTAGTCATTTATGGCTGGCACAAGCCCGACGGGAAGCCCATACAACCGGTTTACAGCGGACATGCGGACTGGTATGTAGATTACAGCCATGGCATTCGGTTTATTAACAATCAGGTATTGATTGACGGGAAGCCAGCTTTATTAACCGATATTTTAATGCATCCGGTTCTTTATAAGATTTTTAGCGACGAAAATTCACCAATGGTACAAACAGTATTTAGATAATCACCGTCATGATTGAATGAGACAAACTAATTACTGGAGCAGCTTTTCCTGAAATGCACAATTTGAATGGCAACTTTTCATCCGTAGTGTTTAGCACAACAACCACTAATTTCCCATCAGGATTTATAAACGCGGTTGATTGCAGTTTATCGCGATTGGAAGAACAGCTGATCCGTTTGGCTCCGGCTTTGATAAATTTTGAAAAGTGCCCGATGTAGTAATAACTGTTGGTATAAATCAGTTTGCCGGTTTGGGTATCGGCATGAACCGGCGCAAAACAGAAATTGCCGACATGGTTAGGCCCTCCGGTTTCATCCAAAAGGATATTCCAATCAGTCCAGGCAACGGTTCCGCAATTAAAATCATTCACCATGGAGTAGCCGTACTTTTCGCCAAGCGACCAATCGTTCACCCTATCCATACTGAACTTCTCCACACAACCTTCAGTAAAAATCAATTCTTTATCAGGAAAAGCTTCCTTTACCCGTTTTAGATTTTCGAACTGCATTCCGCTGCCGGTCCATGTTTCGTACCAGTGAAACCCAATTCCCCATATATATTTTGCAGCATCAGGATCGCCCAGCAAAGTACTGGCCCTTTGAAAAATAAGATCGCGATTGTGGTCCCATGCAATCAGTTTTTTATCACCAAGTCCGTCTTTCTTCAAAGTTGGTCCGAGAAAATTCTTCACAAAATCCCTTTCCTCTTCAGCCGTATAAATACAGGATTCCCACTTTTGTTTGGCCATCGGTTCATTCTGTACCGAAAGTCCCCAGACCGGAATACCCATTGTTTCGTAAGTTTTGATAAATTTTACATAGTGATTGGCCCATGCCTGACTGTATTTTGGCAAGAGCTTTCCGCCTTGCAAAACGTTGTTATTGTCTTTCATCCAGGCCGGAGGGCTCCAGGGACTGACAAAAAGCGGCAATGTTCCGCCGGCTGCAGCAATGGCTTGTTTGATGAAAGGAATTTTGTATTTCTCATCATGGGCCACATTGAAAGTAGTTAATAATGAGTCATTATCTGCAATATAGCTGTATGTGTCGCTCGAAAAATCGCAGCTTGCAATGTTTGTTCTGGAGAAATTATAGCCAATCCCTTTTTCAGAATCGTAATAGGCTGTGAGAAATTCTTTTTGTACTTGTTCGGGTAATTTGGCGAAAACTTCGGCGGAAGCATCGGTTAAGGCGCCACCAATTCCGACCATCGTTTGAAAGGTCCGGTTTGGATCAACAAATACGCAGACCTGAGTTTCCAATGGTTGACCGAAATCTTCGAATGAAGCATCCGGCGTTTGCGTGATACGCAAAGCAGTATCTCTGGCTGTTGCAAATACCTGTGCTTTAACAGGAATAACCGACACAACTGATTGTTCAACCGGCTTACTGGCTGGTTTGTTATTGCAGGCCCACAAAGCCGGAAGCAATAATACGATGGTAAATTTAATGACATTCATAACGGATATAATTTTTAAATTGGGTTCAGGGTTTCAATCCCATCGCTTTCACGTATCCTTCGTTCACTTTGTTATTGCTGAATTTGCAGTTTTCGATCAGTTGAAGCAGGACTTTTTGAACCATTTCCTGATCGGGGCGGGCTTTGCGGATTTCATCAAACCCGTTGCGCGGACTTTCGGTAAATGCGACAATTTTGTCCCAGTTTTCCGGTTGGGCAATGTTCATGACCGAGCTGGGACCACCCATTTTCTTGTAAGGCCAGTAAGTCCAGCCAATGTTGTTGCGCTCCATCAGGCGGGTCCAGGCAGCAATCCATTCATGAGTATTTTCACCGGTTTCGCCCATAAAAATCGGCAGGTTCACCGAGTCGCGAAAATTCACGAAATCCTGAATATTTGCCTGAAGCGTATCGCACCAGTACCGGTGGCAGGTATATATCAGTTTGTTGTCGAATTTCGAATCTTTGAATACCTTGAAATTGCCGTTCCATTGTGCCCCGCCAAACATTACAATGTGGTTGGTGTCCACCTCACGGATAGCAGCTACCGCCCGTTTATAAAGTGGTTCGAGGGCGGCGTTCAGCTTTTCTTTTTCATCACCAAAGTAAGTGGCAATTGGTTCATTCAGCAGATCGTAGCCCATTATCACCGGTTCGTCTTTGTAATGTGTAGCAATCTTTTTCCAGATTTCAATAAACTGCTCCTGACTTTCAGCGCTTGTCATCAGCCACGGATAGCCGTAACTGTCGTCGATGTTGTCGCCCGTTTGTCCACCTGGGGCATCGTGCATGTCGAGAATCAGGTAAATCTCCGACTCACGGCACCAGCTCACCAGACTGTCGATGCGTTGAAATCCATCCAGATTGACAGTCAGGCCCATGTAATCTTCATCAGTAAATAATTTGTAATGAAACGGAATCCGGATAGTATTCATTCCAATTTTATGAATGTAGCGGATATCATCACGGGTGATGTAGTTGTCCTTGAACTGTTTCCAGAACTGATTGGTAAAATCAGGCCCAACCATTTCGCGAAAAGCCTGATCAATCAATCGGGCCGAACTGGTGCGTTTAAAGCCAAACATATATCCTTCAGGATTGAGCCAGTTGCCAAGATTTATTCCCCGAATGAAAAACTTTTCACCGTTAGGTGCCTTCAGGTTTTGACCATCTACTTTAATAAATTGATGGCTGACTGTCGTTTCGCTTTGCGTTTTAGGTTGACATCCCTGAAAAGAAAGGAAACCGCAAATCAACAGAAGAAATGGAATGTTTTTGATCATGGGTGGTTAGTTAAAGTGAATTGTATTCCGGTTAATTTCGATACAATTGTAAGGTTTATAAGGCAAAATTCCAAGCTAATAGCCAATGGCACTTAACTATTTGATCAAACAGAGAACTTATTCTTTCAGTTTACCGCCTTGGGATCCAGACTTTCATTTCGTTGATTCCACGGTTGTTCCATACAAAATAGGGGATGGCTTTAATTTTTTGGTTTATAGTATTTGCGCCATCAGTCAATAGTGCATCTCCAGTAATGGTAACAATTCCGCTTAATTCTCCGGAATTAAAAGTTTCTGTAAGTTTTGAAGAATCAGGTAAGGAGAGCTTCATCAGTTCAGTTCCGTTGTCAACACCTTCGAGACAATACACAATCGGGCCGCGTTCAATGGCTACTTTGCCCAAATTGTCGGCTACATTCATGTTCGCCTCAACACGACGGATGCTCATTGGGATCGAATAATTTACTACATCTCCTTTGGTCCATTCGCGGTCAATAACCGCATAGCCTTTTTCGGTTTTGTACTGAAATATTTCTCCATTTACTGAAACAGAAACTGAATCCGTTTCAGGAGTTATAAACGAATACAAATCACTTGGCACAACCTGATTTTCAGCCCAACCCGGAATACGCAAACACAAAGTGAATTTGCTTGCCTTTTCAGGAGAAACAGAGATTTTTACCTGTCCATCCCATGGATATTGTGTTTCCTGAGAAATTGCAACCATTTCCTTTTTGTTTAACAGGATGGTGGACGAACTTTGAACAAATAAATTTACAAATAAGTTATTTCCAGCTTGAGCATAAATATATCCCGGAACAGAAGGTAAGAAACGGCACATATTTGTAGGACAACAAGAGCAATCGAACCAGGGCTGCCTGTCAAGTGAACCGTTGTAGTTAAATTTATAATGCATATCGCACTCCAGCGGATTGGGATAAAAGAATGTTTTTCCATCGAGACCTACTCCTGAAATGACCCCATTGTAAAGGCTGCGTTCAAGAACATCAATATATTTAGAATCGCCATGAAGCAAAAACATTCGGTAATTCCAATACACATTGGCAATAGCGGCACAAGTTTCGTTGTAAGCGGTCAGGTTTGGCAGTTCGTAGTTGTCGCCAAAAGCTTCACCATCATGACGGGCGCCAAGGCCACCAGTGAGATACAATTTCTTATCAGCAATGTTTTCCCAAATCTTATCCACGGCATTTGTGTAAGCCGGATCGTTATATAATGCAGCAATATCAGTCATTCCTGAGTACATATACAGTGCCCTTACAGCATGGCCAACAGCCTCATCTTGCTGATTCACTGGTTTATGGTCCTGATTGTATGGACCCCATATTTTACGTTTGGTACTGTCGCCACGATAATCGAGAAAATGGCGTGCAAGTTCCAGGTATTCTTTCTTTTTTGTGATCAGGTATAATTTGATCAAACCAGTTTCAACAATTTGATGACCGGGTACGTCGTGATTTTTTTCATTTCCAAAAACCTTCACCAGTAAGTCCGCATTTTTGGTAGCAATGTCCAGAAAATTGGTTTTCCCAGTTGCCCGATAATGCGCAGCAGCAGCCTCGAACATGTGTCCGCTGTTGTATAATTCATGGCTGCAACGAAGGTCTTTCCACCGTCCGCCTGCCGGGCACCAATTTGCTGGAGCATAAGTTGAATCGATGGTTTTGTAAGTGGTGAGATAACCATCAGGCTCCTGCCCTATTTTGATGATCGCAATTACCGAATCAACATAAGCATTGAGTTTAAGGTCAGGAATAGTTGTAAGCGAATAAGAAGCTCCCTCGATAATTTTATAGACATCTGAATCATCAAATGGCATTTTGCCCTTAACAGGACCTTTCATCTTGCCGCCGGCAATCAGGAAATTATCCATCCGGCCATTTTCTTCGCACAAGGCAAATGACGCCGGAATGGTAACTGTTCTATTGGTCTCAATTTTAGGTAACCAAAATTGGTCGCTGATTTTTACTTCATTAAACGGAACACCCTGAATTTTATAATCGGCTTTATCAGGTTGGCTTTTGCAAGCCGCCAGTCCGACTACCAGAAGTAAAGTTGTAAAATAGTGTAGTTTCATTGGTTTTAAATTTGGTTTTTTAATGTACTGTAAATTTAGCTTATCCTGATTTCATATTTACACCGGTCGTTTCCGCGATGGATCGATGAAATTACGCTCGCTTTCACAGGGTGGCCAACAACTTTTGAAAACATAAGTTCGGCAAACCCTTCGGAGCAGAAACAATGGATCGGTGACTTAATCCCCACTTTCTGATTGATCATCGGACATACACAATAGTTTTTATTTTCGTCGGCCACCAAAGTTCCTTTATCTTTTTGGTAATCAATCTTCCAGCCCCATTCCTGTTCGATAAACGAATTGAATTTATCCAGATCGCCTTCGTACGGTTTCAGGAAGTCGTCCATTTTCAGGTGGTTATAATGACTGCGTGCACATCCATTCATGATTTTCCGGCAGGTGGCATCATCTTCCAGATCGTCGATATTGAGTAGCAGGCTGGCAATCCAGTCCTGCATCAGTAATTTGTTTGGATCAGGAGCAGTATTGTCGCTTTGTGTTTGCCCACCAGCCTGAACTATTGAAGTAAATCCACACAAACAAGCGCCTGCCAAACAGGCTTTTTCGATAAAATTTCTTCGGTTAGTTGTCATTTTGATTGGGTTTAAAAGTTATAGCAATATTTTCTGGCTCATTAATTTTCCATTTGATCGATATTGCAACAAATATACTCCTTTAGCCAGATTACCATTCCCAAACGTAACTTCATTTCCAGTCTTCGTACCTGACTGGATTAATTGCCCGGTAATGGTGAAAAAGCTGATTGCCGAAATTGAGCTTTCGTCTTGGGTTCTTATAATTATAGTTCCATCACGTTTGAAAATGAATGCTTTGTTATTCTGAATAGGTAAGTTGATCGACGATTGGATAATTTCAGGTTTTAGTAGCCGTAAATAAAATACACCTCCGGCAACATTATCAACCTTGGCCCGGAAGGTAACCGTAATGACCGATTTATCTTTCAGTATTGAGGATGGAATTGGGTACTCCAAATTCACAAATTTGTTTACTTTCCATTTTCCCGTAACGTTTTCAGTAGCTATTATCTGATTGTCGACCAGAATATCGAAGGTGCGGTTGCCATTTTCATTACCCCAATAGCGAACCATTAGTGATAAACCGGTCAATCCTTTTGTCGCCATTTGATAGCTGAAATAACCTACATTGTTAGCATCACGCCAATACTCATTGTTATATACCCCGTGGCTCCTTGTTCAAAATGATCATGTGAAATCACATAAAAGTGTAACATTCCGCGAAGCACAAACAATAGTTATTTCATCTCTTTTATAGTATATTAACTTAAAATATATTTTTCTGAGCTTCTCCTTAATATGTTTTTTCGATTCTTTGTGTACCGAAACGCACATTAGAAAGTCCTTAAAATAACAGTATTAAGTAGCTTTAATAATCTGTTTTATTGGCAGTTATAGGTTTTAGCATAATTAACTGAAGAACAATGGCAACAGCCACAATGATTGAAAGCAAAGCAAAATCATGCCTCATGTTTCCAGAATCAGCCGATTTACCCAGAAAGCCTGTTATGACAGCTCCTGCAGAAATACCGGCCAGATTCATCAAACCATAACCAGTTGCACGATATCGGGGAGATACAAACTGACATAGAATAGGCATATTGTTGACATCAAATATTCCAAATCCCAATCCAAACAACATCCCACCCAGCAGAATAAATTCAAACCCTGATCCATAACCTAACAAGAATAAGGCAGGGATGGTAAATGCCAGTCCCACAACTCCAGTATAGATGCGTCCTTTCAAATTTTTCTGGACCCACCGATCGGAAATTATACCACCCAGTAATACTCCAACAAATGAAGATAATGCAGTTGTGATGGTTGCAATTGGTCCGGCTTGCGACATATCTAAGTGCAGTGTATCAGAAAAAAGTGTTGGCAACCAATTTTTTACAGCCCATCCGGGAAAGCTGGGCGCCGAAAAATAAAACAACAGCACCCAGAAAGCGATATTTCCAAACAGAACTCCCAATCCTTTAAATGCCAATGAGAATTCTTTTCTGATCGATGCTTTGTGTGTATGATCGATGGTGTATGTTTTCTTTTCCTTCAGGAACACCATTAGAACCAAGCTATATGCAACGCCAACCATTCCGAAGAAATGAAAAGTCCATTGCCAGGAGAAATTACTGGCGATGGTTGCTCCGAAGCCGCCAAAAGCTTGCCCAAGATAGATTCCCGTAGTATGGATACCAACTGCAAAGGAACGGGTTTTTCCCTGATGATAATCAACAATGAGCGACAAACCTGCAGGGATGTAGAAAGCTTCGCTTACACCCATAATGGCGCGAAGTACATAAAGCTGATCAAATGTTGTGGCATAACCCATCGTCAACGTCACGCCCGACCAAACGAATAAACTCCCAACAATCAGCCATTTTCGATTAAGGCGATCGGCAATAATGCCTGAAATCGGGCTCATGAATGCATAAATCCAAAGGAACACAGCCATCAATCGTCCAAAATTCTCAGCCTTAGCCAATTCGACAATATCAACCATCATAGAGGGCTTCATGGTCGAAAGCATCTGCCTATCGAGGTAATTTAGCAATGCCACAAACCATAATAAGCCAACAACTACCCAAGGGTATATTCTTTTTTCATTCATCTGACTGGGTTAATTATACCATATGTAATAATTCCAATATAATTTCTATATAAATAAAAGGATAAAACAAAATTGACACTTTTGTATTAAAATGCATCAGTCGGCTATAATCTACATAGTAAACTCATTCATAAAAAGTATAAATTAGTTTTATCCTTTTAAAATTGACTTTTCTTCTTAAATGTTCTCAATGTAATTTAGATTAGATATTGCCTCTTTAATTTTTTCACGTTCCGCCTCTCGAAATCTATGAAAAGGTTCTGCCATAAAATCATTACAAATACCTAAAACAGAAAGGGCACATTTTAACCCTTTCAGGTAGCTTGATCCGTAATGTCCTATATTGTACAAGGAGGTACAAACCTGCAATACTTGCTGCCTGAGCATACCTATTTTTTCAAAATCTCGATTTACAGACGCATTATATAGATTTACATACAGTTTAGGAAATATATTTGCTCCTCCAACGACACCACCGTGACCTCCCATAATTACAAACTCTGATAATATTTCTTCAGAACCAACCATAAATGTAAAATCAGATCGTTCACGTAATAAATATTGCACCTGATTAAAATATGGTAAATTAGCAGAGCTGTCTTTTATTCCAATTATACCGGGAATCTCTGAAGCAGCCAGAACAGTTTCTGGGGCAATCATCACTTTAGTATGAACTGGCATATTATAAATAAATAGTGGGAGCGGCATTTGAACCATAATCCGATTTAAATACTCCAAAAGCTCCGCTTGTCCAGACGAAAAATAATATGGAGGGGTCAAGACCACAGCATCTGCTCCACTATCTGCTGATTTATGAGCTAAGTTAATACTCTCGGAAAAAGCAGAATCGGATACACCTACTAAAACAGGTACACGACCATTTACCATTTTGCAGGTCTTTTCAATCAACTCTTTTCTAAGTGAATAGCCAATGCTGGCAAACTCACCAGAAGTACCTAGGATAAATACTCCATGTACTCCTCCGGAAATAGTGTGTTCTATAAGCCTTTCCAGACCTTCTACATCTAATGAGTTATTATCAAGCAATGGTGTTACCAATGGGGGGATAATTCCCCTTAATGGTAATTTTAATAAGCTTTGCATATTAATATTTTAATGTTTTGTGAATAATTCAATTAAATTACTGAGGTGTGATGTAAATTTCAATCTGATCTTTTGAATACCTGATAGGCACAAGACTCGACAATTCAGCTTGTGTTGCAAAAATAAGATCGTAATAGTATCAAAATGAAGCTAAATAATTTTTTTTAATAGAATAACTATAAAGACCCGCGAAGCCAAATTAAATGAACTTTAGAGATGAAATCACACTTTTACAAAATCCCGGATACATCGTTCAAATTATTCTATGTTAGTTTTGTCAGCCAGCGTAATTCCAAAAGAATCAGATATTAAAACACTTAGCTATTAATGACGTTATGCCATTAATAGCTAAGGCATCAGATTTATTGGTAACAAAATCTATAATTATTCATTGGTAATTTTTGTATATTCATTTTTTAGCCACTAATACCACATGTTTTACATTTACGCGGTTGTATGTATAAGTGATGTGTATTTTTCCGTCTTTTGCCTGAATCACAGCAGGATAACTAAATTCACCTTGTTCTTCATTTTCAAGAATGATCTTATCAGACCACTTAATACCATCTTTTGAAACCGCAACATTAAGCTTAGCTCGGCCACCTTTCCCCTGAATGGTCGGATTGTATACCAACAAATGCCATCCATTTTTAAGAGTAAGTGCATCTGTACCGGAATTTGGATTTGGCAAGTCTGTTTTAGTCAACGCCCCCCATGTATTTCCATTGTCTTCAGAAAAAGCTTGAACGATGGAATTATTCTTGCTCCTGCAAAGTATCTGTAATTTATTGTTTGGATAAATTAATATGCTAGGCTGAATAACATTAAATTCGGTATCTGGATCAATCGGAATATACTGCCAGGTCTTTCCCAAATCAGTAGATTTTTCTATATGTACTTTCCAACTGTCTTTTGTTTCTGTACTTGATGGAAAAAGAATAGTGCCATTAGCTAATTGAACTGGTTTGTTTTTGATTGGGCCTAATATTCCATCCGGCAGTCTTTCTGGAGAAGCCCATGTCTTTCCATCATCAGTAGAGGTTCGAACCATTCCCCACCAAGGTATAACTGCTGGACCTACTTTATAGAATAAAAACAGCTTCCCTTCTTTTGCTTTAAAGAGTACAGGGTTCCAGCATGGATATCGAAGGGTATCATTTATAATCCCGTCGGCCATCATTACAGGATTGCTCCATTTGCCATTCTCTTTTGTTGAAAGCCAGATGCAAACATCTTTATTTCCTTCTCGGGTACCTCCAAAAGCAGCTGTCAAAAATTTATTATGTGTTACCTCAACAATAGAAGAAGCATGACATTGCGCAAATGGCGGTGAATTAAAAATTAATTCCTCGCTTACCTTTTTCAAATTAATTTGAGCACTACAAGTGATTGCCAAAGAAAAAAATAATCCTATTATAATTTTTGATATTTTCATAATGTAATTTTTAAATGGCTTCTCTGCTTTGAATTAGTTGATATTTTTACTCCAATTAGAGTTTACTGAAGAAACTAAAGTTGAGTATTTGTACTTGAAAGCCCATTAGTTCGTATATTATAGCCCATACCCTTCAAGTATAATTTCAAGCCTGATGATAGATTATTTGGATTTCTTAAGCTGCTAATTTATAACAACATGACAAACACAAACAAAAATTTCACCTTAGCCAAAACAGTCGAGCAGTTTTTATTGATTTAATTATTTTGTATATCCTGGGTTCTGCTCCAATGCGGACCCTAGATTTGCATCAATAGCTGATTGAGGAATTGGCCACAAACCTTGATAATCTTGAATTGTGCCTCTCCAACTCTCCATTAGTCCATATTTTTTTACTCTTTCCACCAGAACACCTAATCTTATTAATGTTCTGCGACGTGGTTCTTCAAAAAGCAATTCTCTGGCTCTTTCATCAAGAATAAAAGCTATAGTTACTTGACTGGAAGTAATTGGCGTTACATGAGCTCTATTCCTTATCATATTTAAGTCATCAGCAGCCTTTTGCAATTGATTACTTTTCATATAAGCTTCTGCTCTAAGAAGGTACGTTTCTGCTAGTCTATACACATAAACATCATCTGAAATTCCCCCTGAGGCATTATTTCTACCCCACGGAACTCCTTCAATTTTTCTTGGGTAGATATATAAACGTCTTAGCGTATCCTCTCCACTAGTTAATGGTCCAATTAATTTTCCGTAATAAGGTGATTTTGGATTGTTATAATAGAATTGACGTCGCATATTAAATTTGGAATTTCTTATATCGTTCTTGTCGTTCCATATCGTATAAAGTGAATAATTTGTTCCTCTTATACGACCAACCCCTCGTCCTAAAGTATCAGTTGTAACATTAGCAAAACCGGCAGGATCAGCTATTTTAACTAAAAATGGCCCACAATTTCGGATACATTGATTTCCTCCATTCGATCCAGCACCTCCGGGAGTTACATCTTCGACTTGCCGCACATATATCGATTCTAAATTCCCTGAGCTTCTGTTAAAGTTACCGTTTTCGAATAAATCAGAAAAAACGTCTCCAGGTTTGGCAGCCGAGCTTCCAAACCTACTTACCATAAGCTTATATAATCCTGAATTAATAACATTTGATGCGCTTGTGACAGCTTCATCAAAAAGACCTAGACTAATATTCACTTCAGTAAGCAAATGGTCAGCGGCCGCTTTCACAATGTGGCCTTGACTCGAATTCGGTACTGTAGTAGGTAGCCATTTAGATGCAAATTCTAAATCTTTTTTTGCAAACTCATATACCTTCGCCCTTGAGGCTCTGGTATAATCATATTTTGGACTATTCATTACAGAATCAATAATAGGTACTCCACCATATAGGTTAGCAAGAAAATTATAAGTATAAGCACGAAAAAAACAGGCTTCGGCTATCACGGCATTCTTCTCTGCTTCAGTTGACCAGATAATACTGATTTCAGGCTTATTGGCAAATACAATAACGTTGTTAGCCAAAGGGATCATTTTTGAATAGGCCCAAACCCAATTCTGTTTAACTTCGGGATTTATTGGAGTCAAATAAGAAATCCAGTTTCTATATGTATAATATTCCGCACCTGCATCTTCTCCAACATCAGTACCAGGAAAATTAGTAATAAAAAAAGTATTGTCATCTTGAGAATATTCCTCTCTTGCAGACCAAACAAGCCCATTCAGATAGGCATTGAATCCCGCTTTTGTTACCAATGTGTTTTCTGCGCTTAACGAAGATAAAGGTATCTCGTCGAGAATATTATTTGAACATGAAAATAATGTGCTTCCAACAAACAGAGATAACACGGCTATTTTAAATCTTCTTGTTTTTATATTTGTTAACATTGCCATAATAATTTGAGTTAAGAAAATTAATTAAAATGAAACATTCATACCAATCGAAAAAGTTCTTGGCATTGGATATAATAAATTACTGCCCTGTTCATTGGCATAACCGCTACCGTTTTCAGGATCACTTCCTAACCAGTTCGTAATAGTGTATAGATTTTTAGCACTCAGATA
>JBBRXN010000087.1:0-22739 GCA_038248385.1 Bacteroidales bacterium
CCGAAGAATATGTAATTTTCATCCGCGACGATGTTTTTCACCTAAATAAGTGAAAAATAATCAATCGGGCAAGCTTTGTAAGGCTTGATTTTACAGGGCTTCCCGATTATTATAAAATTTATTTTGCGGAGTTAAGGTAATGTAAATTGAATGGAATATTTTGCATTGATTTTATTATAGATTGCTTACTTTAACGTGATCAATTTCCGCTATCCATTTTACACACAAAAATGAAAATCATGGCAAGCAATTCCCAAAAAAGAAGCAAGAGGCAAGTACTTTGGCCGATAGTCACAATTTTGTTGGCCGGAATGTTATACTGCGTTTATTATATCAATTCTCTACTGCCCATCATTACCGGTTACCCGGCCAAATATTTATGCTCGGCTGTTTTCGTTTCAAACAGGGCACAGGCTGAAGTTGAAGCGCTCGACCTGCATTTTTCCTTTATCAAATACACAAAAAACGAAGTCGATTTTCAGGATTCAAGCGTAACCAGTTCATTTTTATGGGGAAAGTCGAAAGCCATTTACCGCAAGGGTTTTGGAAGCACCCTTCTTCGCGGAACTGATGAAGCAACACTCCGAAAAATTAAATTTCCGAAACTTGCTCCTGCAAACTACAATCAGGATACGATAGCCTGGCCATTGGGAAATATACTTCCGGAGACAAATACAGGAATTGACAAAATAATGCTCGCACAGGTAACAAAAAAACTGATGGGCGGGAACGGATACAACGGAAATGCGTTTGCTTTTATGGCAATCCACAAAGGCATTCCTGTTGCCGAAGCCTATAAGCCACAGTTCAATTCAAAAACACGTTTCCTGAGCTGGTCGATGGCCAAAAGTTTTACCAATGCATTGGCCGGAATCATGGTGAAGGAAGGTAAATGGGATATTTTTCAACCAGCTGATATACCAGAGTGGAAAAATGACGAACGCAACAAGATTACCATTAACAACCTAATGCAAATGAATAGCGGACTGAAATGGAACGAAGACTACGGTAACCGTTCAGATGTCACAGTTATGCTTTATTGCGAGGAAGATTTTGCGCGTTTTGCCTATCATCAACCTTTGAAATTTCCGATTGGCAGCCAATGGGTTTATTCCTCTGGATCGGCAAATATTATTAATTATTTGATCCGGAAAAGTCTGAATAATGAACCCGAATATTATCAATTTGCCCAATCACGCCTTTTCAATAAAATTGGTATGTCTGATGCTGTTTTTGAAGTTGATGCTGCCGGTAACCAAGTCGGTTCATCTTATTTATATGCTACAGCCAGGGATTATGCCCGTTTCGGATTGCTTTACCTTCAGGACGGAATATTCAATGGTGAACGTATTTTGCCGGAAGGATGGGTGAATTACACTACCAATCCGGCATCAGACAGCAAAGGCGGATACGGCTCACTTTTTTGGCTGAACAGATCGAAATACTTTCCATCGGCTCCTGATGACATGTATTCTTGCAACGGACATGATGGTCAACACATCTTTATTATTCCATCAAAAGAACTCGTTGTGGTTATGCTTGGTTATTCGCCAAAACCAGATCACATCATGAATTTTGATGAACTTCTGGGCGATATCCTTAAAACAATCAACTAATCGCTACTTTTCTGAAACGTATTCAATAGCTTGCCTGATGATTTGCTGATAGTTAGGATTCAACCAGGCATTTTTATCGTGTCCGGGCTGGATATAAACGATGCGCGATTTTTCTTTTGTATGCGTCCATCCAATTACCGGGCTGCTTTGAGGATTATCGGTGTTTAATATTGGAATCACATCGGGAAGGACTTCGAAATTGCCATATACTTCGTCCGGAATTTCAAAGTCTTTTATTCCTTTGGTAACCGGATGCTTTTGCTTGACTATTTTCACTGTGAACTTTACATCATGCTGGTAGTTCGAGGTTTGCGGAGTGTTTTTTTCTTCGTAATATTTCCCGCCAACGATGGTTTTATACTCGTCCCAATCCTGATAGGAGCAAAGAGAATGATGCAGAAAAACCAGTCCTTTCCCTAATTTCAACAGCTTGTAGTAGCTTTCTTTTTCAGCTTCGGAAATGGTTTTTGGCATATCGAAAAATACAACAGCATCGAATGTTTTTGGATCAATCGTGCCAAGCTGAAGATTGGCTTCAGGATGTTTAAGTTCAGTGTAGCTGATTCCTTCAAACGAATCAAACATTTTGAAAAATGATTCACGGTCGAAATCATGGCCACCGGTAACTACCAGGATTCGGGTGTCTCTTGCTAAAGATGCAATCGAAACGGTGGTCAGAAGGATTAAAATAAGGAGTCGAAATTTATTCATTAGAAATAGATTATGCCACTTTTGGTAATATTTCCCGCCCATATTTTAATATTTCAAATACAATAGGATTCGATGGTTCAAATTCACTTTCACGGAATGGATGAGGTTCAATCCTGCTATCAATCTTTCTTCTGATTCGCATAAGTTCCAACTGCATATCAATTAAACTACTATAATCTTTAAAAATGACAGCAATATCAATATCGCTATCTTCATGAAAGTTACCTTTTGCATACGATCCAAACAGGATAATTCGATGGTAATCAAATTTTGATTTTACTGCATCGGCATAACGAGAGGCGATATTTAAAGCATCTTCTTTATCCATAATCTTAATATTTCAATCTTTCTAATCCAATCTTTCGTAAAATCCTTTGTACACATTGAATAAAACTCTCTTTTATAATCATCATATCTGGCATTGAGATTAAATGAAGTGATTTTATCAAGCCAATCTGAAAATTCATCTGAAAGTTCAATTTTGCATTGTTCTGTCAACCGGTAAAGGTTGTGAGTAAACGGCGCATGTTTATGAAACATCTTCACATAGAAGGCTTTCAATAATTTTTCAATCGAAATATGTCCCAGGAATAGAGCCCAACTATTTGAATTACTTTCAAAAAGCTTAATCATGGTTTGATAATCTTCCTCCGAAGAATCCATCCAATGCTTAACTATTCTTTCTACGTCAATTTCAAGATTATCATCATTCATACTCTTGATTTTAGTCAAAAATAGCAAATTTTAATTCATGCTTCACTTTTCTGATCATCTCAAAAAGGTGAAATATATAGGAACGTGAGATTTCAAAACATCGCAATTACCTTTTTCAAAGCATCAATCAACAAGTCAATTTCTTCCATTGTATTGTAAAAAGCGAAAGAAGCACGTACAGTTCCCTGAATGCCAAAATGATCCATCAATGGATCAGCACAATGGTGGCCTGTACGGACTGCAATTCCGAATTTGTCGAGCATGGTGCCCAAATCGAAGAAGTGAATACCTTCAACATTGAACGAAACCACTCCCGATTTTTCAGGCTGAATACCGTAAATCCGCAACCCCGGAATTTTGAGCAATTCTTCAGTGGCATACTTTAACAATTCAGTTTCGCGGGCTGCGACCGTTTCCAAACCGATTTTCTGCAGGTAGTCAATTGCTGCTCCAAAAGCAATCACACCGCTGATATTGGGCGTTCCGGCTTCGAATTTATAAGGCAATTCGTTGTAGGTGGTTCCTGCAAAACTAACTTCCGAGATCATCTCACCACCACCCTGGTAAGGTGGCATTTTTTCAAGCAGCTCCTTTTTCCCGTAAAGAACACCTACCCCATTTGGGCCGTACATTTTGTGGGCCGAAAAAACATAAAAATCAGCAGCCAATTCCTGAACATCAATCCGCTGATGCGGAACAGCCTGCGCTCCGTCAATCAAAACATGGATTCCTCGGGCATGGGCTTTTTCGGTAATCAATTTTACAGGATTGATGGTTCCCAGCACATTCGAAACATGGGCCACCGCAATGATTCTGGTTCGTTCGGTAATCAAAGAATCCAGTTGTTCAACCAGCAAACGGCCATTGTCATCCATCGGCAACATTATAATCCGGGCTTTTTTACGATCGGCCATGAGCTGCCATGGAACAATGTTTGAATGATGTTCCATTTCAGAAATGATAATTTCATCGCCTTCCTGAATAAAAGCTTCTCCATAAGAAAATGCTACCAGATTAATGCTTTCTGTAGCTCCCTTGGTGAAGATGATCTGCTCGCGGGTTTCGGCATTGATCAGTTTTCGCACTTTTTCGCGGGTATCTTCGTAAGCCTCCGTTGCTTTGTCAGCAAGGAAATGTGCAGCACGGTGAATATTTCCGTAATATTCGGTATAGGTACGGTTTAGTGCGTCAATTACCTGCTGTGGCCGTTGAGTAGTTGCTGCGTTATCAAAATAAACCAGCGGGCGGTTGTATATTTTTTGGTTCAGGATGGGAAAATCCTGACGTATTTTTTCAATATCGAAACTCATAATGAATTTGCTTTAATAGAATAAACAACAATTTTGGAGTGAAAATTCCTTTTGCGTGCCAAAGATAAGAGAAAAAGCACCTTCATGTTCTGATATTTGTGTCTTATAACATATTGCCTTAAAAATTTTGTTTAAACGATTAAGCATATATTTGATGAATAATTATCAATCAAACATAGTATGAGTAAGAGAGTATCTTTGAAAGATATAGCCAGTGAAGTTGGAGTTTCTACCGCTCTGGTGTCATACGTTGTGAATGGACTGGAGAAAGAGAAAAGAGTTGGGCCAGAGATTGTGAAGAAGATCAGAGAGGTGGCCAGAAAACTGAATTACAAACCCAACCAAATAGCGCGCAGCCTCAGGAAAGGTTCGACCAATACCATTGGACTTATTGTTGCAGATATTGCCAATCCGTTTTTTGGACAATTGGCCCGAATTGTTGAAGACGAAGCAGCCAAATACAATTACACAGTCATTATTGGAAGTTCAGACGAAAATTGTATAAAATCAGCCTCCTTAATTGATACTTTTCTTGACCGGCAGGTTGACGGATTTATCATTGTTCCTTCGGAAGGATGTGATGAAGAAATAAAAATGCTTGTGCAAGAGGAGGTTCCGGTTGTTTTGGTCGATCGTTTCTTGCCCAAAGTGACCACCAATTACATCGTACTCGATAATTTCAAGGCAACTTATGATGCTGTAAACCATTTTGTTGGCAAAGGATATAAGAAGATTGCATTCATCGCTTACAAATCAGCCATGGTTCACATGCAGGAGCGTATGCGGGGATACCGGGAGGCGATGAAAGACAAGCTCCCCAACGAACCCATACAGATAAAGGAAATAGTATATAACCGCGTGAAAGAAGACACGGAAAAGGCAGTAGGCGAATTGTTGAAAGGAAATAATAAACCCGACGCGATACTTTTTGCGACCAGTATTCTCTCCGTTTCAGGATTGTATGCGATAAAGAAATTTAACATCAAAGTGCCTGAAGATATTGCCATTATAGGATTTGACGGGAATGAAGCCTTTGATTTTTTCTATTCACCATTAACATATATCGAACAGCCCATTGAAGAAATGGGAAAAGAATCAGTCAGGGTTTTACTTGATCAAATTCAGGGATCAACCAAAACTGTGCATGTTGAATTACGGCATCAACTAATTCAACGGGATTCATGTGGTTGAAATCTATTTTTCAAATTTTGCTTAATCGTTTAATTATAAATTCAAGCTATATGAAAAAATTTATTTCTCTTATAATTGTCTGTATGATAGCAGGTAATGTTTTTTCACAGTCAGTATTTAATGGCCTTGATACGGATATGGGCAATTTGTACCGTCTGTCAAATGCAAAAACCCGGTCAATCAGTCCAGAGAATTTCACCGGTGAAAAAGGAAAGGGTGGCATGGCCATTCCTAATGATAAAGCCAAAGTGAATGTTGCCAATGCCAGTTTCGCCGCCCGTGATTTGGGGCAGGGATGGAAAGTGAATCCTTATATTCGAATTCAAGCTGGTGAAACTATCACCATTGCTGAAATTGAAGGTTCAGGTGCAATTCAACATATCTGGATGACTCCAACCGGTAATTGGCGCTTTTCAATACTACGTATTTATTGGGACGATGAAACAGAACCATCAGTTGAATGTCCGGTAGGCGATTTCTTTTGCATGGGCTGGAACGAATATTCACCACTCAATTCGCTGGCCGTTTGCGTAAATCCGGGAAGTGCCTTCAATTGCTACTGGACCATGCCTTTTCGTAAAAAATGCAGCGTCACAATGGAAAATATCAATGACAAGGATCCTATGACATTGTATTATCAAATCGATTATACATTGACTGATGTTCCTGATGATGCAGCCTATTTTCATTCTCAATTCCGACGGTTAAATCCCAATGCAACTTCAGATTATACAATCGTAGATAACATTAAAGGAAAAGGCCAGTTTGTCGGCGTATATCTGGCCTGGGGAGTAAATAACAACGGATGGTGGGGAGAAGGTGAAATCAAATTTTTCATTGATGGTGACAGCAAATTCCCGACTATTTGCGGAACCGGCACCGAAGACTATTTCTGCGGCTCTTACAACTTCGACAGGGGTGGTCAGTACAAAGAATTTTGTACTGCTTATGCAGGTATGCCTCAGGTAATTCGACCCGATGGAACCTATAAATCACAACAAAGATTTGGACTTTATCGTTGGCACATTAAAGATCCGGTACGATTCGAAAAAGATTTGAGAATCACTATTCAAGATTTAGGATGGAGGCAGGGTGGAAGATATTTGCCTCAACAATCTGATATCTCTTCCGTTTGTTTTTGGTATCAGACTGATCCTCATGCCAAATATCCAAAACTGCCCTTATGGCAAGAGTTAGAGGTAAATTAATCATCAAATAAATAAATACTTTAAAATATATCTATATGACAAACAGGCTAATAGGTCGGCTACCAAAAGTTGGAATCAGGCCAGTAATTGACGGTAGAGAAAGGGGAGTTCGTGAGTCCCTCGAAGTACAGACCATGAACATGGCAAAGGCTGCCGCTCAGTTTATAGAAGCAAATCTTCGTTTCCCCAGTGGTGAAAAAGTAGAGTGTGTAATCGCAGATACCACTATCGGTGGAGTTGCCGATGCTGCTTTTTGTGCCGATAAGTTCGAAAAAGAAGGCGTGGGCGTTTCGCTGACTGTTACCCCTTGCTGGTGCTACGGAACTGAAGTGATGGACACCAATCCTTTGTTACCCAAAGCGGTTTGGGGATTTAACGGAACTGAGCGTCCCGGAGCTGTTTACCTGGCTGCTGCATTGGCCGGTTATACACAGAAAGGTCTTCCAGCATTCGGTATTTATGGCCGCGATGTGCAGGATTCGGGCGATACCAGCATTCCGAAAGATGTTCAGGAAAAAATTCTGCGATTTGTAAAAGGCGGATTGGCAGTAGCTCAGATGAGGGGGAAATCATACCTTTCGATTGGCAGCACATCAATGGGAATTGCCGGTTCGGTAGTTAATCCCGATTTTTTTCAGGATTATCTTGGTATTCGCAGCGAATCGGTTGATATGATTGAAGTTCTCCGCCGCATCGATGAAAGAATATACGATCAGGACGAATTCGAAAAGGCATTGGCATGGACCAAAGAAAACTGTCCGGAAGGCGACGATCTGAACGATCCCGAAAATCAATCAACACGCGAACGCAAAGACTGGGAATGGGACATTTGTGTTAAAATGACGCTCATTTGCCGAGACTTAATGATCGGCAATCCGGTTTTGAAAAAACTGGGTTTTGGCGAAGAAGCCAAAGGCCGGAACGCCATCTTAGGCGGTTTCCAGGGTCAACGTCACTGGAGCGATTATTACCCGAATGCCGATTTTACTGAAGCTTTGCTCAATTCTTCGTTCGACTGGAACGGAATCCGCCAGGCTTTTGTATTTGCAACCGAAAATGACAGCCTGAACGGTGCTGCCATGTTGTTCGGACATTTGCTTACCAATACGGCGCAAATCTTTTCTGATGTTCGTACCTATTGGAGCCCTGATGCTGTAAAACGTGTAACAGGCAAAGCATTAAGTGGAATAGCTGAAAACGGCATCATTCACCTGATCAATTCCGGTTCGACCACTCTTGATGCAACAGCAATGCAGCACGATAAAGACGGAAAACCTGCCATGAAACCATTCTGGGATATAACCGAAGAGGAAGCTGCCAAATGTTTGGAAAGCACCGACTGGTGCCCTGCAAGCAAGGGATATTTCCGTGGCGGAGGTTTTTCATCTCATTTCAAAACACAGGGCACTATGCCGGTAACCATGTCGCGCGTGAATCTGGTAAAAGGATTGGGGCCGGTACTTCAGATTGCTGAAGGCTGGACAGTTGAATTACCCGAAGAAATCCACACCATTCTGGACAAACGTACCGATCCGACCTGGCCTACCACATGGTTTGTACCACGTTTAAATACTACCGATACATTTAAAGATGTGTATAGCGTAATGGCCAACTGGGGCGCCAATCACGGAGCAATTTCATACGGACATATTGGTGCCGACCTGATTACACTGGCTTCGATGTTGCGCATTCCGGTTTGTATGCACAATGTTGCTCCTGAAAATATATTCAGGCCAAGTGCATGGGCATCAATGGGAAGCGAAAAAGAAGCTGCTGATTACAAAGCCTGTGAAATTTATGGTCCATTATATTCTTAATTAATTTATTAAACAGATGAGAACCAAACTATTCAATAAATATCACTTGGGTGTAAATATGGCACTACTCATCTTTCTGGTAGCTTGTGCATCCCCGGGAAATAAAAAATCAATTATGAATAATGAAAACGGAACCTACGGTTATGATGTTGCTTTTTTTGAAAGTAAAAAGATTCAAACCATCGAATTAAAAGACGAACAGTCTAAGTCTCGCATTTTGCTTCTCCCGGCATATCAGGGACGCGTAATGACCAGTTCTGCCAATGGGAATGATGGCGGAAGCTTTGGCTGGATTAATTACAAACTGATTGAATCGGGGGTAGTAAGCAATCAATTCAACCCGATTGGAGGCGAAGAGCGTTTTTGGTTAGGGCCTGAAGGAGGTCCGTTTTCGATTTATTTTCAGGAAGGAAAAGAACAGGAATTTAAAAATTGGGTTGTACCGCCGGTGCTCGATACCGAGAGCTATGATGTAAAAGATCAGAATTCACAGAGTGTGAAATTTGTAAAGAATACAGTGCTTAAAAATGCATCGGGCACTGAATTTAAAATCGGCATCGAACGAAAGGTTTCTCTTTTATCGCAAGATACGCTTTCAACACTATTTAATATAAATATTCCTGAAGGACTTGATGTGGTTGCCTATCAATCGGATAATACAATTACGAATTTGGGTGAAAATTCCTGGATAAAAAGCACAGGAACATTATCTGTCTGGATGTTGTGTATGTTTAATCCATCGCCTACCACTACTGTTTTTATTCCTTATAGACCCAAAGCGGAAGGTGTTATTGTCAACGATGAATACTTTGGCAAAGTTCCTGCTGATCGGTTAATTGCAGATAACGGGACCATTTATTTTAAGATAGATGGAAAGCTTAGAGGCAAAATTGGATTGCCGCCTGAACGTGCAAAAGGAATTTGCGGAAGCTTTGATTCTGAAAAAAACATTCTTACAATTCTTTGGTGCTCAATGCCCACCGAACCGGCATCGTATGTGAATTCAAAATGGGGAAAGCAAGACGATCCGTTTAAAGGCGATGTGATTAATTCGTACAATGACGGACCGGTTGAGGATGGTTCAATCATGGGTCCTTTTTATGAAATTGAAACCTCATCACCTGCCGCACAATTGCAGCCCAACGAATCCCTGACACACTCTCAGCGCGTTGTTCACATTCAGGGTGACAAGGAAAAACTGGGTAAAATAGTTAATGAATTATTCGGACTTGACTTAAACAAAATTGCATCAACATTTTAAATCCAATTTTTATAACCATGGAAAAACGAATAATTGTCCCAAAAGGTATCGTGTTACCTTTTGCCCTGCTGACTTCTTTGTTCTTTGCATGGGCCTTGCCTAATAATCTGACCGATACTATGCTTTCAGCATTTAAACGGATTATGAGTTTGACCGATTCAAAGACGGCATGGATACAGGTTGCATGTTATCTGTTTGGATACGGTTGTTTTGCAATTCCGGCAGCGCTTTACATTAAACGGTTCACTTACAAATCCGGAGTAATGGTGGGTTTAGGTTTATATGCCGCCGGTACATTTATGTTTTATCCGGCAATGATGCTTTCAGGAGTGAATATTGACATCAGTTTCTTAATGTTTTTACTCGCCATTATAATTCTTTTTTCAGGATTGTCGTTTCTCGAAACAGCTACAAATTCTTATGTTTGTGCCATTGGACCGCAGGAAACTGCCACCCAGCGTCTTAATTTTGCACAATCATTTAATCCGTTTGGAGCCATTACAGGAGTGGTTATCAGCCAGGTATTTATTTTGTCTCAACTGAATACAATGAACGCAGCAGAAAGGGCTGCACTTCCGAGCGAAGAACTGGTGAAAATTCAGGGCGCCGAGCTTAATGTTGTTACCATGACCTATATTGCTGTTGGATTGGTAATGGTCGCGTTGCTGCTTGCTTTTTATTTCACACGGATGCCACATTTGAAAGAAGATGATAAGAAACTCGATTTCGCAGGTACTTTCAAGCGGCTGATGAAAAACAGGAATTATGTTTGGGCGGTTACTGCTCAATTCTTCTATGTGGGCGCTCAGATTGCAGTTTGGTCTTTCCTGATCAGGTATGTCATGCAACAATTGCAACTCGATGCGGTAGTTGCTCAACTTGGAAAGAATGCCGGATCAGCCGAAATCATTGATAAGCTTCGTAATGTAGAACCTGTTGCGGCAGGCTTTTATAATATTTTCGAATGGCTTGGATTCGATTCATTATTACCAAGAACCGCGGAACAGGCAGGTGCAACTTACTATATTATATCATTAATGTTTTTTGTAATTGCCCGATTTATCTGTACCGGCCTGATGAAATTTATCAAACCACGTACTTTACTAACAGCGCTTGCAGTGCTAGCTGTTGTATTTTGTCTGGGTACAATTTATGGCCATGGTTGGCTGGGTGTCTATGCCCTTGTTGGTATTTCAGGCTGTATGTCGTTGATGTTCCCAACCATTTACGGGATGGGGATTGCCGGTCTGGAAGAAGATACTAAAATTGGTGGAGCAGGCATGGTGATGGCAATTGCCGGAGCTGCAGTACTCACACAAATTCAGGGAATTGTATCCGATCAGGCAGGAAGTATAGAACTTGCTTACTGGGTTCCTGCCCTTGCATTTATGGTTGTTGTATATTATAGTGCTTTCATTAGCAAAAAGCAAATTCCTGCTGTTACTGCGATAAAATAATTCCAATGAATATTAACCATGCATTCAATGTTATAATAATCATCCTCAGCGGATCATTATTATCTTCCTTTTCAGGAATAAGTCAGGAGACTGGGCATCAGTTCAACAGTTATTATACAGGGAAGAACCTCGATCGCATCGCATTTCCAATCGGCGGGATTGGTGCCGGAATGTTCTGTATGGAAGGCACCGGATGCATTTCGCACCTTTCGGTCAACAATCGTCCCGATGTTTATAACACACCATTTGCTTTTGCGGCCATCAGCGTGAAAGGTTTTGAAAATGGCGCCAAAGTATTGGAAGCCCCGGTTCCAACATGGAAATTGTTTGGCGGTGGCGGAACCGGCAATGGCGGTGGCGGAACAACTTATGGTTTGCCCCGCTTCGAAAACGGACGGTTTTTAGCGCGATTCCCATTTGCAACGCTCGAACTGGAAGACAAAGACATTCCTCTTCAGGTGAAAGTTAGAGGATGGAGCCCTTTTATCCCTACCGACGAAGACAATTCAAGCCTTCCTTCGGGAGCGATGGAATATCACTTTAAAAATACTTCGGATAAATCTGTAGATGCTGTTTTCTCTTACAATGCCAGGAATTTTATTGATGACAGAGGCCAGATTTTGAAAGCCGGGAATGGATTTACATTGACAAAATCTAAAGAAGACGGTTCAACCAATTCAGAAAGTGGATTCACCATTTTTGTTGATAACAACGATGCGGTGGTCGATCATTGCTGGTTCCGTGGCGGTTGGTTCGACTCACTGACCATTCTTTGGAAAAATATTCAAACCGGAAATATCATGAGCAATCCGCCGGTTGACGGGGTTTCTCCCGGCGCGTCCATTTATGTTCCAATAACTTTAAAATCCGGTGAAGAAAAAACCATTACAGTAAATTTCTGCTGGTACATGCCTGACACAAAACTCACAGTGGGCGCGCCAGTCAATGGAGGATCAGCTTTCAAGGATCAGCCATCTTCAGGGAAAGTCCCGGGACAACAAAGAGTTTCAGGTTTTTTGGGGAAACAGTTGATCAATACTTTTGATCCGTCAGGCGATTCGCAAACCGGTGTTTTACAGTCACAAGCCATCTTGATTAACAAACACTATCTTAAATTTATGGTTGGTGGTGGCAACGATATGGAGAATACTGCTGTGAAGTTGTTGGTGGACGGAAAAGTTGTTGAAACAGCTGTCGGTAACCAAAATGAAACCTTGCGGCCAACCACCTGGGATTTGAAAAAATACAAGGGGAAGAAAGCTATCATTCAGATTGTTGACAATGCCACTGGCGGCTGGGGTCATATCATGGCCGATCAGTTTGTTCTAACGGATAATTCAGAAGAAAACCTGGACAAATTATCTCAGGAAGTGCAATTGATTGATGACTTTGAAATAGACAACTTCGGGAATTGGGAAGTAATAAAACCAGCGGAAGAGAAAAAGGAATGTTGCCCGGGCGGGCAATGTATCGATCCATATTACAAACCATGGTATGCCAGCAAGTTCAAAAATCTGGACGAAGTTGCCAAATACTGGACACTTCATTATGCCGATCTAAAGCGTAACAGCGAATTGTTCCGCGACGCTTTTTATGCATCAACCCTTCCTCCTGAAGTGTTGGAGGCAGTTGCCGCAAACCTTACCATCCTGAAATCGCCAACGGTTTTAAGGCAATTCGATGGAAGGCTTTGGGGTTGGGAAGGTTGCAACGATAACTCAGGATGTTGCGCCGGAAGTTGTACCCATGTTTGGAATTATGCGCAGGCCATTCCCCACCTTTTCCCTGCATTGGAACGAACCCTACGCGAAACAGAATTTAAAGTGAGTCAAAACAAAGAAGGCCATCAGATTTTCAGGACAAATCTCCCCATATCGGAAGCCATTCACGATTTCTACGCCGCATCCGACGGTCAGTTAGGTGGTATCATGAAAATTTACCGTGAATGGAGGATCAGTGGAAACACCGATTGGATGAAAGCACTTTATCCTTACGTGAAGCAAAGTCTGGATTATTGCATAGAAGCATGGGACCCCAAACATCAGGGAGCACTGGAAGAACCACACCACAATACTTACGACATTGAATTTTGGGGACCCGATGGAATGTGTACCAGTTTCTACCTTGGTGCGTTGACTGCTTTTGTTGAAATGAGCAAAGCTGCCAATGAGCCGCATGAAACATATACCACACTGCTTTCGAAAGGTAAAAAATACATGGAAACCGATCTTTTTAATGGTGAGTTTTTTAATCAAAAAATCAAATGGACCGGATTGAGAGCGGCTGATCCGGTGGAGGCATCCAAAAAATCAATGGGTGGCATTTATTCAAAAGAAGCAATGGACATTCTTCAAATAGAAGGACCAAAATACCAGTATGGAACCGGCTGCTTGTCGGATGGTATTTTGGGAATGTGGATGGCAACCGTTTGTGGCCTGAAAGAACCAATAGATAACAGCAAAGTTAAAAGCCATCTGGTTGCCGTTCATCAGTACAATTTAAAAACCGATTTAACCGATCATGATAATCCGCAACGACCAACCTACGCCGCTGGAAAAGATGGAGGTTTGTTACTTTGCACCTGGCCAAAAGGCGGAAAACTTTCGCTTCCGTTTGTTTACAGCAACGAAGTATGGACAGGTATTGAATACCAGGTTGCCAGCCATTTAATGTTTAAAGGTGAAGTTAAAAAAGGCCTGGATATTGTTCGTGAGTGCCGGAAAAGATACGCTGGTGATGTACGGAATCCGTTTAATGAATACGAATGCGGACATTGGTATGCAAGGGCTATGTCGAGTTATGCATTGCTTGAAGGACTTACCGGAGTGCGTTACGATGCGGTTGACCGGACACTTTATATTGACTCCAGAATAGGCGATTTCACCGGATTTTTATCGGTTGAAACAGGTTTTGGAAATGTTGGATTAAAGAACGGACACCCTTTTGCGAATTTGGTTTTTGGCAAAATAGATATTAAAAAAGTACTGGTATCGGGTGTTGAGCAACAAATGATGGGGCAATAGTTTTATGCTCGTGAGGCCTTTAAATGTTTCTATTTACATTCTAGGTCCGGACAGCAGGTAGGTCCTTCTATGATTTGATAGGCTATTTCCGGATTTTCCTTTCTCCATTCTGCAAATGTCTTTTTTAAGGCGTCCAGGAATATTTTGCTGTCTTGTGCTCCTGAAACTGCAAGTTTTCTATCGAATGCAAAGAAGGGAACGCCTCTTATTCCGATTTGCCGGGCTTCATAAATGTCTTGTCGAACTTCGTCAGCATATTGATTGCTTTCCAAAACATTTTCGATTTCGTCAGCATCCAGTCCAATTTCAAAACTTAATTCAATAAGTGTCGGAAAGTCGTCAGTATTTTTGCCTTCAGTGAAATAGGCTTTAAACAACCTTTCTTCTGCCTCATCCTGCAAATCCGTGACGTTTTGCCAAATGTGAAAAACGGACACATTACATCGCTCCAGATTTCAACTTCCATTCTGTTTTTTGTTGCGTCCATGATTATTTTGTTTTTTATTTTTCTATTCCAATGCAGAGGGTCCGAGAAGTTGATGTGGATTTTTTACTTTGAAAAAAGTTCCATGGTATTCTCACGCCTTTCCATTTTCGGTCTTAAAATAGGACTCAAGCGTTTTATACCGATACTCAAAAATTTGTTTCACTTTTTTATGCACAAACAAATGTCCGGCAATCCATCCGATAAACGACATTCCAATGTCATAATACAACAAGTCAGTCATCAGCACTCCTCCTTCAACTTCCTTGAAATGATGTTCATGGTGCCAGATGTGGTAAGGTCCTTTGCGCTGTTCATCCACAAAAAATGAATGATCTTCAATGTGTGAAATTTCAGTACACCAATTGATTGGAATATTAAACATTGGCTTTATCCGGTAGGTTATAATCAGTCCCTCATACATTTTGTCCGGCAACTCCGAAGTTATTTCAAACACCATATCTTCAGGAGTTACTTCGTTCAAATTTTTCGGAGTTGCAAAAAATGCCCAGGCTGTGTCGAGCGTGATAGGTAGAAATTGCTCTTGTTTTAATTTGTTCATAAGGTTTTATTTTTCAATCCTCAAACGAATTGTTTTCCACATTAACCATTTCATCAATTGGCACCGGCATCCGGGTTCTTAATAAACCAACTATTTTACTGTACAACAACCGCTCGTCAACTGGTTTCGAAATGTAATCATTCATTCCCACTGAGGTACATTTGGCTAAATCGACAGTGGTAACATCGGCAGTTAAAGCGATTATCGGAATTTCAGAATTCAGGATGTTGCGAATATAATCGGTGGCTTCAAATCCATTCATTTCGGGCATTTGCAGGTCCATCAAAATAATATGGTAATCGTTCGATTTGAGTTTTTCGATGGCCAACAGTCCGTTTGCAGCTATATCGCACTCAAATCCAAAATCTTCCAATATGGTCATCATCAGCAATTGATTGAGGGCGATATCTTCGACCACCAGTACTTTTATGTTTTCAATTTCCGGTTCCTCCTGTCGGCTTTCTGTATTCATAGTTCCCTGCAACAATTCAATATCCGATTTTGTTTTCTGAAAACTTAAAGTAAAACTGAAGGTAGATCCTTCATTCAGTTTACTTTTTACACGAATCGTCCCACCCTGTGGTTCTATTAACTGTTTTACGATGGCGAGTCCCAATCCTGTTCCGCCGTACAGTCTTGAAGTGCCGCTGGTCGCTTGCTGAAAATTTTCAAAAATGGTGGCTATTTTGTTTTCAGCTATTCCAATTCCGGTATCTGTCACCGAAAATTCAATAGTAGCTATATCTTCATCTTCACTAAGTAATTGAACGCTCACCGTAATTTCCCCCGCGGAGGTGAACTTCACGGCATTGCTTACCAGGTTCAAAATAATCTGGTGCAAACGTACCGGATCGCCGACCAATACTTCAGGAATTTCAGGATCGTATTCTTTTATCAGCACCAGATTCTTTTCCTGAATTTTTGTTTCAAACAAATGAAGCATGGCTGATATGGAAAGCTTCATTTTAAAAGGTGTTTGCTCGAAGGTCATTTTTCCCGCGTCAACTTTTGCCAGGTCGAGGATGTCGTTGATAAGCACAATCAGCGCATCGCCACTTATTTGTATGGCTGTCAGATATTCTATTTGTTTGGCTGTCAAATCCGTTTTCATCACCACCTTGGTGAAACCGATAATGGCATTCATCGGGGTGCGGATTTCATGGCTCATGTTCGACAAAAATTGCTGTTTGGCTTTCACTGCTTCTTCCGCAATCTGTCTTGCATTTTCGGCAATGCTTTTTGCCTCAATCAATTCATTTTCAAATCTTTTTTGAGCGGTCACATCACGGGCAACAATCACAACTCCGAGTACATTTTCCCGATCGTCGGTATATACTGATCCGTTGAACAATACATCAGTCAGTTTCCCTTCAGTATGGCGGAACGTAAGCGGTGAATCAGCTACCGATCCTTTAGCAAATACTTCACGGTAAACTTCGCGGGCCTTCTGTGGGTCGGTGAAATAATTAAAAAAATCGGTGGCAATTAACTCCTCGCGCGAAAGGCCGATTATTTTAGCCGACGCATTGTTCATATCGGTAATTTTCCCTTCAGGACTAATGGCAAATAACGGGTCGTGGCTTGCTTCAATCAGACTGAGCGAATATTTGGAAAGTAATTTTTGGGCGCTGACATCACGGTAAAGCGCTTTCAGTTGTTCCTTTTGAATTAATAATTCCCGGGTTTTTATATACAGATCAACAAAAACGGCCACTTTTGCCCTTAATATTTCAGGATTAAGCGGTTTAATCATATAGTCAACAGCGCCAGCCTCATATCCCTTGAAAATATACACAACATTATACTGGCTGGCAGTTAAAAAAATAATGGGAACATATTTAACGGTTTCGATTTCACGAATTAATTCAACTGTTTCAAAACCATCCATCTCGGGCATTTGCACATCCATTAAAATGATAGCGAAATCCTGATCGTGCAGTAGAATTTTTAATGCTTCATTTCCTGAATTCGCTTTCACACAGCTATAATTCTTGTTCGAAAGAATTAATTCCAGGGCAAACAGATTATCAGGTAAATCGTCAACCAATAAAATTTTAACAGGCTTATTTGAATTCATTTTTCTTGAAATTATTTCTGACAACTTAAACACTTAACCACACACGCATCAACGACAGCAGGCGTTCTACATCAATAGGCTTGGTAATGTAATCGTTGGCCCCTGCATCGATACATTTTTGCTTGTCATCTTTCATGGCTTTTGCCGTAAGTGCGATCACAGGTAACCTCTTGAATTTGTTCTGGGCCCGTATTGCTCTCATGGCTTCGTAACCGTCCATTTCAGGCATCATGATATCCATCAAAACCATGTTGATGTCAGGATGCAACTCCAGCATCTCCAGCGCGTTTCTGCCATTTTCAGCTTTGATGATCTCCATGCCGCGTTCTTTTAATATTTTCGACAAGGCAAACAGGTTTCGCATGTCATCATCAACCAGTAATATTTTTTTCTCGTGAAATACAGCTTCTTTGTCGTATAAACTATTGATGATCATTTGTTTCGATTTCGGCAGATTACTGATGGTGCGGTGAAGGAACAGGGAGGTTTCATCCAGTAACCGTTCTTCAGATTTTACGCCTTTTATGATAATGCTCTCGGCATATTTCTGAAGTTCATTGTTTTCTTCCTTAGTAAGCTCCTTTCCGGTGTAAACAATAACGGGAGGCATCCGGTGGTCTTTGACTTGCTCCAGTTGCTGGATCAATTCAAACCCGCTCATGTCGGGCAAACCAATGTCAACTATCATACAATCAATGTGATTTTGCTGATACATCTCCAAAGCCTCTTTCCCTGTAGCTGCTTCAAAACACTTTACATCACCATTCCCTATGAGAATGCGCATGGCCTTCCTTGAATTTTCATTGTCTTCGATAATAAGCAGGTTTTTCAATTTTCTGTTCACGAAATTTTCAATTCTGCTGAATGTTTCTTCCAGATCTTTTTTTGCCACAGGTTTCATCAGGTACTCAATCGCCCCTTCTTTGATGGGTTCCAGCGTGCGTTCTTCTCCTGAAATAATATGCACCGGTATATGCCTTACGGATGGATCAGCTTTTAATTCAAACAATACCACATGCCCGCTGATGCCCGGAAGGCTCATGTCGAGAATAATCGCCTGAGGCTTGTATTTTGCTGCAAGCATTAATCCATCTTCTCCGCTGGCTGCCGACAAACATTTAAATCCTTTTGCATTGGCCTGTTTTAAAAGGATAGCAGCAAAATTCAGATCATCTTCAATGATGAGCACGGTTTTGTCATCACTGGTGATATTGTCCCGGTCATCATCAATGCTTGGATAATTCAGAAAGGTAGAATCATTCGATGAGCGTGGTTTGAACAAAAGAGATGGCTTCAATGTGATTGTATTGATTGGTTCCTGCTCCTGTTGTATTTCCAGAGGAACAATGAGCGAAAAAGTTGATCCTTCGTTTAAATTACTGCTCAGCTTAATTTCAGCCCCCAACAGTTTTGCGAGTTCACGCGAAATGGAAAGGCCCAAGCCGGTACCGCCATATTTTCTGGAGGTTCCCCCTTCAGCCTGCTGAAATGCTTCAAATATGGCCAATTGCTTGTCTTTCTGAATTCCAATACCTGTATCGGAAACTGAAATATTCAGCGTGCTTGCTGAATTCCGGTCAATATGAATACTTACACTTCCATTATCCGTGAATTTTATGGCGTTTGATAACAGGTTTTTCAATATCTGGTTCAATCGTTGCGGATCGGTTCGGATCGATTCGGGTAATTCTTCATCCAGTGACACATTCAACTTTAACCCTTTTTTTTCGGCATGGTGTTTAAATTCCCTGACAAGCTCTCTGGTAAAGTTTCTCAGCGAAACAGTCTCCACATTGATGTTCATTTTCCCGGCTTCAATTTTCGAAAGGTCGAGTACTTCATTGATCAATACAAGCAAATCAGTTCCGCTTTTATAGATTATTTCGGCGCTCTCCACCTGAATGTCATCCAGGTTCTTGTTCCTGTTTTCTGATAAGTCTTTCGACAGGATCAGCAAACTATTCAGCGGAGTACGTAACTCATGCGACATGTTGGCAAGGAACTCCGATTTATACTTGCTGCTTATTTCCAATTGTTTTGTTTTCTGTTCAATGTCGTACCGGGCAGCTTCAACTTCTACATTCTTAATTTCCAGCGATTGGGTTTGTTCCTCCAATTCCTCGTTGGTCATCTGTAATTCCTCATGCTGCTGTTTCAGGTTTTGTGCCTGTTCTTCCAGTTCTTCATTCATCTGTTTCAGCTCTTCCTGCTGCACCTGAAGTTCTTCAGCCTGAGACAAAAGCTCATTGTTAACAAGTACCAATTCTGCCGCTCTTTTTTCTTTTTCATCATTTAGATAGGCGAGTTCTTTGTTTGCAACAACTAATTCTGCTGCACGTTTTTCTTTCTCTTCATTCTGAAAGGCAAGTTCATTGTTGGCAATTCCCAATTCTGAAGCCCGATTTTCTTTTTCATCATTTTGAAAGGCAAGCTCGATATTAGCAATACCCAGCTCAGCCGCTCTTTTTTCCTTTTCTTCACTCTGAACCTGTGTTTCTTCAAGTAATTCCTGAATTTGCTTTCTGGCAATGGCTGAATTAACGCTGATAGCAATCTTGTCCATTGAAGTATTGATGAATTCAATTTCTGTCTCGTTGAAATCAGTCAATCTGCCCATTTCTATTACGCCTACCGTTTTACCTTGAAACAAACAAGGAGTAATCAGCAAATGCTTTGGCTGGGCATTTAGTACAGATGAAGTAATCCGTAGCTGGCTTTCGGATAAATTGGTCAAAGAAATTTGCTTTTGTTCCTGTGCTGCCTGACCGATCAGTCCTTCATTCAAGGCAAATTTTACTTTCGCATCCCGAGGAGATGAAAATGCATATTGTCCGGTAAGTATCAGCTCTTTTTCAAACTCATTGTATTGGTAAACAGCCCCGATATTTGCCTTGAGGTAATTGCATAGAAGCGCGATTGTATTGTTCGACAGTTCTTCGATTGTTTGATCACCTTTTAATTTTTCGTTGAGGTCGGTGTAGCCTGTAAGCAACCAGTTCTTAAGCGCGGTTTCTGCTTCAGCCCGTTCAAGTATTTTTAAATTTGAAGTCATTATGTTGTAAGCAACCAACAGAAAGATAATGATAATCAGTAATAATACAATAAAAACCAGGTTGAAAAATCCGGCATCAGCCTCACTTGTTTGTTTTCTTTCAGTAAGTAATACGTTTTCTATATTCCGGGCTCTTCCGATAATTTCTCTTATTTTGCCTTGTGCTTCTTTCCCCTCGCCTGACAGAACAAATTCCCTGGCTTTTTCAAAATCCTTTTTACGAAGATCGATGCCGTTTTTTAATTGCGTAAAACGAATTTTGATTTCCGTCTCCAGTTCCTTAATGTTTTTTTGCTGATCAAAATTGTCTGAAGTTAACTCCTTCACTTTGATTAGATGTTCCACTACTCTTTTTTCAGCATCGTTAAAAGGTTCCAGATATTTATCATCACCAGTAATAATAAAACCACGATTGCCGGTTTCAGCATCTACGGTTGCAATAAGTATTTCACCGAATTCATTCAATACCTGGTTGGAATGATTGACCAGAAATGTGGAAGTGATAAATTTTTCACTGTTTTTTATTGCGAAAATTGTAAGCCCGATAAACAGAAAGGCACAACCAATAAATCCAATTAATATTTTTCTGCCAAGTTTCATTTTATTCGATTATTAGTTTTGTTGGTTTGTGTTCCATATTGTGCGATCCTTCAAAATCCAGGTCAATTTTTATGAGCAGTTCAACTATTTTCTCCAGCGACAAAATGTAATCCGGTTCTATCGCTGCAATTGCTGACGCTGGCATATAAGGTGAATCAGCTGTTTTGGGATCCTGAACAATTGCCAGTCCGCCACATTCTTTTATTCGTTTTATTCCCTTGGTTCCATCATGATTTGAGCCGGTAAGAACGATTCCGATTAATTTGTTTTTATATGCTTCTGCTGCAGTTTCAAACAATACATCAATCGAAGGTCTGGCAAAATTCACACGTTCATCAATGGTAAGTGAAAAGGTCTTGTCTTTTTCAATCAGCAAATGATAATTCGACGGAGCAATGTAGGCATTCCCCGGTTCAATCTTTTCTTTTTCATCTGCTTCTTTAATATTAAGTTTACTTATTTCATTCAGCAATTTGATCCATTGGTTATCAGAGCGGGCGCTTACATGTTGCACCACAATAATGGCAATGCCGAAATCAGCAGGCAATGCCGAAAACAGATATTTCAAAGCAGACATTCCACCCGACGAAACCCCAATTACAACTGCTTCATACCGCATTATTTAATACCTTTTCTTAAATATCCTCTGTTTCTTATCTGTCTCGGTATATTTATCTGGAAAGTCGGTAAAGCGTAAACTTTCTTTTGAACCCAGACACAAAATACCACCATTGGTAAGGCTTTCATGAAAAAGCTTTTGTACCTTATTTTGTAAATTGGCATCAAAATAGATTAGCACATTCCGGCACAATATCAGGTGAGCTTCTGCAAATACGCCATCGGTTACCAGATTGTGATTGGCCCATACAATGTTTTGCTTCAGCGATTGATTCATGATCACATTGTCATAACTGGAAGTATAGTAATTCGAAAAAGACTCTTTCCCGCCCGACAATTGATAATTGCCGGTATATTCAGCCATCAGTTTATTCGAAAAGATCCCTTCCTTCGCCCGATTCAAAGCGCGTTGGTTAAAATCGGTCGCATAAATGGTCGTTCGGTCATACAAACCTTCTTCCTGAAGAATGATGGCCATTGAATAAGCTTCTTCGCCGGTAGCGCATCCGGCATGCCATATTTTTATAAAAGGGTAGGTTTTTAAGATTGGGATTACATTTTCGCGCACCGACCGGTAAAAGTCCTGGTCGCGAAACATTTCGGTGACTGTTATCGAGAGGTCCTGTAACAATTCGTAGGCAAATGATTCATCCTTCAGAACTTTAGATTGAATTTGAGAAACATCTTCCAAACCCGACAAGGCCATTCGGTTCATGATCCTGCGCCTGATGTGCGCTTTTGAATATTGCCTGAAATCGTACCCGTATTTTTGGTAAATAGCCTCCAGCAACAATGAAATTTCCAATTCTGAAGCCTCTTCGTTTCTCATCCTTCCCCGTGAATTTGTGGGCGAAGGTAACGCTAAATACTTTAGTATTCGTTCATTGTCCTCCTTCTCCCACGGCTGTTCAATTCTACAAAAAGTGTTGATAACTGTATAACCTATCTATACACAGGCTATTCTCGTACATTTCACCTTTGATATTGGCTACATTATTTTTTCGCATAATGTTTAAGGCAAAGCTTCGTAACCTGGCC
>JBBRXN010000088.1:0-22109 GCA_038248385.1 Bacteroidales bacterium
GGAAAACAATGAATTAAATACTGAATCAAAAATATTGGAAGCTGCCACAAATACATTTCTATTATTCGGATATCATGGAAGTACACTACATCGTATTGCAGATAAAGCTGGAGTTAATACAGCAGCAATTCATTACTATTTTCGATCGAAAGAAAGGTTATACCTCAAAGTTGTCGAAAACGTACTTGAACTTTTTCTAAATGATGGATTTCCAAAAATTACTAATAGCAAAAGATTTGCAGAACCCGGATGGTTTCTTTTTACTGAACTTTATAACAACAAAGAGTTATTTGAAAAGACAATCAAAGAGTTATACCCGGTAGATTGGGACAGGAATTTAACCGACATAAAGAACTGGCTTGACAATACAACGAGCCAACTCCCGAATCCTTGAGATAGGCGCAATTTTCAATAAAATAAACTTGAGTAATATATGAGTATATCTATAGGAAATAATATTAATTACTTAATAATAACCAACATGACAATAGATAAGATTGGTAGAAATGCTCGCCTGATTTCGGAGATACTCGATAATAAAAAAAGCACACCGTTATTCGAGTTGTTAGAAATAAGTGAATTAACTGAGATTGATTTTACAATGGCCTTAGGTTGGCTTGCCCGAGAATATAAGATTGCTTTTTATGAAATAGATGAAAAGCAAATGGTGACGTTGCTTTGTTAAGTCGAATCTTTTAGAGTTGCAGTTAAAAGCACAATTTTAAGTTAATCTTGAAAGAATTTAAGAATATACAGTTCAGAAAACAGCAATTGTTCCTGTCCCATTTATCAGGATACTCAATCCTGGTATTTGGGTAGGAACATTAGCGAAAAAATTATTCAGAAGAACAAAGTCTTTTAAACGATAGAAATGATTATAGATCAGAATACTAAAAATACCAGAATATTCAGGAACGGCTCCGATATAAAAAGAGAAAACAAAACGGAAAGTTATGAATTGACTATTATTGTTCCTGTGTTTAACGAGGAGGATAATATTAATGCACTGGAAGAAAAGCTATCCTTGTTTATATCACAATCACCTTTAACCAGTTGTGTTCTATTTGTAAACGACTGCTCTACTGACAGGAGTAAGGATCGAATCGAAGAGGTTTGTAATCGTCAAAACCATTTTTTAAATCTAAATTTTACAAAAAACTTCGGATTAAGTGCTGCAATAAAAGCTGGGATTGATGCCACCCGCTCAACTTATGTCGGATATATTGATGCCGACTTACAAACTGTTCCTGAAGATTTCAACTTGCTTATTCCACATTTGAAAGAGTTTGAAATGGTGATGGGCATTCGAACCAAACGCAATGATTCGTTTGTGAAAAAAGCAACCTCCAAAATTGCAAATGGTTTTAGACGGTTCATGACCGGAGACGGTATTGCCGATACCGGTTGCCCGTTAAAAATAATGAGGACAGACTATGCCAAACGCATTCCTTTATTTACAGGGATGCATCGCTTTTTACCAGCACTCATCCAGTTGCAAAACGGCAAAGTGAAACAGGTTGAAGTCAGGCATTTCCCAAGGACTACAGGTGTTTCAAAATATAATCTGAGAAACCGCTTGGTAGCGCCTTTCTTTGACTGTTTTGCTTTCCGATGGATGAAATGCCGATATATCAACTACTTAATTGCGGAAAATAATATTGAGTCGATTCTACTTTAATAGATTAGAGGAAAGGCTTATAAATCAGTGATATTATTAAAGTACATATTTTCAGGTTGTTGTTTATTAGCACTTTAAAGGTGTAATCGAAGAACAAACCTGTCGTTTCGAATAATGTTAATAGTTAATATAATGGAAACTATAATAAAAATCATGACAGAAGAGGGTCTTCATTGCAATGTTGAAGAATTAAAGCACGGAATCAAAACACTACTTAAGGTGATTGAACGAAGCCCTGTCTCAATTATTATTACCAATGCTTTGGGGGAAATACAATTTGTAAATGCCAGGTTTACATTCTCGATGCAATACTCGTTCGATGATGTGAAAGGGAAAAATCCACGAATATTCAATTCAGAACACCATTCACAGGAAGTATTTGAACTCATGTGGAAAACTATTCGGGCAGGAAATATTTGGCATGGAGAATTTCAAAACAGGAAGAAGGATGGTACAGTTTTCTGGGAAAATGTGATTATATCGCCTTTGATAGAAAATAATGGCACAATTAGTAATTACATCCTGATCATGGATGATAATACTGAAAGGAAAAAAATATCAGAGAATTTAGTTGCAGCCAAAGAAAAGGCAGAAGAATCCGATCAGTTAAAATCTGCATTCCTGTCCAATATGAGCCACGAGATACGCACACCCATGAATGGTATAATTGGATTTTCCGAATTATTGCTTGATCCGTTTCTGGAATCAGGTCAAATTGCAAAATTCGCTGGAATAATTAATAAGAGTGGAAATCGTCTTCTTTCAATTGTAGAAGACATCATGGATATTTCGAAAATTGAATCATGCCAGATTCAAGTAAAAAAACAATTACTTTCAGTTAACCAGCTAATTAATGCCATTCAAAAAGAATATTCATTTAAGGCAATTGAGAAAGGAATTGAATTAAGGCTTGAAATGTTGAGCCTTCAATATGAATTATTTATTGAAAGTGATGAGACAAAACTTAGTAAGGTATTGACCAATTTCGTGGACAATTCGATCAAATTTACCCATGATGGTTACGTTGAGATAGGGATTAAACTAACTGAAGACTTCGTCCAATTTCATATCAAAGACACTGGAATAGGAATACAAAAGGAATTTCATGATAAAATATTTGAAAGATTCCGTCAGACTGAATCAGTTTATACCCGGAAATATGGTGGCATCGGCCTGGGACTGACTATTTCAAAAGGATTGGTAGAATTGTTAGGAGGAACTGTCTGGTTCGAATCAGAGCCGGGTAAAGGATCAATTTTCTATTTTTCAATACCAAGAGCAGAAAAAATAAACATGGGAAAGTCTGAAGAATAGCTTATTAACAAAATGTTTAAAGGAGGTTTTAATAGAAAATTGGATATAACCAATTCTAATTTAAAAACTTAAATGTATTAAAGTAGAATTATGATGATTTTTATATTAGGATTTATTTCTCAGGTACTTTTTTTTATGCGCACTCTCCTGCAATGGATTTTGTCTGAAAGGGCTAAAAAAGTGCTCTCGCCCACCATTTATTGGGTGTTAAGCATTGTTGCGTCCTATCTATTCTTTATTTATGGTTGGTTCCGCAACGACTTTGCCATCCTTCTGGGACAAATGATCTCCTATTATATCTACATCTGGAATTTAAAAGAAAATGGCGCTTGGGGAAAAATTCATTTTTTGCTCAAGGCGATACTGATCATGATTCCATTTTGTGCTGTAGGTTTTGTACTTAAAAACGCAAATTATTTTGTTGCAAACTTTCTGGCCAGCGATAGCATCCCATTATGGCTCTTAGTTTTGGGTGCATCAGGACAAATAGTGTTTACCCTTAGGTTTGTTTATCAATGGTTTTATTCAATGCGAAGAAAAGAATCAATACTCCCTCTTGGATTTTGGCAGATTAGCCTGCTCGGATCCGGTATAATAGTTATTTATGGACTAATCCGCGTTGATCCAATCCTGATACTGGGACAATCGATAGGATTTGTTGCCTATATCAGGAATATCATTTTATATAAGAAGGAACTTAATAGTTTAAATTATGCCAATTAATTTAAATACGATCAAATCATTGCGCTATGTTCTATACGGGTTGTCCGTATTACCGATATTTATTTTCCGCGATTTTACTCCGGATAATGAATTACGATACTTGAGTATTGCCGACGAAGCTTTGCGGGATGGATCGCTGTTCACATTTACCAATCACGGATTAATTTATGCAGATAAACCGCCACTTTACCTTTGGATTGTAATGTTGGGTAAATTTATTTTTGGACATCACAACATGCTCTTCCTTGGAATATTTTCATTTGTTCCTGCATTGGTGGTGGTCTATGTTATGGATCTATGGGTTAAGAATGTTCTATCGAAAAATGAACGTTTACTTGCACAGTTAATGCTTTTAACGAGTGCTTTTTTTATCGGCTCAGCCATAGTACTGCGAATGGATATGCTAATGTGCATGTTTATCGTTCTAGCCCTTTACACATTTTTCAGAATGTATTCCGGCGAAGGAAAGCCGCGTAACTCAATACTGTTTCCTGTTTTTGTTTTTCTGGCCATATTTACCAAAGGGCCAATGGGAATAATAGTGCCTTTGGTTTCAATCACTGTTTTTTTAATACTGAAAAAAGAAATAAGATTAATTGGAAGATACTGGGGTTGGAAAACACTTATTGTGTTGCTAATACTAAATGGCCTATGGTTTATAGGCATTTATACTGAGGGAGGAAGTCAATATCTGAACAACTTGCTTTTCAATCAAACCGTTAATCGAGCAGTAAATTCCTTTCACCACCAAGAGCCTTTCTATTATTATTTTGTGGCTTTCATATATTCTCTTGCGCCGTGGTCGATAGTGATTGCCGGAGTTCTGATTGTCGGACTTCAGAAGAAACTGGCTGAATCTAATATAGAGCTTTTCTTTCTGACAATAGCTCTGTCAACATTGATAGTCTTATCCCTTTTCAGCTCAAAACTCGCGGTATATATGCTCCCTTCTTTCCCGTTTTTGATTTATATCTCGGTATTATGGCTTTCAAAACTTGGGTCACCAAGGTGGTTGTTTATTCTTGCCGTTATTCCAGCCAGCATTCTTTGCCTGGCTCTACCAGGAATAATCATCTCTCAATATTTTGTTGATAACAAAATACTTAGCTCGTCACCCATTATCCTTATTTCTGCTTTGATTCTTTCGGTTTCTGGAGCGCTTAGCTTTAGATATTTGATGGATAAAAGTTTAAATCGGGGAATAATAATGGCATCCATTGGAATGCTACTCGCAGTTTTTGCAGTTTCGTTTGCAATACCTAAGTATAACTCAATAATCGGGCTAAGCAAATTGTGCAACCAGGCAAAAATAACGGCTTCCGAAAAAGGAGAAATGAACTACTATTATTGTGAAATGAACAGAGCCATTAATCTAGATGTATATCTGGATGTAAAACCAGAAAAGTTAAGAATACACGAATTATACGAAAAAAATAAAATAAAGACTCCTGCCATCTTATTTACCTGGAATAAGGCAATTGAGCGAAATGATTCCATCCAAGTGTTCATTAAAGGCAAAAAAATTCATCAGACAGGAAATTATTATTACATAGAAATAGAGAAATAGAACGTTAAAAAAAGTTACTATGAAAATATTAATAACAGGCGCTGCTGGCTTTATCGGATTTCATGCAGTAAAGCACTTTGCAGAAAAAGGTAATCGGGTTATTGGAATAGACAATATTAACAACTACTACGATGTCAGGTTGAAGTATGCCCGACTGACAGAGACAGGTATAGCTAGAGAGTTGATACAAACCCATAAATCTGTGCAAAGCTCAAAATACCCCAATTATAGGTTTTTCAAAGCAGACCTTCGGGATAAGGAATTTATTGATGAACTTTTTGCAAAAGAGCATTTCGATGTTGTCTGCAACCTGGCTGCTCAGGCTGGTGTCAGATACTCAATCAATAACCCTTATGCCTATATCGACTCAAATATTTATGGATTTCTGAACATTTTGGAAGCTTGTCGTTTTCATCCGATAAAACATTTGGTTTACGCAAGTTCCAGTAGCGTTTATGGCCTGAACAAAAGAGTTCCATACCGCGAAACTGATCTCGTTGACTCTCCTGTGAGCCTTTATGCTGCCAGTAAAAAATCCAATGAATTAATGGCTCATGCATACAGCAAACTTTACAACATCCCGACAACTGGAGTGCGCTTCTTTGCAGTATATGGACCTTGGGGACGACCCGATATGGCTCCATATCTTTTTATGGATTCCATTATAAACCAAAATCCGATAAAAGTATTTAACCACGGCAAACTTTCGCGCGATTTCACTTACATAGATGATATCATTGATGGCTTGTCGGTCATTACAGCCAATGCTCCTGAAAGTAATATTCCTTATAAAATATACAATATTGGCAATGGGAAACCAATAAGGCTTCTTGACTTTATAGCAGTTATTGAAAATGTTACTGGCCAAAAAGCTATTAAAGAAATGGTTGATATGCAGGATGGCGATGTATATCAAACTTATGCAGACACAACTATTCTTGAGAAGGAATTGAACTTTAAGCCCAATACCTCAATTCAGGAAGGAATTAGTAAATTATATAAATGGTATATGAGTTACTTGAAAAATTCCATAAAGTCAAGATATTGGATGGCGCATTAAATAGGATAAGAGTACAGCTTTTAGTTGATAATAATTCATGTTTAATTGTATTTTAAGATGAATCTAACTAGAAATATTCCTTTAAAATACTGGGTGACTGCATTGTTGCTATTTATGATTTATCTGGTAAATTTAAGATTTGATTTGGTTATTGATGGTGGTAAATATGCTGCTGTTAGCAAAACGATATACGAATCAGGCGATTTGATTCATCTTAAAATATTTGATGAACCTTACGACCAAAAGCCACCGTTTATGTTCTGGCTTGCAGCGCTTTCGTTCAAAATATTTGGATTATCCAATTTTTCGTTTAAGCTTCCAACTTTTTTATTTACCATCTTCGGAACTTTTGCAACCTACAAATTGGGAGAGGCGCTATATAATAAAAGGACTGGAATCCTGGCAGCAATTATGCTGATTGCCTCACAAAGTACGTTGCTTTATAATAATGACGTACATACGGATATTGTATTAACCATGTGTGTTGTCATTGCTTTATGGCAACTTCATAAGTTTATCAGCGAAAAAAACTGGTGGAATTACATTGCCGGATTCACTTTTGTTGGATTAGCTGTGATTACCAAAGGGCCTGTCGGCATGGCAGTTCCCGTTTTTGCTATTATAGCACAACTCCTTATTATTAAAAAATACAAGTTATTTAGACCTGTGGTTTGGCTCCCCGGATTGCTGATTGTTTTGGCTATAGCAACTCCTACACTAATTGGACTCTATCATCAATTTGGGGTTGATGGCATAAAGTTCTTCTTCTGGACCAACAATTTAGGACGAATAACAGGAACATACACCGGCACAAACAATGATTACCTGTTTTATTTACATACCGTAGGATACTTATTTCTGCCATTTTCATTATTGACCTACTTTGGTGTTTTTCAAGAAATTAAAAATTGGATTTCAAACCGTTTCTCGTTTCTAAAATCACACGAAGGGATAACGATGGCGATACCCGTTTTCCTCATTATCCTTTCGGTTGCAAAGACAAAAAGTCCGCATTATATGTTACCGGTAATTCCTTTGATAGCGATCATTACAGCCAAATGGACCGATCGGCTAATTCAGGGTAGTTTGTTTTCTCATAAGGTTCCAAAAGTTCTGATTCTGATTCAATATCTCGTACTCTCATTATTGCTTATTGGTTCCCTTCTTATTCCTGCTGTTTTTTTTCCTACCAGCGATTTATCGTTCTGGATTTCGATAATCCTGATGATTGGATGGTCGATTTTTGTTCTGATCAAATCAAATACAATTGCCGAAAAGCTTGTACATGTTCCAATTATGGCAATTCTAACGGTTAACCTGATACTGACATTGCATTTATTTCCCCAGATTTTCAGATACGATGCAACTCCAATCGCTTCACGCGATTTTAATAAGGCCGGATCAGAAAAAGCAAGCCTATATGTAATGAACAATATGGATTACGAGATTAGTTTTTATGCTAAAAATCATCCCAGGGTTATTACTGATTCTATGCTTACGAAATTGCAATTCGTTGATGAACCTTGGGTTTATACCGATAGCATAGGACGAAACGCGCTGTTTGAAAACTTTCCTGAGGCAACTATATTTAACCATTACAAGTATAAAAGAGTATCTAAAATCGGACTTAAATTTTTAATGCCTTCAAAGAGGTTCAACGAGTTAGGTAACATGTATCTAATAAAAGTTAAAGAATGATGGCAAAGATATCCTTGATAATTCCTGTATATAATGAGGCTGATAACATATTAATCCTAATTCAGCAGGTTAATCAATCGTTTAAAGATCAGAATTTCGACTATGAAATAATTGTTGTAGATGATGGATCGGCAGATGATACGGCGAAACGGGTAAAAGATTTAAACGATCCAAAAGTGTGTCTAATCCGATTAAAACGAAATTATGGCCAGAGTCTGGCAATTAAAGCAGGTATTGATTATTCTACCGGCGAATACATCGCAACTATAGATGGCGATTTGCAAAATGATCCGACGGATTTAATTGAGATGCTTTATATTCTGCAAAATGAACCAGTTGACGTAGTTGCCGGAATCAGAAAAAAACGAAATGATCAGCTAATTTTTCGTAAGATTCCCTCGTTTATCGCAAATTTATTGATTCGAAAGATAACCGGGACTCCAATTATTGATAACGGATGTGCTATCAAATTATTTAAAAGCCATGTCATTAAAGATATTCCATTATATGGTGAACTTCATCGGTTTATCACAATACTGGCGATTTATGAAGGTGCAAAAGTTAGACAAATTAACGTAAAACATTATCCCCGTGTGAATGGAGTTTCCAAATATGGTTTATCAAGAACATTTAAGGTACTGAGTGACTTGATATTATTACAATTCTATCGAAAATATGCGCAAAAGCCATCACATTTTTATATTAAGTTTGGTTCTCTACTTTTCCTTTCCGGATCAATTATATTGAGTTATCTATTGGTAACCAAGATTTTAGGTTACGATATTTGGGAAATACCTTTTATATTTCTTGGCATGTTGCTATTACTTGCCGGATTGCAGGTGATAACTTCAGGTATTGTACTGGATTATATTATGCGAACCTATTTTGAATCTCAAAATAAGAAACCTTACTGTATTATGAAGGTTGAGACCTGAAAATTAGAATTCCTGAAAATTATCTTGTCAAAAAGTATTAGAACAAATAATCGGCAATATGAAAACGCAGCGAATAAAGGAAAAACCACAAAATAGTCAAGAAACATTTTCAATTGTGGACTCTTTTAGTATTGAAATCTCAAATAGCGAACGTTTACGCGCTTTACTTTTAATTGGACTGTTAGGGCTTGAGGCATTCCTCTTGATGGTAATTTATTTTTTTTATCGCGAACAATACATTTCCCTATTCGACTCTCATATAGCTATTTATGCGATTTTAATCTTTACTTTAGTTATTATCTTTTATGAGGCTCTGATTCATTATTTTTTAGGAAAAAAAATTAGATTATTTATCCAGCACCGCTACGCTTTTGCTTATCTAAATGTTTTCTCTGAAATAAGCCTACTCACTGTTTTATTCATTTTTATTCTGGAATATACTAATCAAACGATCATCTTACAAGCCCCGGCGACACTTACCTACTTTATTTTCATTGTGCTTTCAACATTACGGTTAGATATCAGACTATCGCTATTTACCGGAATTTTGGCAGCAGTTGAATATGTGGCCATTTCGATTTACTATTCAAGCAATTATAGTAATATTCCTATTGACAGACTTCACGTTGATTTAACGGGAATACAATACCTGGGACAAGGTGTAATTATGATAATATCTGGAATTGCAGCAGGATTTGTGGCGGATTTGATAAAAAAGAAAATGATGATTTCGTGGGTAAACGTAAAGGAAAAAAATGAAATCATTGACTTGTTTGGGCAACAAATTTCTCCGCAGATTGTAGGCAGCATCCTTGAAAAAAGAGATGAACTCACAGGAGCCAGAAAAATGGTTTGCGTTATGTTTCTCGACATCCGAAATTTTACACCTTTCGTTGAAAGCCATACTCCGGAGGAAGTGGTAAACTACCTAAATAGACTATTCTCGTTTATGATTGACATTGTACAATCGCACGGTGGAGTTATTAACCAATTTTTAGGCGATGGTTTTATGGCAACTTTTGGTGCGCCGGTTTCCATCGGTGATATCTCGCAACATGCAGTAATAGCCTCACAGCAGATCATTGATAAAGTAAATGAAGAAAATGTACAAGGAAATATTCCGAAAACACGTATTGGGATTGGGTTACATTATGGTGAGGCAGTCATTGGAAACATCGGTTCATCCATCCGTAAACAGTATTCAATTACAGGTAACGTGGTTATTATAGCCTCGAGAATCGAGCAATTCAATAAAGTTTACGATTCCCAATTAATAATATCTGAACAGGTGTATGAACATCTGGAGAATAATAAGAGAACCACTTTTATACCTCAAAACCATGTATTGGTAAAAGGGTATAACGAGTCTCTTTCTCTTTACGTATTAAATGAAGATTGAATTACAAGTCCTAAAAAAATTGAAAAATGAAAATCAATGAGACAATCATCAAAGAGGCAGAACAATTTATTACAAATTTGTTAAATCAAGAAATGCCGGTCAAACTTACTTATCACACATTGGAACATACTGTTAAAGTTGTAAAAAATGTTCTTTTAATTGGTGCAGAAGAGGGTTTAACCTCAGAAGAAATGGACATCTTACAAATAGCTGCATGGTATCACGATGCCGGTTACACGATTGCATATCAAGGGCATGAAGCAGAAAGTGTGCATATAGCTGATAGTTTTCTTTCTGAGCTTATGGTTGATCAGGAAATTCGAAAGAAGGTCGCAGAATGTATCATGACAACTACATTTCCACAAAACGCAACAAGCCGGGCTGCGGAAGTTTTATGCGATGCTGACTTTATGCATCTTGGGCAAGAGGATTATTTTGAATTAGCAGATAAACTTTTTCAGGAACAAAAGGAAATCGGAATCCGGAATGTAAAACAAGCAGAATTCAATAACGAGTCGGTAAAGTTGTTTGAAGAGCATTCGTTCTACACCAATTATTGTAAAAACACCTTCGTAGCAACCAAAGCTAAAAACTTACAACTTTTAAAAGAAAAGATCAAAAGCAAAATAGAAAAAGCGGAAAAAGCTGCCAATTCAAAAAAGTACTCGCGTGGTGTTGATTCCATGTTTAGGCTTACAGCCCGTAACCAAATAAATCTGAGTCAAATTGCTGATAATAAATCGAATATTCTAATCTCACTGAATGGCATTATTATATCACTTTCCCTGGCTACACTTGTGAGTAAGTTTAAACAGGAGCCTTCAATTATTGTCCCCACCATTATTTTCATCCTATTCAGTTTGTCAACAATAGTATTGGCAATTCTTTCAACGCGACCCAATATATCAACAGGAAAATTCACCAAAGAAGACTTTAAACAACAGAAAGTTAACTTATTGTTTTTTGGTAATTTTTACAATATGAAATTGGAAGAATATGAGGAGGCGGTAGTAGAAATGATAAACGATGATCCCTATTTATATTTAGCGCTCATCAAAGATCAGTATTTGCTGGGGAAAGTATTGGCCAAAAAATATCAACTACTTCGATGGGCCTATAATGTTTTTATGATTGGACTGATAATCACTGTTGGAGCATTTTTGTTTGTACTTATTTAGATTGAAATATCCATTTAGATTTCAATTAGCCGCTATTTACTAAAAGTAAAATGTTTTAGAGATGAGTATTAGAGCGTTAAAATATGTATTTGTATATTTCCTGTTTGTAAGAATAATATTTACAAGTTACACTGTTTATGCGCAACAGTCCCAAATCTTTAGTATTCTAATTACCGGCAATGCAAATGGAAAACTTAATGATAGTTCTGTGCAGCTGGCATGGCAAAAGCAATTAAAAATTACGCATAATAGCGCAGTCTTATTTACCGGAAATATTATAAATAGTCAGGGAAATCTGGAATTGCCTGTGGATGAAAAAGATTCAGAACATGCGATATTGATTTCACCGGGTAAAGCAGAATGGTCAAATGGCACGAATAAAGGAAAGGAATTCATCATAAAATGGGAATCTGAACTATCAGAGAAATCAAAAACAACGGTCTATCTTCCTGATGCTGCTTGCCCAGGACCAAAAGAAATTATTTTGGATAAAAATGTAGTGGTGATACTTCTTGATACTTATTGGTGGGTTCATAAATTCGACAGGCGTTTTAGCAAGTGCGATATTGAATCTCAAGCGGATATTCTAACTCAAATTGAAGATGCGATACGCCGGAATTATCCCTCCAAGCATATTATTTTGGCAGGTCACCATTCATTGAAAAGTTATGGAAATACAAGTGGCTATTTCTCTCTAAAACAATGGCTATTTGAAGCTCCATATACTTTTTTCAGAAAGTTGCCGGGGACCAGTCGTGATATTCAATATCCCGATTTCAAATACTTTAGTACCGGTATGCTTTCTATTTTGAAAAAATACCCTGATGTAATATATGTATCAGGAGGTGAAGCCAATATGCAATATTTTCAAAATGAAAATTCACACTATGTTATTTCAGGAGCTTGGAATAATCAAGAATACGTAAGAAAAGACCTTCCTGAATTTGGAACAAGCGAAAATGGATTCGCCCGACTTGATTTTGACGCTAACGGTGAATGCTCTTTAACTTTTTTCGGTGGTGACAAAGTTCTATTCAATAAAATAATTTATAAAAGGAATCTGATTGCTTTACACCCAGAAATTATGGAACCCAACTCGTTGCCTGACAGTGTGATCGCAGCAGCAAGCTTCAAGTATCGAATTACGCCTTCAAAATATAAATGGCTGGGTGAAAATTACCGCAAAGTTTGGGAGACGACAGTTAAATTACCTGTTTTTGATATTGGGAGTAAAAATGGAGGACTGAATATTATTAAACGGGGTGGAGGCCAACAAACCTACTCTTTGCGGCTCGAAGATACTCTTGGAAAGCAATATGTGCTGCGGTCTGTAGATAAAAATGTAGAAGGCGCTTTGCCAAAAGAATTGCTCAATACATTTGCTGTCGATATTGTACAGGATCAGATTTCCGCATCAAATCCTTATGCAGCTCCAGTTGTGGCAAAGCTTGCCCAATATGCTCATATATTACATACTCATCCCGAAATATATTATGTGACCAATGATCCACGTTTTGGCATTTACGCTTCCGATGTCGCAAACAGACTATTTTTATTTGAAGAACGCCTTGATAATCAATACCAACTAAAAGAAGGCTCTGGACTTTTGACAAATGTAATTTCAACGGAAAATGTAATTGAGAGTATTACTAAAAATCACAAGCATACCATTGATAAAAATGCAGTCGTTCGTGCCCGATTGCTGGATATTCTGATCAATGATTGGGACCGACATGATGACCAATGGCGATGGGCAGGAATTGAACAAAACAATCAAACAGTTTACAAACCGATACCACGGGATCGCGACCAGGCATTTTTTTTAAATCAAGGAATGTTGCCTTGGTTAATTTCCCGAAAATGGTTACTTCCAAAAATTCAGGGATTTGATGAGTTTACAGAAAACATGGATGGTCAATCGTTTAATGCACGTTATTTCGACCGCACTTTTTTAACAAATTGCAGTTGGAGTGACTGGCTTGTTCAAATAGATTCATTGAAAATCCTACTCAGCAATAACAATATAGATTCGGCAATGCTGGCTTTCCCAGCAGAAATTTATCCATTATCAGGTCAGGAAACAGGGCGTATTTTAAAAAGCCGTCTCAATAATCTGGAAAAAATGGCGCATAATTTATACTTGTCGCTCGCAAAGGAAGTAAGCATAACCGGCACCAATGAAAATGATTTTTTTGAAATTATATATCTGAATAATAATTTGAGGATAAGAGGCTATCAATCAGAGTTAGACAACGAAAAGGGCGATTGTTTTTATGATCGGGTATTTGATGGTGACAAAACCAAAATAATCAATTTGTATGGATTACAAGGGAACGACCGATTCGAAAAAATTGGAGATAAAACAAGTAGTATCAAGCTAAAGATTATAGGGGGAAAAGATAATGACGAAGTCATCGGTTTCAATTTAGCATCAAAGGAAAATGTTTCAGTTTACGACAATAAGGACACAAAAGTATTGCCGCAAAATCGAGCAAAAGTAAAAGATAAATTTGATGAAGAGCAATTAAATTTCGACAGGGAAAACTTTGAATATGATATCGTTTATCCGGGAATTTATTCAGGTTATAATCCGGATGATGGCGTTTTTCTTGGCGGTGGCCCTATTTTTACAAAGTATTCGCGTTACCAAAAACGCAAATATGAAATTCTTGGAAATTATACCATGAAAACCAATTCCTATAACCTTCGATTTGATGCCAGCAATAGTTACCCACTAAGACATGTAGATATCAATTACAATTCGGGATACAATTCAGGTTGGTATGCCGGTAACTATTTTGGATTGGGAAATGAAACAATCCGGGATGATGGTAACAATACCAAAGATTTTTACCGATTGCGGTTGAGACAGTATTTTGTAAAATTGGATTTTATAAAATGGATTGATAATGATGAAATACATAAAGCCGGTCCCGGATTACAGTATTTGTTTACAGATGCAGAGGACACTCCAAACCGGTTTATAACCCTTCCCGGCAATGGTCTAAAACCCACCGATCTGCTCGCACATGCTTACTTATCGTTTTATTTTAAATATGAATTAAATACCCTTGCAGGTAAGAACCGGAACGCTGACGGAGAATTTTCCGGAATCAATATGTTTCCGACAAAAGGAATACAATCAAATACTTATGCAAGATATTTTTCAGGACTTAATAAAAATTCAGTAGATTTTTTTAAGCTTTCGTCTGATTGGGTTACCTATTTCAGTTTCTCGAAGAGGCCACGTGTTGTATATGCTCTGCGTGTAGGCGGCGAAAAACTTTTTGGTGATTATGCTTTTTATGAGTCGGCAAAACTGGGAAATAATGAAAATTTAAGAGGTTATCGTGAAACCCGGTTTTATGGAGACGCTTCTTTATATGCGAACGCTGAAATTAGCATTAGGATGAAGGAGTTTCAAACTTACCTTCTGAACGGAACTATTGGGGTTTTGTTTTTTAACGATACCGGCCGTGTTTGGCTGAAAGGAGAAGACTCAAAACGTTGGCACAATGGCTCAGGCATTGGATTTTGGTTTTCACCATTCAATATGGCCACAATAAATGCTTCATACTCAATCAGCAGCGAGGATCAGCTTGTAAATTTTTCATTCAAATACCAATTTAAATGATGCTGAAATTTTTCATCATTTTGTTTTTTGCACTTTTTATACAGCAGTTAAAAAGCCAGCCTACTTCAAAAATAATATTAATAAGGCATGCCAAAGTCGATATTAAAAAACCCGGATGGGGCAATACAAACAAGGCCAACTTATACAAAGAGCGATACAATCAAGCACATATAAAGAAATTCGATCCTTCTGAAGTCATAAAAAAAATAGATCATTATGAAACTGTCGATACAGTATTTTGTAGTCCAAAACTAAGGGCGATTGAAACGGCATCAATAATATTTGGAGAAAATGTAGTTATTAAGAAAGACAGTATGCTTTCTGAACTTGACTATCCGGTTATTAAAATTCCTGTACTGCGACTACCTGTTAAGGCCTGGCTTTTTATTTCACGAGTAACATGGATGACAGGAATCAAATGCAAGGGAAAAGAGGATTACCACAAACAAATAAAAGAACTTCAAGTTTATTCACATCAATTAGTGGAGAATGCAGACATACATAAAGTTACGGTGGTTATTGCACATGGAATGCTAAACCGCGAATTAATAAGAATTTTGAAATCCCAGGGATGGAAACCAAGCGACAATTTAGATTTTTCAACCCTTTCAGTGAACTGCCTCATAAAATTAAAGAAATGAAACCCTTTTCAATAAGTAAAATAAATAAATGAAATTCATAATCACATTGTTTGCATTGTTATTGTTCGCATTCCCAATTTTTGCACAATCCTTCACTATCAGCGGCTATATAACCGATAAGAAAAATGGTGAAACCTTGATAGGTGCAAGTGTTGCCCTTAAGGAGAAAACGCAATTGGGTACTATCACCAATGAATATGGGTTCTATTCATTGACCTTGCCCAAAGGAAACTACAATCTGGCATTTTCTTATATGGGCTATCAAGGACAAGTAATTTCTGTATTTCTGTCCGAAAACACGAAGAAAAATATCGCGGTTGAAGAAGCCTTCAGTGAATTAGACGAAGTGGTTGTTACTGCTACCAGAGGAAACGAAAAAATAACACAGTCTCAAATGGGAATGGAAAAACTGAATGTGGCAAACATTAACAAACTTCCTGTTCTGTTTGGCGAAAGGGATATTTTGAAAACAATGCAATTGCTGCCGGGTGTTAAGTCAAACGGTGAAGGACAGAGTGGTTTTAGCGTAAGAGGTGGAACAATTGACCAAAACCTGATACTTTTAGATGACGCACCGGTTTACAATGCTTCTCACTTATTGGGGTTTTTCTCTACGTTTAATTCTGATGCGATAAAAGATGTGACCCTATACAAAGGAAGTGCTCCGTCAGATTATGGCGGGCGAGTCTCATCGGTGGTTGATGTAAAAATGAATGAAGGTGATAACCAAAATTTTGGTGTAAGCGGTGGCATTGGTCTTATTTCCTCAAAACTCAACATCGAAGGACCTGTTCAAAAAGGTAAATCTTCTTTCCTGATTTCAGGCAGACGGACTTATGCTGACGTGTTTCTAAACCTGACCGACCAATTCAAAAACAACAAACTCTACTTTTACGACTTAAACTCAAAATTCAATTACCGCTTTTCGGACAAAGATCATTTATTTGTTTCAGGATACTTTGGCAGGGACGTGCTGGGAATGAACAACCGCTTCGGGATAGACTGGGGCAATTCGACGGGTACTATCCGTTGGAACCACCTGGTAAACAACAAACTTTTTTCGAACACCTCATTTATTTACAGTAATTACGATTATAACATTACTATTGAGAACAATGCAAATCCGTTTTCCATTCTTTCAAGGGTTAGAGACTGGAATATAAAACAAGAGTTTCAGTATTTTCCTAATGTGCAAAATGCGTTAAAATTCGGATACAATGTTATTTATCACACGCTTACGCCAGGCAAAATCACCGATGAAAGCAGCACCGAAAATCCCTATCAGGATCGAAATGGATTAGAGTCGGCACTATATGTATCAAATGACTGGAAAGCGACCGAAAAGCTCAAAATTACTTATGGACTTCGTTTAAGTAACTTTGTGGTTCTGGGCGGTAGCCAATATTATACCTTAGATGTAAACCGAACAGTGCTGGACACCATTGACCAAAATAGCACGGTAGCCAATTATTTCAATATAGAGCCCAGGTTTGCTTTGAGTTATGCCATACAAGAAAATAGTTCATTCAAAGTGGCTTATGCCCGGAATACCCAAAACATGCACCTCATCACCAACTCTGTAACAACAAACCCAACAGACAAATGGGTGATGAATACCAATATTATTAAACCTGAAATTAGTGATCAGTTTTCATTGGGCTATTTCCACAATTTTAAGGACAATATGTATGAATTAAGTGTGGAAGGGTATTACAAATGGCTGCAAAACCAAATAGATTACAAGGACAATGCCGATGAGCGAAATTCGGTTATTGAAACACAATTGCTTTTTGGCAAAGGTCAGGCTTATGGATTGGAATTATTAATGCGTAAAAACAAGGGCAAATTGAATGGTTGGATCGGTTATACCTTGTCACGTACCGAAAAACAAATTGAAGGCATAAATCAAAATAACTGGTATCCGTCGCGTCAGGATCGTACTCACGATGTTTCAATTGTTGCCATGTATGATCTGTCGAAACGTTTGAATATATCAGCTGTCTGGGTATATCAGACTGGTAATGCAGTTACATTTCCGAGCGGGAAGTACGAAGTGGCAGGACAAACTACCTGGCTTTATACTGATCGCAACGGTTATCGTATGCCAGCCTATCATCGTTTGGATTTGGGGATCACTTTTAAATTGAAAGAACGGACAAATTTTAATTCTGAATTGTCTTTTGGTTTATATAATGCTTATGGTCGTGAAAATGCCTATACCATTAACTTTGAGCAAAGTGCGACAGATCCCAACAAAACCGTGGCTGTTCAAACTTCATTATTCAAATGGGTGCCTTCTATTTCATGGAACTTCAAATTCAAATAAAAATGAAAATATTGATCAGAAAATACATAGTAATTGTAGCGGGGACTCTGTCAATTGTGGCCTGCGAAAAAGTGATTGATATTAACCTCAATAAAAGCAATCCGCGATATGTGATTGAGGGAAATGTCAGCAATATAACCGGCGAGTCGCTGGTGAAAATCATCAAAACCATCAATTTTGACGAAATGGCTCCTTATCCGGCGGTAAGTGGCGCTTTGGTTATCATTACTGATAATAATGCAAGCCATTCAGATACACTCGACGAAACCCGACCAGGTATTTATACAAAAACCAACCTTGCAGGAACAGAAGGGCATTCCTATACTTTAACGGTAAAAATTGGGAACCAAACTTATACTGCCTCTTCGTCAATGCCTGTAAATGTTCCTTTTGAAGGGCTTATCCAGGATGGATCAGCACAAACAGGCGGCAGCGGTCCGGGTAGCGGAGGCTCTCACAGCAAAGGAGAGTTTGGTGTCACATTTATTCAGGTTATACCTCAATATACCGACCCTGACCAAACAGATAATTATTACCTGTTTGTAGTCACCAGAAACGACACTTTGCTCAATGATATTTTTATCCGAAATGATATTGGGTTCAATGGAAGTTCGAATACTCTGCCATTGCGTGTAAAGGCCAGTAAAAATGATGTAGTAAAAGTGGATATGCAAAGTATTGATAAAGTGGTATATGACTATTTTTTTGGATTGAATGAAAACATCAATCAATCCAGTGCCACGCCTGCCAATCCGACTTCAAACATAAATAATGGAGCGTTAGGATATTTTAAAGCCCACACTTCGTTAAAGAAGACAATTAAAATTGAATAGCGAATATCGTGTTTACATCAATTCCAGTTCTCGTTGATAATATTTATTTCTGTTCATGACATATCCATTCACTCAATGCTCAGCGAGAACAGTTTTAAATAACATGGAAGTAGCAAACAAAGCCTATCAAATTGCGATGGTTGGTTATAAGAATAGTGTAATAACTACCATCGAATTGAACGACACGCAATTAAACATCACGAAGGTGAACGTTCGTTTGTTGAATATCGAGAAAGACATTTTACTTGAACAGGCTAATCTTGAATACATATTGGGTGAAAAGTAATTGATTTGAAAGCCTTAAAACAGTTTGGCATTTCGTGAAAAATTGATGAATAGTTGTTTGTGTTAAGAAATTTTTCTGCAATTTGTGCCGCATTTGGAATTAAAATGATTGATGGTAAACGAAGGAACAATGAAAATTTCAACAAATCTGATCTATTTTTCGCCAACAAAAACCACTAGAAAAGTTATTGAGGCAATTTCAACAGGAATCGGCGCGGGCGATACAAAGCATTTTGATCTTACTTTACCAAAACCTACGAACAGCTCAATTTCGATAACCGAAGATGGTTTTGCAATTATTGGCGTCCCTGTTTATAATGGCCGCATACCAATCGAAGCGGTGCGTAGGTTGAAAAGACTGAAAGGTGCCAACACTCCTGCTATTATTGTAGCAGTTTATGGCAACCGCGCCTATGAAGATGCTTTGGTTGAGTTGCGCGATTTGGTTACCGAACTGGGTTTCCATCCGTTTGCCGCTGCCGCATTTATTGGCGAACACTCCTATTCGACAACTGAAAAACCGATTGCCCAAAACCGTCCCGATGCCGAAGATTTGTCAGTGGCACAATCATTTGGTGCGAGAATCGAAGAAATGCTGAAAAATGGAACTTTCATTGGAAGTTTGAGCAAGCTTCCCGGAAATGTACCTTTTAAAACTATTCCGGTCAGGCCGCCAATTTCGCCAACCACGATTGAAGCAGAATGCGACAAATGCGAGATTTGCGTTTCCGTTTGCCCCACCGAAGCCATCGAAATGAAAGAGGTTATGGAAACAGACATTGCTGCATGTATCCTATGCTGCGCCTGCGTGAAAGAATGCCCCACCGGAGCTCGGGTGAACAACAGCGATTTTATTAGAACAATCTCACAACGGCTTTTCGAACATTGCTCGGAAAGAAAAGAACCGGAACTTTTTTTTAGCGGTGATTTCATGAGGAAACAAATATTTACTTAATTTTAGTGCATGTACTGAAGAATCTTCAGAACAAATGAATGTTGAAGCCATGATTACGGGCGACAAGTCAGCATGAAATCTGAGATCACGCATTCGCGAATCAGTTGGAAGCAAAATAGATGGATTAATTTCAAGACTTAAGGAGATGAAAAAGCAAATTAAAAACAATGTGTATTGGGTGGGTAAAAATGATTGGGAACTGAGAGGTTTCCATGGATACGAATATTCTACACACCACGGCTCAAGTTATAATTCCTACCTGGTAAAAGAAGAAAAAACGGTGTTAATCGACACGGTTTATCGGCCATTCTCCGATGAATTTGTTGAAAACCTCGCAAGCGAAGTAGAACTATCGTCCATTGATTATATTGTTATTAACCACGCAGAACCCGATCACAGTGGAGCGCTGATTGATCTGTTACGAGCCATTCCCGATACTCCTGTTTATTGTACAGAGAATGGTATAAAGTCAATCAGAGGCCATTGTCATCAGGAATTGAATTTTAAACCTGTTAAAACCGGCGACAAGCTACCGGTCGGCAACGGCAAGGAATTGATCTTTATACAGGCGCCCATGCTTCATTGGCCCGACACGATGTTTTGCTATCTCACCGGCGATAATATCCTGTTCAGCACCGACGCATTTGGCCAGCATTTTTGCTCCGAAATGTTGTTTAACGACTTGGTAGATCCGTATGAATTGTATTACGAAGCCATAAAATATTATGCCAACATTCTTGCGCCCTTCAGCAAATTGGTGACCAGAAAGATTGATGAAATTGAGAAATTGAATCTTCCGATTGATTTAATTTGTCCGAGTCATGGCATCGTTTGGCGGAATGATCCGATGCAAATTGTTAAGAAATATGCCGAGTGGGCCAACAATTACTCCGAAAATCAGGTAACGGTAATTTACGATACCATGTATAACGGAACCCGCGCTGTTGCTGAAAATATTTTGAAAGGAATAGTCGCTGCAGACCAGAATATCACAGTAAAATTATACAATGCCGCTAAAAATGATAAGAATGATTTGCTGACTGAGATTTTCCGCTCAAAAGCCATACTGGTTGGATCTCCAACTGTAAATAACGGGATTATGTCATCCATTGCAGGATTGCTTGAAATGGTAAAAGGGCTGAAATTTATGAATAAAAAAGCAGCAGCTTTTGGATGTTTTGGTTGGCACGATGTATCAACAAAAGTGATTCAGGATACATTGAAAGAATCCGGATTTGAAATTTTACTGGAACCACTCCGATTTATTTGGGCTCCAGACGAAGAAGCATTAAAAAAGAGTGTTGATTATGGACAAGAATTTGTGGCTTTACTGAATAAGAATTAATTTGATGAATAAAACTACGCCTTTTACCGATACATTTTTATCCGGTCTCAAGAGCCTGCATATTGCTTATTTCGCACTGGTGATGGCCACAGGCATTGTTTCCATTGCTGCTCATCTCTTTAGTTTCCATCTCGTTGCGGAGCTGCTTTTTTACTTCAATATGGCGGCTTACATTTTTCTTTGTATCATGTACTTATTGAGGATAATCATCTATTTTCCAGAGTTTAAAGCTGATGCAAGTGATCATGCAAAAGGTCCGGGCTTACTTACATTTGTAGCCGGCAGTTGCGTACTTGGAACTCAATTTGTACTGATCTCTGGTAATTTGCAGATTGCTTCTATTTTGTATTATACAGGTGTCGTCGCCTGGTTCATTCTCATGTATCTGATATTTACCATTATTACCGTCAAAGGAGAAAAACCCGCTATCAACGATGCAATCAGCGGGGTGTGGCTGCTCTTCATCGTATCCACCCAATCGGTATCCATCCTTGGGGCTCAGCTTGCTGACTACTTGCCATTCAATCCTGAGCAAACA